>CAKPUA010000005.1:0-174495 GCA_934191235.1 uncultured Prevotella sp. | reverse complement strand
TGGCAGACTAATGAAGTATTAGTGGCAGACTAATGAAGTATTAGTGGCAGACTAATGAAGTATTAGTGGCAGACTAATGAAGTATTAGTGGCAGACTAAGGCTTGGTTCCACTGTCTGTGCACTCATTGCCCACGGCAGTGGCAATGAGTGCACAGGCAGCGAAACTGATTTTGGGCATATCACTTGAACTTGGCAAACGGTGGATAGTTGATAAAAGTGACAGATATTAAACTATCTATCACGCATCTATCATGCATCCATCACTCCACCTATCACACTTACAGTCAACCGAATAATGTCAGACAACAAGAAAAGTGATAGATAGTGGAGGAAAGACGAAAAACTTTTCTTGCGCACGTGCGCGCGCAAGAAACAGTAATTCGCCAAGACGACAAGAGTCCAAGTTCCGGTAAGAACAGAACTTTCTGTCCGGTTTATTTCAATCCAGACATTGGTTCCACGCCTATCACTCCAAATCGCGGATGAACTTTTTTCCTTGTGCTTTACAGAGCCACAGCCTGTCTTTCACGGAATGTAGGGCAAAACAAGTGAGCGCACTCCCAACCCTGCAGGAGACTATACGTGCAAGCCCTATACGCACTACTGAACGATGCGAATCTCTTTCGGTGCATCAACAGAAGTGGCTATGGTTCCGTCAGTCCGTTTTTCATGCCTTATCTTCACAGGTCCGAATGGTGTGGGATAGGTACCCTCGACCCACTTCAAATGTCCCAAGTGGGGCGTAATCCTGAGCGCCTTGCATCCCGGTTCGAGTATTTCCACTCCAAGAACATGGTGCGAAAGCCAAGCCGTTGGACCGCTTGCCCATCCATGACAAAGACTGCAACGGAATCCGGGATAGCAGTAGCCGCCGAAGTCGCCGTGTATGTTCTTCTTGTTCCTGTCGCCCAACTGGTCTATCGGGTTGGTGTTCTTCTTCCAGTCCAAGGCGAAGTCTTCCCAAAAAGTGGTGGCCCCCATGTCGAGCATGCCACCCCAATAATCGGATATGACGCTGAGAGCCTCATCATAAGCGCCCGCCATAGCCTCAGCCTCCAGAATATAGTAGCCATAGAAAGTGGAGAAGCCGTCGGCATGGCCCTTCGACAGAATCTTGTTGAAGGTTGGCTCCGGCTTGAGCAAACCTGCCAAGGCCATCAAGGCAGCAGCCTGCTTCAGATTGTTGTGCTCGGGGCGATGCTTCATCTCTATGTCGATGATACGCTGGCACTTGGCAGCATATTCCTGCTCGCCAAACACTTGGCAAATGCGCAGTGCGTCTTTCATGGCCCATACAAGCTGTGCCCTGACGCCACCTTCCACCCCTTTCTTGTTAGGCGACGAGGGCCAGTCAAGGAAGTAGTTGCCGTTGATTTTCCCTTTTTCGTCCACAGTATCCACAAAACGGTCTATGAGTCCCAGTATGTAGGGGCGGTGTTTCTCCAGGAACTGTCTGTCACCATTCTGCAGATACCATTCCCATTGAATGATGAGATACCACATGGAATAAGACGTCATGTTGTTCATCCACGATGGCAGCGGAAACTGCTTGCAAGCCAAATCAAGGCTCTTGGGAATCACATCGTTATAGCCAAACACGGCACTGAAGGTAGATACTTCTGGATGCATGTCGCCCAACCATACCAGTCGGTCGCGCTTGATGCCGTCCCATATATATTCCTGTGCATTGAGATGCACGGTGTAGGCACCTGTCATCCATATTTTGTTCAGCCGTTCGTCGTCGCACTTGAAAGAGCCAACGTAGGGCATGTCGCGATAGCGGAAAACGGCCGTTGCCTCGCGGAGTGAGATTTGGGTGTTGGGTTGCAGCAGGTCGATGCGCACAAAGCGGAAACCAGTGTTGCCTATTTCTATCTTTCCGTCGCGCGGAATGTCCATCACAATGTCACGCATGGCGTGGTCGTCCGTGCTGAACCCCATCTTCCACTCGCTGTTGCACGGCTCGCTGCAAGCCTCTTGCACCGACTCGCCGAAGCGGATACGCACTTTTGACGGCATGCGCCTGGAACTGCTGCCCATCACGAGCTGCACCCCGCCATGCAGTTCTCTGCCATAATCAAAGATGACAGATGCCGTATCGGTTTCGCCCGACTTCATCAGTGCCGTATTCCGCCTGCCCATTTCGGTCTGTCCGGTGCCCCGTTGGAGAAGCACGTCCGTGTTGGTCAGTCCTTTTGACCACACGATTCTCTTGGGCGAGATATAAGCCCGTTTCAACTCGTCCATACGGATATGGGCACTGTCCGACTGCCAAACAAGAGGGACCTCGGCCTTACCAATAAAGGTGAAGGCAACTCCCAAGATAAGCAATGATAGTCTATTCATATTCTTAATGTCATTTGGTTTCCACTAAAATCCGGGACTCCTGCAAGTCTATTCCCTTGGCAGAAAGGGCAATCTGTCCTTTCTCTCCCGTGCTTTGCAGCACTACCAGGCACTTGCCCGCAAAAGCCTTGCGCTTGTTGTCCTTGAATCTCTCCATCGAAGCGGCATTGCCGTTGTCCACTCCTGCAATCCGGGCTGGACCGTCCACGCTGAAATAGAGTTGGTTTTCGGCATGTGGACAGAGATTGCCTTCCATGTCTACCACCTCAACCTGCACGAAACAAAGGCTTTTGCCGTCGGCTTTCAGCTCTTTTTGTTCGGGTGTGAAGCGCAGATGATGGGGCGCGCCAGCAGTGCGAACGGTCTGCCGTCTCACTTCTTTTCCATTCTTTCTCGCCACCACACAGATGGTTCCCGGATGATAAACCACACGCCACATCACGTGGAACTGATGGCTGTCGGCCTTCTTTCTGACTCCGGCACTCACGCCATTGACAAAGAGTTCCACCTCGTCGGCCTGATTGTAATAGCACCAAAGGTCAACCGTCTGCCCGTCTATCCAGTTCCAGTGAGGAAACAGATGCAGCACCGGTTCATTTGACCATTCGCTCTTGTAGAGCCAGTAAGCATCTTTCGGGAAACCGGCAAGGTCTATCACGCCGAAATAACTGCTTCGTGACGGATAGCCGTAGGGGGTAGGCTCGCCTATATAGTCGTAACCTGTCCACAGAAACTGGCCGCTGCAGAAAGGCGTATGCTTCACCACGTCGAGCGAATGTTCATGACTGGTGCCCCATGGAGCATGCTGGTTATCGTAGCTGCTGCACTGATAGGACGGATCGTTCCACGGCCTGTCCCAACGCGAAGGCGAGAGAATCACGGAGTCGCTCGGCATGGTGTAGTAGCCACGCGACTGAAGGGCAGACACGCTCTCGGTGAAGAGGAAAGGCTTGCCGGGGAAGTTTTTCCTGAAGTCCTTCACATTCTGGTCATGATAGTTGAATCCTATGATGTCTATGGCACCACTCTTGAACAGGTGGTTCGTGGGCTTGGGCTCATTGCAGCCTGCCGTGATGGGCCGTGTCGTGTCATACTTGTGAATAACTTCCGCCAGCCTTTGGGTGAGCAGAGAGTTGACACTGAGCGTCTTGTCGTTGGCAAGCGTTGAAGGGTCATGGCCCATGTTGAGTATCAAATTGGCCTGTTCAAGCGTGAGATTGTCGGCGCTGGCACTCGACCACTGCTCGAGCACCTCATTGCCGATGCTCCAGATCATGACGGAAGGATGGTTGCGGTCGCGCACCACCAGGTCGGCCAGGTCGCGTTCATACCATTTGTCAAAGAACCGGGCATAGTCGTTCTTGGTCTTTCGGCGCCGCCACATGTCAAACGACTCGTCCATCACCACAAACCCCATCGTGTCGCACATGTTGAGCAGTTCGGGAGCTGGAGGATTGTGCGAGCACCTCAGCGCATTGCATCCCATACGCTTGAGCATCAACAGTTTGCGGTGCATGGCATCTTCGCTAAGGGCTGCACCGAGACAACCGAAGTCATGGTGTTCGCAAACCCCGTTGAGCTTCATGGGCTTGCCGTTGAGAAAGAATCCATGGTCGGCGTCGAAGCGGAAAGAGCGGAAGCCGGTTGTGGTGAGGTAGGTGTCTACCACCCTCCCCTCACTGAGCAGTTCGGTCTTCACCTTATAGATATAAGGACGTTCCACAGACCACAGATGCGGATTGCCAAGGGCAAGAGTTTGCGTCACGTCCGACTGGTTGTCCACTTTCGTCCGGGAGGTTCCCCGAGCCACCACCTTGCCTTGAGCGTCGAGCAATGTGTTGCGCACCGTGATGCGCTTGCCCACTGACGATGCCTCAGCCGCCACGGTAACGGTGACATTCACCCTGCCCCGTTTTCCGTCTACCGCCGGCTGCACGTGCGTGCCCCAATGTGCCACATGTACGTCAGCAGTCTTGGTGAGCCACACATGGCGGTATATGCCACAGCCACTGTACCACCGGCTATTGGGCTGGTCGGTGTTGTCCACCTTGACGGCTATCACATTGTCACCGTTTCTGTTGAGGTAAGGGGTCAGGTCATACTCGAAACTGCTGTAGCCATAGGGACGTGTGCCGAGCAGATGACCATTGATGTAGACCGAGGAGTTCATGTATACACCATCGAACTCGATGAAATACTTGTCATATTTCTCCCCTGTCGATACCTTGAAATGCTTGCGATACCATCCCATGCCGCCCGGCAGCGCACCGCCACCGGCTCCCGACGCATTGGATGCCGAAAAACTTCCTTCCACTGCCCAGTCGTGCGGCAAGGTGAGACGCCGCCACTTGGCATCGTCGAAATCGGCACGCTCCACTTGTTTCCCCTTGGGATTGAGCGTAAAAAGCCAGTCGGCATCAAAGAGCAAACGCTCTCTGGCCAGGGCACCAAGTGCGACCAGCAGGAGGCACATGGTCAGAACAGCTTGTTTTTTCATGTTCATGAGTAGATTTTAGAGTTTCACGGTGAGGGCCTTGCCCGAATATTTCACGAGTTTTCCCCTTGGGTTTTCAAGATTAAGAGGCGTCTTCCTGTCTTCCGAAACAAGCACCACGTTGAAACGGCGTTTACGGAGCATGCCCTTGAAAACGCCCTTGCGAGGCCCGACAGTGAGCCTACGAGTCTTGTCGTTGTAGGTGAAGAGAATGGTGGAATAGTCGCCACGCTCATAATTATAGTTGGTGTTCTCGTCTTCATAGAGTTCAAACTGTCCGTCGTGGCCGGCATAAACATACAGGTTGATGAGCTCGGCAGGCTTCTCGTCACTCCATTCCATCTCGGGACCGAACGGCACTATGGCACCGCCTCTGACAAAGACCGGCATGCGCTCATAGGGAGCAGCCGCCACGATGGACTGTCCGCCACGGTAGGCAGTGCCTGAATAAAGGTCATACCACAAGTTGTCCTTGGGCAGATAGACCTCACGCTGGCGAGCCTTGTAGTAGCCCACCGGACATGCCATGAAGGCAGGGCCGAACATCCACTGGTCTTTCACGTCGTTGACGCGGGCATCGGCAGTGAAGTCCATCACCAGGGCACGCATCAGCGTATAATCGTGGAAATGGGCCCATCCTGCCATGCTGTAAAGATAGGGCATCAGCCTGTAGCGCAGCCGGTCGTACCAGACAATGCTCTCGTAGGCGGGATGCCCCTCGGGAGCTATGTTCCACACTTCCCGTTGCGGCCACTGTCCGTGGGTGCGGAAGATGGGCACAAAACAACCGAACTGGTGCCATCGGGTCTGCAACTCGCGCCATTCCTTCAGGTCATCGTTCTCATGCCGCGTCTTGTTCCACACCTTCTGAGCGTTGACATAGCGGTTTTCCACACAGAATCCGCCCTGGTCCATGCCCCAGAACGGAATGCCGCTCAACGAATAGTTCATGCCTGCCGTCATCTGTGCACGCATGTCTTCCCATCGGGTGCCTATGTCGCCACTCCACGAGGCAGTGCTGTAGCGTTGCAGACCGGCAAAGCCGCTGCGCGTCAGCAGGAACACGCGCTTGTCGGGATTCACCGAGCGCTGTCCGTTATAGATGGCATCGGCATTGACAAGGGCGTAGGCATTGAAGTATTCGGTACTCGAGCCGAGGGCCGTTGGACCGCACAACGCCTTGCGATAGTCGATGGGCGTACAGTCGCGCACATTGGGTTCCGAGGCGTCCATCCACCAGGCATCAATGCCCTGGCGGTACTTGGTGTAGAGGTTTTCGTCCATCTGTTGCCAGAAAAGCTTGCGTGCGCCGTCGGCATAGGCATCGTAGAAGGACCCCACATAGCCCGGTCCCACCCAGTCGCGAATGGAGTCTTTCACCGCCTGGCGATACATCCAGCCATGGGCGTCGAGCGCCTTGTAGTTGGCAGTGTTGCTATAGAACTTGGGCCACACGCTGATCATGAAGCGGCCGTGCATGGCATGCACACTGTCGAGCATGGCCTGCGGATCGGGATAGCGTGAGGTGTCAAACTGGTGACTGCCCCATTGGTCGTCCTTCCAATAGTTCCAGTCTTGCACGATGTTGTCTACCGGTATGTGCCGCTTGCGGAATTCGGCAAGCGTTTTCTCAATGTCCTTGGCTGTCTTGTAGCGTTCCCGGCTCTGCCAGAAGCCCATTGCCCAACGGGGCATGACCTGTGCCTTGCCTGTCAGGGTGCGGTAGCCGCTGACGACTCCGTCCATGGTGCCGCCATAGATGAAGTAGTAGTCCATGTCGCGTGCCATCTCGCTCCACACGCTCAAGCGGCTTTGCTCTGTCTCGTCTTGCGGACGAGCCACACGCAGCCCGCAATAGCTCACGTCGCCATCGGGTTTCCACTCTATGCGTATCGGCGTGCGTTCGCCTTGGCGGATGGGCGTTGTGAACTTGTAGGAGTTGGGGTTCCATGCCGTGCGCCATCGTTCCGCCACCACTTCCTTGCCGCCTATATACACTTTCATGTAGCCTGCATAGTAAAGAATGAAACGATAGAGCGAGGTCTGGGCGGGTTCAATAAAGCCTTCGTAGACCACCTTGGAACCATTCAGCCGGAGGTTCTTGGGCAGATTGCCGATGACCCGTGAGTTCTCGAAATAGAGTGAGTCCTCACGACGTTGCACCACACGTCCCTGCTTGTCGGTATAGGTGCCGGTGAGAGCCCCCGGCAGTCCGTCTTTGTCATAGAGGGTAAATGCCCGCTGAAGTTGCAGATAGTCGTCGGGATTTCCCCACCGACAGAGTGAATAACTGTCCCACAGGAGTCCGTAGCCCTTGTTGCTCACCACGAAAGGCACCGATATCTTGGTGTTATACTGGAAGAGTTCCTCGTTCTTCCCCTTCATGTTGAGTTCCTCAGCCTGGTGCTGCCCCAGTCCGTAGAAGGCCTCATCGGCAGGACTGTCGAAGAGCATGCGCCACGACCAAGCCTTGCGCTGGGTGTCGGTCAGCTTGCCCACACCGATGTCGGCGGCAGGCACGAGGTATGGAGTGAAGGTCTTGCCGCCCTGACATGCCTCGCTGAGCAGGGTGTGGCCGGCCGCATCAAGGAAGGTAACCCGTCCTGTGGTGCCGTCGACCCGTGCCTTGACATGGGCCGTCTTGACCTCTACGGTACTGCCAGACTCACTCACGGAGAAGGCGGTAAAGGTCTGTTGGGGCACTACGACCAGGCTCTGCTTGGCGGGAAAAGCCTGTTCGGCTGTGGCTTCCACACGGATAATGTCCGGGCCGACCACCTGCAGGCGCACCAATCGGGCTGCCTGCGAGGCAGGTTGTTTCACCCGCACGGTGACAGAGTTGCCTTCCGTAGAATAAAAAGAATTGTCTGCCGATGTCACTACTGCGGACATCAACAGACAAGATGTAAGGACTGGAAATAAGGTATTCATTGGTTGATTGTGGTTTCAGGAGGTTAACGTTTGTTGCTGCTGTCGCGTATCATGAGCGTCATGGGCACCACCTCACGGTAAATCTTCTTGTCGCCGTTGATGTTACGGAGCAAGAGTTCACACGCCTTGTACCCCTGTTCATGGGCCTTGTCCATGATGGTGGTGAGCTTAGGGGTGACGAAAGCCGCCGAGTCACCGTCGGTAAATCCGATGATGGCCACGTCTTCCGGTATGCGGAGGTTCATGGTCTTGATGGCATCAAAGGCTGCATAGGTGATGATGTCGTTGAAAGCCAGGATGGCATCGGGCCGATCTTCGCGGCTGAGGAGCTTGAGTGCAGCCTCGCGGGCCACGTCGAAGTCTATCTTGTCGCACACCACAAGTGTGCGGTCCACGGGGATTCGGTTTTCGTGGAGCGCCTCTATGTAGCCGTGTTTGCGGCGGCGCACCATGTCAAGGTGATTGGGGCCGCCAATAAAGGCAATGCGCCGGCTGCCGGTATCGATGAGGTGCTGGGTGGCCTGCTGCGCTGCCACATCGCCGTCGGCCACTACCGAGGAAAAGAGTTCGGGCAGGCAAGTTCGTGCGAAAAACACAAGAGGAATGCCCATCTTGTGTATTTCTTCAAAGTGGGAATAGTCCACCGTGTCTTGTGCCAGGCAGGCAATGATGCCCTCACAGTGCAGGCTGATGAAGTTATCCACCGCCTCGGCCTCACGTTCATGGTCTTCATGACTGTTGCTGCTGAACACTGAGTAGCCTTCTTTGCGCGCATAGTCCTCAATGCCGTCGAGCACTGCGGCATAGTAATGGGTGACCAGGTTGGGCACAACCACCCCTATGATGCGTGGAGCCTCCTTGCGCAGACTTTGCGCAAAAGGGTTTGGACGGTAGTTCATCTCCTTGGCCAGAGCCTGTATGCGGCGCTTCATGTCATCGCCCACTTCATGGCTGTTGCGAAGAGCGCGCGAAACAGTGGCTATACTAACGCCTAATTGCTGTGCTAAGTCCTTGAGTGATGTACGGCGTTGTTTCATGTTGCTGCTGATTATTTTGTCTTGCAAAGTTAAGAAACTTTGCCGAAAACGCAAACGTTTACGTTACATTTTATGCCCGAAACTATTTAAAATACACAAAAACACAGTAATTTTGCAGTGCAATATAGGAAAGTAATGAATAGTTGATAATAAGTTAGTTAGAAAAGTAAGGATTGGAAACGTTGCGAAACGGACCCAGTCCTTTTTTCATTTCCGCCCCTTTCCTCTGTGCTTTTCACACCATTTTCTCCACTTACAAGCCGACACACAGCCACCAAACGTGCCGCCAACAGCACCCTAACCGCCAGACGGGGACAAGTATCCGCACTAAGTACTGCAGTACTTAGTGCCTTGTACTGGAGTAATACGACCGGAATACTGCTGTAATCCGACACACAAACTACACAGAGACGCACTCCCCTATTGTGCGAAATCTGCCACACACGCCCCAAGAAGCACTCCGCACAGTCTGTTTTTCGCACGGCACACAGTCCCCAACCGGCAGAACGAGCCCCTGAAAAGCAGAAAAAAGAGTACAAAGCGGAAGAAATTGCTTGCCATTACAAAATAAAGTCGTACCTTTGCACGTCATTATATAAATATAAAGAGGTGTTGACCACTTCTTGCAGTAAGAAACTCTCTAAATAAGAAATAGTGAAATTCGCAATTATTGCTGCCGGCGAAGGCAGCAGACTGTCCCACGAGGGCGTGGCACAACCCAAGCCGCTGGTTCCCCTTCTCGGTGAACCTATGATAGAAAGACTGATACGTATCTTCACAGCGTGTGGCGCTACCGAGATTGTAGTCATCACCAACGAGCAGTTTGTAGAGGTGCAGCAAGCCTTGGCCTGCCTGCAGAAAACGGCTCCACTGCGCATTGTCGTCAAGACCACGCCAAGCAGTATGCACTCCTTGCATGCCATATCCGACTATCTCAGGGGTGAGCCTTTCTGCCTCACCACAGTAGACACCATTTTCCACGAAGACGACTTCAAAAAATACATACACCACTTTCTCACCCACGAGGAACTGGACGGATGCATGGCGGTGACGCCCTATGTGGACGACGAAAAGCCGCTCTGGGTGGGCGCAGACAGCCATCTGCACATCACGGGCTTCCACGACGCACAGGAAGCCGACGACCATCTCATCTCAGGAGGAATCTATTGTCTGAAGGACAAGGCGCTCGACGTGCTCGACCACTGCATGGAAAAGGGATTGCACCGCATGCGCAACTTCCAACGGCAACTGGTGGCTGAGGGACTCAACCTGGAGGCCTACCCCATAGAAAAGATTCTCGACGTGGACCATAAAGGCGACATTGACAAGGCTGAGGCCTTTCTTCGCCAAGAGGGAGCCATGCGTCTGGTGGGCGTATGCCGCAGCAACGTGTTCTCGCCCAACTGCGTAGACAGCGACATGGCCATCATGCACGCCGTGGCTGCCAAGCTGCGCGACATGGGCAACGAGGTGAGACTCTGCAACGAAAACGAACTGAAAGACTGTGCCGCCCTGGCGTCAGCCGACGGATTCTTCAACATGGGCCGCAGTAAAGAGGCACTGGCCGTACTTGCCCAACAGGAAGAACAGGGCAAAGGTGTGGTCAATTCTGCCCGAGGCATAGACAGCTGCATACGCGAAAAGATGTCGCACTTGCTGATAGACAACGGCGTGTCTTACCCGAAAAGCTGGTTTATAGCCCACCATGGCGAGATGCCGGCAGACGTGAGCTACCCTTGCTGGCTGAAACGTGGCGACGGATGTGCACAGCAGAAAGAGGACACTTGCTACGTGCAGAGTGCCGACGAGGCACAACGGTGTTTGGAGGATTTCTGGCGCAGAGGGGTGACCTCCGTCGTGGTGAACGAGCACTTGAAGGGCGACTTGATGAAGTTCTACGGTGTGCGCGGCACGGACTTCTTCTACTGGTTCTACCCCGACCGCGTGGGAAAATCAAAGTTCGGACTTGAAGTCATCAACGGTAAGGCACAGGGATTCAAGTTTGACGTGGAAGCCGTGAAAGCGGAAGCCGACAAGGCGGGCGCCATACTCGGAGTAGAAGTCTACGGAGGCGACTGCGTGGTGGCCCCCAACGGCCGGACCACCATCATCGACTTCAACGACTGGCCCAGTTTCGGACCTTGCCGCAACCAGGCTGCCGCCGACATTGCCCAGTGCGTGATGCAGGTGGCAGGAAAGAAATAACACGAACAAAACATCAACATTACAACTAAGAAAAGAAATACTGAAAAATGGCTAACGGTTATCGTTCTACATTGAAATCTTCCGATACGGAAGAACATATAGACATCTATTTCTATCGCCCTATGGGCTATGCGTGGGCCTTGCTGTTCCAAAAGCTCGGCGTGTCGCCCAATACAGTGACCATTCTCTCCATCTTTCTGGGAGTGGGTGCGGGCATTATGTTCGGCTTCAACGACCTGAAGCTCAATGCCATCGGCATACTGCTCCTCATCTGGGCCAACACCTACGACAGTTGCGACGGACAGTTGGCACGCATGACCGGCAAGAAGACCCCTCTCGGCCGAATTCTCGACGGCGCCGCCGGCGACTTCTGGTTCATCGCCATCTACGCATCCATCGCCGTGAGGCTCACCCCTACATGGGGCGTATGGATTTGGGTGTTGGCTGCTGTAAGCGGACTTCTCTGTCACGCCAACCAGAGTAGGCTGGCTGACTACTACCGCAACATACACCTATATTTCCTGAAAGGAAAGGACGGAAGCGAGGTTGACGATGCGGCAACACAGGTGGAAAAATACAAAAGTCTGAGCTGGAGCAAGGATTTCATACAGAAACTGTTCCAGTGGTTCTACGTCAACTACGTAAAGGGACAGGAGAAGAGCACACCCAAGTTCCAGATGCTCAAGCAGGAACTGCGCCGCCGCTATGCCGGCAACCTGCCGGAAAAGTTACGCGAGGATTTCCGCCAAGGCAGTCTGCCCCTGATGAAATACACCAACATCCTCACCTTTAACTGGCGCAGCATCACCCTCTTCATCTCGCTCATCATCGGCCTGCCATGGCTCTATTGCGCAGTTGAAGTGACCGTGTTCACCGCCATCTACATCTATATGCACGCCAAGCACGAACAGCTCTGCGTGCGCATCATGAACCAACTCGACACTTATGAAAAGTAAGGCACGCAACTTTTTCCTCGCCTTCGGCATCATAGCCATCGTCATCATGCTCTGCACGATGGACATGGACTATCACGACATCTGGCGCTACCTCAAGAAACTGGGCATCTACTTCCCCGCCATCCTGCTTCTGTGGGCCGGAGTGTACATACTCAACACCTTGTCGTGGTTTCTCATCATCAACGACGAGAAACGCTACAAGAACCTGTCGTTCTGGCGGGTCTACAAGTTGTCGATCAGCGGATTTGCCCTCAACTACACCACACCTTGCGGACTGATGGGCGGCGAACCCTACCGCATCATGGAACTGAAGCCTTATATCGGCACGAGCAAGGCCACATCGTCGGTGATACTTTACGTGATGATGCACATCTTCTCGCACTTCTGGTTCTGGTTTCTCTCCATCTTCCTCTACGTGGCAGTCTATTCCGTGAGCGCAAGCATGGCCATCCTGCTTGCGGTCATAGCTGCTTTCTGCCTGCTGGCATTCTACTTCTTCTCTCACGGATACCGCACCGGCATGGCACAGAAGGCCATCCGGATGCTCACACACGTGCCGTTCGTGGAAAAGTGGGCACGGGGATTCATCGAGTCGAAACAGGACACACTGGCACAAATAGACGAACAGATAGCCATGCTCCACCGCCAACACAAGTCAACCTTCTACAGTGCGCTGCTGCTAGAGCTCTCGTCGCGCATCATCCAAAGTCTTGAGATTTACCTCATACTCAAGGCTTTTGCCGCCGAGGTAAGCATTGTGGACTCCATTCTCATCATGGCATTCTCATCACTGTTCTCCAACCTCATATTCTTCACTCCCATGCAGTTGGGATCGAGAGAGGGCGGACTGGCACTCGCGGTCGACGGCCTCCACTTGTCGGGGGCACTGGGTGTGTACACAGGACTCGTCACCCGACTCCGAGAACTGGTATGGATAGCCATCGGCATCCTGCTGATAAAAATAGGAAACAAGAACACTGAAAACTTGAAAGACGATGAACAAGCTTGACGTAAAAGGCGTTATCTTCGACTACGGCGGCACGCTCGACACCCGTGGCGACCACTGGTCGGAAGTGCTGTGGGACGGCTACCGACACATGAACGTGGAGGTGAAGAAGGAAGACTTCCGCAAAGCGTATGTGCACGGAGAACGGACACTTGCCACCAATCCCATCATTCAGCCCGATTTCCACTTTGTCGACGTGTTGCGGGCAAAGAACAAACTGCAACTGGACTACCTGACCGAAAATGGAATGTTGCAGCTTTCAAACCTGGCCAAGGTGGACCTGGCAGAGCGTATGGCACTCTATGAGAACGAACAAACCAACGAGGTGCTTGAAGAAAGCAAGTCGGTATTGGAATATCTGAAAGACAGATACCCAATGGTACTCGTCTCCAATTTCTACGGCAACATCAATACCATTCTCAGCGACGCCGGCATTGACCACTATTTCAAGCGGGTCATCGAGTCGGCCGTGGTGGGTGTGCGCAAGCCCAACCCTGCTATCTTCGCCCTCGGAGTGTGCGCCCTCGACCTGCCTGCCTCACAAGTGGTTGTTGTGGGTGACACGTTCGACAAGGACATAGCACCCGCCCACAGCCTCGGTTGTCGCACGATGTGGATAAAAGGACTGCAATGGGAAGAGAAGCCATGCGACGAGACACTGCCCGACGGCATCATCTCCCGCATCACCGAACTGAAGAACTACCTGTAGCCAACGAAACGTCCGCATGCCAAGCGTGTGCGGACGTTTCGTCATTCAATACCTTTCCAGTTCTTTCCGAAGTTTCTCTTTCCGTGCCTGTTTCCGAGCCTTGGCAATGCCACCCACGTTGATTTCATAAGGACTACTGGCATCCTCGCGCACGAAAACCGGTGCTCCCGACTTCGGGTCTTGCACGGATTCTATCGCTGCATCGCGAGCCGCTTCCTTCATAACCTGACAGGAAGTGAACACGAACAGCAGACTGAAAAGCATGAAGAGATAAATCTGTTTCATTTCTTACTGTAATTTGGCGACAAAGGGAACCCTTAAATTGATGGTTATGCGAAACACATCATTGGTAGAAGATAGTTTCCCTCTTACACACACAGGATGACTTCTATTCTGTTTTCGGCTTTGCAGGCCGGAAATACCGGTTAAGGATAAGTGCCAATGCCCCGTCGCCAGTGACATTACAGGCCGTGCCGAAACTATCCATAGCTATATACAAAGCAATCATCAGCGCCAATGACTGCTCGTTGAATCCAAGCATTGAAGACAAGATGCCGAGCGACGCCATAATGGCTCCGCCCGGGACACCAGGTGCTGCGACCATCACTATGCCAAGCATCAGAATGAATCCCGTCATAGACTGGAAGTCGTACGGTATGTTATGCATCATCATGAGCGCAAGGGCGCACGCCACTATCTTCATGGCACTACCCGAAATATGGATTGTGGCACAGAGGGGAACAACAAACCCGGCAATGTCTTTGTCCACACCATTCCGTATGGTTTGACGTAGCGTTACCGGAATTGTAGCCGCCGAAGACTGTGTGCCAAGGGCTGTGAAATAGGCCGGCATCATATTGGCAAGCAGCCTAAACGGGTTCTTACGGACAAAGATGGAGGCTACCACGTACAGGAATACGAGCAGGAAGATATGCATGGCGAATATAACGCCTATGATTTTCACAAACAAGCTAAGCACATTGAACACTTCTCCAGCGTGCGTCATATTGAAGAAGGTGCCAAAGATGTAGACAGGTAGCAATGGTATTAATATCACCTGTATGGTCTTGGTAATAATGTCGCGAAACTCGGAAGACATGGCCTTCAACGACGGAGCACCAATATTGGCGATGCCTAAGCCCAGAGTAAACGACAGTACAAGCGCTGTCATGACGTTGAGAGGTGCAGGTATATTTATCGTGAAGTATGGTTTCAACTCCTCAGCCTTGCTTATCTCGACAGGGTGGAGATTATCTGAAATGAGCGACGGGAAAACCGTATGTCCCACTCCGTATGACATAAAGCCGGCGAATATGGTGACTCCATAGGCAAGTAAGACAGTGGCGAGAAGGAGTTTGCCTGCACCTCGGCCAATGTCGGCAATGGCAGGCGTGACAAGCCCGACAATAATAAGCGGTATCAAAAAACCGAGAAAGGCACCGAACAAAGCGTTGAAGGTGACAAACACCCGCACTGGCATGTCGGGAGAAACCGTGCCGAAAGCGACACCGAGAATAATGGCAACAATAATTCGAGGCAACAAGCCGAACCTAAGTCTCTTCATAACAACATTAATGATTTTCACGTTAGGGAACGTATAAGCCAACATTTCGTGTAAAGTTACTGACGTCAGCAGACGTGTCTATAGTATCACTATCTCACTGACTGCATATACCACAAGTAGACCGGAAATGGAGGTCTCGACAGATTGTAAGGGACTGTAAGACAAATGACTTCATTATACTCTGTATACATGAATCGTACTTCTCTCCATTTATCAAGAGGGTTCTACACTGATTTGTACAAAACTACCTGCCGTAGACACCGTTACTTTACTTAGTCCTGCACCTTCCAATTCATAGATATAATATTTAGTATTGTTGTCTAACGCTGACTTTAGTTTCACTTTTAATCCTGATTTAGTCAATGCTGTGACAGCTTTTTCAAATATATCATCGATTGAATCTTTTGAGTTTTTTAATGGATATAAGTAATATTCCCAATTAAACAATGTCCCGTCTTTATCAAGAAATCCTGCTTCTGCGACAACAACAGCATCAAATAACTTATAACAGAAAACGCCTTTAAAACCTTCACCGTATAATGCGCCTAAAGAGTATGGGCTTTTCTCAGTTATCTCAACTGTTCCATATCTACCACCATCAAACTCATGAAGCTTGCAAACGGCATTCAGTTTCATCTTCTCGCAAGCTGACATCAACTCGTCAGCAGTGCAATTCGGTGAAAGATTCTTGGCACCAAAAGGATGCAAAACAAGTTGGTTGAAATCACCCTTTTTTGCTTTAACTGGTGGAAACTTCTTCGGCATTCGTTTAATGATCCACTCTTTAGAGACATGTTTGTATTCTTTAGTTTTTTCTTCATTCGTCCAATAAGAAATCTTACGGGTCTCTTTATACTCAAATGACTTTGTCGCCAAATCAAAGACATTGCGTTCCGTCCAGTTGCCATTGCTGTCGTATCGAGTGTATTCATAGGAACTTCCTTCATTTGCAGGAGATTTTATTTTTTCCGCAACGACATCCCCCCTTTCATTATATTGGTAAAAAAGGTAAACGGTATAGATCCCCACTACATCAGCCGACATACCGCATTCTTTCGACAATACGCGGTGTGCATCATCATAAACATAAGCATAGTATCTACCATTATCGTAAAGACGAAGCAAATACCCGGCTGCATCCCTGTGCAATGTGCTCTTACCGCTTATATTCTCATTCCAATGGTAAAACAATACGCCATCAGAAGTAAAACGATAATATCCCGGTTCTGCTTCATTACTTTGGCGTACCACACATTCTTTTACGTTTCCGCGCAAATCGAAAGCGGCGGCATCGTGATACTTTTGTGCTGAAACAAAGATTGTCAACACGCTGAGGATAAAGGTCATAAGAATCCGTTTCATAATGATAAGAATTGATTAAATGTAATATTCTGCCGAATCTACAAGTCCTGCCCTTAGGGCATACTTGGTGGCTTCGTGCACATTGTTCACGCCCAGTTTGCGGAAGATGTTCTTGCGATGGGTGTTGATGGTATGGAAACTGGAGATGCGCTTCTCGGCAATTTCCTTGGTGGTCATGCCCAAGGCAATGTCTATCAGAATCTCACGCTCTGTCTTGGTGAGGTTCACCGGTTCATGCTCTTCCTCACGCGGAGCAAGAAGAAGTTCGGTGATGCGTTGGCAAATGAACCTGTGTCCTTGCAAAGCATACTGTATGGCTGTCTTGATTTCACTGAGTGGCGACTCTTTGAGCACCACACTGATAAGTCTGCTTGAAGCTATCACCTTGCGCACGAAGTCAACACTAAGGTCTTCGCTGAACAAAATGAGGCTTGCCTTACGAAAACGCTGTCCGATAATGAGCAACTCTTCCACGTCGTTGATATCAAAAAGCGTATAGTCCAGTATGACCAAACTATCGGGCATGGCTTTAAGGAACTCCACCAAGTCGGCTTTATCTTCCGCGTATTTACATTCACAACCGTCCATTCCTTGGACGATATACATCAGTCCCGCACGGGTGATGTCTTGTCTATCAGCCAGTATGACATTCATTCTCAATCTCTCCTATTCTTGGTTCTACGAAAATTATCCGGCTGTATCAGGGTAAATATATGTGTGTTGTGCCTACATAGGTATCCACTCTTCATCCTCCACCTCACAGGTGACGAATCCCATCTCCTTGGCTTTTTCCGGTCCAAAAGTAAAATAGACGGCATCTGCTTCGTCACAGAGTTCGCCCTTTCCGTTCTCCACCACAACGTGGACTGTAACCAAATTACGCACTTGGCTCGTTATATGGGCACGAAGAGTGATGCCTGTGTCGTTTGACATAAGCGGCCGCTTGTAGCGGACCTCCAGTTTACTGGTCACTCCACAAGTCTGCAATTTGCGGAAAATTACCCAGCCAGCGGTTTCATCTATAAGAGTGCTGATGATGCCGCCATGCATGGTATTGATCCAACCCTGAAAGTTCCCGTTGGGTTTCCAGAAAGAAACAATGTCGTCACCGTCCTCGAAGAACTCCATATGAAGTCCAAAAGGATTGTCGGGGGAGCAACCAAAGCAGTTGTAACCATCCTTGTGAAGCCAAGGATTCTTGATTTTTCTCATACGCTTCAGCTTTTACGATTAACTTATGGTGCCTCATGACGAGGCTTAAACGCATAATGGCTGAAGAAGCCGCGACAGCCTCTCCAACCATTTATGGTATTTTCTTTAGAATGTAATGCGGAACATGAACCTGACGCCTTGCTTGTTGGCAGTGGGCAAGTCCAGATAGTTGAGTCGACGCACATACTCCACATGAAGAATCTTGAAGATGTTGTGTATGCCGACCAGCACCTCAACATAGGGACGATGTGGGTTCATCACATAGCTACCATCCGGGAATTCCATCAGCACCGGGTCACCGGGATGGAGCGCAGGATTGTTTTTGTCCGTCAGTTTGCCCCAAAGACACTTCACGCCAAGGAACTCACGCCACTTTAGTTTCTTGAGCAATGGTATGCGGTTGAATATTTTGCCGTTGAGATCCCACGACAAATCCAGACTGGCATAGCGGTCGTTCAGGAACTCCATGTTGTTCAGCAGGTTGAAAGTCTCATCTTCCAGAATATACGACATGTTGGCAGCTGGCATGATGAGCAACGGGAACGGTACCTTGTTCCACTGTGCACCACCTTTGAGATAGACGTCTATCTTTCCCCAGCTTTTCATCCAGAAACGCTTGTAGATAGATGCCTCAGTGAAGTTCGACTTGTAATCACCACATAGAAAGTCCTTGAAGCCCATCGTATGGCTGATGCTGAAGATAGGAGCATCGAGGTTGATGGGAAGTCTGCGCTGCTTGGTGTTGATATAAGTGCGCCCCGGAGAGAACGTGAGGTCTACTGAAGCCTCTGTAGTGCGGAATTTGGAATCTTCAAGAGTGGCAAGAGGACGGAAAGCCATGGTTCCTGCCGACTGATTCTCCTCGGTCTTTAAAGCAGCCTGGATACGCAGTCCCCACACTTCCTCCCAATCAAAGCTAAACTTCTGGCGGTTGTAGAACTGCATGTTCTTGGAGTCTGTCCACTTGAAAGCCGTGAAGACATTATCCTTGTCTGTCTTGATGTATTTGTCAGAAGGATATTCTATATCATAGGTAGACTCAAGTGTAAGCGTGCGCTTGGGGAACTCACGTGGCAGATAGTTCTTCTTATTGAATGAATAGGTGACTGCCCCGCGGTAATAGTTCTTGTGAGTGTTCCAGCCATGGGCATAGTAGCCCTCGAGAAACCAATGCTTACTTAAGTTGGCAGTGGTCTGCGCACTGACACGCGTACGGAGTCCGTCAATGAAATTCTTGGATATCATGGTATTGATAGGACCGATATCCACCTTGCTCGGATGCTTTTCGGTTCCGGTCTCCACAAAGTTCTCTATGAAAGCCTTGGCACCAAACATGATAAACTTGAAGCCTTTGATTTGCTCAAGGTTATGTATGAACTTATCCATTGAGCTCTCGCCTTTGGTCAGGTTAACGGCTCGATACTTGTCCCAAAAAGCTTCGTCCTTCATCATGGCGTCTGCCTCATGACGTTCCTTAGCCTTACCCTTGAAGAGTTTGTTGGGAAGCGGATCAAAGACATAGTCACTGTTGCGTGTGGTACGCATCACGACGAACTTGCTAAGGAACTTGGCAAGTTTCATCTCCACCATCATATCGTCGCGCGAAAGCACCCACTCACCGTCAGGCAACTTGGTGTACTCCTGCTGAATCTGCAGATTGTCGACGAAGTTCACGTCCGAGCGTTTGGGAATGGTAAGATTGCACTTCTTCACGTGGAGTGTGGAGTCTGTGAGCACCCATATCTCTCCCCGGAAACCAAAGTCCTGCTGGTTGTTAGGCAGGAACTGCAGATGATAGCACTGGTCGCGGTCTATGTAGACCGTGTCCACAATGTAATAGCGATAGAAAGCCACGGCATCCTTTCCTATAGGACTGGTAAAAGGATATTGGAGAAGACGCACCTGGTCATCATAAATGTCCACGTCCGTAAAACAATCCTTCAGAGCTGTGTTGAGTATGTCGCCGGTCTCGATGAGTTGGTTCACACCCGTTGAATTCTGTCCCATGATAATATCACGCGTTGTCTTGGGGTTGCGACGGTATAGTTTCTGGGTTACAGTCTCGTCTACGGAAAGAGGAAGAATAAGTTTGTTGGTCCAGGGATTGGTTTCTATCTGGTCTATAATCCATTGCTTGCTTTTCTTCTCCTCAAGTTTGGAAGCATTGACCTCGTTTTCTGCGAGGGTGAGCTTCTGGTATTTTGTATACTGATAATAGTCATGGTTGTCAAGGTCAGTGCGCTTCTTTGCGGCAATGACCCTCTTCATAAGTTCCACGGCGGGATTGTCCTTGCGCTTGTATTTCTTGCGCTTGGCTTTCACTACAACATTGCCGAGCATCTTGGAGTCTGGAGTGAGACACACGTGAAGTTCGGCTGGAGTCTTTTCCTGAATGAGAATGCGCTGCGACTTGTAGCCTATCGCAGAGATGGTGAGGTAATGTCCGGTCTTCTTCTCTATGGTGAAGACACCCGACACGTTACTTGACTTGGCGATGCGTAGGTCTTTGTATGCCACACTGGCGAATGCAACACTGTCGCCGGTGGCGGCATCAACCACAAAACCCTTAATCTGTGCGTTGGCCACAGTGGCCAGCGCACAGAGTAGGATGATAATAAATGCTTTTATTTTAATCGATTTCTTCATCTGCTTCGTATCCGCCCATTTCGCGGATTGCGTTCTTCAGCATAGTGTACTGCTGATAGAGGTTGTTGACTGCCTGCTCGCCACGCGTATAGTCGTGCATAGGACTCTTGAGATAGAAACTCAAGAAGCGCTGTATGCCATAACGTCCGGCACGTGCAGCAAGGTCGGAGAGAAGGCAGAGGTCGAGCAACAGCGGTGCGGCGAGAATAGAGTCACGGCACAGGAAGTTGATCTTGATCTGCATGGGATAACCCATCCATCCGAAGATATCTATGTTATCCCATCCCTCCTTGTTGTCGTTGCGAGGAGGATAATAATTAATACGTACCTTATGATAATAGTCCTTATAGAGGTCTGGCTGCTTGTCAGCCTCAAGGATAGTTTCGAGTGTAGAGAGCTTACTCACCTCCTTGGTGTGGAAGTTGGCCGGCTCATCGAGCACCAAGCCGTCGCGGTTGCCGAGGATGTTGGTTGAGAACCAGCCGCTCAAGCCGAGGCAACGGGTACCGAGGATAGGAGCAAAACCACTCTTGACGAGTGTCTGTCCAGTCTTGAAGTCCTTGCCGGAAATCGGCATCTTGGTCTTCTCTGCAAGTTCCCACATGGCGGGAATGTCGACTGTTGTATTTGGAGCGCCCATGATGAAGGGTGCGCCCTCCATAAGGGCAGCGTAGGCATAGCACATGGAAGGAGCGATATGCTCACGATCGTCGGCCTTCATGGCCTTCTCAAGTGCTTCGAGCGTGCCGTGTACGGGCTCGTAAACCGGCACGTAGATTTCTGTAGAAGCGGCCCAAATGACCACAATGCGTGCACATTGGTTTTTCTCCTTAAATTCGCGGATGTCCTGGCGCAGAGCTTCAGCCATTTCCCAACGGGTCTTGCAGTCCTTCACGTTGTCACCGTCAAGGCGCTTGGCATAGTTCTTGTCGAAGGCAGCCTTCATTGGCACAATCTTCTCCAGTTCGTCACGAACGGGCTCAATATCCTTTTCCTTGAGCACCTCGGCATACATGGCAGCCTGGTAAGCATTCTGGGGATAAACATCCCAAGTGCCGAACACTATGTCGTCGAGCTTGGTCAAAGGAACTATATCTGCGTAGTGGAGGTATTTCTTGTCAGCTCCACGTCCCACTCTAATCTTGTCATACTGGGTCATGGACCCCACGGGCTTTGAAAGCCCTTTTCTAACACTAAGGACACCAGTCATGAAAGTAGTGGACACAGCGCCACATCCCACAACCAAAATGCCCAATTTGCCGTCTGCCGGCTTTACATTTGTTTGTTTCATTTGCGGTTTTATATTTAGTTATAAAGTAATATTGGTATAATGCAGTAATATTGGTATAATGCATTTTTCTCTCTGTACGAGGCAAATCCGCGCGCCACGCAAAAGAACGAACGGAAACTGACTCGCCAATCAAGGTGCAAAATTAATATTAAAAGGTGAAAAGCGCAAATAAAACGCTGAATATCTACAAAGTTTTCAGAAATATAGAGGAATATTTAGGAATATTTGACAAGGCCCAAAGGCAAAAAGCGGTTCATCCGGGATTAGGAATGATGATTGTGGTTTCCATGTTTGTATTCATCAGAAAACAGACTAACTCCCCGGCAATCACACGGTTTTGTCCATGTGTCACCTTATATTTTGACTGGATTACACGCGCGCACGCGCACACGTAAAGTTTTCCGTTTTTTCACCACTATCTATCACTTTTCTTGTTATCTGACAGATTTTAACTGATTGTAAGCAAGATAACGGTAGTGATAGATGAGTGATAGATGGCTTAACATCTATCACATCTATCACCAATTCGTCATTAGCCAAATTCAAGCGGAATGCCCAAAATCCTTTACTCGGTTTGGTCACTCATTGCCCACGGCCGTGGCAATGAGTGACCAAACAGTGGGACCAAGAAGAAACCAGCCTCTAATGCTATTTTAGTCTGCCATCATCAAGCTGCAATATGTATATTGAGCGACCATATCCGGTACGGAAATGACATTCTATCCGTTCCTGTACTGCCACATCAGACGGCATTGCAAATTCCGGAAGAACCAAAAAAGTTTCCGCCAAGCCAATGTAGGCTTGACGGAAACAATGTATACTTCTTCTATAAAGAGCTGAAACTGTCTATAGGATTATAGCGTCTATCTTTATTCGGTAAACTTGTGGGCGGCACGAAGCTGATGACGCATGATGCCGAGGAACTCCTGAGTTTCCTGAAGCACGTTGAGATAGACAAGCGACACCTGGAGGTGTGTGTTGCCCTGTTCCTGCGACATGCGGTCTATGTGATGCTTGCGCACCACGCTCAGTTCGTTCTTGCAACGTTCCGCCTCTGCAAGTACATTGGTGTAGTTATCGTAACGACCTGTACTTATCATGCTCTCCGACTGCGACATAAGGTCGGCTACCTGTTTGCGAATAGGGTCGAACTCCGCAATGTACGCCTCGGGTAGCGGATTAAAATTATTGTCCACGTGCTCACGGATAGGCTCGAGCATACGGCGCAGGCAGTAGACAAACTGCTGATCACTGTTGGCTCCAATATGGAACCAGGTGTTTCGCTCAAGTGCCATGTCCTGCGGTATCCGCTTAAGGGCAATCATCTCCTGTTTGCGAAGTTTCTTGAGAATAAGTTGTTCGTCGCGAAGCTCACGATCGGCACGGCGCAGATCTTTCACGCTTTGTGCGCTAAAGGCGTCAAGAATGAGGAAGAACTCTTTCAGGGCAAAGCGACACACGAAACTCTGTGTGCGGCTCACGCGCTTGGAGAGGAGGTCCCAAACGATTTCGGGATCCTTGGTGCGCATCATCAAGCGGAACACGTCGGTCTTCGATTCCTTCGACTTGCGGTTATACTGACGACTGCTGCGGATGAGCAGGAAGATATCGAGCGCCATGAAGGCAAACATCACTGCGAAGCCTCCGAAATGCATGGCAAGGCACACCAATGCGCACACACAGAATGCCACCGCACCAGTAAGAAACCAACCACCGATAACACTCAACACACCCGTGATGCGGAACACGGCACTTTCGCGGGTCCAGGCACGGTCGGCAAGCGAAGTACCCATGGCCACCATGAAGGTGACATAAGTGGTGGAAAGGGGGAGTTTATAGTTGGTTCCCACGATGATGAGCATGGCGGAAAGCACGAGGTTGATGGCTGCACGTATCATGTCGAACGCTGCATCGTCGGCCAAGATCACTTCTTTCTTGTTGAAACGGGAGTCTATCCAGCGCTGTGTCTTGAGAGGAATGATGTTGGCAAGACTGTCGCCCATATCCTGTGCCACACGCACAATGCTCCGCGCAGCCTTGGAAGAACCGAACATCTGGTCGCCTTCGTCCTGACGGCTCAAGTCTACACTGGTCTTGATGACGTTCTGGGCTTTCTTCGACGTGGTCATGGCGATAATCATGATGATGCCGGCGCCCAGCAGGAAAAGAGGCGGAGTCTTGGCACTCTCGGAGAGAGAGGTCATCATGAACGTGTCGGGGTTAGCACCGTGAGCGAGCCAGTCGTTGAAGGAATCGAGTCCGGCAAGCGGCACACCGATGAAGTTGACCAGGTCATTGCCGGCAAAAGCCATGGCAAGCGCAAAGGTACCCATTAGCACCACCACCCTAAACACGTTGACGCGTAACAGATGGAGCAACTCTGCCAGCACTGTGGAAATCACGAAAATGCCGCACATGAGAGGGAACGTGTTGGCGTCAATCCAGTCGCGCGAAGAAGCGCTGATATAGGGAGACTTGCCGAGCCCCTTGATAAAGATGAAATAGGCAAGTGCTGTAAAGGCGATACCACCGAAGATGGCCACGGTGTAGCGCAGATGGCGACGATAGTTAAAGGTGAACACGAGACGCGATATCCACTGCACGATAACACCGAAGACAAAGGCTATTGCCACCGACACGAAGATGGCTATGATGACGCTCAGCGCCTTGTCGGAGTTGAGGAGGTCGCCATAATCCAGCGAATCGTTGCCTATCACCTTGAGCAGGGCAAGAATGAAGGTGCCGCCCAGGAGTTCGAAGACAAGCGATACGGTAGTGGAGGTCGGCATCCCCATGGTGTTGAACACGTCGAGCACCACCACATCGGTGACCATAACCGCCAGGAAAATGGTCATCACTTCGGCAAAAGAATAGTGGGAGGGGTTCATAATGCCGTGGCGAGCCACGTCCATCATGCCCGACGACATGACAGCTCCGATGAGCACACCCACGGAGGCGACAATAATAATGGTGCGGAACTTGGCTACCTTGGCGCCCACCGCAGAGTTAAGGAAGTTCACGGCGTCGTTGCTCACACCTACAAACAGGTCGAACACTGCCAAACACAGCAGGAAGACGACGATGCAGAGATAAATGGTACTCATATTGTTACGTATTTTTGTTTCTCGGGTGCAAAGGTAGAGGGGCAATATTACAGGGTGTTTAAACAGGTGTTACATTTATGTTACAAAGCACAGGCAACAAATGTTTTCAAAAAGTTTAAAGTTCTATATTAGTTTTGAAAAAACACGACAACAAGACATCCCCCTTAGGCAAAAATTCGGGCGAGAGCCATTCGACGGCAAAAACAGCATCCTTAGACAGGTAACTTCAACTTTTTTTCATAAGACATATTTAAGTATGCAAATAGTATTCACGTTTTTCAAACATGCCGTTAAGCATCCGTTAGTGTGCCGTTAAGCATCCGTTAGTGTGCCGTTAGTCGTCCGTTAATGTGCCGTTAGCTATCCAATAGTGTGCCGTTAAGCATCCGAATATGGAAAAGCAGCAATCTTTACATTGCATTGACACGACCTAAGAATGCCAATTTTGTTGGTTTCAAGTCAATACATCACATACAAAATACATGCCTCCACTATATTTCGCCCCTATCGAGCAATACTTCGTATTCTGTCATTTTTCAAGACAAAATTGAGCATTTCAAGAAGAATAGCAGGTCAAAGCATGCAAAAAGAAGAAGACTTTTTCATACATACACCATACAGAAAGACAGGTTAAAAGTAGACAACATGAAAAAAGAACGTAACATTTTAAGCTATGAACGCACTGATTCCGAATATTTATTATTAATTTTGTACGCGAAAAGAGAAAGCATCTAAACATGAGCGAAAACAACATATCACACATACTCTCAGAGACTGTCGACGCACTCTCCACAGCAGAGAGTCTACGAGGTCTCTTCCACCAGCATGCCGACGGTATGCCCTTACCCTCCGGACGAGTGTTGGGCGAGATAATTGAATTGGCAAGATGCATACTCTTTCCCGGCTACTACGGCCAGTCGTCGGTCAATCCCAAGACCATCCGCTACCACATTGGCGTGAACTTGGAGCGCATGCATTCACTGCTCTCCGAGCAGATACTCGCCGGTCTCTGCTTTGCTGAAAACGCAGACGACACCGTGGACAACCGTGACACGCTCTTCGTGAAAGACCACCGCCGTGCAGAACAGATTGCCACGGAACTCGTGGCGCGCATGCCACAGATAAGGCGCACACTCAGCACCGACGTGGTGGCAGCCTACAACGGCGATCCTGCAGCCGAGAGCCACGGTGAAATCATCTCTTGCTATCCGGTCATCAAGGCGCTCATCAACTACCGCATAGCCCACGAACTCCACTTGCTCGGCGTGCCGCTCATACCGCGCATGCTCACCGAAATGGCCCATTCGGAGACAGGCATCGACATTCATCCGGCAGCTACCATAGGGCGCTACTTCACCATAGACCACGGCACCGGCGTGGTCATCGGCGCCACCTGCATCATCGGCGACCGGGTGAAACTCTACCAAGGAGTCACCTTGGGAGCGAAAAGTTTTCCGCTCGACGAAAAGGGCAACCCAATCAAAGGCATCCCCAGGCACCCCATACTCGAAGACGACGTGGTGGTCTACTCCAACGCCACCATCCTCGGCCGCATCACCATAGGCAAAGGCAGCATCGTGGGGGCTAACGTGTGGATAACCGAAGACATGAAAGCAGGTTCGAGGAAAGTGAAAAAATAAGAAGAAATAAAACAACAACAATATAAGGTCAAAGAAACCACAATGGAAAAAGAATTCGAACTGATAGCCAAGACGTTCATGGGACTGGAACCTGTGCTGGCTCAAGAGCTCACCACATTGGGAGCTAACAACGTGCAAATAGGCAGAAGAATGGTGTCGTTCACCGGCGACAAGGAAATGATGTATCGTGCTAACTTCCAGTTGCACACCGCCATCAGAATCCTCAAGCCCATCAGCCACTTCAAGGCAGAAAGCGCCGACGACGTGTATGAAGAGGTGAAGAAGATAGACTGGAGCCAATATCTCGACAACGGCAAGACTTTCGCCGTTGACTCCGTAGTATTCTCCGAAGAGTTCCGCCACTCCAAGTTCGTGTCATACAAGGTCAAGGACGCCATCGTAGACCAGTTCCGGGAGAAGACAGGTTCACGCCCCAACATATCTGTGGCTAACCCCGACATACGGCTCAACATGCACATAGCCGAAGACAAGTGCACCCTATCGCTCGACTCCAGCGGCGAGAGTCTACACCGCAGAGGCTACCGTCAGGAATCGGTGGAAGCACCGCTCAACGAAGTGCTTGCCGCCGGCATGATTCTCATGACCGGATGGAAGGGCGACACCGACTTCATCGACCCCATGTGCGGCAGCGGTACCATCGCCATTGAGGCAGCGCTCATAGCCCGGAACATCAGTCCCGGTGTGTTCCGCAAGGAATATGCCTTCGAGAAATGGCCCGATTACGATGCCGATCTGTTCGACCAGATATACAACGACGACTCACAAGAACGCGAGTTTGCCCATCATATCTACGGCTACGACATAGACATCAAGGCTGTCAACACAGCCACACTCAACGTCAAGGCAGCCGGTCTTTCCAAGGACGTGACCATCGAGCAGCGCGACTTCAAGGACTTCCAACAGCCCAAGGAGAAGAGTATCATCGTGATGAATCCCCCCTACGGCGAGCGCATCTCCACACCCGACCTGCTCGGCACCTACAAGATGATAGGCGAACGACTCAAGCACGCCTTCATGGGTGGTGAAGCATGGGTGCTCAGCTACCGCGAGGAATGTTTCGACCAGATAGGCTTGAAGCCATCCATCAAGATTCCCGTGTTCAACGGCTCGTTGGAATGCGAGTTCCGCAAATACGCCATTTTCGACGGCAAGCTCAAGGACTTCCGCAGCGAAGGCGGTGTGGTGAAGACCGAGGAAGAGAAGCGCGCCATGGCAGAAAAGCACCGCTTCAAGAAAAACCGAGAGTTTAAAAAACGTCTCGACGAAGACGAAGAGAACCAAGAAGCAGACATACGCTCATTCAAGTTCTACAGCATGAGCCGACGCGCCGACGCCGACAAGGGAAGCGACCGCAAGCCAAGACGTTTCCAACGCGACGGGGAAAAGACGGACAGACGCAAGTTTGACCGCGACGACCGCAAGCCTCGCAGATTCCAGAATGACAGCAAGGACAGCCGCAAGCCACGCCATTTCGGACGAGGCGAAAAACCCTTCGACAAAAAAGACAAAAATTATGAAGACGACTAAACTCACCGGCAGACTCTTTGCCTGTCTACTCACCATCATGGCAACCCTTTCACCCGCCTCTCTCTCGGCACAAAAACTGTTCACACTCGAAGAGCTGAACTTCGGCGGCAAGAACTATTTTCAGTTCACGCCACAGACGCGCTATCTCACATGGTGGGGCGACGAACTGGTGAGAACAGACCGCACCCAACTCGCCTCTGTGAATAAATCTACAGGCAAAGAACAGGTCCTGGTCACCCTCGACCAGCTCATCAAGGGCACCAAGGGCGACGACTCATACGCCGTGACCACCCTCACGGGTGCCACACTGCCCTATCCCGGAAAGCCGCTCGTGCTTCTCACAAACGGACGCAAGCGCTACCTTTACGACTTCAAGAAACAATCCGTGGTATGGGAGCAGAAACGTGACGGAGAGAGCGTCTACGACTTCAGCACCGTCTCACGCGCCGTGGCCTACGTGAAGGACTACAACCTCTATGTCACCGACGGCGAAGGACATTCAACCCAGCTCACCACCGACGGTTCACGAGAAATTGTCTACGGCCAAAGCGTCCACCGCGACGAGTTCGGCATATATAAGGGCACTTTCTGGAATGCCGACGGCACACGCCTGGCATTCTATCGCATGGACCAAAGCATGGTGACCGACTATCCTCTCGTTGACATTGACACGCGCATAGCCACCCTGGCACCCGAGAAATACCCAATGGCCGGGCAAACAAGCCACAAGGTGCAGGTGGGCGTATACGATGTGAGAAACGGCAAGGCCCTCTATCTCAACACGGGCGACCCCACCGACCGCTATTTCACAAACATAGCATGGGCTCCCGACGGACGCACCCTCTATCTCATTGAGATTAACCGTGCACAGACAGAATACCGGTTAGATGCATACGACCCCACCACGGGTCAAAAAATCAAGACGCTCTTGACAGAACATCATGACAAATACGTGCATCCCATGAACCCCATCACCTTCCTTCCTTGGGACAGCTCAAAGTTCATTCTTCAAAGTGAGCGCGACGGCTACAACCATCTATATCTCTACAACACGGAAGGCAAACTGCTCAAGCAACTCACGAGCGGAAGATGGGTGGTTCTCGACCTGGTGGGCTTCAACCACAAGACCCGGAGCGCCATCATCCTCTCAACAGAGAGCAGTCCTGTGCAGAACAACGTCTATGCAGTCAACATAGCCAACGGCAAACGCACACTGCTCGACAACGGAAAAGGTTGCCACCTCAACACCACTGACGCCAGCGGCAAGCACCACGCACCAGCACTCAGCACAAACGGGACATGGCTCTACGACAAATACACTGAGCCCAACGTGCCACGCAACATCTCCATTGTCAACACGACGAATGCCAATCACACAGCATACTTCAGCGCACCTGACCCGTGGAAAGGTTACTACCAGCCACAGTTCACCTGCGGCACCATCAAGGCTGCAGACGGCATAACCGACCTATACTACCGCATGGTGAAGCCACAAGACTTCGACCCGACAAAAACCTACCCCACCGTGGTTTACGTTTATGGCGGTCCAGGCGTACGCAACGTCGAGGCACGCTGGCACTGGGCATCACGCTCTTGGGAAACATATATGGCAGAAAAAGGCTACATCGTATTCATCCTTGACAACCGTGGGTCGTCTGACCGCGGACGCGACTTCGAGCAGGCCACTTGGCACCACTTGGGTGTGGAGGAGATGAAAGACCAGATGCAAGGTGTGGCATATCTCAAGTCTCTGCCCTATGTCGACCAAAAACGTATGGGCGTGCATGGCTGGAGCTTCGGTGGATTCATGACTACTTCACTGATGACCACCTACCCCGATGTGTTCAAGGTAGGAGTTGCCGGTGGTCCGGTCATTGACTGGAAATGGTATGAGGTGATGTATGGCGAACGCTATATGGGCACACCCGAGAACAACCCGGATGGCTACGCAGAATCCAGTGTACTGCCCAAAGCCAAGAACTTGAAGGGAAAACTCCAGGTCATCATCGGCATGAATGATCCCGTGGTTGTGCCACAACACGCTCTGTCGTTCCTCAAGGAATGTATCAAGGAGGGCACACAGCCCGACTTCTTCGTCTATCCAGGCGAACCGCACAACATGCGCGGACACCAGAGCACACACCTCCACGAACGCATCACACAATATTTCGAGGATTATCTCAAGCCAATCAAATAACATAAAACAACACGAGACAATGAAACTTCTTTTGTTAGGCAGCGGCGGACGTGAACACGCCCTCGCATGGAAAATCGCTAAAAGCGAAAAGGTAGACAAACTCTATATCGCTCCCGGGAACGCCGGCACGTCAGAATGCGGCGAGAACGTGAACATTGGCGTCAACGACTTTGACAAGCTTAAAGACTTCGCCGTGGAGCGCCACATTGACATGGTAGTGGTGGGACCGGAAGATCCACTGGTAAAAGGCATCTACGATGAATTCCGCAACGACCCACGTACAGCAAATATTCCCGTTATCGGACCTTCCAAGAAAGGTGCCGTACTCGAGGGCAGCAAAGACTTTGCCAAAGCTTTCATGGAGCGTCATCACATTCCTACAGCCAAATACAAAACGTTCGACGGAACTACACTCGAAGAAGGACTGCGTTTTCTCGAAACGCTCCAACCTCCCTATGTGCTCAAAGCCGACGGACTCTGTGCGGGAAAAGGTGTGCTGATTCTCCCCACGATAGATGAAGCCAAGAAAGAACTCCGTGAGATGCTAGGCGGCATGTTCGGCGGAGCATCTGCACAAGTGGTCATTGAGGAATTCCTCAGCGGCATAGAATGTTCCGTATTCGTGCTCACAGACGGCAAGCACTACAAACTTCTGCCAGAGGCAAAAGACTACAAACGTATTGGAGAGCACGACACAGGTCTCAACACCGGCGGTATGGGCAGCGTCACGCCTGTACCTTTCGCCACCAAGGAATGGATGAAAAAGGTGGAAGACCGCATCATACGCCCCACAGTTGAAGGACTTGCGGAAGAAAACATAGACTACAAGGGTTTCATTTTCTTCGGCCTGATCAATGTGAAGGGTGAACCAATGGTCATCGAATATAATTGCCGCATGGGAGACCCCGAGACAGAAAGCGTCATGCTCCGACTCAAGAGTGACATTGTAGACCTCTTTGAAGGTGTGGCACAGGGTGATCTCGACAAACGCAAGGTGGAATTCGACGACCGCTCGGCAGTGTGCGTCATGATGGTTAGTGGCGGTTATCCACAGGTCTACAAGAAAGGCTTTGAGATAACAGGCGCCAATGAGGTGGAAGGCTCCATCGTGTTCCATAGTGGCACAGCCATGAAAGACGGCAAGCTCGTTACCAACGGGGGACGCGTCATTGCCGTGAGCAGTTACGGAAAAGACAAGCAGGAAGCACTCGAAAAAAGTTTCAAGGAAGCCCAGAAAATCAAGTTCGAGGGCAAATACTTCCGCTCTGACATAGGAAGCGACCTGTAACACCCCACATCAAAGGATGCACGAGTGAGGACAAGCCCAAGCATGGCAAAGGCTTGCCCTCACTTGCGTGTCTGCAACAAACACATAAAAACAAGATTAGAATAAAAAGATGTCAGTCAAGAGACTTCAAAACAGGATAGCCGAAAGCAGGTTTACACTCCCTGCCACAGCCACGCTGACGCTGATGGTGTGGATAGCAGCCGAAGTGCTCGGTCTGATGGACGTAGTCAGTCTACCCGTGCTGTTCATCATCATCTCCACCTATCTTATGGTGGAACTCAACAACAACAACGCCCTCATCCGCATCTACAGTCGCACTGTATCATGCTCTTTTCTTCTGCTTGCGCTGGCAGCGAGCCCAAGACTGGTAACCATGAAAAGTGCCATCGTAATGCTGTCCATGATAGCCACATGGCTCATATTGTTCCACGCCTACCAGCAAAGACAAGGCCACGGCACAGTATACTTTGCCTTTCTTTGTCTCGGGATAGGTTCAACGGTATTTGCACCAATACTCTATTTAGTGCCATTCCTGTGGTTCATCGTCTCTTTCAACCTTATGGCGGCAAGTTTCAAGAACTGGCTGGCAAGTATTTTAGGAACGTTCACACCCTACTGGATCATCGCCACCTATTATATATACAAAGGAGACTTCACGTATTTCTCCAGCCAACTCAATGAATTGACGGGTATAGATACCATCCTACACATAGAAGGCATCACACTCAACCACATACTCACTTACGCCCTCACACTCATTCTGGCAACAACAGGCATCGTGCATTATCTGCGCACCCGTTTCAACGACAACATACGCACCCGCATGATCTATGATGCATTCATCACTGTAGACATCATAGCCCTTGTCTTGTGCGTACTCTTCCCCAGCTACTATTGCGAATGGTTGGCAATCGCCATCGTCAACACGGCTCCACTCATTGGTCACTACATAGCCCTGACACGTACATGGATGACCAACATCTCGTTCTACATCTATCTCGTCGCTTTAGCGGCAGTAACACTCTTCAACTTATGGATGCCCTCATTTCAAGTCTTGTAGATTGGGGATATTGGGGCATGCTAGTGGCAGCATTCCTCGCAGGAAGCGTATTTCCTTTCAGTAGCGAAGTAGTCATGGCGGGACTTCAGGCCGCAGGACTCAACCCTCTGTACCTTGTCATCTTCGGAACTATAGGCAATGTCGGCGGTTCTGTGTTCAACTATTGCGTGGGAAGAATGGGCAGACTCGACTGGGTAGAGAAGTATCTGCACGTGAAACCCGAAAGCATTGAAAAGGCCAAACATTTCATGGCAGGCCATGGAGCATGGATGGGCTTCTTTGCCTTTCTTCCAATACTTGGTAGTGCCATCACAATCGTACTCGGACTGACAAGAGCAAACATTGCCATATCACTAACAAGCATCACAGTCGGCAAACTGCTGAGATACCTCATCCTCGTCTATGGTTTGTCTTTCATCATATAACAATTACATGAAAAAATATTTTCTTCCACTCATCACGATTATCTTACTGGCAGCTTGCAACGACGTTCAACAGAACAAGCGCACAATCATGGTTAGCATAGAGCCACTCAGATTCCTCACCGAAGAAATTGCCGGAGACCGCTTCCATGTAACGACTATGGTTCCAGAAGGCATGAGCCCCGAAACATATGAGCCCACAGCTCAACAGATGATACAACTTGCGCAAAGCGACATGTACATCAAGGTGGGAAGTATCGGGTTTGAACAAGCATGGATGAAACGTATGGAAGCCAATGCCCCCCATACTCTCATTATCAACGCATCCGAGGGTATAACACCTGTCAAGTCGTCCGGCGGTCACGAAGACCCCCACACGTGGATGAGCGCCAACAATGCCATGGTCATGGCACATAACATCTGCCGGGCACTCATGGCCATTGACCACAGCGATAGCACTTATTTCAAAGAACGAAAAGAGAAACTCTGCGAAAAGATACGAGACACAGACCTGAAGGTGAGAAGGCAACTCACTAAAGACAAGAAAACGGTTTTTCTCATCTATCACCCTACCCTTACCTATTTTGCACACGAATATGGACTCAAGCAAATAGCAATAGAAGAGGAAGGCAGAGAACCAAGTTCGGCACAGACACTCAACGTGATACGCCAAGCCAAGAAAGAAGGAGTGAAAGTGTTGTTCGTGCAACAGCAGTTCAACATCAAGAACACGCGTGCTGTATCTAGCGCAGTAGGAGCAACACAGGTTCAGATAAACCCTCTGAATTACGATTGGTGTGAAGAAATGGTTCATGTTGCCGAAAGTCTCTATTAAGTCAGCAACCAACCATCAAATAAAACATACACCACCAAAGGATGAACACTATCATAAGCTTAAAAGACATCGAAGCAGCCTACGACGACCAGCCTGTTCTAACGGGTGCCACCTTTGACATCACGGAACACGACTACGTAGGCATCTGTGGGCCTAACGGCGGAGGCAAGACAACTCTCATGAAAGTACTGCTCGGCATCATCAAACCAACTGCCGGCAAGGTGACCTACTATAAGGACGGACACGAAACAACGCACATAACCATGGGGTATCTGCCCCAATACAACAAAATAGACAAGGCATTCCCCATCTCTGTTTACGACGCCATACTCACAGGTCTGACCACCCGGGACAGACTGCTGGGAAGATTCACAGAAGAGGAGCGCCATAAAGTTGACGGAATTATCAATCGGATGCAACTAAACGGACTTGAAAACAGGTCCATCAGCGCTCTAAGTGGCGGGCAACTGCAGCGAATCCTGCTGGCACGCGCCCTGGTGTCCTGTCCTGACATACTTGTGCTCGACGAACCTAATACATATATAGACGAAGCCTACCAGGCACAAATGTATGACTTGCTGGACACGCTCAACCGTGAATGTGCCGTGGCATTAGTAAGCCATGATATCGAAGAACTCACCCGGCACGCCCGACATATTGTGTTTGTCAACAAGAGGGTGACTCATTTCGACCGAGGGGAAGCTACGGCAGAAGAACTCAAAAAGCACATATTCCTCACTTTACAACAATAAAAAACATTAAAACCCAAGGGTTTCAAACATATCAGTGCCCTTTCGTTGGGTTTTGTCTCATATTTACACTATCTTTGCAATTTGAAATCACAACTTTATTAATGCTATAATGAAACAGTACAAGTTAGTGGACACTATTATGGGGTGGCTGGTATTTGCCATTGCCGCCTTTACATACTGCTCCACAATTGAACCCACTGCCAGTTTCTGGGATTGCCCGGAGTTTATCACTACCGGCTACAAACTTGAAATCGGTCACCCACCTGGTGCACCTTTCTTTATGCTCACCGCCAATCTGTTCAGCCACTTTGCCAGTGACCCCACACAGGTGGCTCGCATGGTCAACACCATGAGCGCACTTCTCAGTGCAACATGTATTCTGTTCCTCTTTTGGAGCATTACCCATCTCACTCGCAAGCTCATTCTGAAAGACTGGGCAGAACTAACCACAGCCAAGACCATCATCATCCAGGCCGCAGGTGTGGTAGGTGCTCTCATTTACACGTGGAGCGACACCTTCTGGTTTTCAGCTGTAGAAGGAGAGGTATATGCCTACTCTTCGGCATTTACTGCCGTAGTATTCTGGCTCATTCTGAAATGGGAAGACCACGCAGACGAGCCGCATAGCGACCGTTGGTTGGTACTCATCACCTACATGACTGGCTTATCCATAGGTGTGCACTTGCTTAACCTGCTATGCATCCCGGCCATCGTCCTGGTGTACTACTATCGCAAGTTTCCCAAAGCCGACCTCAAAGGCTCTATCGTGGCACTTGCCATAGGTTTCATCATCGTAGCAGCTGTACTCTATGGTGTTGTACCTGGCATCATCACCGTGGGAGGATGGTTTGAGTTGTTCTTTGTCAACACGCTCGGATGTCCATTCAACACTGGCGAGATTATCTACATCGTACTCCTCGTGGCAGCCGTCATCTGGGGCATATACGAAAGCTATACAAACAAAAACCGCAAGCGCCAAGTAATCTCCTTCCTTTGCGCCTTCGCTCTCATCGGCATACCTTTCTATGGCTACGGATGGTCAGCTTTCTTCATTGGCATTGTAGTTATCGCCATTGCAGCATTTTTACTCAGACTCAAAAAGGAGAAAAAGCCTGTCATCAATGCACGCATGCTCAACACTACCCTACTCTGTATGCTTATGCTCATGATTGGCTATTCTAGCTATGCGCTCATTGTCATTCGCTCTTCTGCCAACCCTCCTATGGACCAGAACTCTCCCGAGGACATCTTTACCCTTGGCAGTTACCTGAGCCGTGACCAGTATGGCGACCGACCACTGTTTTTCGGTCAAGCATATACGTCAGAATACAAGACAGATGGTACAGGACACGTGTCTATGACCAAGGGAGCACCTATCTATGAACGCAAGGAAAAAACCTCAAAAAACGAAAAGGATTCCTACTACATCGTAAGTACCAAGGACAAGCCGCAATATGTGACAGACCAATGCATGTTCTTCCCTAGAATGTACGAACGCGGAAGAGCACAGGCTTATGAAGACTGGATGGGCGGAGTGAAAGGAAAGGAAGTGGCTTCCACATACAATCCAGACAACACCGTGAAAGTACCAACCACACTGGAAAACCTCGCCTTCTTCATCTCCTATCAATGTAACTATATGTACATGCGCTACTTCTTCTGGAACTTCTGCGGAAGACAGAACGACATCCAGGGTAATGGAGAGCTGGAACACGGCAACTGGGTTTCAGGAATTCCTTTGTTGGACAACTGGCGTCTTGGCGACCAAAGCAAACTGCCCGAAGACTTACAAAACAATAAAGGACACAATGTATTCTATTGTCTGCCTCTCTTGCTTGGCATTATCGGCCTCTTCTGGCAAGCCTATCGTGGCGACAGAGGCATCAAGCAATTTTGGGTGGTATTCTTCCTGTTCTTCATGACTGGTCTGGCTATCGTGATATACTTGAACCAAACACCAATGCAACCTCGTGAGCGCGACTATGCCTACGCAGGTTCATTCTACGCCTTTGCTATCTGGTGTGGCATTGGTGTGGCCGGCATCTATGACGAGCTCAAGAAGCGCATTAAAGTAAATGACAACCTTCTCGCTGCCATCGTGTCAGTTCTTTGTATTCTCGTTCCCATCCAAATGGTTTCACAGACATGGGATGACCATGACAGAAGCGGACGATATACCTGCCGCGACTTCGGACAGAACTATCTCATGTCCATGCAGGACAAGGGCAATCCTATCATCTTCACAAACGGTGACAACGATACCTTCCCATTATGGTATAACCAAGAGGTCGAAGGTGTACGTACGGATGCACGCGTTTGCAATCTTAGCTATCTGCAGACAGATTGGTATATTGACCAGATGCGACGTCCTGCCTACGATTCACCATCCGTACCTATCTCATGGCCTCGTATTGACTACTGCTCAGGCACTAACGAGATGGTACAGGTTGTGCCTGAACTGAAGAAACAGATTCTCGACTTCTACAAGCAGAATCCTGAGGAAGCCAAGAAACAATTTGGAGAAGAGCCGTTTGAACTGAAGAACGTGCTCAAGTATTGGGTACGCGACAACAAGAATAATACAGAGATGCACGTCATTCCAACTGATACTCTCTATGTGACCATCGATAAGGAAGCAGTCAAGAAGAGTGGTATGCTTATTGTCGACACCATACCCGACAAAATGGTCATCTCCCTCGAAGGCAAGGATGGTCTCTATAAGAACGACCTCATGATGTTGGAGATGATTGCACAGAGCAATTGGACACGTCCTCTCTACATAGCAACCACAGTGGGAGCAGAGAACTTCATGAACTTGGGCGACAACTTCATACAGGAGGGCCTCGTGAACCGTATTACACCGTTCACCACTGCCAAGCCTGGCATCAAGAAGATTGACACTGAAAAGGCCTACAATAACTTGATGAACCGCTTTAAGTTTGGTGGTCTCAGCACACCAGGGCTCTACATCGACGAGACTGTGATGCGTATGTGCTATACGCATCGTCGACTGTTTGGTCAACTTGCCAACGCACTCATTGACGAGCACAAGTACGACAAGGCGCTCAAGGTTCTGGCCAAAGCAGAAAAAGAGATACCCGACTACAATGTGCCAACCAACTACATGAGTGGAAGCTTTGATATTGCCAAAGCATATCTGCGCCTCGGCAAAAAAGACAAGGCTTTGAAAATGTTCGATAAGATGTGGTCATTGTCAGCACAATATCTCAATTGGTATATGTCGCTCGACTACAATCGCTTCTCACAAAGCATGTACGACTGCCAGCTCAACTTCCAGATGATGATGTCCATGCTCAGCGAGGCACAAAATGCCCGTCTGCCATGGTACAAGCAGCACAGCCTACAGTTTGAGCAATATTACACGCACTACCACAACATTGGCGGTAAAGACCCGCAGTAGTAATCTGAAAATATGATTATAGAACAACCGGCAATGTGGCTCAGATGGCTCTACCCACGTGCCACATGGAGAATGGACAAACAGGATCATTCGGTGTATCTGACCTTCGATGATGGTCCGATACCCGAATCGACCCCGTTCATTCTGGAGACACTCAAGAAATACGACATCAAGGCGACGTTCTTTATGGTTGGCGACAACGTAAGAAAGTATCCGGAATTGTATCGTCAGATAGTCGAGGCCGGCCATCGGGTGGGCAACCACACATTCAACCACATCGGTGGGTTCAAGCACACCATCAAGACATATAGTTACAACACAGAAAAAGCTAATGCATACATCCACTCTAACCTTTTCAGGCCACCACATGGGTGGATGCGGCTTGACCAATATGCATGGTTGGGACGAAAATACCGCATTGTCATGTGGGATCTTGTAACCCGAGACTATTCCAAATGGATGACAGCAGAAGATGTGCTCAACAATGTGAAACATTATGCCCGCAACGGTTCCATCATCACCTTTCACGATTCACTCAAGAGCATCGACAAACTCCACTTCGCCCTTCCTGCCTCTATAGAATGGCTCAGGGCTCAAGGATACAAGTTCAAGATTTTCGACTAAACAATCAACGAGAGGACAAACAAAAGAGAAACACCCTACAAAATCAATATGAGGATGTTCTGTCCTGGGACCGTGGCTCACCAGATAAACATGGGGGGAAGTTTTCTGATTCTATAGAAAATTTGTACCTTTGCCATATGAACAATCAAGGACTATTAGCGTTGGTACAATTGATTCTGCCATCAGAGATACTTTCAAATTTTGAAGTTGTACGTGTAGAAGAAGAGTCATCCCTTATCCGCATCTATCTTGATGAATCGGTTAAGGCGGATTATAAAGAGAATCCTGAGATTGAATCCAAAGGATTCTGTGAAGCCGTAACCATACGTGACTTCCCGATACGCGACAAAGGTGTTGACTTAATTGTCAGAAGGCGCAAATGGTATGACAAACAGAATAATCGATACTTCTCCGATTCTTATGACTTAAAGGCAGAAGGCACCCGCTACTCCAAGGAGTTTGCGGCTTTTTTAAAAGGAGTCTATGGAGACGATTCCTACGACCTCCCGTTCGCTTGACCATTATTATCACATAAACGGAGATACCTTTGAAAAGCAATACAAGGAAGTGCTCAGTGGCTATCGTGAATGGTCTGAACTCTCGCATGCAGAAGACTGGCTGGTCTTTCCCGAAAACATAGGTGAAAGCATTTGTATTGACGAAACGGCTCCAAGCAATGGCGAGCTGTACACAATAGTAAGCAACAGATCTTCACGTGGAGGTAAGGGAACTCTCATTGCTATTGTAAAAGGCGTGGCTGCAGATGTTGTCACAGAAGCACTTCTGCGCATTGACGAGGACAAGAGGCTGATGGTTAAGGAAATAACAATGGATATGTCCAATTCCATGCGACTTATTGCCAAACGCTGTTTTCCGAATGCCATGCGCACCATAGACCGCTTTCACATACAGAAACTTGCCTGTGATGCCTTGCAGGAAATGCGAATTGCCCATAGATGGGATGCCATTCAAGCAGACACTGATGCAAGGGAAGAAGCCAAATGCTTGGGTGAAGCATACACGCCAATTGTGCTTGCAAACGGTGACACCCACAAGCAGCTGCTTGCTCGCAGTAGGTATCTGCTTTTCAAATCAGCAGACAAATGGACAGAAAGTCAAAAACAAAGAGCAGAGGTACTCTTTGAAACGTATCCGGATCTTAAAGAGGCTTATTCTCTCACACATTCACTAAGAATGATATTTTCCAAGAATACCATCAAAGACGCAGCAAGACTCTCGCTTGCACGCTGGTATAACAAAGTGGACGATTCTGGTTTTAAGAGTTTCAATGTTATTGCAGCTACACTTCACGAGCATTATGATGAAGTATTGAACTTCTTTGTTAACAGATCCACTAATGCCTTTGCCGAGTCATTCAATGCTAAAATCAAGGCGTTTAGAGCTGCTTTAAGAGGAGTAACGGATATAAAATTCTTTCTCTTCAGACTTACTAAACTATATGCTTAATCCCCCTGGTTTATCTGGTGAGCCATGTTTATCGGGTGAGCCTGCATGTGGGTTGTTACTTGTTTTACACATTATAACGCAAAGAAGCCACCTTTTATGGGTGGCTTCTTTGCGTAAAGTGGAGCTGGAGGGGGTTGAACCCTCGTCCAAACAGGGAAACAACACGCTTTCTACACGTTTATTCCAGCCTTTGATTTTCGAGCTGTGGCAAGACCTGGACCACCAACCGCAGCCTTATCCTCTAAAATTTCACCAAGGCGGCGAGGCACACCATGACTATTCCCGATTTAACCGCACCGCTTAACCAAAGAGCTTCGGAACAACAGCCTTTGAGCGATGTCTCGTTCCATCACCTTGTGACGGAATAAAGCCAGTAATCTACTGTACTTCGATTAGGCAGCGAGAGCGTAATTGTTTTCGCCAGATAAATTTTTGACCACCGAGATTAAGGAGCAGACAGTCCGCGCTCCGCGTGCTTACGTATCATTCCAACCCGCTGTCAAATCCGGTCAGCCCCGATTTGTTTTCCCTCTTTGAGGGATGGAATGGGTTGCAAAGTTAATGAAAAGAGGCAAACGCAACAAATTTTCAGCCATGTTTTTTGTTCTTCCACCACATAAAAGGCTCAATTGTGAGGAAAAGCAAAAATAAATGGTTATCTTTGCAACATTTATTTAATAAAGAGGTTATTATATAAATAACATTTAATCATGAGGCATTCTTTGCTTGATATGGGCAGATGCAGCCTCTGAACAACAAGGAATATGAAACGATACATACTATATGTTTTGCTGCTGTTTGCAGCTTCTGTGTCAGTGTCGGCACAGTCAATGACAGACGATCAGGTGATGAAACTGGTGATGAAAGAGCATGAGCGTGGCGCTTCCCAATCGGAAATAGTGACCAAGCTGATGCAGAACGGAGTGGACATCAGCCAGATAAGGCGAGTGAGGAAAACCTATGAGCGCATGTCGAAGGGACAAGGACTTGGTCAGGTGTCGACACAAACGGGCAAGAATTCTGTGAAGCAGGACGACCGGACCCGGACCAACAACGGCGAGAAACGCCAGCCGCAGTTCAAGGTGAAAGATCTGCCTGGAGCATACTATAGCCAGACACAGGAAGAACGCCAGCTGCAGCAGGGCAAGATGGAGGATGCACTCAACACGTTTGCGCCCGACGACTCGCTGCAGGCAGAGCAGCTCATGGAACAGGCTGTGCTCGACAAGTACCGCAAGCGTGTGTTCGGACGCGACATCTTCAACAAGAAGAACCTTTCGTTTGAACCCAACATGAACATTGCCACTCCTGCCAACTATCGACTTGGGCCTGGCGATGCGGTGTATGTGGAAATCTATGGCGCCTCGCAGAAGACGGTGGAAAGCACCGTATCTCCAGACGGCACCATCACCATAGAAGGCTATGGTCCCGTGCAAGTGAGCGGTCTCACCGTGTCGCAGGCCAATGCCCGTCTGCGGTCTACCGTAGGCTCACGCTACAGCAGTTCGCAGATACGCCTTACCGTGGGTCAGACACGCACCATCATGGTCAACGTGATGGGCGAGGTGAAAGCCCCTGGCACCTATACACTGTCGGCTTTTGCCACCGTGTTCCATGCTCTCTATATGGCAGGCGGCATTAATGATTTGGGTACGCTGCGCAACATCAAGGTATATCGTGGCGGCAAACTCATCTCTGCAGTAGACATCTACGACTATATTCTCAACGGAAAACTGAGCGGCAATGTGCGCCTGACCGACAACGACGTGATTGTGGTAGGCCCCTACGACTGCCTGGTGAGCATCTCGGGCAAGGTGAAGCGCCCCATGTATTATGAAATGAAGAAAAACGAGAGCATCTCGACCTTGCTCCGTTATTCGGGCGGCTTCACGGGCGATGCCTACAAGAAGTCGGTGCGTGTGGTGCGCAAGACCGGCAGAGAACATTCCATCTATAACGTGGGCGAATTCGAAATGGCTTCGTTCCGTATCAACGACGGTGACTCGGTGAGCGTAGACTCCGTGCTGGCACGCTATGAGAACATGGCTGAAATCAAAGGTGCCGTGTTCCGTCCCGGCATGTACCAGGTGGGCGGCGACATCAACAGTGTGCGCACGCTCATTGAGCATGCCGAAGGTGTGACCGAAGAAGCCTTTACGGCTCATGCCGTGATGCACCGCATGAAGGAAGACCGCACTCTTGAAGTCATCCCTGTAGATGTGGCGGGCATCATGAGCGGCAAGGTGGCTGACATTCCGTTGAAGAGCAACGACGTGCTCTTCATTCCCGACAAGTCGGAACTGGTTCAGGACCGCACCATCACCATTCACGGCGAGGTGCAGTATCCGGGCATCTACCGCTATGCCGACAACGAGACACTGGAAGACTTCATCCTGCAAGCCGGTGGACTGAAGAACACGGCTTCTACGGTCAAGGTGGACGTGGCGCGCCGTGTGAGCAACCCCAAGGCTCTCGACACCGACTCGCTCATAGCCCGAACCTATACGTTCGCTTTGAAGGAAGGCTTCGTCATCGACGGTCAGCCTGGCTTTACGTTGCAACCCTACGACGAGGTTTATGTGCGTCGCAGTCCGGGCTATAGCGAGCAGCGCAACGTGATGGTAGAGGGTGAGGTGATGTTTGCCGGCACCTATACCCTCACCACCCGCAACCAGCGGTTGAGCGACATCCTGAAAGCTGCAGGCGGAGCCAAGGATCGTGCCTACATCAAGGGCGCCCGACTGGAACGCCGGGTGAACGAGGCGGAGCGCGTGCGCATGCAGGCCGTGATGGACAAAGCCAAGGAGGAGTATGAGCGCCAGATGCTTGAGGAATCGCAGAATGGAGGCGCAAAGATAGACATAGCCAACAGCGAGCGCATGAAGAAATTCGTAGTGCCCGACTACTATCCGGTGGGCATAGAACTCGACAAGGCGCTTGCCAAGCCCGGATGCGACGAGGACCTGGTGCTCCGCGAGGGCGATCGCATTGTGGTGCCGCAATACACGGGAACAGTGAAGGTGAACGGTAGCGTGATGTATCCCAACACCATAGCCTATAAGAAGGGCAAGGGTGTCAGCTATTATGTGGACCAGGCCGGCGGTTTCAGCAGTAAGGCCAAGAAGGGCAATGCCTACATCGTTTACATGAACGGCATGGTGTCGAAGGTGCGCCACAACGCCAAGCCCGAACCCGGCTGCGAAATCGTGATACCCGAGAAGTCGGTCAACAAGATGAGCACAGCCGAGAAGATGACCATAGGAACCTCCGTGGCTTCGATAGCCACGATGATAGCCACGCTGGCCAATATTATCAAGTAAAATGATCACATCGAAAAGTTCGCTACGATAGCACAGGTAAACATTTTCTGAATGTCATGTAAAAGAGGCCAAGTTATGCGCGATGGAATTGCGACACAAGTTTGATAACTTTATAAAAAAAAGGTTGAAATCATTGTCCTTAATTGGTGTGAGATGAAAAGTTGTTGTAATCACTGGTAATGATGTAACGTTGGCATTTAATTTATATTTTATGAATACAGATAAGAAAGAAAACAATAAGTTGGTTAGTATTAGTGTAATTGATGTAATTAATTTGCTCAAGGCAGATAAAAAACAATTGCTGATTTGGGGGGGCGTGGCTACAGTCTTTGGTGTGGTTGTGGCGATTACAACACCCAAAACGTATAAAAGTAGTGTGTTGTTGGCACCGGAAGAAACCAGTTCTGGTTTCTCCGGTAATTTGTCTTCTTTGGCTTCCATGGTTGGAATGGATGTTAAATTAGGGGAATCTGGTGATGCTATATATCCAGAACTTTATCCGGATTTGGTTTCTTCCGTGGACTTTTTGACCGGAATGTTTCCCGTTAAGGTTAAAACACAGGATGGTTCAGTGCAGTGCGACTATTATACCTATTTGAAGAAACATACTAAATTGGGAATGCTGGATTATCCTCTTGCTTTGGTGTCTAATGTTGTTGACAAACTCACAACAGACAAGAAACAGCAGAAGAAGGCGGGGAAATCACCATTAAATCCGTTTTGGCTTACTAAAGAGGAAGATGGAGTTTGTAAAAATATAAACAAAAACATAAATTGTAGTGTAGATAAAAAAACAAGCGTCATTAGTATTTCTGTGGAAGACCAGGATCCACTTGTCGCTGCCACTGTCGCTGATTCCATGCGCGCTCATCTTCAGAATGCGATTACAATTTATAGAACTCAAAAAGCACGCAACGACTTGAACTTCATGCAAAACATTTACAAAGAAGCTCATGCACAATATGTACAAGCGCGGCAGGCTTATGCTGCATATGCGGATGCCAACCAAGATGTGCTTCTTCAATCTTATAAATTGAAGGAAGAGGATTTGGAAAATGAAATGCAGTTAAAGTACAACATTTATCAACAAGTTGTTGAGCAGTTACAATTGGCAAAAGTGAAGGTTCAAGAAAAAACTCCTGCATTTACAATAGTTCAAGGGGCGTCTGTTCCTCTGAAGAAAAGCAGTCGTTCAAAAGTAGCTACAATTGGACTTTGGTTGTTCCTGGGGCTTTTTTCCCGTTTGGGAATACTATTATGGAAAAATAAGAGTAAGTTTGTAAATATCTAACTCGTTCCATATCCATAATGAAAAAATGTAATTATTTAGTTATAACTGTTCTATCGGCAATCTGTGCGATTGTTGTATATTTTCTCGTGCCCACATATTATTCAGCTCATATTAAACTTTGTGATGAATATAAGGAAACTGATTTGTCTGTTGGTTTGAATTCTCTTTCTGCCCAACTGAAAGATATGCTTAAGAAAGGCAATTCTGGGGTGAATGATATGGAGATATATCTCAAAAGATTAAAATCAGACGATTTCGCAAGAGTGCTTTCTTCTAAACAATTGGACGGAAGAAAAATTTCTTATGGCCAACATTTGGGTAATAGTGATACCGTTGAAGTGATTAAAAACAATCTGCATTATGTGTACTCTAGTTTGAACAATTCGGTGACGATAGAATTTAAGGATAAGGATCCGTTGATAGCGGCACAAATGTTGGATTCGGTTGTTGTTGAACTCCAACGTTATGTTACCAAATCACGTCATAATTCAACTTTGGCAAATGCAGCAAATGCTAAAAAGTCGTGTCGTGATGCCAAACAGGCTTATGAGACTGCCCAAAGAAATTATGCTGCATTTGTCGAATCCCATTCCGATGCAGTCTTGCAACAAGAAACCCAAAAAATAGAGTTCCTGAAAAAAGAAGTAGATGACAAGTTTGCTTTATACCAAAAGTCGCTTGAAAAATACACGAGGGAAAGGTTGCTGTTGCAACGTCCCTATATGTCGTTTGCCATAGTCCAGAATGTAACTGTTCCGAACAAACCAAGTAAAAATGTAATCGCTTACGTGCTTGCTTTTGTTTTTATGGCAAATTTGTTGGCCTTTGGATGGAATACATATATAAGAAAGAAGCCAAAGTCTCTTGGGGTAAGAGGTGATATTTTTTCACCTTGGTTTTTGACAATAGGTATTTGGGGGGTTGATTTGATATTGTGCTTCCTTCAAAAGGATATGTTGTATCCTATACAGAAGCAATTTTGGTATTGTCTGTTATTATGGATGCCATTGTTTGTTGTTTCTTCCATGTTGGCAAGTTCCTTGGCCAAATCAGAAGATCCAGCGGCTCAATATAATGGTACTCCTCATGTTAATCGTTTGCCTTTCAACGTACTTTGGGGTATATCCATGTGTCTTTCACCTCTTTTTCTCTATAAGGTGATGACAATAGTTATGCAATTTGATACGGAAAATTTATTGTATAATATTCGTCTTTTGGCTGTTTCTGGAGAGGGAAGTTCCTTGATTCTTAATTCCGTGCAAGCCATCAATATAGCCTTGTTTATCACATGTATTTGGCTTTATCCAAAAATTTCCAAAGTTAGATTTGCATCTGTAATTATTGCTTTCATAATAGTAGAGTTTGCAATGATGGAAAAGAGTGGTATTTTGATAATGGTTTTGTCTACTCTTTTTGTTCTTCATCAAAAAAAAGTTATTCGTGTCAGAACGATAGCCTTGGTACTGATGATAACAGTTGTACTCTTTTTCTTTATTAATATGTCAAAGGAAGAAAAGGATGCAGAGAGTGTTACTTTCCTGGAATTTTTTGGAATGTATATAACAACTCCTGCGGTGGCTTTCAGCTATATAAGTCAGGATATAACTTCGCAGTTCGGAATGAATACATTTGCTCAAGTATATCAGTACATGAATGTCTTTGGATTCAATTTTGATTATGTAAACAGAATCCAAGAGTTTATGCTTGTTCCGATACCGACCAATGTATATACTATATTCCAACCTTTTTTTCAAGATTTTGGAGAATTGGGAGTTGGATATTTCGCTGTGGTGTATGGCTCTTTGTTTGGCTGGATTTATGGCAAGTATCGTAGTGGCAATTCGTTCTGCAAACTTCTGTATACCTATCTGGTTGAAGTTATATTAATACAATTCTATAATGAGAATCTTCTACAGAATCTTTTCCTTTCTGTGGGATTTGTTTTTTGGTCGTTTGTTTTAACTCAAGATATTATTATTATAAAGAAAAAATAGAAAAGTGAATATATTGGTGCAGTTGTTCTCAAAGTTCCTTGGCACTGACAAAAGAACGAATTTGTTAAGAAAGAATATCATTGCCAATTTCTTTTTGAAAGGAATTAGTGGGGTTGTGACATTGATGTTGGTGCCCATGACATTGGCTTGTCTCGGGGAATATACGAATGGTGTTTGGTTAACTATAGGGTCTACACTGTTGCTCATAGATAACCTGGATATAGGCTTGGGCAATGGTTTGCGTAATAAACTAACAAACCTTGTTGCCCAGAATCAGTGGGAGAAAGCAAGAGTAGCAGTTTCTTCTACTATAGTTTTGCTTTCTTTGCTGATTGTGCCGGTCACGCTGTTGCTTATCTACGAAATCAATTCAGTAGATATATATTCCCTGTTGAATGTAAATCGGTCAGTAATTCCTAACTTGAATGCTGTGCTTTGTGCATGTGTGATCCTTTTTGGAAGTACTTTTATCATGAAATTCATTGGAAATGTGTATTTGGCTCTACAATTGCCTGCTGTGAGTAATTTCCTTGTTACGGGTGGGCATCCTTTTATCCTTTTGGGAACATATTATATGTATGTTCAGGGAATCCATTCTCTTATGTACATAGCGATATTGAACATGTCAGTACCTCTTATAATGTATATTATTGCATATCCATACACTTTTTTTTGCAAATACCCTCAGCTGAAACCATCTTTGGGCTTGTTTTCAGTACAAATGACCCGAGAATTGTTTTCTACTGGTGTTATGTTTTTCCTTAACCAAATATCAAGTGCTGTGGTTCTGTTTTCATCCAATATAATGATGTCAAGGTGGTTTTCACCGTCTTTAGTAACACCTTACCAAATTGCTTACAGGTACTTTAGCATACCTTTTTTGGTCTTTACAATTATCAATGCACCTAATTGGAGTGCGACGGCGGATGCTTTCCAACGTAATGATATAGATTGGATAAAGAAATCTCTACAGCGTATGGGGCGAATTTTATTCTTTTTCTGCTTGTCAATAATTGTAATGATATTGTTATCTCAATCAGTCTACAACATTTGGATTGGTGACCAGGCGCATGTTTCTTTGTCAATGACTTTAACTGTTGGCCTATATATGTATATGATGATCTATAGTCTTGCATATTGTTATTATTTAAATGGGGTAGGTGCCCTCAGGCTTCAACTTTATTGCATGTTGGTTGGTGTGTTGTTGTATTTTGTCTCAGCTTATATATTATATTGGGCGGTTGGTGATGTCGTGGCCATTCCTATTGCGGTGTCAATATCTTTATTGCCTAATGCAATATTTAACAGAATACAAATTGAAAAGATCATAAATAATAAGGCGAAAGGATTATGGAGAAAATAAATGGACGTATCTCAATTATAACGGTATGCTATAATTGCAAAGACGATTTGCGGAAAACTATTGAAAGTATCAAGGCACAGACGTATCAAGAAATAGAATATATCGTCGTTGATGGTGCAAGCACTGACGGAACCAAAGAAATTCTCAAGGAATATAGTGAGGATATTGATGTATGTATAAGTGAGCCCGATAAAGGAATTTATGATGCCATGAATAAAGGCATTAAAAAGAGTTCTTCTGAATGGTTGCTGTTTATGAATGCAGGTGATATTTTTTATAATAACTATGTATTGGAGAATGTCTTCAATTTTAATATTCCTGCAAGTTCAGACTTTATATACGGGAACTATGATATAGTCTTTGGTAATGGTAAAAGAGAAAGAAGAGTGACGGACCGAAGCAAAGGCATTGTGCATCACCAAAGTTCCATATATAAGCGTTGTTTGCACGAAGAGTATGGTTATTATATCGTTACACATCCATATATAATTTCAGACTTGCTGTTTTTCTTATCGGTGCCTGAAGACAAGTATAAAAAAATCAATCTACCAATAGCCATTATACAAGGTGATGGAGTTTCTTCAGGAACATGGAGCCGAAAGCAAGCTCAATGCGCTCGCTATATTTATGGAATCATTCCGTTTAGTGATGTTATTAAGGATAGATTGAGAATGTACATGGGAATAATGCTTAGGAAGTTGCATTTAAGATGATTTTTTATAATAAAAAATAGGCAACAGCGTTCTATTGAAAACATTACGTATGAAAAAGAGAATATTACATATATGTAAGTATTATGCTCCGGAAGAGGGCGGTATTGAAACAGTTGCGAAATATCTTGTTGAAGGATTGTCTTCCTTTGACAATATTGTTGTTTGTTTTAGTTCTGATAACCATAATCATCATGATATTGTCAATGGAATTGATGTATACAGGATATCGCCTTCTTTTAAGGCTTTTAGTCAAGATGTGTCTTTTTCATACTTCTTCAGATTAAAGCACATAATTGAAAATGTGCATCCTGATGTTATCAACATTCATTGTCCGAATCCTTTTGTCTATCCTATTGTCCAATTGTTGACCCCCCATGGTTGTAAGATTGTCTTATTGTGGCATGCTGACATATTGGCAAAGGGATGGGCATATAAATTAATTAAATCTTTTGAAACTTCCATACTCAAAAGGGCGGATATGATATTGGCTACAAGTCCGCTATATATTCACCCTACAAGTCCGATATATGGTTTTAAAGAAAAAATAAAAATATTGCCCAATGGGGTTATAGAGGAGAGCTTAATGCTTAGAAGTGGAGACACGGACCGAATATCACAAATCAAAAGGCAATATGGGGATAAAAAAATAGTCTTATTTGTTGGAAGACATATTCCTTACAAGGGCATTGATTATCTCATACAAGCAGAAAAGTATGTAAAGTCGGATTGTGTATTTCTTATTGCGGGAAGGGGACCTGAAACAGACAAACTAAAGTCTATGTCAAAATCAGACAGAATCGTTTTCTTGGGTAAGGTTTCTGATGATGACTTACGATGTTACTATTATGCTGCAGATGTTTTTGGCTTTTCTTCAATTAATAAAGCTGAGGCATTTGGTGTGGCCTTGGCTGAAGCTATGTATTGTGGGTGTGTTCCAGTTGTTTTTCACATTGAGGGGTCAGGTGTCAATTGGGTTTCCTTGAAAGGCGTTACTGGGGAAGAAGTTCCTCTTAAGAATGTCAAAGCCTATGCGGAAACGATAGACAAGATACTGAGTGATGATGATTTGAGAAAAATGTACAAGGAACAGTCACAGAGGAGAATAAAAGAGAACTTTACGGACAAAAGGTCTGTAGGCATAGCTCAAGAGCTTTTCGAAAATTTGATGAAACAATGATGGTGAAGGTAAATGTTTTAATGTCCACATATTGTGGCGATCATTTTTTGCGTGAACAAATCACGTCTATTCTTGCACAAAAAGGGGTGGATGTGGAACTGACTGTCAGAGATGACGGCTCGTCAGACAATACATGTGAAATATTGGAGGAGTTTGGAAACAAAAAGTATTTATCTTGGTATAAAGGTAACAATTTGGGACCGGCTCATAGCTTTCTTTATTTGTTAAAGCAATCAATGAATGCGGACTATTATGCTTTTTCTGATCAAGATGACTTTTGGGAGAGTGATAAACTAAAGGTTGCTGTGGATATGTTGGATGAATTTGAAGATGTTCCCGCATTGTACTTTAGCAGGACCCAGCTGACAAATTCTCAGCTTGTCCCAACTTCTGTAGTTCAAATCAACCCGTATTTGACTTTTGGGGAATCACTTGTATACGAATTCGTTCCTGGTTGCACGATGGTTATGAATAAGAAACTGCGCAATATAATAAATAGGTACACGCCGGGGTATTTGCCTATGCATGACGTCTGGATTTATAGTGTAGCTCTTGCTGTTGGCTCAAAGGTGTGTTTTGATACAATGCCTCATATATTGTATCGGCAACATGAACGCAATACAATAGGCCAGGGATATAGTGCTTGGCATGAGTGGGCAAGACGTTATAAGCGATTGGTGCATTCAGAGCACTCAAGATATAGGCGGGCATTGGAAATTAAGAAAGGGTACAACGACTTAATGCCATTTGAAAACCAATCTGTTTTGGATGCATTTATTGCTGCTAAGCAGAGTCTTGGCAAACGTATAAAAATGTGTATGGACAGTAGGTACATGTGTGCTGACAAGACAACACAAAATCTTTTCAGGCTTTCTTTACTGATGAATATTTATTAATGTGGGTATGGCAAATGTAAAAATTAGTATCGTTACAATATGTTATAATAGTGAAGACACGATAGAGGAAACCATAAAGAGTGTGCTTTCGCAAGATTATGACAATATAGAATATATTATTATTGATGGTAACTCATCAGACTCCACTATGCAGATAGTGAATCGGTATAGTGATGGCATTGACGTAATCGTTTCGGAAAAGGATAAGGGTATTAGCAATGCTTTTAATAAAGGAATAGCTAAGGCTACAGGTAAGGTTCTGTGCTTTATCAATTCTGATGACGTAATGCTCCCATCAGCAGCGAGCCACATTGCAGATAGTTATGATGAGAAACATGATATTTTCTGTGGAAATGTTTTGCTTGAGAATCCTGTTAATGGTTATAAATGTAGGGAAAAACCATCAGTCAAGTTTCCGGTTGTTCCTTTGTTTTGTCATGTAGCCCATCAAGGAATGTTTGTTGCTTTGGATTTGTATCATCGTATTGGAGGGTATGATGAGAACATACGTTATCCAATGGATCTTGACTTTTTGATGAGGGCATATCGTTTAGGGGCTAAATTTAAGTACGTCGATTTTGATGTCGCTTGTTTTCGTGCAGGAGGTGTTACGAGCAATGACATTAGAGTTAAAAAGAAGGACTATTTGAGAGTGATACAAAAGAATGGCGGTAATATCTTACAGGCGTATTTCTTTTACTATTTCTTGGTTTCTACACAAATAGTCAAGAGATTTTTGAATAGTATTGCTCCTGATTTTGGACAAAAGTTGAGATATAAGTCTGTTGAAGGGGCGTAATATGCTTGCGATGAAGTGGCAACCCAATGGAATGTGTATAGAATGGGGGTTACGTCATTGGCACAATTTCTTCAAAATGTGACCATCAGATTCACTGTGAGAGTTATGCCTAATTGGATGCGCAGCCTGTTTTATAGGAAAGTGTTGCGCAGATGAGCGGTTCCGGTTTCTTCACCTCTTCCGTTCTCTTGGATTCTTTTCTTCAAAAAATGCATGATTCATTTGCGTAGGCGGATGGATTAGGCATTGGGGCTTCATGTTGGGCATGCCTTTCTATAGCTTGGAAGTTGGCATCTGTTTGAGCGTGTTTGGGGACTTGTCGTCTTGTTTTACGAATGTTTATTAGTGCCGAGATGCAATAATACAGACGAGTTGACGTTTATTATTTAAAATTGGCTTAATAAGACATGTATATATACTTATTTATATTGGGGGCTTTCGTGGTGAGTTGCGCGTGCGGGTTCGCATTCATACCTGCCATTCTGAAGTTCTGCAAGGAAAAGCAACTCTACGACTTGCCCGATACCAGGAAAAGACACAAGACTGCCGTGCCCCGCTTGGGCGGCATTTCCTTCATGCCGAGCATGGTCATTTCGTTTGTGCTCACCATGCTGGCTCTCTGCCTGATGGAGGGTCGGGGAGTGAAAGTGAGCTTGGCAAGCCTGTATATGCTGTTAGGCACACTCCTTGTTTATGGAACGGGTATCGTGGACGATGTGGTGGGGCTTCATGCCACACCCAAGTTCGTGGTGCAGATAATTGCGGCGTGCTTGCTGCCTCTGTCGGGACTTTACATCAACAACTTTTACGGCTTTTGCGGCATCCAGGAGGTGCCCGCATGGGTTGGTATGCCGCTCACGGTGTTTGTCGTGGTGTTGATAGACAATGCCATGAACCTTATTGACGGCATTGACGGATTGGCTTCCGGGCTGAGTATCATAGCGCTGTCCGGCTTTTGTGTGCTCTTCGTGCAGATGAACGTGTGGGTGTATTGCATGCTCATCGGTGCGCTGGTGGGGGTGCTGGTGGCTTACACCTACTATAATGTGTTCAGCAGGACCAAGAAACTTTTCATGGGCGACTCGGGCAGTCTGACGCTGGGCTTCATCCTGGCTTTCCTTTTTGTGAAATACAGCATGATCACGCCGCTGATGGACGAATATCGCCCTCAGGGTTTTCTGATGGCCTATTCGTTGCTGATTGTGCCTGTATATGACGTGGTGCGTGTCATTCTTGTGAGGATGCGGTTGCACAAGCCTCTCTTTGATGCCGACCGCCACCACATTCATCACAAACTGATGGATATGGGCATGACCCAGCACCAGGCCTTGGTCACTATTTTGCTGTTGGCGGTGTTCTTCATCGTGTTCAATGGGGTGATGAGCCGTTGGCTGTCTGTTACTTGCATTGTGCTGGCAGACGTGGTTGTCAACGCGCTGTTCCATGCTGTGGTCAGCATGAAAATCAGACGAAAGGAATTGGCGGCATGAAGAGGGCCTGCGACTTCTTGATGGCACTGATGGCACTGGTGGTGTTTTCTCCCTTGTTCCTCGTGTGTTACCTGGCGGTGAAACTGGAAGACCGGGGGCCTGCCATCTTCAGCCAGGAACGGATAGGGAAGGGTGGCAGGCCGTTTTTCATATATAAGTTCAGAAGCATGAAGGAGGGGGCTGAAGAGGAGGAACCACTTCTCTATAGCCGTGGGAACGAAACGCGCATGACGCGCACGGGCAAGTTCCTTCGTGAGCACCATCTTGACGAACTGCCGCAACTATGGAACGTGCTGAAGGGAGACATGGCGTTTGTGGGGCCACGGCCGGAACGCAAATTCTTCATCGACCGGATTATGAAGCGTGACCCGCGCTATGTGTTGCTCTATCAAATCAGGCCGGGCGTGACTTCGTATGCCACGCTCTATAACGGCTATACTGACACCATGGAAAAGATGATCCGGAGGTTGGAACTCGACCTGTATTATCTGGAGCACCGTTCCTGGTGGCTCGATTTCAGCATACTCTTCAAGACTTTCTTGAGCATTGTGTTCGGAAAGAAGTTCTGAAAAGTGCGGATGCCGCTTGCCACTAATGGGGCTTCCGGCTTCCGCTCTTTTCGTTTTTATGAGTCAAAAACAGTGGCCTGTCATTTGCTCAATCCGGCGAAATGTAGTAATTTTGCACTCCCTTTTTGCCCAGACAGTCGGTCTGGGAATAGGATAACGCATTTATAATCACACGCAATGACTGACACAACTATCACACACACTTCTGCGGCATGGACCGAAATAGAATATGGTGCCGCTTGTTTGAGCCCTTATTTGGCCACTCCCGTTTACCTTCCTAAAGAAACCGGTTATTTTCTCTGTCGTGAAGACGGTACACGCAAGCCTGCCCGACTATCGTTTGTGGTGTTCAAAAGTACCACTGCGGCAGCGGACGACGAGTGGGAAGACGATCCTATGGTGGGGCCGCTGCTCATTGATGTGCTCGGTGACGGTGACGAATGTGTGGAACCTGTAGAGGCTCTGTATCTCGGCACCGAACCGGAAAAGTTCATCCGGGTGGCAGAGGAAGATGAGCGGAGCATCACTTTCTCTATCCGCTGGCGACAAGGAAGTGTCAGTGTGGAGAAAGCCGTGAGCACGGACATCGGGTGGAAAATACGCAAGGAAGACTTCACGGATGATGGTATCAAGTGTACGCTCTCGCCACGTCGTGGCGAGCCATTCTCTGTCAGACTTCAGATCCCCTACATGGGCTTCTCGCTGACTGATGCTCGGGGCGGCAAACTGTCGGGCGACTTGGAGATTCATCCCGATGAGGTGGACAACTATATCTATTCCTTTGTGGGTGACGACACCGACGACCGTTTCTCCATAGTCCTTGACAATGGGCACCTCAATTACCTCTGCGTGCTCCGCGACGGCGGCAGACTGGCGGTGCGCAATCTGCGTGACAAATTGGCTGTGGTGGACGAAATCGGTGCCACAGGCCGACTTTCCGAACTCCTAATGGGGGCACACGAGGTGGTAGTGAAGAACAAAAACAGACGGTGGCACATCACTCTCGGCATGGGAAACGGTACGGATGTGGAGATGCCCGATTGTGATGCCGTGGCGCTGGCCCGCCATGCCTACTCGCTCTTCGTCTCGCCAGACGGCAACGATGAGCAGGCACTCGCCAACCGCCTGATGCTCCTTGAGGGCAAACTCGGATTCCAATGGATGTGGCTGAAGGAAGACGACTGGAGTCATGAGCATCTGGAAGGACTTATGGACCTGGAGGGCCTGGAACAGAATCCGGAGAAGATGATGGAGCAAGCTCTTGCGTATAATAAGTACGAGAGCTTCATGAAGCGGCTTTGCGCCCTTTCTTACGTCACACAAAAGCCTCTGCAGGGTGACCAACTTCAAGCACGCAATAACAAGCGCAAGATAGCCCGTTGTGCACGCACCCTGAAAGCCCATCAGGCGGGAGAACAGAGCGTGTGGGCCCTGACAGAGGAGGAACGCCGTGAGATTCTTCATCTCTTCGGCACGTTCCACCGGGAATTTACTGCTGCGCTTGAGGAGGATTGAACTGCAAGTTGCCGATGTTCGAACCGCAACTTGGAAACTTGCGACACGCCAACCTGCCACTAACGGATTTTAACAGCACGTTAACCACCCGTTAGTGGCAGACTTACGCTTCGTTAGTGGCAGACTTACGCCTCGTTAGTGGCAGACTTACGCTTCGTTAGTGGCAGACTTACGCCTCGTTAGTGATACGTTAATCTCTTGTCAGTCGAAGGTTGTCGTTTTCGTGGAATTTTAGTGGGTGGAGGCTTGGGCTGTCGTGCGATGGTAAAAACCGGCAGGCAAGGGCTGTCAAGGGGTGACTTGAAGGCGAACTGAAAAATAAAAAAGAAGAAAGACTTGCACAGTTCGAATAAAACACGTAACTTTGCAACCTGTAACAAGATTATACATTAATAACAACAATATTTAATTAAGAAAATGAAAAAAGGTATTCATCCCGAAAACTATCGCCCCGTCGTATTCAAGGATATGTCCAACGGCGATATGTTCCTTACACGTTCTACATGCAAGACAACAGAGACAGTAGAATTTGAAGGTGAAACTTACCCTGTGGTAAAAGTCGAAATCTCAAGCACCTCTCACCCCTTCTACACAGGTAAGAGCAAGCTCGTTGACACAGCAGGTCGCGTAGACCGCTTCATGAACCGTTACGGTAAGTTGAAGAAGTAATATATAGATACCAATTTTATATATTTTTCGTACGAGAGGAGTGCGTTCAGTCGTAGTTGCATATGCGATTGGCCGCACTCTTTTGCGTCTATAACAGTATTCATACATCAACACCTGGAAAACTATGAAAACAAATTTCTTTCATTCCGGACTTGTCGCTTTGGCAGTCCTTTTCGCTTTCTCTGCATGTGGTGGCGACGATAATGGCGGAAGCGAAGGCAGTGGAGGCAACAATGGTGGAGGCACCACCTCGACCAACGTGAATGCCAATGAGGTGAATGGGGGAGTGGCCCGTGAGGTGACACGGCTCGAATTTCCCAAGATGAAGGGAGGCAATAATCTGATCATCGTGCACAAGGCTGCCGGTTTCGGCGTGAACTATTCGCTTGAATGGGACTGCACCAAAAAGGCACAACGCTGGACTTGCTACCAGATGTATGAGGGCAACAGTGCAAGCAACTGGAAACGTGAAAACTGGAAAACTACAGTCTGGAAAGGTGACCCCTTTCAGGAAGACACGCAGATTCTGCAGCAATATCGCACCACACTTGCCGACTATAAGAACTCTGGCTACGACAGGGGGCATATCTGTCCGTCGGCAGACCGCTTGTTCTCGCAACAGGTCAACGAACAGACTTTCTATCTGAGCAACATGCATCCGCAGTTGCATGCTTTCAACAATGGCATTTGGGGCGAAATGGAAAATCAGATAAGAACATGGAACACAGCCAGTTTCCGTGACACGCTTTTTGTTTGCAAGGGAGGCACCATAGAGAACGGACAGGTGCTTGCCCCGGCCAAGAGCGGACTCCTCGTCCCCAAGTATTTCTTCATGGCCATTCTGTGCAAGCGAAGCGGAAGTTACAAGGCCATCGCCTTCTGGGCTGAACATACCGGCCAGGTGACAAAGAACGACAAACTTTCCGCATACATGATTTCGGTGGACGAACTGGAAGAGAAAACCGGCATCGACTTCTTCTGCAATCTGCCCGACGACGTGGAAACACGTGTGGAGAAAGTGAAGCCCAACACGGATGCCGTGAAGGCGGCATGGATGCTGGTGGGCAAATAGCAGAACCACACGGCAAAAGACAAAAGGCAAGCCTCGGAATCGAGTGCTTGCCTTTTGTCTTTTGCCGTGTGCGGTGCTTACAGTCTTGCCGCTTTCTTTCCCATCTTGATGACGGCAGTCTTCTGCCCACTTCCCATTGCACGGGTGTAGCGGTCCAGGCTCAGCTCGTCATCTTCGTTGGTGTTCAGCCCGTGCATGGACGCGTCGAAGATGCTTGCGCTCAGGTCAAGGTCGGCATAATAGATGACGAAGCACTCACCACTGTCATATCTCAGATAGATATTGCGTGTGCGCGGGTCAATGTACCAAGTGAAGTTGTATTGGCCAGTCATCGTGTCGTCTCCATAGCTCCCGTCCGAACGCAATTGGTAGCGGTATTCCACACCATTTCCGTTCAGCGAGTTTCTGTTATACTGGTAGAAGCCGAAGTCAGAGCCGTAGGTGTACACACCATTCCTGTCAGAAACGGTAATGGTGCCGCCCCATTCGCCGTTGACATACTGTGCCATCTGTATCATCTGCGCCGTGCCGTAGTCAAACGGACTGTGATACCAGTCATAATCGTCGTACCATCCGCCGTAATAGTCATAATAATCCCACCCGTCGTCCGGGTCGCAGCTGGTCAGCAGAAAAGGCATCATTGCCACTGCCAGCATGGCAAGCCAAGTGTTCATGCGTTTCATAATCCGTGAGTTTTAATTGGTTCTTTGTTTTTACTGCTTGCAAAAGTAAGGCAAATAGCCGACACGGCCAAAGGGAAACCACTATAACTTGATAGGGGAAATCCTAAAAAAGAGGATAACCTTTAGCCTATTTCAATTTTAATTGCTAACTTTGCACACATAAGAAAAGAACGATTATTAAAATACACACACATAACACACAAATGAGAACTGTATACGATTTCTCTGTAAAAGACAGAAAAGGTAAAGAAGTATCATTGAAGGAGTATGCCAATGAAGTGCTGCTCATTGTCAACACTGCCACGAAGTGTGGTTTCACCCCTCAGTATGAAGAACTTGAGAAACTCTATGAGAAGTATCACGCACAGGGCTTTGAAGTGCTTGACTTTCCTTGCAACCAGTTTGGCGCACAGGCTCCCGGCACAGACGAGTCTATCCATCAGTTCTGCAAACTGAACTACGGCACGGAATTCCCCCGTTTCAAGAAGGTGAAGGTCAATGGACCGGATGCAGATCCTCTCTACAAGTTCCTGCAGGAACAAAAGGGTTTTGCCGGTTTCGACCCCTCACACAAGCTCACTCCCGTGCTTGACGAACTGCTGTCGAAGGAAGATCCCGACTACAAGGACAAGGCTGACATCAAGTGGAACTTTACCAAATTCCTCACCAACAAGCGCGGCATGGTCGTGGCCCGCTTTGAGCCGACAGAGAGTATCGAGAACATAGCCAAGCAGATAGAAGAATTGCTGGCACAATAAAGGACGACAACAAGCTAACAATTATGGAAAGAGAACATATCAGCTGCCTCGTGATAGGCAGCGGTCCAGCCGGCTACACGGCGGCCATCTATGCATCAAGAGCCAATTTGCACCCCGTGGAGTATTGTGGTCTCCAGACTGGCGGTCAGCTCACACAGACCACATTGGTAGAAAACTTCCCCGGTTTCCCTACAGGCATCGATGCCAACGAACTGATGATGAACATGCAGGAGCAGGCCAAGCACTTCGGCACTGACCTGCGCGACGGAGAAATCGTGAAGGCAGACTTCAGCAAGGCTCCCTATGTGCTGACCACCGATGAAGGCAAGGAAATAGAGGCCGACACGGTCATTATTGCCACCGGAGCATCAGCCAAATATCTCGGTCTGGCAGATGAAGAGAAATATAAGGGCGAAGGCGTTTCTGCCTGTGCCACCTGCGACGGATTCTTTTACCGCAAAAAAGTAGTGGCTGTAGTGGGCGGTGGCGATACTGCCTGTGAAGAGGCGCTCTATTTGGCAGGTCTGGCCAAGAAGGTCTACCTTATTGTGCGCAAGCCATTCCTCCGTGCCAGCGACGTGATGCAGAAGCGTGTGCTGAACAAGGAGAATATAGAAGTGCTCTTCGAGACCAACACCCTTGGCTTGTTTGGCGAGAATGGCGTGGAAGGCGCCCATCTGGTTAAGCGCAAGGGAGAAGCAGACGAAGAGAAGTTTGACATTGCCATCGACGGATTCTTCCTGGGTATTGGTCATAAGCCCAACAGCGATGTGTTTAAGGAGTGGGTGGAGACGGATGAGCAAGGCTATATCAAGACAGACGGTGTGAGTCCTGCCACCAATGTACCCGGCGTGTTTGCTGCCGGTGACGTGGCTGATCCCCACTATCGTCAGGCCATCAATGCTGCAGCCAGCGGTTGCCGTGCTGCCATTGAAGCAGACAAGTATCTGAAGAATTTGAAGGGATAAGCACTCTATTCGGATTATAGGAAAAGAGCGCGGTTGCGAAAGCTTTAACTTTAGCAACCGCGCTCTTTTCTTTTTTCTTGCTTACATTATAATTATAATTTGTCAATCTCGTCAACGGACAGTCCGGTTGATTGGGAAATAGTTGCTGCAGGAACTCCATTTCGCTTCAAGGCAAGTGCAACTTGGCGTATGCCTTCTGCTCGTCCTTCTGCTCGTCCTTCTTCAATTCCGGCCGCCCGTCCTTCGGCTCTGCCTTCAGCCCATCCTTCATCACGACTGGTGTCGAACAGGCTTCTCATGTGGCGCACAGATTCCATATGCCGATAGTAGGAGCGCTTGTCGTTGGTTGATAGGGCGTCAATGCGCAGGCAGTTGCGGGCTTCTGCAAGTCCTGGTGCCTTGGCATTATTGTCGATTTGACCTGTCTTCAGAAATTCCATCCACTCGTCGAGAGGTGTTTTGGCCACCTTGTCGAAGTCGTTGACGCGTAGTACGTAATACTCGGGAAACAGGTCGCCAGCATCCTTGCGCACCAATGTCTCAGACTGTCTGTTGCCAAAGAACCTCTCGTTTTGTCTAACTGACAATTTCAATATGTCATGCGGATCATGCAGGCCTTGGAATATGGTCTTGCCATGATATACGTAATCGCTTCCCTGTCCCAGTTCGAAGTAAACGATATTGACTGAATAGATTTTGCGCACCTTGTCATAGCTGTCGCTCAAGCCAATGTATTCAGTGATGGCCTTCGACACGCCATAGAGCATGCGATGGAAATAAGTCAGTTCGCGACTGTTTTGTATTTCCACGATAATCAGTTCCTGCTTGTCGTTCTCTGCAAGCAGGTCAACACGGTTGTATTTGTCATCATCGTCTTCTTGATTTCCTTCGCTTTCAAGGAAACGCACGATAGTTATCTTTTCGTTGAGCAGCGAGGTGAGCAGTCCTTCCAGCACGGCATGGTTGGCCTTGTTGCGCAACAGGCGCTTCATAGCCCAGTCAAATCTGATATAGTCTGTTACCATTGTTATCTTCCTTTCACTATGATTTTGTTGCAAATATAGATAAAATGAGTGGAATACGAAATAATTTCTACTTGTTTTTTGGTACGGGTGTTTTCTTTTGCAGACTTCTTTCTTGTACGGCATAGAGCCCTAAGAAGGTAAGGGCCCCATTAAACATAAGCAGTTCATATCCAAACTTATATCCGGCATAGTAACGGGCAAACCAGTCTATACCATAACAAACCATAGGTGCACAGATGCATATCCAAGGTACCCAACGGCTTCTGGCTGTACGGCGGGTGAACAGTCCGAAGGCAAAAAGGCCGAGCAGTGGACCATAGGTGTAAGAACACAGGGTGTAGATGGCATCGATAATACTCGTGGAGTTGAATGTGCGGAATAGCAGAATGAAAGCAACAAAGACCAAGGCCATACCCATGTGCACTCTTCGGCGCAGTTTCTCGTTGGATGGTTGGCGGCAAATGTCCACACAATAGCTGGTGGTTAGGGCGGTGAGGGCAGAGTCGGCACTGGAAAAAGAGGAGGCCACAACACCCAGGGTAAATAGTACTACGACTATGTCGCCCAATCTGCCGGTGGCTGCAAACATGGGAAGCAGGGCGTCGCCCTGTGCGGGCAAGCCGATGCCTTCCTGGCGAGCCAGTTGCATGAGCAGGATGCCGAGTGTGAGGAAGAGCAGGTTGGCAGGGAGAAATGCCACGCCATAGGTACACATGTCTTTTTGTGCCTCACGTAGAGTGCGGCACGTCAGGTTTTTCTGCATCATGTCCTGGTCGAGTCCAGTCATGACGATGACTATGAACACTCCGCTTAAGAACTGTTTCCAGAAGTACTGCCTTGACATCCAGTCGTCCATCACGAATATGCGGCTATGCGGGTCTTCCGTTACGGCCGTTATCGTGGAGTGGAAGTCGAGGTGCAGGGCAGAAGCCACACCTATTATTATTAGCATGAGGGCGGTAAACATGCAGAGCGTCTGCAGGGTGTCCGTCCACACCAGTGTCTTGATGCCTCCCTTACGGGTATAGAGCCAGATGAGGGCAACCATGGCCATGACCGTAAGGATGAAGGGAACGCCCATGGGGCCAAGTACAAACTGGTGGAGAAGAAAGCACACCACATAGAAACGTGCTGCCGCACCTGTCATTTTGGAGAGCAGGAAGAACCATGCACCAGTCCTGTAGGCACTGTGCCCCAGTCTTTGGTTGAGGTAGGTGTAGATGGTTGTGAGATTCATGCGGTAGTATACGGGCAAGAGAACAAACGCCACGACGACATAGCCCACGATGAAACCGAGACAGGTCTGGAGGTAGGTCATGTCTATGCCCATCACCATGCCAGGCACGGAGACGAAAGTCACGCCTGAGATGCTGGCACCCACCATGCCGAAGGCCACCATATACCAAGGTGACTGGCGGTTGCCTCGGAAAAATGTATCGTTGTTGCTGTGTCGGCTTGTCAGCCGGCTGAGTGCCATAAGAACTATGAAGTAGACAAGTAGGGTGGAAAGAATGAGCATAGTTGTTTTTATTATAATAACAGATGACGGGAACTATTATTGTATGAACATGAAAAAAGGAATGTAGAATCCGCAATGAACCTCTACATTCCTTTCCTGTTGTATAGTCTGTAAGTTTTTATCTCATCACCTTGACGACGCGTGGACAGATGCCTCGTCCTTCCACTTTGGCAATAGCCATACGTTCACTGATGCCGGCGAGGGATACTTTCCGCTTGCTGATGGTCTGCACCGAGAGGAGCGAACCGTTGGCGGAATAGACGTAGAGCATGCCGCCCAGGGCATTGTCGCTCACGGTGATACAGTCGCTTGAACGGTCGTAGCCCACTTGTGGCGATGCGGTAGCCACCGTTTTGATGCCGGTAGAGAAACCGTCTTTGAGTGTCTCGCCCATCAGGCTGCAGAGATAGGCTTCAAGCGCTGTATATCCGTCGGCATTCACCTTGTTCTGGTCTGCCACATGGGGGTCAAGTCCGTGTGTTCGTTCCCATTCGTCCGGCATGCCGTCACCGTCGGTGTCTACGGGTGCAGTCCAGTCGGAAGACAATGGCAGGAAGCCTTCGCAGTCGCCTTCGGTGTCGATGATGCCCGTAGTCTTTCCCAAGGTGGTGCCTCCATAGTGCGAGGTGCCGGTGCGTGCCTCGTCTACCACGCGGCGTTCCACCTGGTCGCGGTTGATGGTGCCTGCATGGTTGAGCACGTAGTCGTAGGCGTCGTTGGCAGACAGGATGTCGGTGAGCATATATTGGTTGGGGTCGTAGTTGCCTACGTTGCCTGTTGCCGAATACTTGTAGTAGGCATGTTTAGGCACGATGCGGCTGTTGACGCGTATCTGGTCGAGCGAGTAGGTCTCTGCCGCCATGGCAGTCCAGTTGTCGGCATTGGCCGCAGCATTACCTTCAATAATGTTGCCGTCCACGTACCACTGTGCCGGTGCCCATGAAGTGGCACCATCGCGTGCATAGCTTGAGTTGACGAAGATTACTTTCGATGCTTCGTTAGAGGCGTTGCCCGGTTTGTAGTAGTTGTTCATGAAGTTGCACTCGTGGGCGGAGTTCTCGCCGTTGTAGGAAGATATGTCTGCCGTGTTCTCGCCGCCGTAGCATCCGCCGTTCTTGCCGAAGTTGTAGTTTACGTTGTTGATGTATTCCATGAACACCACGTTGTCTTCGCCGCGTGCACCGTTGATGCGCGGACTGCGCGACTGGTTGTCGGCAAGCAGGTTGCGGCAGTAGGTGGCTGGCGAGCCTCCCCATTGCACTCCGTAGCCGCGCACGCCTTTGGCATGGCCTGCATTGTAGAGTCCTTCATGCACGATACTGTTCTGCACGGTGAGGAAGTGGGAGTCTTGCGTGTTCATGTTTTCTTCCATGGACCATCCGAAGGTGCAGTGGTCAAAGATGAAGTTGGAGCAGTTTTCCACGCCGAGAGCCTGGTCCTGCAGCTTGTCGCCGTTCACGTCGAGCTGTCCTGCGCGGAAGCGCACGTTGCGCACGATGAAGTTCTGCGAGCCGCCCAAGTTCACCTTGTTGCGGATGAGTGAGATGCCTTCACCGGGAGCTGTCTGTCCGGCGAGCGTCCAGTCGGCGCGCTGGATGCGGAGGGCAGAACGGAGTTCTATGTTGCCGCTCACGGCAAAGACGATGGTTAGCGGTTCGTCCTTATATTGGCTGAATGCCCAACGCAGGGTGCCCTCCGAACCGTCGTCGGCAAGTTTTGTCACGGTGACCACTTTGCCGCCGCGGCCGCCGGTGGTGAACTTGCCGAAGCCCTCTGCCGATGGGAAGGCCTTGAGCTTCTGTGCTTCGCTGGCCTTGACCAGCTTGCTTACCACGCCCTGACGCGATACGGAACGCACGCTGTAGGCTGTGGCCTCGTCGGCAGAGGCGATAGCTATAGACGCCTTGTCGGTGAAACTATGGAAGGTGCCGTCTTTGTAGACAAGATAGCCTGCTGCCAGGTCGTCGCTCTCCCAGGAGAGTTCGGCGGGTGACGTGACGAAGTTCATGGGAGCTGCAGCGCCACGCACAACTGCAGCGTAGTCGAAGGGCACGTCGGACATCTTGGCGAACATGAATTCCGGATTCATGTAGGCTTCCACTTCCTTGTCTGTGGCCTGGTGAGAGAAGGAGGCGCGTCCGGAAGTGACGGCGAGTGTGCCGTCGGCATTCATGTTCCTGTATTCGTAGAGCGAAGAAAGTGAGCCTCTGCCGTTCCAGTCAGTCCAACCCTTGGTGTTGATGTGCTTGCCGAGCTTGCACTGCAGGAACATGGCGCCGCTCTTCTCGTCCCAAGGACGTCCCAGGGTATAAGCACCGTCGGCCACTCCGTCTTCGGCGGTAACAGTGCAACCGCGGAAGAAGAGGCCCGGGTAGAAGGCTGTCTGACTCAGTTCGGGATAGAGCACCTGTGTCATGGGGATGGCCGAAGAGGCTGGGGCTGCGATGTAGCCACCGCCCTTGACGCAGCGCAGTTCACAGTCGTCGAACCATTCGAGACCACCGTCGTAGATGAAGTCGGTGGCGCCCTCGATGGTGCAGTTGGTGAAGTAGCCGCGGTTGCCCACATTGGCTTTATAGGTGTCTTGGTAGCCACTCAGCAGGCAGTTCTTGAACACGTGGGCGTCGGCATTGGTGTAGAGTGCTTCGGCCTGTCCCACGTTGCCGCTCGTGTTGCGGATGGTGAGGTTCTCGGCATAGAAGCAGGGCGTGAACACGTTGAGGGCTGCACAGTCGTTGTAGGTGTTGGCTTCGTTGCCTGTGCCGCGGCTCACGCTTGATGTGAGGATGGTCTGGTCGCGGTCTTCGCCGATGAGGCTTATGAACTTGTTGTGCTGGTCTTTGGTGCCGGCATAGAGGTTTTCGTCGTAGGTACCCTTGCGCACATAGATGATGCCGCGCGAGCCGTCGGGCACAGCGTTGATGGCGTCTTGGATTTTTGTGTAGTCGGCAGTCCCGTCCTGTGCCACGGTGAGGAGCACTACGGGCGCACCCGTATCGGGCGCTTCCTTCTTGTCGGGGTCAGCGTCGCCGAGGTCGGATATTTCGCCCACGTCTGCCAACGGATGTTCCTGGGCATACTGTGCCTGCTCGGCAGTGATTTCGTTGCCGAAGATTTGTATCTTGTGCACGCGTGGAGCTTGTTTCATGGCCAAAGGTGCATAGCCCTGGTCTCTGTAGGCTTTCGACCCGTCGGCTTTCAGCACGGGATTGTCGGGGTCGTCACCATCCCACACGCGCCAACGGAGCGACACGTCGCTGGCATTGATGACATTTTCCATGAAGTAGCCCTGGTCGCTGAACACGGTGTAGCCTTGCTTCTGCGATTCGGAGCCCATCCATACCAATGGCTTCCATTCTCCGTCGCCCACCTTGTAGTCGCACTTGATGCCGCGTCCCCAAGAGGTTGACGACCACGACCACTGCACGCGCTCCACATAGGGAATGTGGTCTATTTCCATCCATCCGTGCAAGGACTCTGTCGTAGTGGACGCGTCACGGCACATCTGCACGAATCCGGCTTCGCCATAGTTGGGCTTGCCGTTCGAGTCGTAGGTGATGTTGTCTTCCAGGTATTTGGTGTGGCCGGTCACTGTCCAGTTGTTATATCTGGTAGCACTGTTGCCGCTCGGCTTCTGGCCGAGGTAGTAGATGCGTGAAAAGGCTGCCGTGGCACCGCCGTGGCCGCCTGCCGACTTCTTGTTGGCAAAGGTGCAGTTGTGGAAAAGGATCGGGTAGCTGACGTTGCCTGAAGGGTTGGCGGCTATTTGTTTGATGTAGTTTATGTAGCCGCCATTGGCAAAAGTCGGACAGTCTACGCCCGTCTGCCCCTTCCATGTGTCGGGCCATGTGAGGTCGCTGAAGTTGATGTCGATTACCTTGGGGTAGGTGGAGCTGTTGCTCCATTCTGCCACCACGCAGTCGGGGTCGAGGCTTCCCTCTATCTTCGCCTGCGAGGGCGCAGAGAACCCGACCAGCAAGCACAGGGTGCTTAGCCATTTTGTTTGTTTGTTCATTGCTTATTGTTGGTTTTGGTTTTGTATATACAGTCTATAATAATAGTACGCGCGCGAGCACGCTTTCACGGAAAGAAGATGATTAAAGGCAGGCAAAGGTAACGAAATAGAACAACTTTGGCAAGTTTAATGACAAAAAGTTGGCTGTCAGGATAAATATTGCTACTTTTGTGGAACCAAACCAATAATAAACCGTAAGATATGAAGAAACAAAAGCGATTCCTGCTCGACGAAAGTGAAATACCTGAACAGTGGTACAACATACAGGCAGACATGCCCAACAAGCCTCTGCCTCCGCTCAACCCGCAGACCCTTAAGCCGATGAAGGCCGAGGACCTGGCACAGATATTCAACATGGAATGTTCACGCCAGGAACTCGACACGGAGCATGCCTGGATAGACATTCCCGACGAGGTGCGTGAACTCTACACCTACTATCGTTCCACTCCCCTTGTGCGTGCCTACGCCCTGGAGAAGGCGCTCGACACGCCTGCCCACATCTATTTCAAGAACGAAAGCGTGAGCCCGTTGGGTTCGCATAAAATAAACTCTGCGCTGGCGCAGTGCTACTACTGCAAGAAAGAAGGCGTGACAAACGTCACCACCGAGACCGGTGCCGGACAGTGGGGTGCAGCCCTGTCGTATGCCGCCAAGATTTTCGGACTCGAGGCAGCCGTGTATCAGGTGAAGATAACCATGAAACAAAAGCCATATCGCTCGGCAGTTATGCGCACGTTCGGTGCCACGGTAGAAGGCTCACCCTCCATGTCGACCCGTGCCGGCAAGGACATTATCACCCGCGATCCACTGAATCCCGGTTCACTGGGCACGGCCATCTCCGAGGCTGTGGAACTGGCCATGCAGACTCCCGGGTGTAAGTACACGTTGGGTTCAGTGCTCAACCATGTGGCTCTTCACCAGACTGTTATCGGCCTGGAGGCAGAGAAGCAGATGGCCTTGGCCGACGAGTATCCCGACAAGGTGATAGCCTGTTTCGGTGGCGGCAGCAATTTCGGTGGCATGGCATTCCCTTTCATGCGCCATAACCTGCTGGAAGGTAAGAAAACGGAGTTTATAGCAGCAGAGCCTTCAAGTTGCCCCAAACTTACACGTGGCAAGTTCGAATATGACTATGGCGACGAGGCGGGCTACACGCCGCTGCTGCCCATGTTCACCCTGGGCCACGAGTTTCAGCCTGCCAACATCCATGCCGGTGGCTTGCGCTATCATGGTGCGGGCATGATAGTGTCGCAGCTGCTCAAGGACGGCTATATGCACGGCGTGGACATACCGCAGTTGGAGAGCTTCCAGTCGGGTATCCTCTTCTCACGCACCGAGGGTATCATCCCTGCTCCCGAGAGTTGTCATGCCATAGCCGCCACTATCCGCGAGGCTTTGAAGTGTAAGGAGGCGGGCGAAAAGAAGACACTGCTCTTCTGTCTGTCGGGCCACGGACTGATAGACATGCCGTCGTATGACAGCTATTTGAGCGGCGACTTGCAGAACTATGAGGTTTCGGACGAGGAAATACAGAAGTATCTTGCCCACGTGCCTAAGGTTATGTAGTTTTGTAGGGCGATGAACCTGCATCGCAGGTATAAACAGAAAATGTGCAAGACCGGAAGACAAATAGCCTCCGGGACTTGCACATTTTTGTTCTTGTCGGGCTCTTCCCATCCAGTTGTTTTTGCATTCCTGTCGCTTGCTCAGTTGGGATGCATCCCGCTTTTGCAGCCTTGTTCCCCGGTTCTTCCAACCTGTAGTTCCGGTCGTATTCATTTTTTACCGCGGTGGAAGTTTCCTTAGGGTGTCATAAGCATCCGTAAGTCGTACACTAAGCACCCGTTAGTGGCATACTTAGCACCCGTTAGTGGCATACTTAGCACCCGTAAGTCGTATACTTAGGGATGCTAAGTCGCATACTAATCCATCGTAAGTCGCCCACTAAGCATCCGTAAGTGTGCCATTAATGTTTCGTTAGTATGCCATTAACGTGAAAACGCCCTCTGGCTCTTGTGTTGAGAGTCGGAGGGCGCTTTCTCGTTATGAAGTAGGGGCTGTTTTTTAGAATTGGAAATAAATGAAGGGCTGTATGCCGCTGCTCTTCACCTGAATGACAATGTAGATGACGGCTGTGATGAGCAAGGCACAAACCACCACGTTGGTGCGGCTGATAAGGCGGATGATGCCGTTCTGCCAACTGTCGGGTAAATAGTGGCTCACGTAGCCGAAGCCCATGATGAGGAAGATGTATTTGTAGCCGTCAAGAACTTGTGGCAACAACTCCGGGTGGAAATCGGTGAATATCTGCTGTAGCATCGTCCAACTGCCGGCGAAGGTGGTGTTGCGGAAGAAAATCCATGCCATGCACACGAAGTGGAAGGTAAGGAATATGGCTCCCCACTTGCGCCAGCCTGTGGGTTCATAGTGCTTGGGGTGATGGAGCACCTCCTGGCTGAAATATTTGTGAAGGGCAAGTGCCGTGCCGTGCATGCCGCCCCAGAACACGAAGTTGAGGCTCGCACCGTGCCAAAGCCCGCCGAGGAGCATGGTGACGATGAGGTTCACGTATTGCCGAACCTTTCCCTTGCGGTTTCCGCCAAGCGAGATGTAGATGTAGTCGCGTATCCAGGTAGAGAGCGAGATGTGCCAGCGGCGCCAAAAGTCGGTGATGCTGGTGCTGCGGTAGGGGGCGTTGAAGTTGATGGGGAAGTGGAAACCCAGCAGCAGGGCAATGCCGATGGCCATGTCGCTGTAGCCGCTGAAGTCACAATATATCTGCATGGCATAGCCATAGACGCCCAGCAGGTTCTCAATGCCGGAATAGAGGTTGGGATTGTCGAAGATGCGGTCCACGAAATTGAGCGAGATATAGTCGCTGATAACGGCTTTCTTGAACAGGCCGATGATAATGAAATACACTCCCTGGGCAAACATCATGCGGGTGATGCGGACAGGTTTGCCGATTTGCGGGGCAAAGTCGCTGGCTCGCACAATGGGACCTGCCACGAGCTGTGGAAAGAACGACACGTAGAAAGCATACTGCAGCAGGTTGGGCAGTGGCTTGAGCGAACCGCGGTAGACGTCGATGGTGTAGCTCATGCTTTGGAACGTGAAGAAACTGATGCCCACGGGCAGGAATATGTCCCACGGCTGGAAGTTGTGGCCAATCATCTGCGAGAGCATGCCGGCAAAGAAATTGGTGTATTTGAAGTAGCCGAGCAGTCCAAGGTCTATCAACAGGCTGAGCGTGACAAGGCGCTTGCCGAGCGTGCGGTTGTCGCGGTGGCGGTCAATGGCATGTGCTATGTAAAAGTCGGACGCGGTGACCACGGCAAGCAGAAAGAAGTACATGCCGCTGCTCTTGTAGTAGAAATAATAGGAGAAAAGCGTCACGAAGAGCAGCCGCGCATTGAACTTGCGCTGCAGCAGCATATAGACAAGGGAGAAGCCAAGAAACAGCAGCAGGAACGTTCCGCTGCTGAAAATCATAGGTTCCTGTGGGTTGTAGCTGAGGGTGTGGATGAGGTTGGTGAGAATATCGCTGTTTGCGTTCATCTTTTATTTATTCGTGTTTCTTTTGTTAATAGAAATCTTCGTAGCCAGCCATAAGCGACTTGTAGAATGATGTGGCGACGATTTTTCCTCCGCCGTACGACAGGTGGGTGTAGTCTTTGTTGGCCATGTTGCGGTCTACCAGTTTCTTCATGCTGCCTTTGCCCCCCATAGCCTTGAACAGGTCGAAGAAAGCCACGCCTGTTTCCGAAGCCATCAGCTTCTGGTAGGCACCGAGCTGTTCCACACCACGCATCGTGGTAATGCCTGAGGCTGTACGCTCGTCGCGGTCTGGCACGCTTACCACCAGGATGCTGGCATTAGGATAGGCTTGCTTCATGATCTGCACCACCTTCTTCATGCGGTTGACATAAGTCTTGTAGATGGCTGCCGTATTGCGGCTGTTCACCACGTTGAGTCCGAAGTGCAGGATGATGAGATCGTAAGGACGCAGTCGGGCAAATTCTTTCAAGGTGTGCAGCGGAATGCTGGCAAGGGTGAATCCGGCGGAGCCGCGCATGCTGAAGTTGTCGAGCGTTACGCCCTGTCGTCCCTCAAGGGCAATGCCGTAGGCGAGGGTGCCAGAGCTGACGGAACGAAACTGATGCTTGATGCTGTTCATCTGTCCCAGGGTCTCGTGCATCTGCACTTCCCCCGAACCGGCAATGGCTGTGGTCTCTGGGGCTGCACCGTTGACAGAAGTCTGAAGGTTGAAGCCGCCGGGAGTCTTGAAATACACCTTGGCGGAAGTCCATGTGGCAGTGAGCTGCTTGTACTTGGTGCCCTTATTGGTCACCTGTGCACCCTCTGACACATTGGTGTAGCGCTGGCTGATGCCTTCAAGAGCATGGTTGTAAGGCTTCTTCACAACCTCGTGTTCTGTCATGCCGCTGAACTGTTGTGATATGGTGCGCCGGTTGCGGATGAAGGAGTTGCCGCAGTCTATCCAGCCTGGCCCTACGCCGCCGAACTTCTGTTGGAGCATCTGTCGAAGGTCGCACGTCAGAATGTCGCCTTCGATAAAGGAGTCGCCATAGTAGGCGATGCGTACGGGGCGGTTCAGGTGCTTGCGGTTTTTCAGTGCCGCATAGAAATGGTTCATTTCCGGTGCCGATGCGCCATAGTCGTCAATCTCGGTCACACCAGGGTGCGGCTTCTTCACTTTGGGCTTCGACGACAGACTGTCGGATGGCTTGTTGCTGTTGGCTTGCGCCAGACGCTTGGGAGGTATTGGCTTGGGAATAATGTCTGTAACTTCAGTCTCTTGAGGTTTGATGACCTCGCTCAGAATGTTGACTGGGCGCAATTCTGTGCCGCTCACGGAGAGAGTGGGCAGCAGATGCATGAACAGCAGCAGAGACGTGATGATGGCTACCAATGTAAAGGTACGTGCTGAATCGTTCATTGTTCGTTTTTATGATTAAATGTATTATCCTGTTCGGCGTTTTTTATCTGATGCCACGGGCTTTGTAGATACGTTCCTTGGCTTCGTTGATTTCCTGAAACTTTCTTTCCGCAGCACGGCGCACGTCTTCTCCCAATGTGGCTACACGGTCGGGATGGTGCTTGAGAGCCATCTTGCGGTAGGCGGCTTTCACCTCATCGTCTGTAGCAGAAGGAGTAATCTCGAGCACCTTGTAGGCTGATTCAAGGTCATTGTGATTGAGGTTGAAGATGGAGTCAACCTCTTGGGCGCTGAGCCGCATGCCCATAGCAATCTGCCGAATGGCATCAATTTCTTCCTTGCTCACGTGTCCGTCAGCCTGGGCTATCATGGCAAGAAAATTGAGCAACTGGAGGCGTTGGCTATAGTCCATGTTGTCTGCAATTTGATCGGCACTTTGTAGCACCGCGTTGCCGAAGGCTCCAGGCTGCCAGGCATCCATCTTTTTCTGCTCTTCAAATATCTTGAGGAGTATGTCGTTGCCCTGCTGTTCGGCAGCCGGACCGAAGTTGTTTCGCAAAAAGTTCCGCACACATTCCATCTCGGAGTGCATCACTCTTCCGTCAGCCTTGATGACATAGGCTGAGAGTACAAGGAGAGAGAAAAAGAAGGAGTTGCGTTGCCCCTCGGCTTCGCGTTGAGGGTCGTTGAAAACGTTGTTGTCGGGAGTGTTGACCTGACCCAGACCTTTCTCAAAAAGCGATCCAAGAAAGATGCCGGCGAGGGCTCCGAGTGGACCTGCAGTCATGAATCCCAGAAAACCTCCAATCCATTTTCCTATTGCCATATCGTGTCTTGTTTGTTGAGTTTTATTACCTTTTATGATTGCGCAAAATTGTCAAATATTATCGTAGTCGGGAATGTCTTCCATAAAGGTGTATGTGTGATGGTCATAATCCATCTTGCAGCAGTAACTTTCCATTCCGTTGCTCACCACCAGATAGTCTACTTTCAGAAGAAGATTGTAGGCGGAAATCTGGTCGAAAACCTTTTGCGTGAGTTTGATGGTAGGCGCCTTGTATTCCACAATCATTCGCGGACGTAACATTCGGTCGTAGAGCACGCTGTCTGCGCGAAGGGTCTTTTCGCCAACATGAAGTTTCACCTCGTTGGCGAGCAGTCCTGTGGGGTAGTGCTTGTGCTCAATCAAAAAGTGTACGAAGTGTTGCCTAACCCATTCCTCAGGGGTGAGCGCCACGAATTTCCTTCTCAAAACGTCAAGAATTGTGGGCTTCTCCCTTGTTCCACCTGTTTTTATTTGATAACTTGGTAGGTTTAATCGATACATTTTTGTACTTTTGCATTTGGGATGCAAAGTTAGTAGAATTTGGAATAATGGCAAAACAAAAGCATATTTATTCTTTTCTACAGCAGTCTTTTACACCTTATTATATATATGGAGCTCACTCAGAGCTATACCTTCTTTATATAGTAGGTAAAAGAAAGCTTCAAAACTTCGATATTTCGACCGACCTATCGAGTTGCTTCCAAAAACGCGAATTATAGACATTTAATATGGTGGAAAAAAGACAAGGCGGCACTACTTATGCCTCAATCATGAAAGATTTAAAGGCTGAAAAGTATTTGCCGATTTATATTCTGATGGGTGACGAGTCTTATTATATTGATAAGATTGCGGACTTTATCACCGAGCATGCTCTTCAGAATGAGGAGAAAGACTTCGATCTCTCAGTGGTTTTTGGTTCGGATGTTACGGTTAAGCAAGTCATCGACTTGGCAAGACGATACCCTATGATGGCCAACCGTCAAGTGGTGGTAGTTAAAGAGGCGCAAAACTTGAAGAACACGGAGGCACTGGAGGCATACTTGAAAAATCCAATGATGTCTACTGTTTTAGTGTGGTGCCACAAAAATGGAACTATGGACCGAAGGAAGAAGTCGTCAGCTGCTGCCATAGCACTGGCTTCTCAGATAGGGGTGGTCTTTGAAAGCAAAAAGTTGCGCGATCGTGAATTGCCGGCTTTCATCTCCACATATCTCAAAGCCCATCGTGCAACGATAGAAGAAAAGGCCGCGCTGATGATTGCTGATCATGTCGGTGCAGACTTGAGTCGCCTGACTTCTGAACTGGACAAGTTGCTTGTTTCTTTTGCTGATGGTGATAGGAGAGTGACTCCCGAAATAGTGGAGCGTCAGATTGGAGTGAGTAAAGATTTCAATGCTTTTGAATTGAAGAATGCCATTATCAACAAGAACGTTTTTAAGGCTAATCAGATAATCAAATATTTTGACACTAATCCTAAAGCTGGTACTCTTTACTCGTTTCTCCCGATGCTCTTCAAATATTTCCAGAATTTGATGATCGCTTATTATTCACCTAATAGAGGCAACGAAACAGAGCTTCAGAAGTTTTTGGAATTGTCTTCTCCTTGGGCAGTGAAAGACTACATCACAGGCATGAGAAATTACCCGGCTTTGAAAACTATGCAGATAATCTATAAAATTAGAGAAATAGATGCCAAAAGTAAGGGCCTTGACAATCCAAATACGAGTGGGGGAGAGCTAATGAAGGAGCTAATTTTCTTCATTTTGCATTGATTTTACCCTTTTTCTCATTCTATTTTAAGTCTAAAAAAGCGCTCCCATGGGGCGCTTTTTTAGGCTTAAAGTGTTCATTCTAAACGGCTTTCCTCATTTTCAAAGCCTTCAAAATTAGCGTTTTTTCGTCCTTCAAAGCCGTTGTTCGGGATAATGGGAAAAATGAAAAAAATGACCTTTATGAAGGTGTTAATATTTAGAGTTAACAAATGGTGACATTTAATACTTTGAATACGAAAACATAAATCATAAATACAAGTGAACTTGATTTGATTATGCAAATATATAAATGTGAATTATATAGCTTATTCAAATTTGTGATATTGTATTTAAAGTTTTTGATGATATACATTTCTAAACATGAATGGATTATTATACATAACAAATAATTATCAGTAAATATCTGTAAATCAGTGTCTAAGTGCTAAATTGCTCTTCCTTAAAATTAAAAATTCCACCAAGAAACGATATACAATAACGCATATGTATATATTTAAACGCAACATATTACTATGTAACATGCCAAAAACCAATTAGTTACTTACGTTTGTTAAATCTAAGCATATATTCCTATATAAAGAGGAATTATTATATTTGTGAATGTAAACAATGTCATACGTGTTTGGCGGTTTACAACCTTAAACATCTATATATGTGAATATTAAATTAACAAAGATAAAATACATACACATATTTGTATATTCCAAAAAAACGATTTACCTTTGTAAAACTTTTCAGAAACGGGGCTTAAAGAGCCCAAATGACAACTTAGTACTAAAAATGAAAGATAGAATCAAACAATTGATGGAGAGTCAGAACATGACTCAGCAGGCGTTCGCAAACTTCATTGATATATCAACAGCATCGTTGAGTGGCATACTCACAGGACGCACCAAGCCTACCCTAAATACTGTCGAGGCTATTCGGAAGAGTTTTCCCACAATCAATATAGAATGGCTCATGTTTGGCACGGGGGAAATGTTTGCCGATGGAGAGGCTCCAGACACAGCTGCAGCCAACCATGAGATTGCTGACAAGGAAGAGAAGGAAGCAACGCTCGACTTTGGTATGGATATGGATCAGGCCGACAAGGCATCATCAATAGACCCTCAGGACAAGCCTTCTTCAAAGTGTGTGGTTTCTACACCTAATCCTAACATCATTCCGGCAGTTAAATATATTGACAAACCTCAGCGTCATATAACCGAAATTCGCGTTTATTTCGATGACTTGACGTTTGAAACTTTTGTGCCCGAGAAGTAACAGGTCTTATTTATTTTTATTACTTTTGCAGGGATGTGCTGTTTGTAATGCGTGTGTAACGTTTGGGAATTGTATCTGGATACACTCCAGAGTCCCAAGGACACAAGTAGGCAAGAGCATTTATAGTGCGGCTATTTATATTGAATAACGTTATATATAAAATGAAAAAATACATTTTGGACCTGACCGTATCGTCCGTAGAGCGTGTAAACGAGAAGTACGTTCTCTTACGTCTGACAGATACCAAGCCTTTGCCGGAGATGAATCCTGGTCAGTTTGTGGAGGTGAGAGTGGACGACTCACCAACAACATTTTTGCGTCGTCCTATTTCCATCAACCATGTGGATTATGTTCATAATGAACTTTGGCTTCTTGTTGCCACCATTGGTGACGGTACGCGCAGCCTTGGGCGCTTGAAAAAAGGGGATACGCTTAATTGTGTGTTGCCGCTTGGAAATGGCTTCACCATGCCCTCTCGTGCCAATGAACGCATTTTGCTGGTCGGCGGTGGTGTGGGGGTAGCTCCGCTTCTCTATTTCGGTGAACGTATCAAGGCTATGGGTGGCAAGCCTGTTTTCTTGTTGGGGGCCCGTTCTGCCAAGGATTTGCTTGAGATGGATTTGTTCCGGTCTGTGGGCGATGTATACGTTACCACTGAAGATGGAAGTGAAGGTGAGACAGGTTTTGTCACCAACCATTCCATTCTTTCACGTGAGAAGTTTGACCGTATCTCTACTTGCGGTCCCAAGCCCATGATGATGGCTGTGGCCCGTTTCGCCACTTCAGCTGGTGTAGAGTGTGAGGCCTCGCTTGAGAATATGATGGCGTGTGGATTGGGTGCTTGCCTTTGTTGTGTGGAGAAGACCACCGAGGGCAATTTGTGTGTGTGTAAGGAAGGTCCAGTGTTTAATATTCGGAAGTTGTTATGGCAGAATTAAATGTAAAGATAAAGGAACTTGAGCTGAAGAACCCGGTCATGACTGCGTCGGGCACATTCGGCTATGGATTGGAATTTGCTGATTTCGTTCCTTTGGAGCAAATCGGTGGAATCATAGTAAAGGGTACGACCTTGCATGCCCGTGAAGGCAACGACTATCCCCGTATGGCGGAAACGGCCCAAGGCATGCTCAATTGTGTGGGACTACAGAACAAAGGCGCTGACTATTTCTGTGAACACATTTACCCTCAGATAAAGGACATCGACACCAATATGATTGTCAACGTGAGCGGTTCTTCACCGGAGGATTATGCCGCTTGTGCCGAGCGCATTGACAGCCTTGACAATATCCCTGCCATAGAGTTGAACATTTCTTGCCCTAATGTCAAGCAGGGCGGCATGGCGTTTGGGGTGACGAGTAAGGGGGCGGCCAGCGTGGTGCGTGAGGTGCGCAAGCACTACCACAAGACGCTCATTGTGAAACTATCGCCCAATGTGACTGACATTACAGAGATTGCCAAGGCTTGCGAAGACGAGGGGGCCGACAGTGTGTCGCTCATCAACACGCTGATGGGCATGGCAATAGACATAGAGAAGCGTAAGCCGCTGTTGAGCATATCCACGGGCGGACTGAGCGGTCCTTGTGTGAAGCCTGTGGCCTTGCGCATGGTATGGCAGGTGGCCAAAGCGGTGAAGATTCCTGTTATCGGATTGGGAGGCATCTGCACGGCTGAAGACGCCATTGCTTTTCTCATGGCAGGTGCCACTGCCATCGAGATTGGCACGGCCAATTTCCTTGATCCGGCTGTCACCATCAAGGTGCGTGACGGCATCAACGACTGGCTCGACAGGCATGGATGTAAGTCTGTCAACGAGATTATCGGCGCACTCAACGCCTGATTTCTTTTTTGATTGCCGTTTGCACCGCAATGATGATGTGGTGCAAACGGCTTAACTTGGCAATTTGATAACCTAACAGGCAAATACACGTAACATCAGTGAAAGCGCAAGATTTGACAAGGGGAAGTGTCTTTGGCAATATCCTCACCTTTTCGTTGCCCTATATGCTGGCCTATTTTCTGCAGATGCTTTATGGCTTGGCAGACATGTTTTTCATCGGACTTTATTGTGGCGTTGACAGTATTACCGCTGTGTCCAACGGTGCGCAGGTGATGCACCTGATAACGGTGGTGCTCATCGGACTGGCCATGGGTACAACCGTGCGGACGGCACGGGCTGTCGGGGCTGACGACAAACCGATGGCGGCACGTGTGGTTGGCAACACGGTCATCCTCTTCTCGCTGCTGGCTGTCGTGCTCACTGTGGTGCTGCTGGCTGCCCATACGCTCATTGTGCGCGCCATGGACACGCCTGTAGAAGCTGTAGCCTCTACACGCAACTACCTTTTGGTGTGTTTTTCGGGCATTCCCTTTATCGTGGCCTACAACGTCATCGCTTCCATTTTCCGCGGACTGGGCGATTCGCGTAGCCCGATGTATTTTGTGGTCGTGGCATGTGTGGTCAACGTTCTTCTCGATTGGCTTTTTATCGGGCTGTTGGGGTGGGGGCCTGTTGGAGCTGCGCTGGCCACCACGCTGTCGCAAGTGGCGAGTGTGGCAGTGGCGCTTTTTTCCATCTGCAGCCACCATGTGTCGCTTCCTGCCGGACGCAGTGATTTCCGGTTACACCGCGACACCTTGAGAAACATATTGGGTATCGGTGTGCCTGTTGCCTTGCAGGACGGCTTCATACAGGTGGCTTTCATTGCCATCACCGTGATTGCCAACGGCCGCGGACTGGTTGATGCTGCTGCCGTGGGCATTGTGGAGAAGCTAATCGGTTTGCTGTTCATTGTCCCGTCGGCCATGCTTTCCACAGTTTCCGCCGTCTCAGCCCAGTGTCTTGGAGCTGGAAATATCGAAAGGGCCCGTCAGACTATGCGTTATGCCGTCTGTTTAGCCAGTGGGTTTGGGCTTGCCGTGTCGGTGCTGTTCCAGTTCATTCCCGAGTATGCAGTGCGTCTGTTTACGGCTGATGCTGCGGTCATAGCCCAGGGCAGTGACTATTTGCAGAGCTACGTGATTGACTGTTTCCTGGCAGGCATTCACTTCTGTTTCAGCGGTTACTTTGTGGCTTGTGGCTATTCCTCCATTTCTTTCTTTCACAATGTCGTGTCGATAGTTTTCGCCCGTTTGCCTTTGTCCTATCTTTTTTCCGCTCTCTATCCGGAAACGCTCTATCCCATGGGATTAGCTTCACCGATAGGTTCTCTTGTTTCGGTGATAATCTGCTTGATGGCCTATCGTTGGCTGCTTCGTCGCAGGAAGTTGCTGTGAAACCACTGAAAACATGCTGCATGAAGGGGTATGCGCCTTTGTGCCGCATATTCTGACGGCTTTTACATGGCGCTTCCGCTATTGGAGTGATGTTTGTTGTTTCTGTGTTTGGTTTGATACAAAACGTACCGAAAGTATGGCAAATACTTGGCTTCGTGCCGTTGTGGCATTGTTTGACGACCACTTCTTACGCGTGCATGCGCGCAGGAAAAGTCTTTCGATTTTTCACCACTATCTGTCACTTTTCTTGATGTCTGACATTTTTCGGCTTACTGTAAGCAATATAAATGGAGTGATAGATGCGTGATAGATGGTTGAATATCTATCACATCTATCACCAATTCGGTGTTTGCCAACTTCAAGTGGAGTGTCCCGGAACAGTCCCGCAGTTTGGGCACTCGTTGCCCACGCCTGTGGCAATGAGTGCCCAAACTGCGGGACCAAGCACAAGTGTGCCACTAACGGGTGCTAAGTGTACGACTTACGATGCGTAACTCTGCCACTAACGAGTGCTAACTCTGCCACTAACACCTTGTAAGTCTGCCATTGGCACATCTTGACAGGTCCGTTTAGTGACCGTATCCGGTTTGGCTGTGGTTTACGTTCATTCCGAAACTGGGCGACATCAGACGTTACGCCCAATTACAATGAACCTTTGACAAGGCTACACGTCGGCAGGCTACTGAACTTGTATACACGTGAAAAAACGCCGTGATGCAAGTCTGGGCTTGCTTCACGGCGTTTTCCTTCAGCAGGTAGTTTTCTGCTTTCCTATTTCTTTTTCATCGCTCTCACCACCTTCCCGATATACATTGAGTGAACTCCGGCAGTGGCTGTCTTGTAGAACTCGCGCGGCACCTCACCGAATCCATTGGGGTCGAACGGAGCATGATAGAGCATCTCGCACTCATAAACGGTTTTTGCTTCGGCAAAATAGGGCGTTCCGTGCTCTGTGTAGAGCGTGTGCAGTCCGAGGTGCTTCGCCTTGTCACCGTCGCGGCCGCTGTGGTGTCCCATATAGTCGAGCACCTCTTTGTGTGCCTTGTCAAATTCCATCACGGTGAAATAGCGTGATTTCTCCATAAACTGGTGCGTGTATCTGCCTTGTGCCACATAGACGGTGATGGTGGCGTTGTCACGTTCCCAGATGTTGCCCAGTGCACCCCAGCCTATGGTCATGGCGTTGTGGTGCAGCTTGTCGCCGGCAGCGAGCAGCAGTCCGTTGCCCTTGAAGAAGGTGAAAGGGTTTTGGCGGAATTTCTCGTTCACGTCAAATTCTTCAAACGAGGGCTTGCTTTCGTCCGTGTGTCTGGCTTCCGCCTTCACGTCACGCTGCTGTCCGAACACCTCATACGACACGTTTTCGGGCTTCCACTTGTCTTTCGGAGCTGTGTATTTCTTCGGATAACCGATGACAATCGTGTTGAGCGGTATGATGTGCTTGGGCAGTTTCAGCAACTCGGCTATTGCCTTGCACCGCTCTTCCGACGGGTAAGTGCCCGTCCACACAGCTCCCAAGCCCATGGCGTGAGCCTGAAGCAAAATGTTTTCGGTGGCTGCCGACGTGTCTTGCACCCAGAACGGGCGCACGTGATCGTCTTTTTCCTTGTTCATGTCTCCGCACACCACGATGGCGAGTGGAGCGTCTTTCGCCATGCTGGCGTTGGGGGTCAGTTCGGCTATCTTGCCGAGCGTGTCGGGGTTTTTCACCACGATGAAGTGCCAAGGCTGGGCGTTCACTGCCGATGGTGCAGCCATGCCTGCACGGAGCAACTTCTCTATTTTCTCGTCTTCCACCGGCTTGTCGAGATAGGAACGCACCGAGGCCCGTGTCATAATGGTGTTGTAGACCACCTCACTGCTATCTGCATCAGTGGCTGCACCACCGATTTTTTCCTTGTGCGCCCTCACGCACACGATGACCAGTGCCAGTGCGAGCACAATGTTGAGCAATACTGATTTCTTCATATCCTTGTTTCTTTTGTTTTTATTTGGATGATTCGCACATTCTCAGCAGCATGCCTGTCGGGCACACGAAACGGCAATAGGGGCGAACCACTACTGTCGAGAGCAGCAGGAAAGCTATGCTGACGGCTATAATCGCCCAGGATGCCGACTGGATGATGAATGCCGAAAACAGTTCGTAGCCCGTCCATTCCGTCCATAGGCTTGTCCATAGCAGCAGCGTGAGCACTGCCCACAACACTTGGCGGAACACGTCAAGCCGTCGCAGGATGGTGGGTTTTATCCGCAGTTTGTGCCTCACGCACTGGCTTGCCAGCTGTTGCAGTGAACCGAATGGGCACACGTGGGTGCAATAGTGGGCTTTCTTGCCAAAGAGCGGATAGACGAAAGCCGTGAGCATCAACACGCCGAGAATGACGGTGGTCGCTCCCAAGCCGTTGGCAAACGCGCCGAGCAGCGAAGAGTAGGAGAGGAATGTTCCGCACCAGAACCCCAGTACTGTCACGTTGAGCACCAGTTGCACCGTGTGATACACCCTGTTTCGTGTCACCAACGGCACCACTGCCGCCATCAGTGCCACCAACAATCCTGCGATGAACTGCACTGACTGGAATGGCGATGCGGCAGCAGAGGCGGCTCCCTCGGTCTTCGAAAGGTATTCCAGTCCGCATGCCACGTTGTTCTTGATGGCGTTCGAGGAAAAGGTGGCACCAGTCACGCCGTCCACGTGCAGGGCGATAGCTTCGTCCACCTGTTTGCCTTTCCAAGCCCCTAACAGCACTTTTGCCTTGTCGAAGAACTGCGCTGTCTCGCTGTTGTCAAGAGCCTTGATGTCGGTTATCACATTGTTCTTCACCGAGATTTCGAGCGGTACGTTGCCCCCATAGCCCACAATGTCCTTGCCCAGTGTCGTGGTGTTGACCACGATGGTGCCGTTGTCGAGTGTGCGCAGCGGTTCTGTGGTTGGAGTTTGCGCAATGGTGGGCGTGTTCAGTTCGTGTCCCCACCATTTGCCCTTGTGCAGGATGACCACCGACGAGAGCATCAGCACGCAGGCGATAAGGCTGAATGCCTGTTGCATAATCTTTAGTTTGTCTCTTTTCATGTGTGTTTTGTTGTCTGTTTACACGAATTTTAGCTTGTTTCGCTCTGTTTTGACGTGAAAGTGTGGCGTGAGGTTTAATGTATACTATGCTGGTTTTAACTAAATTTTAAAACACTTTCTCATGCATTAACGTCATAGCCCCGGCACTCGGAAAGTGTCGGGGCTATGTTGAGGCACATGCCGTTGCCACACGGCTAAAGGCTGCCTGTTAAAGTCTTGAAGTCTTGTTGAGCAGATACATGTCGAGCAGGGTCATGGCTGTCATGGCCTCCACGATGGGCACGGCACGCGGCAACACGCACGGGTCGTGGCGTCCACGGGCCTTGAGAGTGGTGGGGTTGCCTTCCAGGTCTACGGTGTTCTGTTCGGTGAGCAGGGTTGCCACAGGCTTGAACGCCACGCGGAAATAAATGTCCTCTCCGTTGGAGATGCCTCCTTGAATGCCTCCGCTGTTGTTGGTGAGCGTGTGTATCCGTCCGCCTTCTGCCGAGAATACGTCGTTCTGCTGACTGCCCCGTTGGCCTACGCCGGCAAATCCCAGCCCGTATTCAAATCCTTTCACGGCATTGATGCTGAGCATGGCACTGCCGAGTGCCTGGTGCAACTTGCCGAATTCCGGTTCGCCCAGTCCTGCGGGCACTCCTTTGGCCACACAGGTGATGACACCGCCTATGGTGTCGCCCGCCTCTTTCACTTGCAGGATGAGTTGCTCCATCTCTTTGGCTTTCCCGTTGTCAGGACAGCGCACAATGTTGCTTTCGATTTGCGAGAGGTCATATTTCCGGTAGTCGCGGTCGAGTGCTATGTCGCCCACCTGCGAGGTGTAGGCCTTGATGCTGACGCCCAGTTGCCGGAGGGCCAGCTTGGCAAGGGCACCCGCCACACAACGGCTGATGGTGATGCGTGCCGACGAGCGTCCGCCACCTCTATGGTCGCGTATGCCGTACTTCTGCTGGTATGTGTAGTCGGCGTGTGATGGGCGGTAGAGGCAGCGCATGTTCTCATAGTCCTGCGAGTGCTGGTTAGTGTTCCTCACCATGAATCCGATGGGAGTTCCCGTCGACTTTCCCTCAAACACACCGCTGAGCAGTTCCACTTGGTCGGCCTCTTGTCGGCTGGTGGTGATGCGACTTTGTCCGGGCTTACGCCGTGCCAGTTCGTTTTGGATGAAATCCATGTCGATGTCTATGCCTGCGGGCATGCCGTCAACGACGCCGCCCACAGCCGGTCCGTGACTCTCGCCAAACGAGGTCAAGGTGAAAATAGTGCCGAAAGTGTTGCTCATGATTACAGGTTCGTATTGAAAGACAGTTCTTTTTATTCGTGGTGATGGCAGCCGCATCCACCCTCGTGGTGTCCGCCGCATCCGCCTTCGTGGTGTCCGCCGCATCCGCCGCCGCAGCTGTCGCATCCGCCGCCGCAACCGCCTTCGTCGCTCAGGTGGCTGATGAGGCTTTGTATTTCCTCACTGGTTGCCTCGCGAGAAGTAAGCACCGAACCTTTGAAGTTGAGTGTCTTGCCGGCGAGGGGATGGTTGAGGTCCATCTTCACTTTGTCGTCAGTGATGGCAAGCACGTGTCCGTAGAAGCGGTTTCCGTCCTCGTTCATGAGGGGCACCACGGCGTCCACCTGGATGTGGTCAGAGTCGAAATGTCCGTTCACGCTGAAGATACTCTTGTCGAGGTCTACCACGTGCTCGGGATTGTGCTCTCCATAGGCCTGTGCCGGTTCGAGTGTGAAGTCGAAGTTGTCGCCCTCGTTGAGCGGTTCAATGGCCTGTTCGAATGCGTCGAGCGTGAGCCCGAAGCCGCTTATAAACTGGAAAGGGTTGCCGTCGGTAGTTTTTTCCACGAGTTTCTGGTTGCCGTTTTCAGTGGTGTACAGCTGGTAAGCCACGGCTATGTACTTGTTTTGTTTCTTGTCCATTCTTGATGTTACGATGTTTGTTTGGGTACAAAGTTACGTTAATTTGCAGAGATTCCAAAGGAAAACGCCTCCTTTTTGTTCTTTTCGTCGCTTTTGCTTGAAGATGTGGTGAAGAAAAAGTAACTTTGCAATTCAATAGCCATCACCCGTGTCTGCGGGTTGTGCATATTACCTTGAAAGGTAAAGACCAAAGACTGCTTCATGAAGAAAAAAATCCTGTTGTTCCTCCTCCTGCTTGCGGGCACCCGTCTGTCGGGTGATGCCCAGACAGCCCGTTACCGCATCATGTCGCCCATGGTGAAGCGTTTGGCTTGGGCGCAAACAGTCCGGCCCCTCACCCGTAGTGTTACGGACCAAAGCCTGTGTGCTTTTGTTCGTGTGGAAGGAGACGGACGCGGGGTGCTGGCAGGCGAAGGATGTCGGGTGCTTGCCTCTTGGGGCGATGTCTACATAGCCGACATTCCCCTGTCGTGTCTGTCCCGCTTGTCGCGTTGTGCTGAAGTGAAGCGCATTGAGGCCGAACCTGGCCACATGCTGTGCAACGACACCTCTGCGGTCATCACCCGGTCTGTCGACGTGCGCCTGGGCAGTGGACTGCCTCAGCCGTATGCCGGACGCGGTGTGGTGCTCGGGGTAGTAGACGTGGGGTTCGATGTGACCCATCCCAACTTCTATTCTTCCGGTCAGACCCGCTATCGGGTGAAACGCTTTTGGGACCAGCTTGCCAATGGACAGTCTGAGGCCGAGGGTGGCACGTCGGCATACGTGGGCACCGCTTTTTCCGATTCCGCTTCCATCCTTTCCCATGCATGCTCTGTTGATTCCCATCTCTATTTCCACGGCACCCACACGTTGGGCACTTGTGGCGGCAGTGGTGCCTCCACTCCCTATGTGGGTATGGCTCCCGAGGCCGACCTGTGTCTGGTGAGCAATGCGGTGAGTGGCGACGAAAGCCTTATTCCTGAGGAAATGCAGACACGCTACACCACCGCCACTGATGCCTTGGCGTTTAAATACGTGTTCGACTATGCCGCCTCCGAGGGCAAGCCCTGTGTGCTGTCGTTCAGCGAGGGCATGCCCGAACAGTTCGACGATGAATGTAGACTGTACGGCGAGGTGATAGCCCAACTCACGGGGCCAGGCCGCATCCTGGTGGCTGCGGCAGGCAATACGGGTCATCTGTCCACCTATTTATATAAGAAGGCCGAAGCCCCCACCATTACCACCTTCCTTGATTCCGACAACGGCACCTCCTGTGCCTTTTATGTGCGCACGGCTGGTGCTCCGCAACTCCGCACCGTGGTGTGGCGCAGTGCTGCAGAGCGCGATACGCTGACTGTTTCCGCTTCGCGCCTGTGCCAACTGCAAGACTCTCTTTTCACGGATACCCTCCATATTGCCAACCAGTCCTATGTACTTCAGGTCTATGCTGGGGCTGACGCTTACGTAGAGGGTGAAACAGGCTATACCTATTTTTTGCAGTTGCCCGCTTCCGATGCCGACTTCCCCAAGTTCCAGATTGATTTGGTAGATGCCGGTTCCAGTGCCGAACTTTTTGCTTGGTCTGGCCAGTTCAAGTCCTCAACCTTTAACCCGGCAGCCGTGTCGGGCGAGTCGAGCCATTGCGTCGACCTGCCCGGCGGATTCCCCTCGGTTGTGTGCGTGGGCGCCACAGCGTGGCGTGGCGGTTTTGTTGGGTCGGACAGCAAGTGGCACAGAAACAACACTTTCGGTGAGGGCGGTTGTCTTGCCGGGTTCTCGTCAGTGGGGCCCATGGCCGATGGCCGTGTGAAGCCCGATGTGGTGGCTCCGGGCACCAACGTGCTTTCGTCTGCCAACAGCTATTATGACGAGGCTCATCCCGACGACCAAACCTTCACCGTCTGTCGCACACCTTTCCATGGTCGCTCCTATCCTTGGCGCACGGAGATGGGCACCTCCATGGCCACGCCTGCTGTGGCTGGCATCATTGCCCAATGGCTGGAGGCCAACCCACGGCTTTCTCCCGACGACGTGAAACAGATTTTCAGTCGCACTGCCCGTCGGATCGACCTGTCAGTCCCGGTGCCCGACACTCGTTGGGGCTATGGCGAGATAGACGCCTATGCCGGACTTGTCGACGTGCTTGGCTTGTCGGGCATAGACGGTGCCTCCGTTCAGGCTCCGTCCCGCGTGTCGGTTGTTCCTTCAGGCGAGGGTAGGGTGAGGGTAAGCCTCTCTGGTTCCTGTCCTTCAGGTTTCACCGTGCGCGTCTACAGTCCGGGTGGCCGAATGGTGGCTGAACGTCGTTGCATGGCTGCCGAAGTCCAGGGCGTCACTCTTCAGCTGCCGTCCAGTGGTGTGTATCTTGTCCAGGTGATGACTGCCGCCAAAGGCTTGTCGGGCAGTCGACTGGTGAGAATATAACAACTGAAAACAAACAACAACAAACATACAACGTGAATACAACAGCAACAACCCATCCCCATCCTCTCGTTTCCGTCATACCCTTGGCGGTGCTCATAGCCCTTATCGTGCTTGTCGTCAACCTCTTTCCCGACGATGCCCTTGGTGGAGCCTCACAGGTGGCGCTGATGATAGCCACTGCAGTATGCGTGGCACTGAGCATGGCTGTCTACCGCCAGCCATGGAGCATCTTTGAAGAGAAAATCAAGCAGACCGTGGGCGATGCCGGCGTGTCCATCCTCATCCTGTTGCTCATCGGCATGATGTCGGCCACGTGGATGATCAGTGGGGTGGTGCCCACGCTTATCTATTATGGTGTGCAGATCATGTCGCCTACATTCCTGCTGCCCTGTGCCTGCATCATCTCGTCTGTCATCAGCGTGATGACCGGCACCTCCTGGACCACCATTGCCACCATCGGCATTGCCCTCATGGGCATTGGTGACGCATTGGGCATACCGTCGCCCTACACAGCCGGAGCCATCATCTCGGGCGCCTATTTCGGCGACAAGCTCTCGCCCATGAGCGACACTACGGTGCTCGCCTCGTCCATAGCCGGTGCCGACCTCTTTGTCCACATCCGCTTCATGCTCTATACCACCGTGCCGAGCATGCTCATCTCGCTGGCCCTCTATCTGGTGATAGGGCTGTTCTATGATGGCCGTCCGGTAGAAATCTCGCAGTATCTCACCGGTCTCTCCAACGGCTTCCACATTACGCTCTTCACGCTTTTGGTGCCAGCCTTCACGGGGTGGCTCATCTGGCGCAAGACCCCCTCTCTCATCACGTTGCTGCTCTCTTCCCTGTCGGCATGCGTGTGCGCCCTGGTGCTTCAGTCCGATGTGCTGGTGTCCATAGCCGGCGAGCACGCCGTGTCGGCACGCAGCCTTTTTGAGGGCGTGATGACCACGTGCTACACCTCTACCCATGTCGATACGGGTGTGGCAGCCATCAACGATTTGGTGGCCACGCGCGGCATGGCCGGCATGCTCAACACCATCTGGCTCATACTCTGTGCCATGTGTTTCGGTTCGTGCATGGTGGCTTCGGGCATGCTCCATGCCATCACCCGCATATTGCTGCGCAGCATCCACAGCACGGTGTCGCTGGTGTGCTCCACGGTCACGTCGGGCGTACTTCTGAACCTGGTCATGGGCGACCAGTTCCTGTCCATCATCATGAACGCCTCTATCTATCGCGAGGAGTATGCCGTCCGTGGCTATCGTCCGGAACTGCTCAGCCGCAGCACCGAAGACTCCGCCACAGTCACGTCCGTGCTGGTGCCATGGACGGCGTGTGGCATGACGCAGAGCACCGTGCTGGGCATTCCCACGCTGGTCTATCTGCCTTTCTGCTTCTTCAACATCATCAGTCCGCTGATGAGTTGCCTAGTGGCGATACTCGGTTTTGTGCCCGAGCCGGAGAAGGCACAACGGAATAATGATTAACCCATTTGCAGGCAACCCTTGCTGCCGCAAAATAAAACAAGCAACATAATAAAATGAGTATAGATTTAGACAACGTACTGCAATTCGGAATGGTAGCCGGAGGCGGTTCAAACGAAGAAGGATGTTTTGCGGTCAGTATTGTCCATATTACAGCTCGTCATGAAAAAACTAATAACGCACTGTATTACATGGAGAATCAGCTTTTTAGAGATTGTACTCAACACAACATCAATATAACTCTGTCATGTATTGAGGCGAACCGATGGGCTCGGGAACTGATGCCTTGGCCCGATTCTGCCGTGTCGCATGACGAGGAAGTGGGTCGGCATGCTGCCGACACCCTTGCTTGGCTCGACTCCCAAAAGGATAGATGGTCAGGGGCAAGTAACGACCCGCTTCCGTTTGGACGCTTGTATTCAGACCATATCTGTCCGGTGATACTGGGTGGCTACTCTTTGGGTGGACTCTTTTCCCTTTGGGCAGCGCGCCAGTGCAGTCTGTTCCAAGGCGTCGTGGCGGTTTCGCCATCGTTGTGGATTCGTGATTGGGACGCCTATGCCAAGGCCCATCCCATTCATGTGCAAAGCGCCTATCTGAGTCTGGGACTTAGCGAAGAGCATTGCCGCAATCAGCGCATGGCAAAGGTGGGCGACTGCGTGCGCCGTGAGCATGAACTCCTGACAGAGGAACTGGGCGAAAGCCACACCGTCTTGGAGTGGAACGAAGGCGGCCATTTTGTCAATGAGGGGATACGTATGGCCAAGGGTTATCTGTGGACAATACTCAATCTGCGTCAGCAGCAAGCTAAGTAAACAGCAGTCATTCCGGCTCACGCAAAAGTGGAGTTTCCTCATTTTCATTATTTTTAGGTATTGCGCACTCCGTGATTTCGCCGTATCTTTGCAACCGAAATAAAGATAAAGAATATTAATGGCAATAAAATCATAATGTTTTTGTAGTTTGGAAAAAGACTGGCTGTGAAGCCGGTCTTTTTTGTTCCCGTAAATTTGCAGTTCTCTTTTCTTTTGATTAATTTTGTGGCGTCATTCTTCGGATGGCGGCAATGCGTTGCCGACGGACAGTCCGGAGTGTGGCTATTCTTATGAAAATGACGTTTGCTAACGTTTGCTTCTGATAAACAGAAAATTCGCAACTTTCAAAAGACAGTCAGAGGGAGATGGGAGTGGACGTCTACTATACGTGTATCTATGCACGGCACAAGTGCGCCCTTTCGTAAAGAATGGGTGCAACTTGTGCTATATACATATATACGGCGTTGGCGTAGGCGTGTCTCTACTTCTGTTCTTGTTGTCTAAGGTACTGCGAATTCCTCTGTTTACAAGGACATTCATGGAGCAGAGCCCCTGCGCCAATTTCTTTTAGAATAGATAGACATCTAATACATTTATTTATCTGCTTTGGGGGTGAGCGATAAAATCGAACGCGAACCGACAAGCGTTCTTTAAGCCACGCCAAATGCTTATGAACAAATACGAACTCGCAAAGAAGATAAATGAACTCGAAGGTCTTACGAATGAGGAGAAGTCGGAGTTGCTGAAGCTGCTCCGCTCGCAGAAGAAGTATGGTCTTGTGTGGGAGGACAAGCCCGAGGAGATTGAGGCGCGTCTGCAAGACGAACTGCCTGTGCTCGAGGAAGTGGCAGACCGTGCCATCATCAGCGATGATACTGATGCCCCCAATCATATCCTTATAGAGGGCGACAACCTCGAAGCTCTCACTGCCCTCAGCTATACCCATAATGGTAAAATCGATGTGATTTATATTGATCCGCCGTACAACACGGGTAACAAGGATTTTGTCTACAACGATTCGTTTGTAGACCGCGAGGATGGTTATCGTCATTCCAAGTGGCTGTCGTTTATATATAGAAGAATGCGTATAGCAAAATCTTTATTGAAAGATGATGGTGTGGTATTTATTTCAATAGGCTCAGATGAAGTTGCACAATTTATTCTATTGTGTAACGAAATGTTTGGTGAACAAAATCAAATAGCGGTAGTTTCACGTGTTCAGAAACGAGGAAATGGTAAAGGTACACACTTTTCTCCTGCAGTAGATTATGTTTTAGTTTATGCTAATAACAAACAAAAGGTAGATAGATTCTTTGCTCCAAACACTGCTGATTTTCCAATTATGGAAACAGAAGGGAGTCGTGCTGGTGAATATTATGAATGTACAAAATCTCTTTATCAAGGTTCTTTGGATTCTCGTCCGAATCAAAGATATTATATTGAATGTCCAGACCATTCTTTTATAATTCCTCCAGGAAATGTCTTTCCAAAGGAAGTTAGAGATGCTGCATTTGTAAGACCACTTGATAATAATGATAAATGTTGGAGATGGTCGTGGGAAAGTTACGTAAGACAAAAACATTTGCTTGTATTTAAGAAGGTTAGGAGGAAAACTCTTATAGATCAAGATGGTAATCCTTCAATTTGGAATGTTTATACTAAGCGTTATCAAAAAGATGCTGAAGAAAAAGGAAAAGTTCCGCCAAATTATATAGATGATTGTATAAATTCGTTAGGAACAAGCCGATTAAATGATTTGTCAATAGACTTTCCTTTTTCAAAGCCTTGTGAATTGTTAATGAAATTGTTGCTTTATACAAATAAAGAAAAGAATATAGTAATTCTTGATTTTTTTGCTGGGTCAGGAACAAGTTTAGATTCAGTAATGCAATTGAATTCTGAAGATGGTGGTCATCGTCAATGTATATTGGTACAAGGTATAGAGAAAGATACAGAAGGTAACGATAAACATATATGTGAAGAAATAACGTATGCGCGCAATAAACGAGTAATTCATGGTTTTGAAAAACCTAATGGCGAGCAAGTCCCCGGCTTAACCCGAAACACCCTGCGCTACTACAAGACCCGTTTCGTATCTCGCGACAAGACCGCCAAGAACCTACGTTTGCTCACCGCCCTCTCCACCGATATGCTCTGCATCCGCAACAATGCCTATACCGAACTGCCGTTTGCCGGCAGGAACATCAACAAGCGCATAGCCCGCTATTTTGAGAGTGCAGACGGCGCAAGGCGTATGCTCGTGATTTATCGGGAGGAGGCAATCGACGCATTGGTGCAGCTCATCGGCACCCTGCCGCAACGCGACGACAAACTGATGGTGTATGTGTTCTCGCCCAATGGCTATGCCTACGACGACGAGTTTGAGGACGTTGCCGACAGCGTGAAGCTCTGCGCCATCCCCGATGCTATTCTGAACGCCTACCGAAGGGTGCTGCCCAAGCGCAAACCACAATACCTGAAGGAGGCACTCGACGAGATGGAGCGCGAGGCGGCGAAGGCTGAGACCCGACAGACAGAACTCAATTTTGAAGATACAAACGAAGGAGGCGAAGCATGAAACAGATAGAATACCAGCAGAAGGCGGTAAGGGAACTTACCGACAAGACCATAGATTTGCTAACATTTTCCGGCAACCGACATACCCTTGTTTTCAAAGCACCCACAGGAGCCGGCAAGACCGTGATGGCTTCGGAACTGTTGCTCCGCCTAAACGCCGAGCTGAGAGACCGCACCGATGTGCCCTGCAAGGAAGTGGCATATATCTGGATAGCCCCCAACAAGCTCCATGAGCAGAGCTATTTCAAGATGCGCTCGTTCTTCACCGAAGGTCAGGAGCTGCATCCCGTCATCTTCGATGATCTCGACCATTCTGCCGAAGGCTATATCCATCCCGGCGAAATACTCTTTGTCAACTGGGAGAGCATCAACAAGGACAATGCCGTGATGATACGCGACACCGAGCAGGGCGCCTCGCTCTTCGACCTCACTCGCCGCACACAGGAAGAGCAGCACATCCCCATCATCGTAATCATCGACGAGGAACACATGTTTGCCAGCAAACTTGCCAACAAGACAGAGAAGGTGCTGAGCCATATATGTCCTAAAGTGGAGATACGCATCTCGGCAACGCCTGTGAGCAGAGGCGAGCTGCAGGTCAGCGTGCCGCGAGAGGCTGTGGTGAGAGAGGGGATGATAAAGCAGGGCGTGGTGTTGAATCCCGCCTTGCAGTTCAACGACCCCAACGGTTCGCTCAACCAGCACTTGGTGCATCTCGCCCTGAAGAAGCGCGAGGAGCTTGCCGAGGCATACCGCAAGATTGGTGTCAATATCAATCCGCTGCTGCTCATCCAGTTGCCCAACGACAAGGACAAGATGGACAAGGACGACGACAGCATCAAGGAAGAGGTGATGCTCTATCTCGACACCATCAAGAATATCAATATCGCCAACGGCAAACTGGCAGTGTGGCTCAGCAACGAGAAGGAGAACCTCGACGACATAGAGAAACCGGACAACCTCACCGAGGTGCTGCTCTTCAAGCAAGCCATCGCCCTGGGCTGGGACTGTCCGCGTGCCGCCGTGCTCCTCATCTTCCGAAAGATAGAGAGCTTCACGTTCACAGCGCAGACCGTGGGCCGCATCCTCCGTATGCCGGAGCAACACTTCTATGAGGACGACCGACTGAACTGGGGATATGTCTACACCAACCTGAGCAAGGACATCATTCAGATAGTGCAAGACGATATGGACTATATGTCGAATATCCATGCCGTGCGCCGCGAGCATCTCTGCAATGTGGTGCTTCGCTCCGAATATTGCGAGCGTCCGGCGACAACCCGCAAGCGTCTCGGTGCGGACTTCAAGAAGGTGCTTGCCAAGGTGTTTGAGGAGATTCTGCTTGTTAAGAACCAGCAGCTTTCGCTCTTCACGATAGACGACTTGGACGGCAATGCGGATGATGACGATGACGGCGGAAACAGCGGCGAAAGCATCTATGCCAAGAACCGCAAGGCCTGTGAGGACAAAATTACATTCCGGGTGAGAAGCATCGGCGTGGACCTTATAGAAGACGTGAACATCACGGGCGAGATTGGCGAGACGCATGTGGACAAGAAGGCAAGGTATGTGCGCACGATGCAAGAGCTGAACAATTCTTACAATGCCTTCTGCGCCAAGTGTATAGGTTCGAAGTTTGAAAAGGTAAGTGTCACGACGTTGGCTTTCGCCCTGAAAGAGCTGATGGAAGAACTCTTTGAACTCTTCGAGACGGATGCCGTGAAGGTGATTCTATATCACAGCAACCGCCCCGTGTTTGCCGGCTTGATTGACCGTGCCTTGAACCGCTACATGAAAATACTGGAGGTGCGGCAGCAAACGCAAGACGAGAAATACTTCAAGGCTTACGACTGGGAAGTGCCCGTGGAGCGGCTATACAATGAGGAGAGTCATCGCGTAATAGCCGATGTTAGCGACCATGCCCTTATGCCTTTCGTGGAACTGAAAAACGCCTCGCAGCCCGAGAAGCGTTTCGAGGCTTTCCTCGAGGACAACAAGGAGTGTGTAGACTGGTGGTATAAGAATGGCGATGCCGGCAGGCAGCACTATGCCATCTGCTATGAAAACAAGGAGGGACAGAAGTCACTCTTCTATGTAGACTTCGTGATTCGCATGAAGAACGGGCAGATATTCCTCTTCGACACCAAGAGCGCAGGGAGCGACGTGGATGCCGTGGAGAAACACAATGCCCTCATTGACTATATGCAGAGCGAGGAAAACAAGAATCGACACCTGAAGGGTGGCATCATTATCGAACGAAACGACAACTGGAAGTATTGTCCGCTGAAGATTGACAACACCACCGACATTGTGGAGTGGGACAGTTTCTATCCGAAGGAATACAAACAGGTTTAACTCAATAAAAATACGACTATGGCAAAAGGACTGGACGGAAAATTCCTGCACTACGGCATACGGCGCGAGGACCTCGAACTGATAAGGACGCTCTGTGAGAAACACGAGATTGACTTCGACTGGATGAGCGAGGAAATCCTGCGCAAGTATCACGCCGCCAAGGTGGACAAGATAGAGATGAACGACGAGGACACGGAGAGGGTTATCGCTGAGGCGATAGCCCGGATAAAATAGGAGTGTAGGGCTTATGATTATCAAACGCATCAAGATAAGGAATTACAAGACGTATCTGGACTTGGATCTGGATTTGTCGGTGAAGGCCGACCAGCCCATCATTCTGATTGGCGGTATGAACGGCGGCGGAAAGACTACTCTGTTTGAGGCCATCTGCGGCGCACTCTATGGCTTGAAAATACAGAACAAGGCGCATTTTCAGGAACTGCTGAACAATGGTGCCTTAGGTAAGGTGGAGCCGACAATCGTGCTAGAACTCTCGTTTGAGGGCATGGTGTTGGGACAGACGCAGAAGTATCTGTTGCGGCGCACCTACAAGCTCAACCCCGCCAACAAACCTGTGGAGAGCGTGTTGCTGAACATGAACGGCAGCAGTTTCGTGTACGGTTCGGCGATGCCGCCGCAACAGCGGGCGGAGAACGAGCAGCAGGTGAACAAAATCATCAAGGCCAACCTGCCGCAGGAACTATCTAAGTATTTCCTCTTCGACGCCATGCAGTCGAGCGAACTGCTCAAGGAGAACGTGTTTGCCCAAATCATCAAGGACAACATACAGAATGTGATGGGCTTCAACAAGTATCTGCAACTGAAGAACGCTTCGGAACATCTGCAGCAGGAATGGGCGGCACGACGACTGGAGGCGCAGAAGGAGGCTGAGGAATACAACGGACTCTGTGAGGAGCGCAACAGAATGGTGGGGCAACAGACGGACAATCTGAGACAGCAAGACGAGAAATACAAGTATCTCGTCTCCATTCAGACTGAATATGATGCAGCCAAGGAGGGCGCAAAGGATTCTGCCGAGACGGAGCGCAAGATTCAGGAACTGGAGATGAGCGTGAAGGAGACGCAGGAACTCTCGAAGAGATATAACGCACAACTGAAACAGGTGGTCGATACATTGGAGATAAACGTGTTCTTCCCGAAGCTCGCCACAGGTATCACCAACGAGGTGAACGACATCATACGCCAGAAGGATGCCTTGCGCCAGGAGCGTGAGGGGGTATTGTCGGTGGAGCAGATGAGAGAAGTGACGAGCAAGATTCTCGGTTATCTGAAAGCAAAGCTGCTGTGTCCGGAGAGCGTGTCAAATGAGGATGTGCTGGCTTATCTTGCCAGTCAGCAGGAAGCACTGAGCCGTAAGGATGAGTATGCCTTTCTGGACGACAGCGAGTTTGAAGCCTTGAAGACTCTCGTCAATGCCAATGCCGTGAATGAGTTTATTGCCTTGAACGACAGTAAGTACGACCTGGAGAAACGGTTGGAGTATTATGACAACAAACTTAGTCAGATTGCGCTCTTGCGAAGAAGCTTGGTGAGCGGAAACACCGAAATCATCAAGGCTTACGAGCAGGTGAGCCATGAATTGGATGCACTGAAAAAGGAGTATGACGACCGACAGGTTAACATCGGAAAACTGGAACGCAAGATTCACCAGTTTGACGTGCAGATACAGCAGGAACCCGACGTCAAGTTTGACACCCTGGTACGGCTGAAGCCTTTCTTTGAGGATGTTGCCGACACGTTGCTGAAACGGAAAAAGGAGAAAATAGAGGAGGATATGAAGCAGCAGCTCAACAAACTGCTTATTTCTTACAAGGGCTGCATAGCCAAGGTGGTGCTGGCAGACTCAATGGAGAACTTCACCATCCGACTGTATCACAAGGCTGGCAACGAGATTTCACTCAACCAGCTGAATGCGGCATCGAAGCAAATATTCATACAGGTGTTGCTCAAGGTGTTGAGAAACTTGGGCGACTATAATCCGCCCGTGATGATAGACACGGTGATGGGTGTGCTCGACGAGGAGAGCCGCGACGTGCTGATGGAAGAATACTTTCCGGGACTTGCCGAGCAGACTATTCTCCTGTGTACCACATCGGAGATTCGCAAGGACAAGGACTACGTGAAGCTGGAGCCGTTTGTCTCCCGGTCTTACACGCTGATAAGGGATGTGGAGAGCCAGAGCACGCATGTGGAAGACGGATATTTCGGAATTAAAGAGTAAAAAAAACGAGGGTGATTATGGAAGTAGCATTAGACAATATACGGCAGGCAGAGGATATGACAGACGCTATTATGCCACTAAAGGAAAAATTGGAAAGACGGCTGAACCTTTCGCAGCAGGTGGATGGAGAGAAGAACTGTATTCTCACCATGAACAAGGTGATGCGTATCTGTTTGATCGCCAGTCTGAGCCTGTCGGACAAAAGAAATACAGATGACTTGACGCAGATTATGATGTCGAAGACTTCACTGCGCTTCATGCCAAGTTTCTTTACCAAAGACAACAAGAAGTCGCTTTTCTCGGCGCTGCTCAAACTGAGGTATAAGGATTGTGAGGTGGACTGGCAGAACTCGGGCATCGTGGGGCGTATCGTGGCAAAGGAAATATATCGCGGCATAGATTATCTCTCAGAAGACGATAATCTGAATGTATTTCTCTTTGCCGAGAGCAATCGCCGTGGCGGAGGCAGCGGCATCCCAGCCTTGGAACTGCTGATAGGGGAGTACGCCGACGATATGGAGGCGAAGCTGAACATCAACGGGCGCTCGGTGTCGAACGCTCAGATATTGGTGGCAGGAGCCACAGGCTCGGGCAAGACAAACCTATTGGCGGTGCTGATACAGCAATTTCGCACCCTCTCTACCGACACACCTTATCCAGTGAACTTCCTGCTCTTCGACTATAAAGGGGAATTTTCAGACCCGGCCAATGCCAATTGGCTTGCCCTGTTTGATGTGGACAGAAGTTGTATTCTCGATCCCGTTCAGGCTCCGCTGCCTTTCACTCCATTCAAGGATTTCTCGGGCAAGACTATCAATGAGATTAATCTCTATTCTACGGAGATGGCGAGCGCACTGTGTGCCATAGACCGGGCCACGGTGAGCGCATCGATGAGCAACCGGTTGAGTGAGGCTATCGTGAACGCTTATAAGCAGACTGCCGGAAAGCCCATCACTTTCAGCATGATGCTGAAACAGTATCAGGACAAGATGCCTAACCCTGACAAGGACGACAGTGTGACGTCGGTGCTGAAACAGCTTATCCGAAACAATCTCTTTGCTTCGGAAGACAAGGTGAGCCTGGTCGATGAGTGTTTTATCGTAAAGATGAACGCCTTCCCAAAGGATGGACCGATAGCCAAGGCTATAGTATATTTCATGATATCGAAACTTAACAGCATCTATGAGGAATTGCCTAAACAAGCTGTGAGCGAGGATTATGTGCAGATTCGGCATTTCACTATTATCGATGAGGCCCATTATATGCTTGACTTCGACAACCACCCGCTTCGCAACCTTATTGCCGTGGGCCGAAACAAGGGACTGAGCATCATTCTTGCCACGCAGAATATGGACAGCTTCAAGAGCAGGCATTTTGATTTTTATGCCAACGCACAGTATCCGCTCATCATGAAGCAACAGACCATTGCCGACAGTGTGATAAAAGATCTCTTTGGGGTGTCAGGGCGCGATTTCCAGGAAATAAAACAAGCTGTTGCCGGTTTGCAGAAGGGGGAGCTGATTATCAAGGACAATACTCTTGCGGAGTTGGGACTATCCAACAAGGTGTATAAAAAGATAAAGGTAACGCATCTAATATGATGTGCTGACTTTATTGGCAATATATTGGCAATAAAACTTGCCGTTTATGCAAATAATCGCTAATTTTGCAGAGGATGCGCGTTACGAACATCCATGACGACTGACAATTTGGCAAAACAAAGCGATTATGGCAACAAGAAGAAAATATCCTGTAGGAATACAGACATTCAACGAGATACGCGAACGGAACTATTTATACATCGACAAGTCACAATATCTTGCCGACTTCATAGACAATGGCTATAAATACATTTTCCTGAGCCGCCCGAGGCGGTTCGGCAAGTCGCTGTTTGCCTCGATGATTCATGCCTACTACGAAGGTCGTAAGGACCTTTTCGAGGGTCTTGCCATAAGCCAAAAGGAGCGCGACTGGACATGCCATCCCGTGCTGCACTTCGACATGAGTACGGCAAAGCACTGCAATGAAGAAGACCTCAAGTCGGAACTTAACTATAAGTTGGCTCTTTACGAGGAGAAATACGGGAAAAGGAAAGATGCCCCCAACCTCAACCAACGTTTTGAGAATATTGTGAAGGCTGCCTACGAACAGACCCGCCAGAAGGTAGTGCTCATCATCGACGAGTACGACGCGCCGTTGCTCGATGTGGTGCATGAGGAGCAGAACCTTGCCGCTCTGCGCCGCACGATGCAGAACTTCTATTCGCCCATCAAGTCGCTCGACCCTTATCTTGAGTTTGTGTTTCTCACAGGCATCACCAAGTTTGCCCAACTGAGCATCTTCAGCGAGCTGAACAACCTCTTCAACATCTCCATGTACGACCAGTACTCAGCCATCTGCGGCATCAGCAGCGAAGAACTTCATACGCAGATGCGCCCCGATGTGGAAATGCTTGCAGACCACCTTCACATCAGTGTGGACGAGACCTTCGCACTGCTCAAGAAGAAATACGACGGCTATCATTTCAGCGAGAACTCTGAAGATGTCTACAATCCATTCAGTTTGATAAAGGCGCTCGCCTCTCATAAAATCGGTGATTACTGGTTTGACTCCGGCACACCTACTTATATAATAAAGCTTCTTCAGAAATATAATGTAGGCTTGCGCGACCTCAGCGGTCAGGATGCCGGAGTGAGTGACTTCGACGTGTCGCCGGAGAACATGACAACCGCTCTGCCGTTGCTCTACCAGAGCGGCTATCTCACCATCAAGCACTATGACGCGATGATAAACCTCTACACCTTGGGCTATCCCAACGAGGAGGTGCGCATAGGTATGATTCGCTCCCTGGCCGCCAACTACCTCATTCCAGCCGAAGGCAGCAACAGCAGTTTTGTCATCAAGTTCGTCAAGGCAGTCATAGCCGGCAACATGGAGGAGGCCCTCACCTTGATGCGTGCCTACCTTTCCGGCGTGTCTTACCGCCTGTCGAACAAGACGGAGCGTGACGTGCAGACAATTTTTTATCTTGTGTTCTCGCTCATCGGCTCTTTCATCAAGGTGGAGGAGGAGAGTTCGCACGGGCGTGCCGATGTGGTCATCACCCTCCCTTCTGTGGTCAATGTCATGGAGCTGAAGTTCGACGGTTCAGCCGATGCCGCCTTGAAACAAATTGACGAGAAAGGTTATCTCGTCCCCTATACAGCCGAAGGTCGCAGGCTCGTGAAGGTTGGCGTGAACTACAGCAGCGAGGAACGCACCATCACAGACTGGAAGATAGAGGAAAAATAAAGAAGATATACTGATAAGAACGAAATAAAGATGTAACTTTGCAGAAGGAACAAAAATCTGTACTCAGTATGGCAACAAGAAGAAAATATCCTGTAGGAATACAGACATTCAACGAGATACGCGAACGGAACTATTTATACATCGACAAGTCACAATATCTTGCCGACTTCATAGACAATGGCTATAAATACATTTTCCTGAGCCGCCCGAGGCGGTTCGGCAAGTCGCTGTTTGCCTCGATGATTCATGCCTACTACGAAGGTCGTAAGGACCTTTTCGAGGGTCTTGCCATAAGCCAAAAGGAGCGCGACTGGACATGCCATCCCGTGCTGCACTTCGACATGAGTACGGCAAAGCACTGCAATGAAGAAGACCTCAAGTCGGAACTTAACTATAAGTTGGCTCTTTACGAGGAGAAATACGGGAAAAGGAAAGATGCCCCCAACCTCAACCAACGTTTTGAGAATATTGTGAAGGCTGCCTACGAACAGACCCGCCAGAAGGTAGTGCTCATCATCGACGAGTACGACGCGCCGTTGCTCGATGTGGTGCATGAGGAGCAGAACCTTGCCGCTCTGCGCCGCACGATGCAGAACTTCTATTCGCCCATCAAGTCGCTCGACCCTTATCTTGAGTTTGTGTTTCTCACAGGCATCACCAAGTTTGCCCAACTGAGCATCTTCAGCGAGCTGAACAACCTCTTCAACATCTCCATGTACGACCAGTACTCAGCCATCTGCGGCATCAGCAGCGAAGAACTTCATACGCAGATGCGCCCCGATGTGGAAATGCTTGCAGACCACCTTCACATCAGTGTGGACGAGACCTTCGCACTGCTCAAGAAGAAATACGACGGCTATCATTTCAGCGAGAACTCTGAAGATGTCTACAATCCATTCAGTTTGATAAAGGCGCTCGCCTCTCATAAAATCGGTGATTACTGGTTTGACTCCGGCACACCTACTTATATAATAAAGCTTCTTCAGAAATATAATGTAGGCTTGCGCGACCTCAGCGGTCAGGATGCCGGAGTGAGTGACTTCGACGTGTCGCCGGAGAACATGACAACCGCTCTGCCGTTGCTCTACCAGAGCGGCTATCTCACCATCAAGCACTATGACGCGATGATAAACCTCTACACCTTGGGCTATCCCAACGAGGAGGTGCGCATAGGTATGATTCGCTCCCTGGCCGCCAACTACCTCATTCCAGCCGAAGGCAGCAACAGCAGTTTTGTCATCAAGTTCGTCAAGGCAGTCATAGCCGGCAACATGGAGGAGGCCCTCACCTTGATGCGTGCCTACCTTTCCGGCGTGTCTTACCGCCTGTCGAACAAGACGGAGCGTGACGTGCAGACAATTTTTTATCTTGTGTTCTCGCTCATCGGCTCTTTCATCAAGGTGGAGGAGGAGAGTTCGCACGGGCGTGCCGATGTGGTCATCACCCTCCCTTCTGTGGTCAATGTCATGGAGCTGAAGTTCGACGGTTCAGCCGATGCCGCCTTGAAACAAATTGACGAGAAAGGTTATCTCGTCCCCTATACAGCCGAAGGTCGCAGGCTCGTGAAGGTTGGCGTGAACTACAGCAGCGAGGAACGCACCATCACAGACTGGAAGATAGAGGAAAATTCATGTTCAAGTACCGCTTAGAAAGGATAAGGTGGAACTTAATCCAGTAGATGTATTTTCCGCGGCTGCGGTAGAAATACGTTCTCTATGTCTGCTCACATGGATGCCATAGCGTTCCATTGTGAGGTGAATCTGTTTTGGCTTTGTATTAATAGTCCCTTGCTGTGTATAGCCGGCGAGTTTATGCACTAACTTGCTGAATTCCCCTTGTTTAGACAGAAAAAATGTTCTGATGGCTTGTTCTTTTCCAATAAAGCATTACCTTTGTAGCCGTTGATTGCATTTTCGCTTGACTTGAACACATAAAAAACAGGAAGATATGATTACATCAAAACACATTTACACATTCGAGATGGAGCAGCGCGAAGGCCACACCCTTCTCACGGCGCAGCAGTGGCCCTGGGCGGTGCTCCAGGTTGTACCAGCCACACCGGCGACGTTTGATGCGATTGTGGCGCAGTGCAAGGAGCGTGAGGGCTTCGTGGCGACCCACGGCACAGACCGCACGTTTTGCATTGTCCAGATTGCCGCAGGCGACCAGGGCGGACGTTACCCGGAACGACGCGTGGAAATCTTCGGGCAGGAAACCGCCCGGAAGTATCTTGACGCGGTGAAGGACCAGATGGCTCAGGCTGCCGTGTGGTATTACACAAACGTCACGTCACGTGTGAACGGGTAAGACTCTCTGTCTTGTTTCTACGAACCAACCTTCAAACTTCAGCAACCACAATGAAACGATCCCTACTTATTCTCCTTTCGTGTCTGTCACTCTGTGCCCCGTCTGCCATGGCAACGCCTGGTGACAATGTGCTCCACGGGCTATGCTCCATGCCTGAGCGGCCGCGCATACTCATCTCTACGGACATCGGCGGCACCGACTTCGACGACAACCAGTCGATGATGCACTATCTGCTCTACAGCAACGAGTTCGATTGCGAGGGACTCGTGTCCTCACCCTCTTATGGCGACGGAAACAAAGAGGAGATAGTCCGTATGATTGGACTCTATGAGCAAGACCTTCCGCTACTGCGTCGCCACGCTTCGGGCTGGCCCTCTGCCGACCGGCTGCGTGCCATTGCCAAGCAGGGGCGCAAGGGGGCGGCACCGTTGCAGGGATTTTCCACTGCCACCGAAGGTTCCGACTGGATAGTGAGGTGCGGACGCAACTGCGACCCGAGGCCCCTTTATGTGCTCGTCTGGGGTGGGCTGGACGATGTGGCGCAAGCCCTTCACGATGCTCCCGACATTGCGCCCAAGTTGCGCATACACTGGATAGGCGGACCGAACAAGAAGTGGAGCCTTCCGAGTTATTGCTACATTGCGGAGCATTTTCCCGACCTGTGGTTTATCGAGAACAATGAGTCGTATCGCGGCTTCATAGCCGACTACAAGAACGCCGACCAGTTCAACGGCGGCTTCTATGATCATTATGTGCGCGGTGCCGGCCATTTGGGTGCCGACTTCTACCGTTACAGGCAGGGCATGCCCAAACTGGGCGACACGCCAACCTTGCTGTATATGATGGACGGAGACCCTGCCCATCCTGAACGTGAGTCGTGGGGCGGACAATATGAAAAGATGGCCCGCAGTTCGCGTGTGGTGTTTACCCGGGCCACGATAGCCACCGACACCATACCGCGCGACGGCATTGTGGAATGGCATTTCGCGGGTCCCAAGCTCAAGAAGGGGCAATACAAGCCCGTGAAGGCGAAATGGGCATCGGGGGCAGACAATGAGGTGGGCTTCCTGACGGTAGACAAGCAGAAGTGGCCTGTCTACTATCTCGGCAAGGGGCAGTACATGTGTCGCTATGCCACCTACAAGTGCGGAGTGGCTCACTACACCATCGAGGCAGACATCAAGGGCTTTCCCCGTCAGAGTGGGGAGTTCTTTGTGGAAAACGTGTTCCCCGGCAAGCCTCATGCCACAGACTACAAGCTGGGCACCACCTGGTGGGGTGACAGGCTTGTTCCCGAACTTTATTCCAAGAGGGAGAATTGCCAGGGTGCCGAAACCGTGGCGAAGTGGCGCTACGACGTGATGGCTGACTGGGGCAAGCGTTGCGGCTGGCTGAGATAAGTGCCTCCTGCTTGAAAAGGGGGGCTTCCAGGATTTTGAGTGACACTATATATCCCTAGGCATTGGGGCGCACGACTTGCGGGCTGAAGGTCCAAACTTTACCCTGGGTAGAGTAGGGCTTTCAGCCCGCTTCTAAACGCTGAAAGCCAATTCGCTCCCAGTTCAGGAAGAGCCTGGCTTGCTTTTTGGAAAGCGAGAACCGCTGTTTCAGAGAATTCAACAATAGATGTTTAACATTTGTTAGTAACGATTTTCGGCAGTGTGCAACAGGAATTGGAAAAAGATGAAGTTCTTCGGTGAAGAGTGAAAGTTCTGCCGGAAAACGATGCTTTTTTCGGGGGTAAATTACCCAACTTTTTGTGTGCAATCGTGACCATTTAACATGAAATTAACGCGATTTTCCCCGTTCAATTCCACTTTTCTCCCTTTTTCGGCAACAGTTTTTGATGGGAGTCACCCTGTTTTCAAGGGTGTCACACGTTTTTGGGGCGTTTTACGGATATAGGAAAAAGAACTTATTCTCCTATGGCTCAAGTGTTTCAATCTTGTTTTTGTAATTACTCAAAGTGTTAAAAAGGGCCCTTTGTGACGTGACAGTTCGAAATATATACGTGGAGGGTATAAAAGTTAAATCTTTTAATATAATATATCTATATATTATATTACTTTTTCTTGCTTACGATTCGTGACAATTGGTATCCATATATAAAGCGTGACGTCACGCTTCGTGTTTCTGCCAACAAGGAGGTATCGGTGGCTTTTAGTGAGGTAATTTTTGTTTACTGTTGCCTGTTGTTCCCTTTGGCATGCTTCCTGAAATTAGGGTGGCTGAGGGCCTGTTTCTTGCTGAAGATCCTCTCTACTATGGCGATTTTCCCGTTAGTGTGCCCTTAGCACCTCGTTAGTGTGCCGTTAGCGTCCTGTCGGTGAGCCGTTGGCGATGAGACCGAGGGCTGCCGACGGTTGCGTGTTTTTCTCGTTTCTTTACAGTACTTGGCTGTTTTCCTTATTCTTGCCGTCGCCAATGCTTTTTGGCACGCTTTTTGCTGACCCCCATTGCACACTTCAAAAACCTCAAAAAACCGTGCAAAATCGTGAAAACTGTCACACTCGTAAATCTTTTTCAAGTCATTTTGCCCGTATACACGGCCGTTTCAGCCATTTGTGCTATGGAAAGATTCGTCGTTGGCAAGTAACCTTTCTGGTTAGTCAGCTTACGGTTGACAGTTGTATAAATAGATGTTTTAGCATATTTTAACACTCTTATGTCTTCTCACAAGACACAAAAGATTTGGCGGTTTCGGAGTTTATGCTTATCTTTGTAAAAAGATAGAGGCTACGGTGTATCGGCAGCCCCGACTCACGCCCAAGGTCCTTGAGGCCGGCGGGCTGACAATGAAGGCATGTAAACTTAAATGCAACGATGAAAAGAATCAGGATTATCCTATTGGCAGTGGTGGCTGCGGTGCTCACCTCCTGCGGTACCACCAGCACCGTGCCCGTGACGGGCCGCAAGCAGACCATACTCGTGAGCGACGAACAGGTGCTCTCGCTCAGCAACAAAGAATACACCGAATACATGAACTCTGCCAAGCGGTCTGTCAACGCGCAGAACACCGCCATGGTGCAAAGGGTGGGGCAGAAGCTCGCCTCGGCAGTGGAAACCTACCTCAAGGAACACGGGCTGGAAAAGGAAGTGAAGAACTACAGTTGGGAATTCAACCTCGTGCAAGACAAGAGTGCCAACGCCTTCTGCATGCCCGGCGGCAAGATAGTGGTCTATGAAGGGCTGCTTCCCATCACGCAGAACGAAGCCTCGCTTGCCATCGTGCTAGGGCACGAGATAGCCCACGCCGTGGCAAAACATTCGGCAGAGCAGATGAGCAAGCAAATCAAGGCACAATACGGCCAGCAGATACTCGGCGGCGTGCTCCAGGCAGCAGGCGTCGGCAGCGGCACCACCAGTGTGGCGCAGTCGGTGTTCGGGCTGGGCAGCAAATTCCGCAACCTGCACTATTCGCGGAAGAACGAGAGTGAGGCCGACTACATGGGGCTGGTCTTCGCCGCCATGGCAGGCTACGACCCGCAGGTGGCGGTGAGCTTCTGGCAACGCATGGCGCAGGGCACCCAGAGCTCCACCCCGGCTTTCCTAAGCGACCACCCCTCCGACGCCCAGCGCATAGCCGACATCAAAAAGTGGATGCCCGAGGCTCTTAAATACTACAAGCCCGCAGCAGCTGCCACGGCAAAAACCGTTGCTTCGGCCTCCGCCTCCACGGCAAGGAAAACCACCGCCAAGAAGACAACGAAACGCAAGAAGTGACAGCCCTCTGCCACGACCCTGCCAACATAAATCAATAACCCTTTAAAGAAAGACGCCCTATGATAGACTACTTCGCCCTTCATCTCTGGCAACTGTGGGCCATCGTCGCCGTGGTTCTCATGGCGCTCGAGCTCACCAGCGGCGACCTCTACCTGCTCTGTTTCGGCTTAGGCGCCCTGATCACCGCTTTGGCGGCAGCCGTGACCGGAAGTTTCACGCTTCAGCTCGGCCTGTGGGCCCTGCTCTCCGTGGCGTGCCTCTTCACGCTCCGTCCCGTGGCCCTGCGCTACCTTCACCGCGACGAACCCAACCGGGTGAGCAATGCCGATGCCATCATAGGCCGCACCGGTAGCGTGAGCCAGGCCATAGCCGCCAATGGCTACGGCCGTGTGGCGCTCGACGGCGACGACTGGAAAGCACAGTCGGCCGACGGCCAGCCGATAGCCGCAGGCACCCGCGTGCGCATCGTGGCCCGCGAGAGCATCATAGTCACCGTGACACCCGAATAACAATAACTGAAACAATAACCCAAAACCAATCAAGCTATGTTTGCATTCTATTTTCTCATCGCCCTGGTGGTGCTGGCAGTCATCTTTGCCAAGATGGCGCTGGTCATCATCCCCCAGTCTGAAACCAAGATTATCGAGCGCCTGGGCCGCTACTATGCCACCCTGCAGCCCGGCATCAACATCATCATCCCCTTCATCGACCGCGCCAAGGAGATTGTCACCCTCAACCGCGGACGCTACATCTATTCCAACCGCATCGACCTCAGGGAGCAAGTGTATGATTTCGACAAGCAGAACGTGATCACGAAGGACAACATCCAGATGCAGATCAACGCGCTGCTCTACTTCCAGATTGTAGACCCCTTCAAGGCAGTATATGAAATCAACAACCTGCCCAATGCCATCGAGAAGCTCACCCAGACCACCCTGCGTAACATCATCGGCGAACTGGAACTCGACCAGACCCTCACCTCGCGCGACACCATCAACACCAAGCTCCGCTCCGTGCTCGACGACGCCACCAACAAGTGGGGCATCAAGGTGAACCGCGTGGAGCTGCAAGACATCACACCGCCGCAGAGCGTGCTCCAGGCCATGGAGAAGCAGATGCAGGCAGAGCGCAACAAGCGCGCCACCATCCTCACCAGCGAGGGCGAAAAGCAGGCACAGATACTCAAGAGTGAAGGCGAGAAGGCAGCCACCATCAACCGCGCCGAGGCAGCCAAGCAGCAAGCCATACTCAGCGCCGAGGGCGAGGCACAGGCACGCATACGCAAGGCCGAAGCCGAGGCCGTGGCGATCGACAAGATAACCGAGGCAGTGGGCAAGAGCACCAATCCCGCCAACTACCTGCTCGCCCAGAAATACATACAGATGCTGCAGCAGGTGGCCACGGGCGACAAGACCAAGACCGTCTACCTGCCCTACGAGGCCACCAACCTCATGGGAAGCATCGGAGGCATCAAGGAACTCTTCAAGGGAGAATGACCCCGGAAGAGAGCATGAAACAAAAGAATCGGACGGCAATTTGTTGTCCGATTCTTTTGTTTTCTGCCCAAACCTTTGTACTTTTGCACACAAAGAATATAAAACTTCAAAACGCAATGAAAAACCAGACCAAGGCCATACACACGCCTTTCGCACGCAAAGACCCCTTCGGGGCCATCAGCATGCCCGTATACAACACGGTAGCCTATGAATTCGACGACGCACAGGAAATGTCGGACGCCTTCTGCTACCGCAAGCTCTCGCCCGACTACTCGCGCGCCGAGAACCCCACCGTGGACTATCTGGAGGACAAGGTGAAAGCCATCACCGGTGCCCACGACGTGATAGCCCTCAACTCGGGCATGGCTGCCATCAGCAACATATTCCTCGCCCTCACTGCCACGGGCAAGAACATCGTGTCGTCGCGCCACATGTTCGGCAACACCTATGCCCTCATCAACGGCAGCATGAAGCGCTTCGGCGTCACCGCCAAGCTCTGCGACCTGACCAACATAGAAGAGGTGGAACAGACCATCGACGAGAACTCCTGCTGCGTGTTCCTCGAAACGCTCACCAATCCGCAGCTCGAGGTGGCTGACCTCAGCGCACTGGCAGAGGTGGCACACCGCCACGGCATACCCCTCATAGCCGACTCCACCATGATACCCTTCACGGAGAACCATCTCGGCAGTCTCGGCGTAGACATCGAAGTGCTCTCCTCCACCAAGTATATCTCGGGCGGTGCCACATCGCTGGGCGGACTCATCATCGACTACGGCACGGTGAAGGACTTCAACCTCACCATCCGCCGCGAGATGCTCCTCAGCTTCGGCGCCTACATGACCCCGCAGGTGGCCTACATGCAGACCGTGGGCCTGGAGAACCTCAACGCCCGTTATCGCCTCCAGGCAGCCAATGCCCTGGAACTGGCCAAGCGCCTCAGAAAACTGCCACAAATCAAGCGCGTGAACTACGTGGGCCTCGAGGACAACCCCTACCACGCACTCTCCGTCAAGCAGTTCGGCCCCACAGGCGGCTGCATGCTCACCATCGACCTGGAGAGCAAGGAAGCCTGCTACAAGTGGCTCAACAACCTCAAGATGGTGCGCCGCGCCACCAACCTGTTTGACAACAAGACCCTGGCCATCCACACCGCCAGCACCATCTTCGGCGGCTTCTCCGACGAGTTGCGCCGCTCCATGGACCTGCGCGACACCACCATCCGGCTCTCCGTCGGACTGGAAGACGTGGACGACATCCTGGCAGACATGAAACAGGCATTCGAATAACGCGAAACAAACAACACAAGCGAATATGACACAATACAACTTTGACACCCCTGTGGAGCGCCGTCACACCGACTGCCTCAAGTGGGACGCCCTCAAGGAACGCTTCGGACGTCCCGACCTGCTGCCCCTCTGGGTGGCAGACATGGACTTCGCGACACCCAGCTTCGTGACCCGTGCACTCCAGGAGCGCATGCAGCACCCCGTGTACGGCTACACCCTCGACCCCAAGGACTACTGGACCACCGTGCAGCGGTGGATAGAAGACCACCACCAGTGGCACGTGGACACACAATGGTTCAGCTACATTCCCGGCATCGTCAAGGGCATTGGCATGGCCATCAACGTGTTCACCCAGCCCGGCGACAAGATTATCATCCAGCCGCCCGTCTACCATCCCTTCCGCTTCGCCATCCTGGGCAACGACCGCCAGATGGTGGAGAACCCCTTGCGCATGCAGCCCGACGGCACCTACGACATGGACTTCGAGCAGCTCGCCCAGGTGGCAGACGGATGCAAGATGCTCGTCATGGCCAACCCCCACAATCCGGGCGGCCGCATCTGGCCCGAGGAAACCCTGCGCCGGCTGGCACACTTCTGCCACGAACGACACATCCTCGTCATCTCCGACGAGATACACTGCGACATGGCGCTCTTCGGCCACAAGCACCATCCCTTTGCCTCCGTCAGCGACGAGGCGGCACAGTGCAGCATAACCTTCGGCGCACCCACCAAGACCTTCAACATGGCGGGCATCGTCAGTTCGTGGGCCATCATCCCTAACAGGGAAATACGCGAGAAGTTCTTCAAGTGGCTCGGCGCCAACGAGTTCAACGAACCCAACATGTTCGCCCCCATTGCCACCGTGGCAGCCTTCAAGGAAGGCGAACAGTGGCGCAAGGACATGCTCGCCTACATAGAGCAGAACATCCTCTTCGTGGAGGACTACTGCCGTGAGCACCTGCCCATGGTCAAGCCCCTCCGTCCCGAGGCATCGTTCCTCGTGTGGATGGACTGCCGCGAGCTCCATCTCGACCACGATGCCCTGGTTGACCTCTTTGTCAACCGTGCCCACCTTGCCCTCAACGACGGCGAGATGTTCGGCAGGGGAGGCGAAGGCTTCATGCGCCTGAACGTGGGCACCCAGCGTGCCACCCTCAAGCAGGCACTCGACCAGTTGAGAGAAGCCATAGAAACTCTTAAACAATAAGGACAAAGCGGTTATGAAGAACATTTGCATCGTAGTGGGCGCACGCCCCAACTTCATCAAGGTGGCACCCATCATACACGCCGTGCAGCGCATGAGGCAGCAGGGCAGGGAAGTGGACTACAGTCTGGTGTATGCCGGCACTGAAACCGACGCCACCCTCGAACCAACCCTCTTCGGCGACTTGCAGATTCCGCGTCCCGACGTGTTCCTCGGCGTGGACTGCGACAGTCTCAACGAACTGGTGGGCAAGGTGATGGCTGCTTTCGAGAAATACCTCGAGAGCCACCCCACAGATGTGGTCATCGTGGTAGACGACCTCTCGTCGACCATGGCGGCTGCCATCGTCACCAAGAAGAGCGGCATCTGCCTGGCCCATCTCGTGGCAGGCACACGTTCCTTCGACCTGAAGATGCCCAAGGAAATAAACCGCCTCGTCATCGACGGCCTCTCCGACCTGCTCTTCACCGCAGGCATGAGCAGCAACAGCATAGCCAACAAGGAGGGTGCCGAACTCTCCAAGGTCTACATGGTGGGCAACATCCTGATGGATACGCTCCGCGCCAACCACGACCGGTTGCGCCGCCCCGAAATCATGGACACGCTCCATCTCTGTCCGGGCGGCTACTTCGTGTTCACCCTCAACCGCAAGGCCCTGCTGGCAGACCGCGCCAATCTCGAGCGCATGGTCTGCTCGCTGGCGCAGGCGGCAGGCGACATGCCCGTGGTGGCACCGCTCCGCGCACGCTCCGCAGCCGCACTGAGCAACTTCCGGTTGCCCCGCAACTTCCACATCGTCAACCCCTTGGGGTATCTTGAGTTCGGCTGGCTCACAGCCCATGCCAAGGGTGTGGTGACCGACTCGGGCAACGTGGCAGAGGAAGCCACCTTCAACGGCGTGCCCTGCATCACGCTCAACAGCTACACCGAGCACATGGAAACCGTGAAGGTGGGCACCAACGAGCTCGTGGGCGAGGATGCCGACCGGCTGGCAGAAGCCGTGAAGCGTATCCTGGCCGGCGACTGGAAGAAGGGTGCCCTGCCCGACAGATGGGACGGACGCTCGGCTGAGCGCATCGTGCAGATACTGACTGAACAATAACCCGCTCTGCCGTCCTTCCTGCAGTGACAGACCGGACGGCGGAGTGAGGGAAATGCATACACTTGAAACATATATTCTAAACTGAACTGATTGACATGAAGAAAACTCTGTTGGCAGCAATGGCCATCGCCTGTGCCACCCGCATGACGGCTCAGGAAAGGCAGATATTCATCTATTCTCCCGACCCGAAAGCCGGACTCCACGCAGCCTATATGGACAACGATGGGCAGTGGAAGGAAATAGGCCAGCTCTGTGCGTCCGACTACGGACCATGGGGCTCCGACAAGAAAATGTATGCCCCCTCGGTGGTGCATGCCGCCGACGGCACATGGCGTGCCGTTTGGCAGGTGAGCGACAAGGCCCCCTGCTTTGCCGCCGCCTACAGCCGCGACCTCATTTCATGGCGTCCGCAGGACTATCCGCGCATGACCACAAAGCAATGCCTGAGTCCGGTGGTGTTCGAGACCGAGCCGGGCAAGTTCGACATCTACTACCGCTCTGAACGGGGACCGCGCTACGTGAGCGCCTCCTCCGACTTCCGCCGCTTCACAGCCGACCAGTCGAGCACCATAGAGGATGCCGCATGGACGGTGGACACCCTCACCATAGACGGCAAGAGGGTGACAGGACAGGTGTTCAGCATCGGAGAGGCGCAACTCGGCACGCTCGTGGCTACCTACAGGCAGCGCCGGCTGGAAGAAAATGCCGACAAGGTGGGGTGGGCCAACGACAAGCGGCTCTACGCCGCCATCAGCTCCACGGCTGCCACGCTCACGGTCAATACCGTGGCAACCAAGCCCATCAGCGACAAGCTCATGGGCGTATTCTTCGAGGACATCAGCTATGCTGCCGACGGCGGACTCTATGCGGAACTGGTGCAGAACCGCGACTTTGAATACTCCTCTGCCGACCGCAAGGAGTGGACCTCCACCACAGCCTGGCATGCGTCACGCCCCATCCGCATAGCCACCGACAACCCGCTGAGTGACAACAATCCGCATTATGCCATCATCGCTGCCGACACGCTCGTCAACGAAGGGTGGGACGGCATTGCTGACAAAGGCGCACGCTACGACTTCTCGCTCTTCGCCCGCACTATCGGCGGCAAGAAGAAACGCATCATCGTGGCCATCACCGACAGGGAAGGCCATGCGCTCGCCCAGCAACGCATTGACATCAAGGGCGATACTTGGCAACGCTACGAGGTGAAACTTGCCACACCGGCAGCAGCACAGTGGCGCTCGTGCAGGTTGCGCATCGTGGGCGAAAAGGACAACGAGGCGGCCATAGACATGGTAAGCCTGTTCCCCGAAAACACGTTCAACGGCAGAAAGAACGGGCTTCGTGCCGACTTGGCACAGGCCATCGCCGACCTGCATCCCAAGTTCGTGCGCTTTCCCGGTGGCTGCATGAGCCACGGGCAGGGCATAGACAATATCTACCACTGGCAGGAAACCATCGGACCGCTGCAAGACCGGAAGCCTGCCCCCAACATCTGGAAGTATCACCAGACACGAGGACTTGGATTCTACGAGTATTTCCAGTTCTGTGAAGACATCGGCGCAGAGCCCCTGCCTGTGCTTTCAGCCGGTGTGCCCTGCCAGAATTCACGAGCCAATGCCGACGGCTATGCCGGACAGCAGGGAGGCATACCGATGGACAAGATGCCCGACTACTGCCAGGAAGTGCTTCATCTCATAGAGTGGGCCAACGGCGACCCCGCCACCAGTCAATGGGCACGTCGCAGAGCTGAAGCAGGACATCCGGAACCCTTCAACCTTAAATATATAGGAATAGGAAACGAAGACCTCATCTCCACCGTCTTTGAAGAAAGGTTCGAGATGATAGCCCGCACGGTGAAGAAACACTATCCCGGCATCATCCTCTGTGGCACGGTAGGGCCCTTCCACGCTCCGTCGGCCGACTATCTTGAGGGATGGGACTTTGCAGGGCGCCACAGTGACATAGTAGACATGGTGGACGAGCACTATTACGAGAACCCCGGATGGTTCATCAACAATGCCAACTATTACGACAACTATTCGCGCAAGGGACCCAAGGTGTATCTCGGCGAGTGGGCGTCGAAAGGACGCAAGGTGGGCAATGCACTCGTGGAGGCACTCTATCTGAGCAACCTGGAACGCAATGCTGACGTGGTGAGCATGGCAAGCTATGCACCGCTGCTCGCCAAGGACAAGCACAACAACTGGAACCCCAATCTCATCTATTTCAGCAACACCGAAGTGCGGCCCACAGCCAGCTACGAAGTGCAGCGCCTCTTCTCCATTTATGGCGGCGATACCTATGTGGAGAGCACACTTCAGGCAGAACCCCTTGTCAGGGAACGCATCGGCGCCAGTGTGGTGCGCAACAGCAAGACGGGCAAGACATGGTTCAAACTGGTCAACGTATTGCCGCTTTCCTTGACAGTCAACGTGGAAGGAATATCCCTTCCGGAAAGGCTTAATGTAAAAGGTTTTGAAGGTAATCCCGACGACATCAACGTGAAAATGGGCAATACGATAGGAAAAAACGGTAAGTCGCTCACCCTTCCACCTTATTCTATAAGAGTGGTAGAACTCTGATGGAACATTCTCATTTAGAGGAAAATTCAGAAGCGGAAGCAATATGTATCAATTATTTCTTCCTTTTTGGCTAATTCTTCTACAAAAATTTTGTCATGTCAGAAAAATAGTGTTACTTTGCACGGAATTTAGAAAACAACTTAATTTTACATTAGAGAGAAATGAAAAAGTTAGTATTAGCAATGGCTGCCGCAGCGATGGCAGCTACAGTATCGGCTCAGACCGTTACGGAAAGCAAGACTTTCGACAACTTCTACATTGGCATCAATGGTGGTGTAGCAACTAAGACAACTGGTCACTCATGGTTGGGCGACCTCGATCCTAACGCCGGCATCCGCATCGGCCGCTACTTCACTCCTGTGTTCGGTCTCGCTGTTGAGAGCAACGCCTATTTCTCAAACAAACCTTACAAGTCAACAAAGACTGTAGTTCGCTACCTCAACACTTCTTTGCTGGGTACTGTTAACTTCAGCAACTGGTTCGGTGGCTACAAGGGTGAGCCACGCTGCTTCGAGGTTTCTGCCGTTTACGGTCTCGGATGGGGTCACATCTTCGGCAACAACACCGTGACAGGTATCGACGGCAACCGCAACGACCTTACTTCAAAGGCAGGTCTTGACTTCGCCTTCAACTTCGGCGGCAAGAAGCAGTGGCAGTTCTACATTGAGCCTTCTATGAACTGGGCACTCAACGGCAAGAACGAGGCAAGCAACATCAAGTATAACATCAACCGCTCAGCCGTTCAGCTCAACGCTGGTATCGTTTACAAGTTCAAGAACTCAAACGGCACACACAACTTCACAATCGCCCAGCTTCGTGACCAGGCTGAAATCGACGGTCTGAACTCACAGATCAACAACCTCCGCGGCGCTGTCAACGATAAGGACGCTCAGCTCGCAGCTAAAGACAAGCAGATCGCTGACCTGCAGAAGGCTCTCACAGACTGCCAGAACGCTCCAAAGCCCGTGGCTAAGCCTGCTACAGCTACCAACCTCCAGCCTACAGTTATCTTCCGTCAGGGCAAGTCTACTGTAGATCCTGCACAGGTGGCAAGCATCGAGCTCATCGCCCAGTACATGAAGAACCACAAGGACGCCAACATTGAAATCAAGGGTTACGCTTCACCAGAGGGTAACGCTGAGCTCAACCAGAAGCTTTCTGAGGCTCGTGCAGAGGCTGTGAAGAATATCCTCGTTAAGAAGTACAAGATCAACGCTAACCGCCTTACCACTAAGGGTATGGGTGCTACCGACAAGCTCTTCGAGCAGGTAGAGTTCAACCGCGTTGCTACTTTCAACGACAGCACAAAGGACTAATCATCAATTAAATTCATGATATGGAGTCTTCTCTTTCGGGAGAAGACTCCTTTTTATTTGTCCGAGACTTTTTTCGTCCTGGATTGCGAGCCGTATTTATAGTTCCAGTTTCGGTGTAGTTCTCATATGGGCTGAAAGTCTAATATCTCCCTGCAGGTCAGATGCTGCAATGTTGAATATCGGTTGTCACTCACCCATCCGGAATATTCACCATTTCCTCAGACTGGTCTCGAGCAAATGGCAATTGTCTATGTCGCGGCTTGTTCCGATTGCCTTTCTGTTTCTTCCCAACGGACTTGCACAATTATATCTTGTTTGTGTTGGTTTTCTTTCATATTAACACAAAATGACGCGGTTTTCTTATTGTTTCCGCTTGTTAGCTTAATATTTAAGCCTTTTTTGTTGGTAATTAGAGAAAAACGAACTACCTTTGCACAAATATATTATAAAACGAAAAGTAAATATGAAACATCAGTTGAGAAGTGCAGTTTGCACGGAAGGAAGGAAAATGGCCGGTGCAAGAGCCCTTTGGGTGGCAGCCGGTATGAAGCATGAACAATTCGGAAAACCCATCATAGCCATTGTCAACTCGTTCACACAGTTCGTCCCCGGACACACACATCTCCACGAGATTGGTCAGATTGTGAAAAAGGAAATCGAAAACATGGGATGCTATGCTGCCGAATTCAACACCATCGCCATTGACGACGGCATTGCCATGGGACACGACGGCATGCTCTATTCTCTGCCTTCACGCGACATCATTGCCGACTCTGTAGAGTATATGGTCAATGCCCACAAGGCAGATGCCATGATTTGCATTTCCAACTGCGACAAGATTACTCCGGGTATGCTCATGGCATCCATGCGTCTGAACATACCTACCGTGTTCTGCAGTGGCGGTCCTATGGAGGCCGGACGCTGGAAGGGTGAGAACGCAGACCTTATCACCGCTATGATTAACGGCGGCGACAAGACTTGCAGCGACGAAGACCTGCAGAAGATAGAGAGTTGTGCATGTCCTGGTTGCGGTTGCTGCTCAGGCATGTTCACCGCCAACTCCATGAACTCTCTCACCGAGGCCATCGGTCTTGCCCTGCCTGGCAACGGCACAATTCTTGCCACGCACAAGAACCGTATCCAGCTCTTCAAGGATGCTGCCCGTCTCATCGTGAAGAATGCACTGAAATATTATGAAGAGGGTGACGAGAGTGTGCTGCCCCGCAGCATAGCCACCCGAAATGCTTTCCTCAATGCCATGACACTCGACATTGCCATGGGCGGCAGCACCAATACCGTGCTCCATCTGCTGGCAGTGGCACAGGAGGCTGAGACGGATTTCAAGATGTCCGACATTGACCAGCTGAGCCGTAAGGTGCCTTGCCTGTGCAAGCTCTCTCCCAACACCCAGAAGTATAGTGTGCAGGAGTGCAACCGTGCCGGTGGTATTCTCGGCATCCTCGGTGAACTCAACCGCGGCGGACTCATCCACGGCGAGGCTAAGCGTGTGGACGGCATGACCTTGGCAGAGGCCATGGCTAAGTATGACATCACAGGCGAAAGCCTTGACCCGGAGGCAGACCGCATCTATCACAGTGCTCCAGGCCGCAAGTTCTCCACCCAGATGGGCTCGCAGGATGCCCAGTGGGAGAGCCTTGACACCGATCGCGAGAACGGATGCATCCGCAGTCTCGACCACGCCTATACCAAGGACGGCGGACTCGCTGTACTCTTCGGCAACATCGCCCAGGACGGATGCGTGGTGAAGACAGCCGGTGTAGATGCCAGTTTGTGGCACTTCTGCGGTCCTGCCGTGGTGTTCGACTCACAGGAAGCAGCCTGCGAAGGCATTCTCGGCGGCAAAATCAAGGCCGGCGACTGCGTTGTTATCACGCACGAAGGTCCTAAGGGCGGTCCCGGTATGCAGGAGATGCTTTATCCCACATCCTACATCAAGAGCATGCACCTTGGCAAGGAATGTGCCCTGATTACCGACGGACGCTTCTCGGGCGGTACCAGCGGCTTGAGCATCGGCCACATCTCTCCCGAGGCGGCAGCCGGCGGCAACATAGGCAAAATCAAGACGGGCGACATTATTGAAATAGACATACCTTCACGTTCCATCAACGTGAAACTCAGCGATGAGGAACTAGCAGCCCGTCCGCAGCAGCCCGTCACGCGCAACCGTGTGGTGTCAAAGGCCCTGAGAGCCTATGCACAGAGCGTGAGCTCTGCAGACAAGGGCGGTGTGCGCATCATAGACTAATCTGAAAGATTGTAGTTATATATATCAGGAAAATATGGCAAGAGAAGAGATAACAGGTGCAGAAGCGCTCATGCGTTCGCTGAAAGATGCGGGCGTGAAGACCATATTCGGATACCCAGGCGGTGCCATCATGCCGGTGTTCGATGCGCTTTATGATTATACAAGAGGAGAAAAGAAAACATTCAAGCATATTCTCGTGCGCCACGAGCAGGCTGCGGCACATGCTGCCGAAGGCTATGCACGCGTGAGCGGCGAGGTGGGTGTATGCCTGGTCACCAGTGGACCGGGCGCCACCAACACACTGACCGGCGTGGCAGATGCCATGATGGACTCTACGCCTATTGTGGTCATTGCCGGACAGGTGGGTGTCAGTGCCTTGGGAACGGATGCCTTTCAGGAGGTTGACCTCGTGGGATTGGCACAGCCCATCTCGAAGTGGAGCTACCAAATCCGACGTCCGGAAGACATTGCCTGGGCGGTGAGTCGGGCTTTCTATATCGCCCGTTCGGGACGTCCCGGTCCGGTGGTGCTCGATTTCCCTAAGAACGCACAGGTGCAGACCACAGAGTGGAAACCCGTCCACGTGAAATCAGTGCGCAGCTATGAACCCTATCCCAAGCTCGACGGGAAGGCCATAGAGGAGGCTGCTGCCCTTATCAATGCCGCCAAGAAACCGCTTGCCCTTGTCGGACAAGGCGTGGAGTTGGGTGGTGCACAGAACGAACTCATGGAATTTCTCGAGAAGGCAGACATTCCGGCAGCCCGCACATTGCTCGGACTTTCGGCGCTGCCCTCAGACCATCCCCTCAATATGGGCATGCTCGGCATGCACGGCAGTTATGCTCCCAACGTGAAGGAGCAGGAGTGTGATGTGCTCATTGCCATCGGCATGCGTTTCAGCGACCGTGTGACTGGCCGCCTGGACACCTATGCCAAACAGGCCAAGGTCATCCACCTTGACATAGACCGCTCGGAGATAGACAAGAACGTGAAGACCACAGTGGCTGTGGTGGGCGACTGCAAGATGTCGCTTCCCGCCATTACACGTCTGCTCAAGAAGAATGTTCACCGAGAGTGGCGCGACAGTTTCCGTCCGCTCTTCGACCAGGAGAACGAAAAGGTCATACAGCCAGCCATCCATCCCACGGAAGGCCCGTTGCTTATGGGAGAGGTGGTCAATGCCGTGGCTGAGGCTACCAAGGGTGATGCCGTGATGGTCAACGACGTGGGGCAGAACCAGATGTTCTCTTGCCGCTACTTCAAATACCCGAAGAAACGCTCTGTTGTGACCAGCGGCGGTCTCGGCACGATGGGCTTCGGCTTGCCCGCAGCCATAGGCGCCCAGTTCGGCGCGCCCAACCGCACCGTGTGCTTCTTCTGCGGCGACGGAGGTTTCCAAATGAGCATCCAGGAACTGGGCACCATCATGGAGCAGCAGCCTGCCGTGAAGATATTCCTGCTCAACAACAACTACCTTGGTAATGTACGCCAGTGGCAGGACATGTTCTTCGGCAAACGCAAGTCGTTCACCAAGATGATGAACCCCTGCTACGAGGGCATCTGCAAGTCGTACGGCATTGCCTACAACGTGGTGACAGACAGGGCAGACCTGGCTGAGCAAATCCGCAAGACACTTGCCGTGGACGGCCCGGCTCTGCTCGAGTGTGCCATCAAGGAGGAGGACAACGTGCTCCCCATGACTGCACCCGGACAGAGCGTTGACGAGATGATGCTCGAAATAAAACTCTAACACATAAGGCTGACATTAAACAACAACGAAATGGAAAAGAAACTGTATACATTGTTGGTCTATTCGGAGAACATTGCCGGTATTCTCAATCAGATTACCGCCGTGTTCACCCGTCGCCAGGTAAACATCGAGAGTCTCAACGTGTCGGCGTCGAGCATCAAGGACATACACAAGTACACCATCACCGCATGGAGCGACGAAGACCAGATACGCAAGATCACCAAGCAGATAGAGAAGAAAATAGACGTGGTGAAGGCCGACTACTACACCGACGACGAAATCTTCATCCATGAAATAGGACTCTACAAGATTGCGACCCCAGTTTTGCTCAACAACCCTGAGGTATCGCGCACCATCCGCAAGCATGATGCCCGCATGATGGAGGTGAACCCCACCTACAGCACCGTGCTTCTTGCCGGACTGACCGAGGACGTGACCGACCTCTACGACTGCTTGAACAACTTCGGTTGCCTGCTCCAGTATTCGCGTTCTGGCCGCATTGCCGTGACCAGAAGCTTTGACGAACCGGTGAGCGACTACCTTTATCAACAAGAAAACAAGGACGATGAACTTACAGACTAAGGTTGGAACCTACGAATTTATAGCCGAGCCTTTCCACTGCGACTTCTCCCACAGGCTTTTCATGGGCCATCTGGGCAACCATCTGCTCAATGCCGCCGACTACCATTCCAACGACCGCGGCTTCGGTATGAACTATCTCAACCCGCTCCACAAGACCTGGGTGCTCTCGCGCCTGGCGGTGGAGATGACAGAGATGCCCAAGGCTTACGAACGCTTTGAGGTGGATACATGGGTGGACAATGCATTGCGCTATTTCACCAACCGCAACTTCGCCATCCACGGAAAAGACGGCAAGGTGTATGGCTACGGCCGCAGCGTGTGGGCGCTCATCGACACCGAGAGTCGTCAGCCCACCGACCTCTTTGCCATCCACGACGGACTTATCAGCGAATACATCGACACTGAAACGCCTTGCCCCATAGCCAAGTCGGGACGAGTGAAGATGAGCGACAAGGCTGAATACGTCCGTACTATCGACACCTATTATAATGATGTGGACGTGAACGGCCATGTGAACAGTGTGAAATACATCGAGCACGTGCTCGACCTCTTCACCATCGACTGGTACAAGACTCACCGCATCAGCCGTTTTGAGGTGGCCTATGTGGCAGAGAGCCATGGTGGCGACCGACTGAGCTTCTGGCGCGAGGAAGTGGGCGATGGCGAGTTCAACATCCGCATTGACAAAGAAACAGGTGCGGAAGGAAAGAGCGTGGAAGTTTGTAGGTGCAAAGTTAATTTTGTAAAAGATTGAAAGTTTATTTGGTTGTTACGTTTTAATTCATTATCTTTGCACCCGATTTAAAAAGATAAATAGTAAACCGCGGCTTGAAAGCCGCACAAAAACAATAACAATATGGCAGAAATGAATTTCGGTGGCGTAGTAGAAACAGTAGTCACCAGCAAAGAGTTCTCATTGGAAAAAGCACGTGAAGTATTGAAGAACGAGACTATCGCAGTCTTGGGTTATGGTATTCAAGGTCCTGGTCAGGCAGGTAACCTCCGTGACAATGGCTTCAACGTCATCGTAGGTCAGCGTCCAGGCAAGACATACGACAAGGCCGTGGCAGACGGTTGGGTTCCAGGCAAGACTCTCTTCTCTGTCGAAGAGGCTGCCGAGAAGGGTACCATCATCTGCATGCTGCTCTCAGACGCAGGTCAGATTCAGGTTTGGCCTAAAATCGAGAAGTATCTCACCAAGGGCAAGACTCTCTATTACTCACATGGTTTCGCAATCAACTGGAACGACCGCACAGGCGTAGTTCCTCCAAAGGATATTGACGTAATTATGGTAGCTCCTAAGGGTTCGGGTACATCACTCCGCACCATGTTCCTCGAAGGTCGTGGTCTGAACTGTTCTTATGCAGTTTATCAGGACGCTTCAGGCAAGGCCGAGGAGAAGACCATCGCCTTCGGTATCGGTATCGGTGCAGGCTACCTCTTCAAGACAACCTTCCAGCGTGAGGCCACATCCGACCTTACCGGTGAGCGTGGCTCACTGATGGGTGCCATCGAGGGCTTGCTCGAGGCTCAGTATGATGTGCTCCGCGAGCACGGACACTCACCTTCTGAGGCTTTCAACGAGACTGTAGAAGAGCTCACACAGAGTTTGATGCCTCTCTTTGCCGAGAAGGGTATGGACTGGATGTATGCCAACTGCTCTACCACAGCACAGCGTGGCGCACTCGATTGGGCTCCTCGTTTCCGCGAGGCCATCAAGCCTGTTATGGAGTGGCTCTACCTCTCTGTCAAGACTGGCAACGAGGCTCAGATTTCTATCGACAGCAACTCTAAGCCTGATTACCGTGAGAAGCTCAATGCAGAACTCAAGGCTATGCATGACAAGGAAATGTGGCGTGCTGCTGAGACTGTACGTCAGCTCCGTCCTGAGAACAATTAATTTTTTCTTTATACAATATCTGAGGGTCTCCTTTTCTGTAAAGGGAGGCCCTTTTTTGTGGAGGCTCCCGTAATTGGGAGTGATATCTATTATTGCTGTTTTTGCGTTGATAGATAAGACGGGGAAAATTCCAGCTTATTCATAGGCCATAGGCGTTGCCCTGCGTAGACCGCTATAATCATCAAACTCTGAAGGGAGCAAGAGTAATGATGACCGTCTGTGTTTCAGTCAGCTTTTCCCTTTACGGAATGTGCTTGTTGGCCTTGTTGCCCAGGGTGTCGCTTCGCTTGCCCCGAACAGCGTAGAGACCGGGCTTTCAGCCTGCTTTGTTTTTCAGGTCTGAACGCAGACTTGCAATCATCACTCACAATCTTGGAAGTCCCCTTTGGCCTGTTTCCCATTGAAAAGGGGTTTTGTCTCTTTTTTCGGAGGGTTGATGGGCGGTTGGACAGTTGTCCATTCTTTCTTACCTTCCATCAAGTCTGGTGTATGCCGAACATGATAGTAACTGACTTTTTACAGATGTAATCGTTCTGTTAGTGTGCCGTTAACAGCCGGTTAGTGTGCCGTTAATGGTCGGTTAGTCTGTCGTTATAGGTCTCAAAACGGCGGTATTTACTTGTTGTGTGCGCACACAATATTTGATTTAAGTCAAGAAGAAGACTAATTTGGGAAAAATGTAGACAGAAAGTTGTACGGCTTATTCCTTTCTGATGTAACTTTGCAACGTGAAAAGAAAAAGAAGGTTTAAGATTGAAAAAGGATAACCGATAGGTAAGTCAAGGGTAAAATACAGATTGTATGAAGGACGACAAACTTTAGGTTAGTGTTATCATAAGAATAGGTTTTAGGTTTTATAAAAAAGATTGTAAGATGGACATGATGATGTATGTAGCCCTGTTTGCGGTCATGACCGCAACAGGCACGTGGTTCGGAGGCCCTCATTTCAACTGATTGGTCCTCAGCCACTTGAGATTAGAAAGCATGATTTAAGATTTTATAGTGAGACAGGCGGATTCCCGATATTGCGGAGTCCGCCTGTCGCTTTTTCATTTGGCTGCCATCCGTCCGAGCGCCTTGTGATAGCCGTCAATGATTTCGTCCATCACCTGAGCCGCGGGTTTAATCTGCTTGATGGCAGAAGCTATCTGTCCTATTTCCAGTTCACCGTTTTCCAGGTCGCCCTCAAAGATGCCGCGTTTGGCTGCAGCCGTCCCTACGATGCGGCGCAGGTCTTCGCGCGCTGCCCCTTCGCTTTCTGCCTGGAGCAGTCGGCAGTAGAGGGCGTTCTTCACCATACGTGTGGGAGCGAGCATCTTCAGGCAGAGCATGGTGTCGCCCTCTTCCAGTTGGATGCACCGTTGCTTGAACGCTTCCGAGGCGCTGCTTTCCCGGGTAAGGGCAAATGCCGTGCCCACCTGCACGCCTTCGGCTCCGAGCACCTCGGCTGCCAGCATGGCTTCACCCGAGGCTATGCCTCCGGCTGCGATGAGGGGCAGGGTGGTGGCTTGGCGCACTTGCGGTATGAGTGTCATCGTGGTGGTCTCCTCGCGTCCGTTGTGGCCGCCAGCCTCAAAGCCTTCAGCCACCACGGCGTCTACGCCTGCTTCCTCGCATTTGCGCGCAAACTTGGAACTCGACACCACGTGAGCCACCTTGATGCCGTGGCTGTGGAAGAGCTGGGTGTACTTCTTCGGACTGCCGGCCGAGGTGAACACAATCCTTACGCCTTCCGTCACGATGAGGTCGATGAGCTGTTCCATCTCCGGATACATCAGCGGCACGTTCACGCCCCATGGCTTGTCGGTGGCTGCGTGCATTTTGGCGATGTGTTCGCGGAGCGTGTCGGGGTGCATCGATCCGGCACTAAGCAGTCCGAGTCCGCCCGCGTTGCTCACCGCCGCCGCCAGCCGCCAGCCGCTGCACCATGCCATTCCTCCTTGGATGACAGGATATTTGATTCCGAAAAGTTCGGTGATTCTTGTTTTCATACTTATGTCTTGTTTGTGTTCTTTTTGCTCTACAAAGTTAATCATTATTCTGCTTTTCCGGTGATGGAGTGCCGACTATTTCGCTTTTCCCGTCAGTTTTTTGCCGAAAAGTTTGCACATTCCGGTTAAATAATCTACTTTTGCAGTGTTCTATTAAAGTGGTACACTAAAAGGAAAAGACAATATGATAAGAATCAACGATTTGCATTTCAGCTATCCCGGCAGCCGTCATCGGGTGTTCGACGGGCTGAACCTTTCACTCGAGTCGGACAGCATCTATGGTCTGCTCGGCAAGAACGGTGAAGGCAAGAGCACACTGCTCTATCTGTTGAGCGGCTTGCTCCGTGCACCCCGGGGCGAGGTGAAGTTTTTGGGCATGGACATGAAGGAACGCCGGGCAGAGGCGCTGCAGGAGATATTCATTGTGCCCGAGGAATACGACCTGCCGCGCATGACGATGAAGCAGTTCATCGAGTTGAACCGCCAGTTCTACCCGCGTTTTTCGGAAGAGATGCTCCGTGGGTGCCTGCGTGATTTCGAGATGTCCGAGGTGGTCGACCTGAAGTCGCTCTCGATGGGACAGAAGAAGAAGGTTTACATGAGTTTCGCCCTGGCAGCCAACACCCGTCTGCTCCTCATGGACGAGCCTACCAACGGTCTCGACATTCCCTCGAAGAGCCTTTTCCGCAAGGCCGTGGCCAACAGCATGTGCGAGGACCGCAGCATCATCATCTCCACCCACCAGGTGCACGATGTGGAGGCGCTGCTCGACCACGTTCTTATTCTCGACGAGGGGCATCTCAAGTTTGACGGTTCCACGGCGGCCATTACGGAGAAATACAGTTTCGAGTTCCGCCAGCCTTCCGGGATGACGCCCGATGTGGTCTATGCCGAGCCGACGCTCCAGGGCAATGCCGTGATAGCTCCGCGGTGTGAAGGCAGCGAGGAAACGCAGCTTAATCTGGAGCTGTTCTTCAATGCCGTGACCCGCAACCTGATTAAGCAATAGATTATCAATCAGAAAAATACAGTATGACGATGAATAATTTAGATAGAAGGCGTCTGTGCCACGCCATGTCATGGCTGGCGATGACCCGCTTGCACGATGTTCTGAAACTCACGGCAGGCTTTGCCGTCTTTTTCTTCTTCCTCTTTTTGTGGATAGGCACGGCGCATGCAGCCGACCAGAACAGCCAGATGATTTACAATGCTACAGCATTGGGCGTGCTGTTCACTGTCTGCGGTTTTGTGCTGATGTTCTCCGGCTCGTTCATCACCAACGACATGCGCACCAACCAGGGCCGCATCAACGTGCTCATGCTTCCGGTTTCCAATCTTGAGAAGTTCGTGTCGCGTTGCGTGTTTGTCCTGGTTTCAAGTCTGGCGAGCCTGTTTGCTGCATTGGTGGCGGCCGATGTGTGCCAGATGTTGTTCCGTCTGGTCAGTGGCGGCGGATGGGTGTCGATGACATGGCTGGCACTTTTGTCTCTGAAGAACACGGCTGCAAGCCTCTTCACCGGCTATGGCTGGGAGTGCGGCTTGACCACGCTGCTGATGTTTTTCGTGACACATTCGTTCTACGTGTTGGGTGGAACCTTCTTCCGTCGCAACCAGTGGATATTGACTACGGGGGTGAGTTTCGTGCTTTTCAATGTGTTGGGCTGGAGTCTGGCAGTGATGTTGCCCTATGCCAGTTTCGATTTCTTTTCCTTTCCTTCGTGGCTGCGGTGTTTTTCCGAGAGCTATCCCGAGCAGTTCGCCTGCGTGGCGTTTGCCTTGTTCAACATCATCCAGCTGGCCATCACGGCGCTTTTCTATTGGCTTGCCTACAGACTGTTTTGCCGCATCCAGTTGAAGAACAACAAATGGACAAACCTATGACTTTCAGCAGCGACAAGGCCATCTATCTGCAGATGGCAGACCGGATTTGCGACGAAATTCTCTCGGGCACCTATGCCGACGACTCGCGCATACCGAGTGTGCGCGAGAGTGCTGTGATTTTTGAGGTGAACAGCAACACGACGGTGAAGGCCTACGACCAGCTCTCGCGCGACGGAATCATCTACACTCGCCGTGGCTTGGGCTATTTTGTCACTGCCGGTGCCCGTGAACGTATTCTGGCCGGCCGCCGGCGCCAGTTCCTCTCACGCACCCTGCCCGACGTTTTCCGTCAGATGCACCTGCTCGGCATTACCATCGACGAGGTGGTGAAGGCCTGGAACGGGTAGACGTGGCATGACATAATTCTCTCATCATAAATCTCATGAAAGATGCAAAAATCCCCTGCACGAAGCGATTCGTACAGGGGATTGAACGTCTATTATGCCGGTCAGTTGCCGGTCTCTTTATTTCTTCACCTTTACATTCAGCACACTCCCGTCGCTCATCTTGCGGCTCACGATGTAGATGCCGTCGGTGAGGGGGGAGGCAATGCGCTGTCCCTGCAGGTTGTAGTAGAGTTCGCCCACCACTTGTGTGGCCGACGGTTTTCCGTAGGGCAGGTCCTCGACGCCCGTAGTGGCAGATGCCTCGCGCAGTCCGGCATGCACGCCATAGTAGGCCGACTTCGGGTTCAGGTTGCTGTCGTAGAGCAGCGGGTTGCGGTTGTTGCGCCAGGTCATGGCATCTGTCAATCCCCATATCATCACCTCGTTGCAGTTGTCAGCCTGCATGGCAGTCTTGACTATGTTGTAGAAGTCCTTGGCCTGCTGCAGTCGGTTGGCCTCACTGTCGTCCATGCCGAGGTCGAGTTCCGTAATGACGCAGCGCAGTCCGATGGCATTGAAGCGGTCAATGGTGGCTTTGAGTTTCGTTGCGTTCACCTTGCCCACGTCGAGGTGGCACTGCAGTCCCACGCCGTTGATGGGCACCCCCTTTTCTTTCAGATGTTTGGCCAGGTTGTAGAAGGCCTCGGCCTTGGCCTGTCCCTGGAACTCCACGCCATAATCGTTGAGGATAAGTTGTGCGTCGGGGTCGGCCTCGTGTGCCCAGCGGAATGCCTTTTCAATGTAGTCCTCGCCGGCGTAGTTCCACACCGACTGGGCGCGCAGCTTGAAGCCGTTGGGGTCTGTGCGCACGATCGACTGGTCGTCGTCGAGCACCTCGTTGCACACGTCCCATTCGGCCACCTTGCCCTTCCAGTGGGGCACCACGTTGTCAATGTGGTTCTTCATGATGTCGAGCAGCTCCTGCTGGGTGAAGTTCTTGTCGTTCTTCTTGCCGTCCTTGCTCAGCCATGCCGGCACCTGCGAGTGCCATACGAGTGCATGGCCGCGCACACGCATGTTGTGCTTTTGGGCGAAGGCCACGGTTCGGTCGCCGTTGTAGTAGTTGAACTCGCCCTGGCTGGGCTCTGTGGCGTCGAACTTCATCTCGTTCTCGCACACCACCATGTTGAACTGGTCTATGAGCGCCTTGGTCTTGGCGTCGTTCTCGTCGTCTATGTTGATCTTGCCGTCGTAGAGCGAGATGCAGGTGCCCACGTATTTGCCTGTCTTCTCCGCATAGGTACGTAGAGGCGTTGCGTCTTGCTTCTCCTTGTCCACGTCGAGAATGGTGTCGTCTTGCTTGCTGTCGTCGTCAGCGTCTTCGGTCCATTCACCTTGTCCGCCGTATTCCAGCGAGGTTACACGTGCCACGAGCGCATATTTGCCGTCGGGCAGTTGTTTCTCCACGGTTTCCCAGGTGTATTGTTTCGGATAGCGCATCTCGAAGTCCAGGCCCTCTGTCTTTGAACTGTAGGTGAGCAGTGTCAGTTCGTCGCCCACGGCGAGCGTCGGGTTGCTGGTCAGTTCCACATAGAGTCGTGGCTTCTCTTCCGATTCGGTGAAGTCTTCCATCTTGTTGTTGAGCATGAGTCCTCCGTCCACCACGAGCTTGTCGTAGTGGTCAGCGTCGGTCACTTCCATGCGCACTTTCGACTTTGGGTGGAGCACCAGGTTGGGCTTTGCGGTTGTGGCGAAATTCTTCAGGGTGAGTGTGCCGATGCCTCCGTCGCCTGGAGAGAGTGTGCCGTAGAGGTCAACGGTGGCACCAATGCTGCCGATGCCGCCCAGTTCGCCCTTGCTCATCACGTAGACGCCCGGTGTCGAGCCACTGCTCTGCTGGCCGATGCCGCCCGAGAGCTTGTCGTCTTCTGCTTTCACGGCATCGTTGTTCACCATCACCGCACCGCCGATGATGCGCACACCGCCGGTGATGAGGTTCTCGTTGCCGGTGATGCGGTAGGTGCCCTTTCCTTCCTTGATGAGTCCCACTTTCACGTTGAGGTTGCTGCCGCCGAAGGGAATGATGCGTCCGGCGAGCGTAGCGTCCGTGTCGTCGTTGCCCACCATGTAGTAGCCGTCGTTGTTCGCCTTGTCCTTGAGGTATCCGTAGAGCGTGCTTCCCTCCTCCGTGTCGAGCCGGGCTATGCGCAGTCCGCGCTTGCCGCTCTCGCAAGCCATGGTAGCCCCGTCGTGGAGCACCACGTGGGTCTGTGCGAAACATGGATTGATGTTGCCGTCGGCAGCGTTCTGTGCGGCGTTGTCGGGAGCAAAGGTCTTGCCCGACTGCCACACCAGTCCGTAGAAGGCGGCACTCTTTTCCACCTCTTTATAAGGATAGATGTTGAGCGTGCCCTTGAAGAGTGTCCAGTCGGGATGGTAGTTCTTGGCGGTCTTGTTGCCCAGGTAGGCGCGCTCGCCTCCGGCATAGAGGTTGATGGTGCCGGCGCCCTCCATCTTGCTATTGAGCCAACTGTAGCGTGCGGTGCGTATGTCTACGCTCTGTCCGGCGTTCACCAATATGGGTTTGTCCCATGAAGTATAGGAGCTGGATGTGTTCTTCTCGCAGATGTCAATGAGCTTGTTGTCGTCGCTTGCAATGAAGTAGTCGTCATACTTGCCCTTGAGTTTGATATTGTCAATGTAGTATTCCGTGTTGTTGTGATGTATGCCCAGGTGCAGGTTCACCTCGTCGTCGGCAGCAGTTGTCACTTTGCCGAGCGTGTACGACTTGTGCACCCACTGGTCATGGTCGCCCTGGTAGGGATAGCTGTCGTCCTGGTAGAGTTTGTCCTTGCCCAGGTAAGTCCAGAACTGCTTGTAGTCGTCTTTGTCGGTTGACGGCCGGTAGAGGTCAAAGGTCAGGCTGTTCTTGTTGTCCGTCAGCAGGTGTCCCGCCAGTTCCTTGGGCAGTGTGATGGTGAAGAGTGTGCCCCATTGCTTCACGGTGACGTGGAGCACCTTGTTGCTGGGGTTCGTGGGGTCTGCTGCCACCACGGCTTCTGCCACACTGGCGTCGGCCACATTGCCGGCATCTACGTTCCACATGGTGAACTTCTGTCCGATTTCGCAATCCTCGAAATCGTAGACTTGAGCGTTACTTGCCGCAGGAGCAAGCGACAGGCACAACGTCGCACAGACGGCGTGCCACTTCTTCGTTTTCTTGTGCATAATGCTTTTGAATAGTTTTGTTTTAGTTCTTGGTTTATCGGTTCAGCAAAGATAATGCTTTTTGACGAGAGTGTGCACGAAAAGCGCGTCTTTTTTCTTTCCATGTAAACAATAGTAATGAAAAGCGGCAGTATGCGTATACATCAATATGCCATGGCCCTGAGTTTCGTAACAAGGCGGGCTTCTTATTTCCGGAGGTGTATTGTCGTTGCTGCTATTGACTTTTTCTTTGTTTGGAAAAGTAGTGTTAAATATGTGAATTTTGATGGTTGGTTCATCTGTAAATTATAATTTTGCGCTCCGAAAAAAGGATAACTATTATCAGTAATGCACATTTAAAACAATTTAAAATCATTATCACTATGTTACGCGTTTCATCTAAAAGTGTATTAAAGTGGATCGACAATGTTTTCAGGACGCTATTGATTGTATTCATCACCGCACTTTTGCCAGCGCTGGGAGTTCAGGCTGACACTGATTTTGAGGCTTCTACTACTGCTCCCGGTGCGGAGGGTAACGGACCGGAACACATTTATGTGCTCCACAATGCCCATACACCGGCAGAATACTGGAAGGCGGATCTCACGCCGTCCAACAATAAAAAAGACTGGGGAACCTTTGCTTTCTACCAGGTGGAAGGCAAGGACAACGCTTTCTATATATACGACTGCAGCACGCGCCAATGGCTTACCTATGAAGTGAAAGACAGTTATGGAGCGCAAGTGAAAGGAAACGGACAGCAAGCGTATGTCAAATTGAGCGATGACAAGGACGTGCAGTCGTATTTTATTGTCACGTCAACGAAATATAGCTCAATCTCAGGCTATAACATTCAGCTCGTGAATAAAGCCGGAACTGGCGCATCTTGGTATTTGAACTATTATCAAGGGTATGACAAGAACAAGGACAAAACAATTGGCATCTGGTGGCATGATGGCAGTAAGGATGCCGGTTCGCTTTGGGTCCCGGCCACTCCTCCTTCAAGCAAGCCGATAGAGGTGGCAACGAGTGAGCCGGAAACTGCCGCTGAAAGCCGTCTTGACAATGTCTTCACCATGCACAACGGCTATGGTGGAGGTGTGGGCACCGACATGCAACCTTCCACGTCGAGTCACGGACATTTCGTGTTCTACAAGGTTGAGGGTGTGGACAATGCCTACTACATCTACGACTATTCCAATGGCAAATGGCTTACGTATGACAAACGGGATTCGTATAACACTGCCGGGGCAGCCATGTACGGCGAGAAGGACTTTGTGAAACTGAGTGATGAAAAAGCCAATTATTTCTACATAACACCCTGTACGAAGAATGGGGTGGAAGGTTATCAGATACAGCCCTTCGACAATAAGGATGAAGTGGCTGAAGTGTTCTTGAATTATTACACGGGTTCTGCCTTGAACCAGGAGCACACCATCGGGTTCTATACGCACGACGGCAACCGGGATGCCGGCAGTCTGTGGAAACTTGACCATGCCGATCCCTATGCCGTAACCATTAGCGACGAGGGCTCTCAAAGCCAGTTCGATTATCAGGGCGATGCGAATGTCACCCTGACGCGCACGTTCAAGGCCGGTTGCTGGAACACGTTGTGCGTGCCTTTCAATGTTTCTGCTGCACGGCTGGAAGCGTCGTTCGGCGCAGGCTGCAAGGTGCGTGAGTTCACGGGAGTGGCTGCCGACGGCACGACACTCCAATTCACAGCCACTTCCAGAATGGAGGCCGGCAAACCCTATCTGGTCAATCCCGCGAGCGATGTGGTCAGCCCCGTCATTGCCAATGTCACTCTGCTTGACCGGGAAGCGCAGTCGGTGGAACACGGCAGCTACCGGATGGTGGGCACTTATGTGCCAGCCACACTCAACACAGACGGTTCGCACCTTTTCCTAACGGCAACCAATCATTTCGTTAAGCCACAGGACAATCAAAACAAACACAACATTCTGAAAGGTTTGCGTGCCTACTTCGTGATGCCTGTCGGCACCAACAGCTCGGCCTTGCATCTCATGCTTGACGGTGAGACCACTGGCATAGAGGCAGCAGACGTACATGAGAAGGCCGAGCCGTCGCCCGTCTATAACCTTCAAGGCGTGTGCGTGGGCACCAGCCTGAACGGACTGGGCAGTGGCGTGTATGTGAGAAACGGTAAAAAATATGTGGTGAAATAATAACAGGACAGAACAATGAAGAAAGAATATTATCAGACACCTTCCATTGAGGTGATGCAGATGGAATCTTCTTCCATATTGGCAGGATCCGGCGAACATACCGGAATTGTGGACAACGAGGAAGATCCCAATGAGGAAGACGGCGTATTGGACAATACCATTGACACGGGCGATGCATGGAACACGGGCATCTGACCGCTCTTGTTCCGGAGGAGAAGAAAACGAAAGGCTTGAAGTTTGCCCATTGAGGCAAGGCTTCAAGCCTTTTTTCGTGTGCGGCCGTTTACAGGCACGGCTTGTATTCCGACAGCATTTGTCTGATTTCCTTGGCACGCTCCGCGCTGAGTGGCGGCACGCCGTCGAGCGGATAGCGGATGCCCAGTTGCTCGTATTTGAAGGTGCCGAGCGTGTGGTAGGGGAGTATTTCTATCTTTTTCACTACGCTGTACCTTGCCACGTGTTCACCCAGCGTGCGGAGCCAACGGTCATTGTCGGTGAGTCCGGGCACCACCACGTGGCGCACCCACGTGTCGATGCCGCGCTGCTGCAGTTCGTCGAGGAAGTGCAGGTTGTTGGCCTGGGGCAGTCCTGTAAGCCGGGGATAGAGTTCCGGGTCCATGGTCTTGATGTCGAGCAGTACAAGCGAGGTGTGGCTGAGCACCTTGAAGGCTTGACTGGAGCAGTAGGCTCCGCTGGTGTCGAGAGCCGTGTGCAGCCTCTCCTCTTGGCACAGACGGAAGAATTCTGCCACGAATTCAGCCTGCATCAGCGGTTCTCCACCCGACACTGTCACACCTCCGCTCTTGATGAAACTGCGGTAGCGCAGCACCTCGGCAATCAGTTCCTCGGGCGTCATTTCATATTGGCAGTCGGCTTTAGGGTTCCACGTGTCGGGGTTGTGGCAGAATTGGCAGCGCAGGGGGCATCCCTGCATGAACGCCACGAAGCGTATGCCCGGTCCGTCCACGGTGCCGAACGATTCCACGGAGTGAATTCTTCCTTTCATGATGGCTTGCTTGATAAGGAAAGAGGGCGTGTGCGGCACGCCCTCTTTCAGTGATACGGGATGAGGAGTGACGGGCTACATGCCCTGGTTGATGGTGCGCGAGAGCACGTCGAGCTGCTGTTCGCGGGTGAGCTTCACGAAGTTCACTGCATAGCCGCTCACGCGGATGGTGAGCTGCGGATATTTCTCGGGATGCTCCATGGCATCGAGCAGCAGCTGACGGTCAAACACGTTCACGTTGATGTGCTGTCCGCCGTTGGGCGTGAAGTAGCCGTCGAGCAGACCGACGAGGTTCTGTGCTTGCATGTCCTTCTCCTTGCCGAGCGCAGAGGGGGCAATGGCGAAGGTGTAGGAGATGCCGTCTCGCGAGTGCTGGAAAGGCAGTTTTGCCACCGACGACAGGGCAGCCACGGCACCCTTCACGTCGCGAGAGTTCATTGGGTTGGCTCCAGGAGCGAACGGCACGCCCTTCTTGCGGCCGTCGGGTGTGGCACCCGTGTTGCGTCCGTAGACCACGTTGGAGGTGATGGTGAGCAGACTCTGCGTTGGGGTAGCGTCACGATAGGTGCGGTGCTGGCGCAGATACTCCATGAACTTCTCCGTCAGGTCTACGGCGATGGCGTCTGTCTCGTCGTTGTTGTTGCCGAACGGAGTGTACTCGCCTTCCTCAATCTTGTAGTCCACGGCCAGTCCGCTCTCGTCGCGTATGATGCGCACCCTGCAGTGCTTCATGGCGGCTATGGAGTCGGTGACGATGGACAGGCCGGCAATGCCCGTGGCGCGGGTGCGCTCCACGTCGCCGTCGTGGAGCGACATCTCGAATGCCTCATAGTCGTACTTGTCGTGCATATAGTGTATGATTTTCAGCGCGTTGACATAGGTCTTGGCAAGCCAGCGCATCATTTGCTCAAACTTAGGCATGAACTCCTCGTAGGTGAGCCAGTCGCCCGAGATGGGAGCAAAGCGCGGTGCTATCTGCTGCCCGCTCATTTCGTCGCGTCCGCCATTGATGGCGTAGAGCATGCACTTGGCGAGATTGGCGCGTGCACCGAAGAACTGCATCTGCTTGCCAATCTTCATGGGCGACACGCAGCAGGCGATGCCGTAGTCGTCACCCAGTTCGGCGCGCATCAGGTCGTCGTTCTCGTACTGTATGGCACTGGTGTCTATGCTCACCTTGGCGCAGAACTTCTTCCACGGTTCGGGCAGCCGCTCGCTCCAGAGGATGGTGAGGTTAGGTTCGGGCGATGGTCCCATATTATATAAGGTGTGGAGGAAACGGTAGTCGGTCTTGGTGACCATGGAGCGTCCGTCGATGCCCATGCCGCCGATAGAGGCTGTGGCCCAAATGGGGTCGCCCGAGAAAAGGTCGTTGTATTCGGGCGTGCGGAGGAAGCGGACGATGCGCAGTTTCATGATCATCTGGTCGATGAGTTCCTGCGCCTCCTCTTCGGTGATGAGTCCTTTCTTGAGGTCGCGCTGAATGTAGATGTCGAGGAAGGCGCACACGCGGCCGAGCGACATGGCGGCACCGTCCTGGTCTTTCACGGCGCCCAGGTAACCGAAGTAGGTCCACTGCACGGCCTCGCGGGCATTGGTGGCCGGACGGGTCACGTCGAACCCATAGGCGGCACACATGCGCTCAAACTGCTTCAGAGCCTGGATCTGCTCGGAGATTTCCTCGCGGTGGCGCACTATTTCCTCGGTAAACTCCTGTATGTCGATGCGCTTGAAGTAGCGCTTCTTCTCCTCGATGAGGTTAGCGGTTCCGTAGAGGGCTATGCGCCGGTAGTCGCCGATGATGCGTCCGCGTCCGTAGGCGTCGGGCAGACCGGTGATGATGTGGGCATGGCGGGCAGCCTTGATGTCGTCGTTGTAGGCCGAGAAGACGCCCTCGTTGTGTGTCTTGCGGTATTTGGTGAAGATAGTCTTGGTCATAGGGTCCAGCTCATAGCCGTATGAGTTGAGCGCCTTCTCCACCATGCGTATGCCGCCCTTGGGGAAGATGCCGCGCTTGAGGGGCTTGTCGGTCTGCAGACCAACGATGACCTCGCTGTCTTTGTCTATGTAGCCTGCGCCGTAGGTGTCGATGCTCTGCGGCAACTTGGTTTCGGCATCGTAAACGCCTTTCTCCCGCTCCACTTCAAACAAGTCGGAGAGGATATTCCACAGTTTCGTGGTCTTGGCGGTAGGCTGGGCGAGGAAACTCTCATCGCCGTTGTAGGGTTCATAATTAGCCTGAATAAAGTCTCTGACGTCAATCTCGTGCTTCCAGTTGGAGCCTTTGAAATCGTTTTGCAGGTCGTGTAAAACCATAAATGAAAAAAATGTGTTTAGTGAATAATGTTACCCAGAAGTGTTCTTCCGGTCTGCAAAGGTACGCCATTGACTTCACTCCCGCAAATAATTGTCTGCCTTCTTGGTCAAAATCATCATTAATGGGGATGGACAGCCGGGGAATTAGGCGCTGATAGCCGACGGGCTTCCCGAAGGTCGCTAACGGCCGTGTAGCACTCTGCTAATGGCAGGTTTGCGTCTTGTCCCAGGCCGTGGGCACTCATTGCCCACGGCCTGGGCATCGAGTGCCCAAATTGTGGGGCGAAGTTTGGGCACTCCGTTATGGTGGGTGAGGTGCGTGTGTGGTGGAGCGGAAACGCGTTTTTCATCTTCAGGAAACACGTTTGTCACATTTTAGTTGTAATTTTGCACCGCAACAGAAACAAAAGGATAGCAACATGAAGAAATTATTGATGATGGCTTGCGGCTTGCTGCTCATGGCAGGGCAGGCCGTGGCACAAAACCGGGCTGGCCAGGTGATAGCCCATCGGGGCTACTGGCAGACCGAGGGTTCGGCGCAAAACTCGCTGGCATCACTGCGAAAGGCACATGAGATTGGAGTCTATGGTTCGGAGTTCGACGTGCACATCACGCGTGACGGGGTGCTGGTGGTGCACCACGATGACGACATTAACGGCATCTGCATTGAGGACGCGCAGTATGCCGACATACGCAAGATGCGCCTCGCCAACGGCGAAACGCTGCCCACGCTCTCGGCCTATCTCAAGGCCGGAAGGAAACTCAAGGGCACCCGGCTCATTCTCGAAATCAAGAAGCACAAGACTGCCGCGGCTGAAGATCGCTGCGTGGAAGCGGTGTTGAAGATGGTGAAGAAGTGGGGCGTGGAGCCGCAAGTGGAGTATATCTCGTTCAGCAAGCACGTGTGCGACGAGCTTGTCAAGCGTGTGCCCGGAACCAAGATTTCTTATTTGGAGGGCGACCTCACGCCTGCCGAAGCCAAAAAGGCGGGATACACGGGCATTGACTATCGCTACACAGTGTTCGACAAGCATCCCGAATGGATAGGAGAAGCCAAACGGTTGGGACTGGTCACCAACGTGTGGACGGTCAACAAGCCGAAGGAAATCAAGCGCTTTTTTGATGCAGGGATTGACTTCGTGACCACCAACAGCCCCGTTGAGGCGAAAGCACTGTAACGGTTGATTCGACAACAAGGGTATGTAAGTAAAGAAGAAAGGAGCCAGGCGCGCATGCCTGGCTCCTGTTCTTTTGAGCAAGAGCGTGTGTGTTTCTGGTAGTTGTTGTTCTGAATACATCTTTACGAGCAATTGTCTTACAGTTATACGTGCTTGAGATTGAATGGTTCATCGGGAGCAAAGGTAATGCTTCAGAATGTGGATAAGGGTAACAAATGTGGCCGACGGCCACATAAAAAACGTTAAACACGTCTTGCAACAGAGATTATTCGCTATATTTGCAACATATCTATTGACTTTCAGACAATTATATTTATGGAAACACGCCTGTTGAACGCTCTTTCACAGTGCAGCCTTTTCACGGGAATGACTATCCGGGAGATAGAATGGTCGTTGGAGGGGATGGGTTGTAAGACTGTGAATATAGGAAGAAAAGACATCTATATGCTGGCCAATTTTGCCTGCCGGCACGTAGACATTGTGGTGAAAGGCACGCTTGTGGCGCGCATGGTGGGACTCTCCGGAAAGCTTGTCGAGGTGGCAAGGCTCGGCGTGGGCTATGTGCTCGCCCTGGGGTTTGTCTTCGCCCAGGACGACCGCATGCCTGTGAGCGTGGAGACTGAGACCGACGTGACGCTGCTCCGGCTCTCGAAATCCGACGTTGAAACGCTTGTTGACCACGACCAGCGCATACGCTGGAACCTGATTCATGCGCTTTCAGACATGAGTGCTTTCCTGGCGTCGAAGATGCGTTTCCTCTCGCTCTTCTCCGTTCGCGAGAAGGTGGTCTACTCGCTGCTTTCGCTTTCGCACGCGCAAGGCAGTTCCAGGGTGACCCTCGACAAGTCGCGACAAGCCATTGCCGACTCGTTCGGCATACAGAAGTTTTCGCTTCTGCGCTGTCTTGCCGAGTTGGAGGAAAGCGGAGCCATAAGGGTGGACGGCAGGACCATCACCATCACAGACCGCGGAAAACTGAGGCTTTAGCCGACAACGTGGTGATGGTTCCCGGCGGTTTTATATTAATAAGGTGTTGTGGAAGGAACGTTGAGGCAACCGGAAAAAGGCTGGCAGGCTAAGAGCGTGTCACCCGTTCTCCGTCTATCGTCACCTTTCCCTCACTCACCAGCAAACTGAGCGCTTCGGCAATGACGGGGAAAGGATAATGGAGTTGCTGGCACTGACTGAGGTCGTGCTCCAGGCCGTCGGCCAACAGTAGCATGATGGCGTCCACGGCTTGCGAACCGGCAGAAGTGTGTTCTTTCTTTTTCGCCAGACACACGTCGCATTGCCCGCAGTCTTCCGCGTCGGTTTCGCCAAAGTAGGCCAGCAGTTGCCTGCTGCGGCATTCCTGTGTGGTGGCATACTTGATCATCTCCTCAATCTTCTCGGCATATAGTTTCTTGCGCTTGTCGTAGATCTCGGTGGGAATGGTCATTCGCTCGCTCAACTCGCGCCGTTGTGTGTAGGTGATGTAGGGCGTGTTGGATTGGGGAATGAAGTCTACGATGCCCTGTCGGGTGAGCACTCGCAGCGAATTGTAGACCTGGTTGGTAGTCAGTCCCGCCTGTTGGGCAATGAAGGGCAGCTCAATGGATGAATAGTCCACGAACAGACCGGTGTAATAGCGCAGCAAAGTGGTGATGACAGCATTGTCCACAGGGTTGTTGGTGTCTATCCGGTAGAGCTGGTCGCGGCTCAGCAGAAAACGGATGCGCGCGTCGGTGTCGGGACAAGGTTCGTAGCGCAGGTATCCGCACCGCTGCAGGATAATGAGCGACGAGTTGACGGGAATGGGAAAGTGATGATAGGCATAGCAGAAACGGTCCAGGTCAAACTGGTGGGTAACACCATAGCCCGAGCCTTCTGCCACCTGGAAGAAGTAGGCCAGCTGGTCGTAGACCTTGAGAATGAATTCCTTGTCGGGGAAAGTGTCGGCCACACGGCGACGCAGCAGTGCTGTGTCGTGGGCGTTGTAGAGCAGGATGGCATAGGCATGCTTGCCGTCGCGTCCGGCCCGACCCGCCTCCTGAAAGTAGGCCTCGATGCAGTCAGGGCAGTCCACGTGCACCACCAGCCGCACGTCGGCCTTGTCAATGCCCATTCCGAAGGCATTGGTGGCCACCATCACCCGCACCTCGTCGTTCTGCCACTGAGCCTGTCGCTCGTCTTTCACGGATGGGCGCAGGCCTGCATGGTAGAAGGTGGCGGTAATGCCACAGGCGTTGAGTTCCATGCTGATGTCGCGCGTTTGCTTGCGGCTGCGCGCATAAACCACGGCGCAGCCCGGCACCGAACGCAGAATGTGAACGAGTTCAGCCTTCTTGTCCAGCGTCTGCCGCACCACGTAGGCCAGGTTGCTGCGCTTGAAACTCATCTGGAACACGTTGCGCTTGGAAAACTCGAGCAACTGCTGTATGTCGTCCACCACCAGTGGGGTGGCTGTGGCGGTGAGCGCCAGGACAGGCACACTGGGCAGCAACTTCCGGATGTCGCAAATCTTGAGGTAGGATGGGCGAAAATCGTAGCCCCACTGACTGATGCAATGGGCCTCGTCGACGGTGATGAGACTCACCTGCATGTGGCGGAGCTTCTTCTGGAACAGGTCGGTGCCGATGCGCTCAGGCGAAATGTAGAGCAGCTTCACGCCGCCCAGCACCGCATTGTCGAGCACCTGCAGAATGTCGGCGTGCGACATGCCGGAATAGATGGCCGACGCCTGGATGCCGCGGTGGCGCAGATGGCTCACCTGGTCTTTCATCAGGGCAATGAGGGGCGTGACAACAAGGGTCACGCCGGGAAGCATGAGGGCGGGAACCTGGAAGGTGAGCGACTTGCCTCCGCCTGTTGGCATGAGTCCCAGTGTGTCGCGGCCACTCATTACAGAGTCGATGATTTCCCGCTGCACACCACGAAACTGAGGATATTGCCAATAACGGTGCAATATCCTCAGTGCCATGTCTGTGGTTTCTTCTGGTGTGTGAGTATGCTTCTCCTCTTCCATTCTTTTATCTCTCCGTGGGTCGAATATCTTCTATCTGCAATTGTATGGAGCCGTGCTTGAACACGTTGTCCTCGATGGAGTAGGCAATGTCGAAACTGCGTTTTGACTTGATGTAGCGTGCCGAACCGCTCTGTCCGAAGGCAATGCCGTTCATCACGTTGTTCGACTTGGAGTCTACCAGCTCCAGCTTGATGTGCTCCTGCTCGCGTCCCACCACCTTGGAGGTGCCGAAGTCGTAGACGCCGAGTGTGCAGAACAGCGGTTTGGGATTGCCGGGTCCGAAGGGCGCAAAACGCTTCAGGTCAGTGTGCAGTCGCTTGGTAATGTCGCGGAAGTCTATCTGTGCGTCTATTTTCAGTATGGCTTCAGTCTGTTCGGGCGCGATGTGCTGTTCCACATACTGCTGGAAACGTTGGCGGAATTCGGGCACGTCATTCCATCTGAGCGTCAGTCCGGCGGCATACGTGTGGCCGCCGAAATTGGTGAGCAGGTCGCGGCATGACTTGATGGCAGAGTAGACGTCGAAGCCTGCCACCGAGCGTGCAGACCCCGTGGCAAAGTCGCCGTCGCGCGTGATGACCACGGTGGGGCGGAAATAGATTTCCGTCAGTCGGCTTGCCACAATGCCTATCACGCCCTTTTTCCAGTTTTCGTCATAGAGCACGATGCTGCTTTGGTGGCGCTGGTTCTCGAGTTTCGACACAATTTGGTTGGCCTCCTCGGTCATCTGCTTGTCTATGTCCTTCCGCTGTTCGTTATACTCGTTGATGTGGCGTGCCATGACAAGTGCCTGGCCGAAATCCTTCTCCACCAGCAGATCCACGCTTTCCTTGCCGTTCTCCATGCGACCTGATGCATTGATGCGGGGCCCTATCTTGAAGATGATGTCGCTCATAGAGAGGTCCCGGTCCTGCAGTCCGCAGATGTCAATGATGGCTTTCAGTCCCACACTGGGGTTCTGGTTGAGCCGTTTCAGTCCGTGGAAGGCCAGAATACGGTTCTCGTCGACCACGGGCACAATGTCGGCTGCGATGCTTACGGCACAGAAGTCGAGCAGGGGAATAAGGTGTGTGAAGGGAATGTTGTTGTTCTTGGCAAATGCCTGCATGAACTTGAAGCCAACGCCGCAGCCGCAAAGATGCTTGAATGGATACGGGTCGTCGGGCCGTTTGGGGTTGAGAATGGCCACGGCCTCCGGCATAGTCTCGTCGGGCACGTGGTGGTCGCAGATGATGAAGTCTATGCCCAGGCTCTTGGCATAGGCTATTTCCTCGAAGGCCTTGATGCCGCAGTCGAGGATGATGATGAGCTTCACGCCTGTCTGGTGGGCATAGTCAATGCCCTTTTTGCTCACTCCGTAGCCCTCGTCATAGCGGTCGGGAATGTAGTAGTCAATGTTGGAGTAGAACTGCTGGAGGAACTTGTACACCAGTGCCACGGCCGTGCACCCGTCCACATCGTAGTCGCCATAGACCAGAATGCGCTCCTTGCGTCCCATGGCATCGTTGAGCCTGTCCACGGCCAGGTCCATGTCGCGCATGAGGAAGGGGTTGATGAGGTCGGCCAACTGTGGCCGGAAAAACCTCTTGGCGGCCGACTCGGTCGTGATGCCCCGGCGTATGAGCATGTTGGTGAGTATCGGACTCATGTTGAGCTTTTCCGACAACTCCTCCGATGCAGCCCGTTCGTCGAGCGTAGGCGAGTCATATTTCCATTTAAAGTGCATTATATTTATGTTGTTTTTGTTTCTCGTTGGTATAGGGCCGACAGGGTGGAAAGCCCATTAAGCGTGTAAAGTTACGAAAAAAGCGTGAAACCTTATCCATATCTACTCTATATTTATAAGTTTTTAAGGAGCCCCAAGCCTACCACTCACTTTTTGCTGAAAAGTTTTGTAAGGGTTGGGGATTTTTATTACTTTTGCACGTATTTAGACGAAAATAAAAATCATTATATAATGAATATTTCTTATAAGTGGCTTAAAGAATACGTTGATTTCGACCTTACGGCGCAGCAAGTGTGCGATGCGCTGACCTCATGCGGACTCGAAGTCGATGCACTCGAAGAAGTACAAAGCATCAAGGGTGGACTCAAAGGACTTTATGTAGGCAAGGTGCTTACATGCGAGATGCACCCCAATTCGGACCATCTTCATGTTACAACCGTTGACCTCGGTCGCGAGACTCCTTCGCAGATTGTCTGTGGTGCGCCCAATGTGGCTGCCGGACAGAAGGTTATCGTGGCAGACCTGGGCTGCGTGCTCTATGACGGCGACAAGGAATTTGTCATCAAGAAATCTAAGCTCCGCGGTGTGGAGTCGTGTGGAATGATCTGTGCCGAGGATGAAATAGGCGTGGGATGTGACCATGCCGGCATCATCGTGCTGCCGGAAGACACACCGGTGGGCATGCCTGCTGCAGAATACTATCACCTGGAGAGCGACTGGCTCATCGAGATTGACATTACGGCCAACCGCGCCGATGCTCTGTCGCACTATGGTGTGGCTCGCGATCTTTATGCGTGGCTCGTGCAGAACGGCTACACGACCAGTCTGCACCGTCCTGACTGCAGCGCATTTGCCGTGGACAACCATGACCTGCCTATCGAGGTGACCATCGAGAACACCGAGGCTTGCAAGCGCTATGCCTGTGTGAGCATCACAGACTGCGAGGTGAAGGAGTCGCCCGAATGGCTTCAGAACAAACTCCGTACCATTGGCTTGCGCCCTATCAACAACATCGTGGACATCACCAACTATATCATGATGGCATACGGCCAGCCTTTGCACTGCTTTGATGCAGACATGGTGAAAGGTCATCACATCATCGTGAAAGACCAGAACGAGGGCAAGAAGTTTGTCACCCTCGACGGGGAAGAGCATACTTTGGGCGAGCATGACCTTGCCATCTGCAACGAGGAAGAGCCCATGTGTATAGCCGGCGTGTTCGGCGGAAAGGGTAGCGGCACCTATGAGAACACTATGAATGTGGTGCTCGAAAGTGCCTATTTCCATCCCACATGGATTCGCAAGAGTGCGCGCCGCCATGGTCTGAGCACCGACGCCTCGTTCCGCTTTGAACGTGGCATCGACCCCAACGGCACCATCTATGCCCTCCAGCAGGCAGCCATCCTGTGCAAGGAACTTGCAGGCGGCAAGGTATCGATGGAAATCAATGACGTGTATCCAAACAAGATGAGCGACTTTGAGGTGAACCTTGACTATCAATATGTAGATACGCTCATAGGTAAGCACATTGGCAAGGACACCATCAAGAGTATTGTCACTTCGCTGGAGATGAAAATAGAGGAAGAGACAGAAAAGGGGCTCAAACTTCTTGTACCCGCTTATCGCGTGGATGTGCAGCGCCCCTGTGACGTGGTGGAGGACATTCTCCGCATCTATGGCTACAACAACGTGGAGATTCCACAGCAGCTCAAGAGCTGTCTCACCATTGAAGGAGAGGAAGACAAGAAGCACCGCCTGGAGAATCTCATCGGAGAACAGCTCGTGGGATGTGGCTTTAGCGAAATCATGAACAACTCGCTCACTAAGGGTGCCTACTACGAGGAACTCAACCACTGGCATCCGGAGAACTGCGTGCGGGTGATGAATCCGCTGAGCGCAGATTTGAGCGTGATGCGCCAGACTCTGATTTTCGGCGGCCTGGAGAGCATTGTTCGCAATGCCAACCGCAAGAACGGAAACCTTCGCTTCTTCGAGTTCGGCAACTGTTACCAGTTCCATCCCGAGAAGAAAAACAATGAAGACCCCATCAAAGCTTATACTGAAGACAGTCACCTGGGCATTTGGGTGACCGGTAAGCGTGTGGAAGGCAGTTGGGCACATGCCGACGAAGCCAGCTCGTTCTATGAGCTGAAGGCGTATGTGGACAACATCCTCGCCCGTATTGGCGTGCCGCAGGGCGTGCTTGTGGTTCAGAAGAGCACCAATGATGCGTTCTCCAAGGGCCTTACGCTGACCAACCGCGGCGGCAAAGTGCTCGTGGATATGGGTGTTGTGAGCAAGAAACTCCAGCACAAGTTCGACATTTCAAGCGAAGTATACTATGCTGACCTCAACTGGACCGGTCTGATGAAATCCATCCAGAAGAGCAATGTACACTTCCACGAAATCAGCAAGTATCCTGCTGTGAGCCGCGACTTGGCCCTGTTGCTCGACAAGAACGTGGAGTTTTCCCAGATTGAAGAGATTGCCCGCCAGACAGAGAAGAAGTTGCTCAAGAAGGTGGAACTCTTTGATGTGTATGAGGGAAAGAATCTGCCCGCAGGCAAGAAGAGCTATGCCGTGAACTTCATCCTCCAGGATGAGCAGAAAACACTCAACGACAAGCAGATTGAGGCCATCATGAAGAAACTCATTCACAACCTCACTACCAAGCTCAACGCAGAACTTAGATAACAAGAAACAAGTAAAACAAAACAAACATAACAGATTTTTTCCAATGGGAAGAGCATTTGAATATCGTAAAGCTACGAAGCTTAAGAGATGGGGCCACATGGCCAAGACTTTCACCAAGTTGGGCAAGCAGATTGCCATAGCCGTTAAGGCCGGCGGTCCGGAACCCGAGAACAACCCTACGCTGCGTGCCATTATCGCCAACTGTAAGCGCGAGAACATGCCGAAGGATAACATTGCACGTGCCATCAAAAACGCAATGGGCAAGGACCAGAGTGACTATAAAGAGGTAACCTATGAAGGATATGGACCTCACGGAGTGGCAGTGTTTGTTGACACACTGACCGACAACACTACACGTACTGTGGCTGACGTGCGTTCGGTGTTCAACAAATTCAACGGAAATCTCGGCACTACTGGTTCGCTTTCGTTCCTCTTCGACCATAAGGCAGTGTTCACTTTCAAGAAGAAAGATGGACTTGATATGGACGAGATGATTCTCGATCTCATTGACTATGGTGTGGAAGACGAGTTTGACGAGGACGAGGAAACAGGTGAAATCACTATCTATGGTGCACCTACAAGCTTCGGCGAGATTCAGAAGCACCTTGAGGCTGAGGGCTTTGAGGTGACAGGTGCAGAGTTTACCTACATTCCTAACGACCTTAAGGACGTGACTCCCGAGCAGCGCGAGACTCTTGACAAGATGATAGAGAAGCTTGAAGAGTTCGACGACGTGCAGAATGTTTACACCAACATGAAGCCCGAAATAGGTGGCGAGGAGGAGTAATCCTTCTGTTCCCCAATTCTTTCGGAACAAAGTTATCATATTAAGGCGGTTCGCCGGTCACTCATTGACCCAGGCGAGCCGCCTTTGTTTTTTAGGTGAAGGCAGCGTGTTGTTCTTGCTCTATCTTGCTGCATGGCTGTGAAGGGAGGGGGCGGTAGCAGTAGGAACTCTCATCCGGGATGAACTCTTAAGGCAAATAAAACGAAAAGCGCTCCGCTTAACTCTTTGTGCAGAGTAAGCGGAGCGCTTGTTTGTGTGCTATAGGTGCAAGATAGCGTCGGGGATATTAGATGCCGAGCTTCTTGCGGATGTCCTTAGGAATGGCGTTCTTGTTGACCATGAAGTCCATGGTGTTGGCAGCGATGAAGTTCTTGGTCATATACCAGATACCCTTATAGGCACCTGTCTCGCCCCATGAGTTCTTCACCATGTAGTATTCTTTGCCATTCTGGTCCTTGGCAATGCCGAAGATGAGCATGCCGTGATCATCGGTGAGTTCCCAGTTGTCGAAGCGCTTCTGGCGCATTTCCTGTGTGGGTACTACTTCGGGCACCTTGCAGCCCAAGGAGTCGAGAATGCTGGCCTTCTTGGTAGAAGTCATCTTGAGCCAACGTGCCATGTCGCTACCGGCAAGACTTTCTGTCTTCTTGGTGTCGATCATGTAGGCGAGGCCCTGGCGTGTGAATCCCTCTTCGCTCACGTCGCCGCCCCATGCGATGGTGTAGCCGTTCATCACGGCATTGTCTATGATACGCATCATGTCTTCCATAGGTACGTTCCATGAGAGCGGGAAGCGCCAGTTATCCTGCACTTCAACAGCAAACGAAGTCCAGAAGGGATGGTGTGTGTAGGAGGTGATGCTCACATAGTCGTTCCAGTCCAATCCCAGGCTGGCGGCGAAAGTCTGTGGAGTGTAGCTCTTGCCTTGGTAAGTGAACTTCTCGGGGCACTTGCCCAGATAAGCGTCGAGGATGCCCTGGAAGCCTACTTTCCACTGTGGGGATATCTTCTTGGCTGAGCTCTTGGCCACGGCAGCCACGTAGGGCTCGAGGAGCGAGAAGAGCTCGTTGAAGTTATTCAGGGAGTCACCATAGAGAGAGCCTGGGAAAGGCATGGCGTCTTCAGGACAGATGCCGTAGTGCTGGATGACATAGAGAGGGTCGTAGGCAGAACCGCCCTGTGAGAATTGGCAGTCGCCATGGAACCGTACCACCTGTATGGCGCGGTCCATGTATGTCTTGTTGGCCACGAACGACTCGCAGAGGTCGTAGGTTTTGCCTGTCTTCTTCAGGATTTCTGCCTCGAAGAAGGAGAGGGTGGAATAGTCCCAGCACGTGCCGCTGCGGTTCTGGTCTTTGATGCTGGTAATCTTGTTTTCCTTGACTACTGTGAATACGGGCTTGTTGCTCTTCACAGAGTCCTTCTTCTGCTCTGCGTTGGCGCCCACGCTCACGAGGGCGAGAAGAGCGATGACTAAAGTCTTTTTCATTGCTTGTCTTTGTTTATTGTTTATAATATGTTCTTTTCCATAAATGCCTCCACATCTTTTGGGTGGTAGGGTATGCGGTCCTTGCCTATGAAGCGGCAGCCGTCCTTGGTGATGAGCACGTCGTCTTCAATGCGGATGCCTCCGAAGTCCTTGTAGGTCTCGAGCATGTCGAAATTGATGAATTCCTTGCAGTGGCCGCTTGCTTTCCAGTCGTCGATGAGGGCCGGGATGAAATAAATGCCCGGCTCGTCGGTCACTACGAAGCCTTCTTCCAGGCGACGTCCCATGCGCAGGCAGTTGGTGCCGAACTGGTCGAGACGAGGCTGTGTCTCCTCGTCGAAGCCCACATAGCGCTGGTCGAGCGATTCCATGTCGTGCACGTCCATGCCCATCATGTGTCCCAGTCCGTGGGGCAGGAACATGGCGTGTGCTCCGGCAGCTACGGCCTCCTCGGTGTCGCCCTTCATGAGGCCGAGTTCCTTGAGGCGGTCTGTCATGAGCTTGCACACGGCCAGGTGCACGTCGAAGTATTTCACGCCGGGTTTTGCCACCTTGAGTGTGTAGTCATGGCAAGCCTCCACGATGGAGTAGATTTCCAACTGGCGCTGGGTGAACTTGCCGCTCACGGGCATGGTGCGCGTGTTGTCCGAGCAATAGTTCTCCATGGTTTCTGCACCGGCGTCGCACAGGGCGAGTCGTCCAGCCTCGAGCACGTTCATCGATGGGTTGCCGTGCATGATTTCGCCGTGCTGGGTATAGATGGTGGGGAAGCTCACCATGGCTCCGTAGGAGTTGGCTATGCCGTCCACTTGTCCGCCCACGAACTTCTCGGTCACGCCAGGACGTGTGAGTCGCATGGCTGTGGTGTGCATCTTGTAGCCTATTACGGCGGCACGTTCGAGTTCTTCTATTTCCTGTGCCTCCTTGGTGGAACGCTGTTTCACGACCGCCTTGATGAGTGCCATGCTTGCCGACTCCTTCTGTTGGTTGGGGTGAATGCCGAGCAGGTCGAATATCTGGAGCTTGATGTCGTGGCGATAGGGTGGCAGGAAGTGGATGGTGCGCTTCTGCCGCATGGCATCGTTGCAGATTGTTTTCAGGCTGCGCATGGGTGCGGTGCAGCTCACGCCAGTGCTCTCTGCCATGTCGTGCACGCTCTCCACGGAGCCATACCACACGATGTCGTCGATGTCAATGTCGTCGCCCACCAGGGTCTCTATGTCGTTGTCCACGTCGATGACGCCCACCAGGCCGTCACGTTGCAGACCGAAATAGTAGAGGAATGAAGAGTCTTGGCGGAAGGGATAATATCCGTTTGCAGGGAAATTGCAAGGCGAATCGTTGTTTCCGAAGAGTATGATGATGCCGCTCTTTACAAGCTTTTTCAGCTCTGCGCGTCGGCTTACGTAGGTCTCTTTGCTAAACATGTCTTGTCTATATTATGGTTTAACGTATATTTTGCTTGCAAAGTTACGCATTATTATGCAGATATTTACTAACTTTGCAGCAAATTTATTGAGTTTTTATGCATATTGATCGAAACACAGGTCTTGTTCTTGAGGGCGGAGGCATGCGCGGTGTGTTCACCAGCGGTGTGCTCGACGGGTTTATGAAGCATGGGTTGTATTTTCACTATGTGGTGGCGGTGTCGGCAGGCGCATGCAATGGCCTTTCCTACATGAGTCGCCAACCCAGGCGTGCACGTATTTCCAATATTGACTATCTGGCTCGCTATCAGTACATTGGACTACGGCATCTTGTGACACAAGGTTGCATCTTCGACCGAGAACTGCTTTACGACAAGTTTCCCAACAAACTTCTTCCCTACGACTACGACACGTATTTTGCCAATCCTGCCATCTTTGAAATGGTCACCACCGACTGTCTCACCGGCCAGGCTTGCTATCTCACTGAGCGTAGCGGCAACCGCCAGCGCCTGCTCGACATTGTGCGGGCAAGCAGTTCGTTGCCCTACGTGAGCAAGATTGTGTGGGTCGATGGGGTGCCGATGCTCGACGGAGGCATCGTGGACAGTGTGCCCGTGATGCGCGCCATGGAGCAGGGGCACAGCAAGAACGTGCTTGTGCTCACCCGCAACAAAGGCTACCGCAGTACGGGTCGTGACTACAAAATTCCCAAGTTCGTATATAAAAAGTATCCTCGTCTGCGTGTGGCATTGAGCCATCGCATCGAGGCTTACAACCGCCAGCTTGACATGATAGACCAGCTGGAAGCGAGCGGTCAGGTGGTGTGCGTCCGCCCGCAGCGGCCGCTCGAGGTGGGGCGCATAGAGAAGGATACAGCTAAACTGGAGCGCCTCTACGAAGAAGGATTCCTGTTGGGCGAACACTTCTGCGAGGAGTATTGGGGAAAATAATTTGTTCGTAAGGTTTAATTTCCCCTGTTTTATTTTGCAAGAACGAAATATTTGACCTACATTTGCACGAACTAAAACCAGTGTGTGACAAGAGCGAAACGACCAGACTCTTGTTTGCGCCAAGACAAACCAAATGGTCAGTTATAATTACTATGGAACAAGAAAACCTTTATCAGCAGTCAGAACATCAGTTGGAAGACCCGCAGCCAGCCAAGCCGAACAACAATCTTGTGATGGCCATTGTCTGCACGGTGTGTTGTTGTCTGCCGTTTGGCATTGTGGGCATTGTCAAAGCCTGTAAGGTAAATTCCCTTTGGCTTGCCAAACAGTACGACGCCGCCATTCTCGAAGCCCAGTCTGCCCGTAAGTGGAGCCTGATAGGAATTGTCTGCGGTGCGGTTATTTCAATTATTTATGTCATCCTCTACGGTGCGGCCCTGGCAAATCAGTAGCAAATACGTTTATCTCGCATTGGGTGTTACGGCCTTGGTCGTGCTTGGAATGTTCAATCCCTCAGACTACTGGTTTTGGCCGAAATGCCCCGTAAAGTTGCTGACAGGCTTGAATTGTCCCGCCTGCGGAATCCAACGTTTCCTGCATGCTTTCTTGAAGGGAGATATTTCAGAGGCTTGTCACTATAACTTTTATTTGATCTACGCTTTGCCTTTTGCTTTGGCCAATGTGCTGTGTTACTATCTGCCCAAGGGCAGACTGAAGGGGAAATTGCAGGATGCGCTCGAATGTAAATGGTCGCTCTATTTCTACGTGGCATCGTTTCTTCTTTGGTTTGTGGTTAGAAATTTATTGAAGATATAGATATGGACAATTCTCAAGTAGACAATTTGCTTGCCGTTTATGGCGGGCGTTTTCCTGTGGAAGCAGTGGATTGCGTCAGGAAAGAGCTGCGTTACATGGATTATTCCACGGCATCACTTTATCTTGCCCAAACCAAGGATCCCATCATAGCCTTGATTCTTTCACTGTTGTTGGGAGGTTGGGGTGTCGACAGGCTTTACATTGGCAGTATCACAACTGGTATATTGAAACTTGTCACTTGTGGAGGCCTTGGCATTTGGTATTTGGTTGACTTGTTTCTCATCATGGATGCTACCAAACAGAAAAACCTGGATAGAATATTAGGGAATGTGCAGCCGTAGTGTGGATTCGCAGTGAGGAGAATGTGAGGATGACTTTGGCTACCTTTTTTCTTGGGCATGGAACGCCATTCCGGGATTGATGCTTTTGTACGGATGTGGCAGACTTGTCTTGCTAACGGCAGAGTAACGGATGCTTAATGGCTGCCTAATGGTTTGTTAACGGCAGAGTAACGCATTGCTACCAAGGCGGGCTGATCCCTCAAACTCTACATGGTGCTTAAAAAACAGCGGTTCCCCGACAGCCACAAAAGCTGTAGGGGGACCGCTGTTCGGTTAGTGTTGCTTGTTTTTGTCCTTATTCCTTTCCTTTGAGCAGGTCAGGTCTGAGCCGTTTGGTGCGCTCGTAGCTCTGCTCAATCTCCCAGTCCTTGATTTTCGCCTCGTTTCCGCTGAGCAGAATGTCTGGCACCTTCCAACCTTTGTAGTCGGCAGGACGGGTGTAGATGGGGGCTGAGAGCATGTCGTCCTGGAAACAGTCGGAGAGTGCACTTTGCTCGTCGCTGATCACGCCCGGCACCAGTCGCACGATGGCATCCGCCATGACGGCTGCGGGCAGTTCGCCTCCCGTGAGCACATAGTCGCCGATGCTGATCTCGCGGGTGATAAGATGGTCGCGCACGCGCTGGTCGATACCCTTGTAGTGGCCGCAAAGAATGATGATGTTTTCCTTCATCGACAGATCGTTGGCCACGTGCTGGCTGAACTGTTCGCCGTCGGGTGAGGTGAAGATTACTTCGTCGTAGTGGCGCTCGGCCTTGAGGGCGGAGATGCAGCGGTCTATGGGTTCGCACTGCATCACCATGCCGGCGAAGCCTCCGTAGGGATAGTCGTCCACGCGCCGCCACTTGTCGAGCGTGTAGTCGCGCAGGTTGTGCAGGTGTATTTCTGCCAGTCCTTTCTTCTGTGCCCGTGCCAGGATGGATTCGTTGATGAAGCCCTCGAGCATTTCGGGCAAAACGGTGATGATGTCTATTCTCATTTCTTTCTTTTTCTTTTCTTGTCTTTTTGTTTTCAGGCAGTGTGGGGTGCTGTCTTTATTTCTTTATTTTCTTTCCCTTCCACACATAGATTCCCTTGGGCAACTGGTCGAAGTCGTAGCCGGCAAAGGTGCCGTAGAGAGTGTATATGGCGTCGGACGGGTCGGTGACAATCGGCGTGTGGCCGATGCCGCTTGCCACGTCGGCATTGAAGTCAAAGCTTACGGTGCCGTCCGTATTCTCCGTGATGTTCTTCAGGGCCATGTTGGTTTTGCCGTTGGTGGAAGATGTGTAGAACTGGTAGTTGGGCAGTCCGAGGTCGTCATTGAGTTCGGTTATGCCGCTTTGGCTGCCTGAGCCGAAGGTGTCGCCCCGTTGCTCTTGGAGCAGCAGGTAGCTTGACGTGGTGGCGGGGTTGTTCTGGTTGAGCATTCTTCCGTCGGCAGGCACTATCGCCACGCGAGGATGCCCCGCAGTGTTGTTCACCGTGTTGTTCTTGCTGCTGCCTGAGAGCACGGCGAAGATGTCGGCATCATATTCCACGTGGTAGGCGAGCAGTCCGTGGCCCAGATAGGCGTTCTTGCAGTCCCATCCCTTGTTTTGCAGGTTCTCCACCACCATGTATTCATTGCTGTTCTTTGGGTTGCGCATGCGCAGCGCCTTGCCGCCATCGGTGAAGCTCTGCAGCGAATAGGTGCCGCTCTGCTTGAGGTCGTCCATCTGTTGCCACCCCATGAGCTCGCGCTCCAGTGCCGTGTAGGCTTTGGGCGTGTAGCTGTTGTCAACGAAGTTGCCCAAGTCCATCAGGTCATAGAATCCCATCGACTGGTTGTTGGCCTCCTGCACAGACTCGCTGGCCTCGGTGGTGGTGTAGATGTCGGGCAGTCCGAGACAGTGGGAGAATTCGTGGCAGAAGGTGCCAATGCCGTTGATCCACATGGTAGGGTTCTTTTGGGTGATGTCGTTGCCGCACATTTCGTTGTTCACTCCGTAGAGTACCACCTTTTTGCCGTTATAGGTGCCGCCGCTCACAGTGCCGCTCTTGGGCCAGATGCAGTTGGATGAGTTGCCGCCCATGTTCTCGCCCCATCCTGCATAGATGATGTAGACGAGATCCACATAGCCGTCGTTGTTCATGTCATACTTGGAGAAGTCCACGCCAGCCTTGTTGGCCAGACTGCACACCTCGGGCACAAACTTGCCCATGTTGTCCGTGCCTTCCCCTTTTCCGTATACGGTGTAGCTCTCGCTGAGGGTGACAGGGCCGTAGATGTCGAACTGCGGATTGAATGCCCCTTTGCTCATGTCGGAGAAATACTGCTTCACGCTGCCGTGGTTTTTGCTCACAGTGCCATATTCTGGACTGATGCTGCCTGTGGCGTTGAGATACTGTTCGAAGATGGTCTTGGCATTGAGCTGTGCCGTCTGTCCGTTGATGGTTTCGGTGGTATGGAAAGGCATGTCGGGGAATTGTGCCAGGATGACCAGCACCCGTGGGCTTGACGATGCTTTCCAGGGATAGCTCGCATATGATCCCTTGGCACGTGAGGCACGTGTCAGCACCTGTTCCCGGGTCTCGCTCTCGCGCTTGGCGAGCAGGCTCTTGTCCTGGCTGGCTATGGCGGTGCGTTCTGCCTCGCTGCGGTTTTCGGCGTTGTGGGCTATGACGGCGGAGACGCTGATGGTGCCGTCCGGGAGGATGGTTGCCACCGTGTAGTCGGAGCCTTGGCGTGCAAGCACCACACCGTCGGTGGTGGTGAAGTAGTGAAAGTGTTCGTCGCCGTGGCCCATGATGGTCAGTGTGGTGCCGTCGCTTTGCGCTACCTCCACGGGGAAGGGCCATGCCTTGACTGCCCATGTGGCGTTCATGGAAGAGCAGGCAAGAAGAAGGGATAAGATAACTTTCTTCATATCGTTACTTGTTTGTTTGTCTATTCTTGTTTCTTTCAAAGTAGTATTGTCCCTTGTTGCGGGTTTGTCCGGCAAAAGAGATGGCATGTGCCGGACAATGGTGATAGCAACTCAGGCAGGTGAGACATCGCCCCGTGTGGAGCCATCGTGGAGTGTGGCCTTCTTGGCTGCACGAAATGTCGCCTACCGGACAAGCTTCTTCGCACTTCCGGCAATGAAGGCACCGCGAGGTGTCCACCCGGAAAAGGCGGTCGTTCACCCACCAGCGGTTGAACGCCATGGCCACGATGCCGCTCTTCAATCCTGCCATGCCGCCCGTGTCAAGCGGTGTGGCGGAACCTTCACGGTTCACGATGCGGGGAATAATGGCGTTGAGCCGTTGTTTGGATTGGGCTATCTTTTCGTGCTCGTGCTCTGGCGTGTCCACGTCCATGAACGGAAGTCCCACATAAGTCTCTGGCATGATGAGCGACCATGCAGCCTGGAGCCTGATGCCGTGCTGGCAGAGGTCGCCCTGAAGAATGTCCATGGTGCGGCCAATGTCGTCGCCGGCCGTGCAGAGGGCATAGGCATAGTGGCGTTCGTGATGTTCAATGTGCAGATGCTTGATAAACCGGCGGTAGATCATGGGCGGCCGCCAGCAGTGTACGGGAAAACAGAAACCTATGCGTTCCCCTTCGGCGAGCGCATAAACTTCCGTGGCGGCCTCGGGCTCGGCAATGTTGACAAGCCTTTCGCCTGTAGCTTCGGCTATCTGGCGGACAGCCCAAAGCGTGTTGCCTGTGCAGGAAAGATAGAATATCATGTTGCAAATTTACACAAATAAATCTGAAACCCTAAAAATATCCGCGGAAAAGTTTGCGGGGTTGCATGGAATGATGTAATTTTGCACTCCAGGAAAGGAGTAAACCCATAGGTCGTACCAGTTCGATCGGGATACTCATCAAATAAATCAGAAAAACCGGGATGACTTCTCTTGCTGATGGCGGGCCACACCTTTCGGGGCAGCTGCAAAGCCGGTGGATTACAAAGGCGGAGAGCTCTCAATTCATGTATTGCTCGGAGTTTTCATCACATCATTGGTACGACCTTTCTTTTTCTTTCCAAGTATCACAGAAAAACAATAAATCAAGAATTATGTTCTCAGGCATCGTTGAAGAGATGGCGACTGTTGTCGGCATCCGCAAGTATCAGGAAAATATTGATTTCACCCTTACCTGTTCGTTCACCGGCGAACTCAAAATTGACCAGAGCGTGGCACACAACGGGGTTTGCCTCACCGTGGTGGCCATCGACGGCGACCGCTACACCGTCACCGCCATGAAGGAAACGCTCGACCGCAGCAATCTCGGCTTGCTCCACGAGGGCGACCATGTAAATGTGGAGCGTTCCATGGTGATGAACGGCAGGCTCGACGGACATATCGTGCAGGGACATGTGGACTGCACGGCGCGTTGTGTGAAGATGGAGGATGCCGAAGGCAGCACATATTTCACCTTTGAGTATGACTTTGACAAGGGCATGGCCAAGCGGGGCTATTTCACGGTAGACAAGGGCAGCGTGACGGTCAACGGCGTGTCGCTCACTGTGTGCAACCCCACAACCCGTTCTTTCCAGGTGGCCATCATTCCCTATACGCGCGAGCACACAAACTTCTGCGACATTCGTGATGGGTCGGTAGTCAACCTTGAGTTCGACATTCTCGGCAAGTACATTGCCCGGCTCACCGAACTGAACGGATAGTCACCAAAGTGTGGCGACAACAAAAATCCGCAACTTGTAATGTCTTCCATTACAGGTTGCGGATTTTTTTATTGTCGTTTTTCCGTCTTTCTATTGCTTGAGCAGGAATGCCTTGAAGGAGGCGAAGTCCTTGCCCATCTCCACACTCTGCTTGGTGCCCTTCATGAAGGCAGCCAAACGCTCGGGTATCTGCACCTCGGCACCGATGACCGCTTCCACGGTGTCCTTGAACTTGGCAGGATGTGCCGTCTCGCAGAACACGCCCGTTTCGCCAGCCTTGAGTCCCTCTTTCAGGGCTTCGTAGCCGCAGGCTCCGTGTGGGTCGAGTGTGTATCCCGTGGCGTCGTGGCACTCTTTCATGGCGTGGCGGATTTCTTCGTCGCTGAAGGTCGCACCGCTGATGAACGATGAAATCTTCTTGTGGTCGCCCTTGTAAAGGTCTATGATTCGGGCAAAGTTGCTCGGATCGCCCACGTCCATGGCGTTGGCTATGGTCTGCTTGCTGGGCTGTGGATGGTATTCGCCTGTCTGGAGATAGTTGTAGAAAATGTCGTTGGCGTTGTTGGCGGCTATGAAACGCTTGATGGGAAGTCCCATCTCGCAGCCGAAAAGGGCAGCGGTGATGTTGCCGAAGTTGCCGCTCGGCACGCACACCACCAGCTGGTCGGCCTTGCCCAGCTTCTTCATTTGTGCGTAGGCATAGAAGTAGTAGAACGCTTGGGGAAGGAAGCGCGCCACGTTGATGGAGTTGGCCGAGGTGAGCTTCATGTGGCGGTTCAGTTCCTCGTCCATGAAGGCCGACTTCACCAATGCCTGGCAGTCGTCGAACACGCCGTCCACCTCAATGGCAGTGATGTTCTGTCCCAGGGTGGTGAACTGACTTTCCTGAATCTTGCTCACCTTGCCTTTCGGATAGAGCACATACACGTGGATGCCTTCCACGCCGAGGAATCCGTTGGCCACGGCAGAGCCTGTGTCGCCGCTGGTGGCAACCAGCACGTTTACTTCCTCCTTGCCTTCCTGGCGGATGAAGTATTGCAGCAACCGGGCCATGAACCTGGCGCCTACGTCCTTGAAGGCCAGTGTGGGGCCGTGGAAGAGTTCGAGCGAATAGATGTTGTCGGTCACTTTCACGGCAGGACAGTCAAACTGCAGCGTGTCATAGACAATGCGCTTCAGGTCAGCGGCTTCCACGTCTTCGCCGAAGAAGGCGTCGGCCACGGTATAGGCTATTTCCTGGAACGACATCTTGTCTATGTTGTCGAAAAACTCTTGGGGAAGCTTCTTGATCTGTTCGGGCATATAGAGACCGCGGTCTTCTGCGAGTCCCTTCACCACAGCCTTGTGAAGGTCGGCTATGGGCGCTTTTTTGTTGGTTGAATAGTATTTCATTTGGTGATGTTCTTTGTGTGTTAATCTATTGCCATGAAGGCATTCATGAACTCTTGGAGCTGGAGTAGGCCGAAACTGCCGCTCACGCAGCTCACCTCATCGTATTGCTGCACGCTGTCGGGCTTGATGCCCGGATACCAGATGGCAAACGGAACGGGCTCCTTGACGTGGATGCGCAGTTCCACAGGGGTGGGGTGGTCGGGCAGGACGGCTATGCACACAGGTTCATCCCAGGTGCTCACCTCGTTGAAGATAGGTCCCACAAGACGGCTGTCCAGGTTCTCTATGGTCTTGAGTTTGAGTTCCAGGTCGCCGTCGTGTCCTGCCTCGTCGCTTGCCTCCACGTGGAGATAGACAAAGTCGTCGGTCTTCAGGGCGTCGATGGCAGCCTGTGCCTTGCCCTCGTAGTTGGTGTCGAAGAGTCCTGTAGCCCCTTCCACATTGATATTGCGCAGCCCGGCATAGTGACCGATGCCCTTGATGAGGTCTACCGCAGAGATGACTGCACCCCGCTTGATTTGCGGGTACATCTGTGTCAGGGTGAGCATGTGTGGCCGGTAGCCGCCTCCCCAAGGCCAAATCAGGTTGGCCATGCGCTCGCCTTTCTTGCGGCGCTCCACGTTGAACGGATGCGCTTCAAGCAGTTGCTGGCTCTTCAGTATGAGGTCGTTCATCAGGTCTGCCGTTTCCTGTGCGCTGAGATGTCCATTTTCCTGAGGCGCGTCCTTCATGGGCTTGACGAGGAGGGGCTTCCATTCCTCTCCCGGATGGTCGTGGGGTGGGGCACATTCCACATACTTGCTGCCGCCCTTGATGATGAGCAGGTGGCGGTATTGTATGCCGGTGATGAACTTCACCCGGTCTGACCCGAGGTGCTCGTTGAGGTAGTCTATGAGCACACGTGCATCGGCAGTCTCAAGATTGCCGCCATTGTGGGTGATGATGCGTCCGTCGTTCACGTTGATGATGTTGCACCGCATGGCAAGGTCGGTGGGTTCCATCTCGTAGCCTATGCTGGCCGCCTCGAGTGGTCCGCGTCCCTCATAGACTTCGTTCTGGTCGTAGCCCATGATGGAACTGTTGGCTACTTCGCTGCCCGGGTGAAATCCGTCGGGCACGGTGATGAGTCGTCCTGTCTGTCCCTCTCGGGCCAACTTGTCCATGTTGGGAGTGTTTGCATACTGCAACAATGTCTTTCCGCCAAGGCGTTCCACGGCGTGGTCTGCCATGCCGTCGCCAAGAATGATGATGTGTTTCATAATCTCTCTTTGTTTTGTGTTTGTTATATGTTGGCAATAGACATAATGTTGGCAAATACGCCGGCTGCCGTCACGCTGGCTCCGGCTCCATAGCCCTGTATGAGCATGGGGTATTCTTTGTAGCGTTCAGTGGTGAGCAGTACGATGTTGTTGCTTCCTTCCAGGTTGTAGAATGGGCTTGTGTGGTCAACGGCTTTCAGTTCCACGCTCATCTTTCCGTGGTCCATTGTGGCCACGAAGCGCCATTTCATGTGGTTCTTCTCCAGTTTCTTGCGCCGGCTTTCAAAGTCTGCATCAAGTAGTGGAAGGTTTTTCCAGAAGTCGTCCACGCTGCCCTCGAAGTATTCGTCGGGCACGAACAGGTGTTTTTCCACGTCGGCTTGCTCGGCCTTGTAGCCTGCCTCGCGGGTGAGGATGACGAGCTTGCGCATCACGTCCTTGCCGCTCAGGTCAATGCGTGGGTCTGGTTCGCTGTAGCCTTGCTCCTTGGCACGCCTTACTGTCTCGGAGAAAGGCACGTCGGCGGCAATCTCGTTGAAGATGAAGTTGAGTGTACCGCTCAGCACTGCTTCGATTTTAAGTATCTTGTCGCCCGAGTTGATCAGGTCGTTGATGGTGCCGATGATGGGCAGTCCGGCACCCACGTTGGTTTCGTAGCGGTATTTTACGCCACGTGCGAGTGCCGTCTTCTTCAGTTTTATGTAGTTGTCGTAGTCGCTTGAGGCTGCAATCTTGTTGGCTGCCACCACACTGATGTTGTTCTCCAGGAATGCCTGGTAGAGTTCTGCCACTTCCTTGCTGGCCGTGCAGTCCACGAAGACGGAGTTGAAGATGTTCATCTTGATGATTTCGTCTCTCAGGTGGGCATTGTCACTTGGAGCCGAAGCCTTGAGCTGTTCCTTGTAGTTGTCCAGGTTCAGGCCGTCGCGCGAGAAGATGGCGTTGTGTGAGCTGGCTATGCCCACCACGTTGAGTTTCAGCTGGTTCTTCTCCATCAGCGTTTCATACTGGCTGCGAATCTGCTCGATGAGCTTGCCTCCCACCGTGCCCACACCGCAGATGAAGAGGTTGAGCACCTTGTATTCGGAGAGGAAGAACGAGTCGTGCAGCACGTTGAGGGCCTTGCGGAGCGACTGTCCGTCTACCACGAACGAGATGTTTGTCTCCGAGGCTCCCTGGGCACAGGCTATCACGCTGATGCCGCTTCGGCCCAGTGTGCCGAACAGTTTTCCGGCAATGCCGGGCGTGTGCTTCATGTTTTCGCCCACGATGGCTATACAGGCAAGCCCGTGTTCGGCATGCATGGGGAACATGGCTCCTGTCTCTATTTCCTTGGCAAACTCTTCGTTGAGCACTTTCACGGCTTCTTCAGCATCCGAGTCTTTCACACCGATGGAGGTGGAGTTCTCCGATGATGCCTGCGACACGAGGAACACGCTGATGCCGTTGTCGGCCAGGGCGGTGAAGATGCGACGGTTCACGCCGATCACTCCCACCATAGACAAGCCAGTCACGGTGATGAGTGTGGTGCCGCTGATGCTTGAGATGCCCTTGATGGGTTTGCGGTCGTTCTCTATCTTGTTCTTGATGGTGGTGCCCGGTGAAGAAGGGTTGAAGGTGTTTTTCACCAGGATAGGTATGTTCTTCACGCATACGGGATAGATGGTAGGAGGATAGATGACTTTGGCACCGAAGTTGCAAAGCTCCATGGCTTCCACGTAGCTCAGCTCGCCAATGGTGTAGGCCGTTTTGATCACTTTGGGGTCGGCAGTCATGAAGCCGTCCACGTCGGTCCAAATCTCCAGTTGCTTGGCGTCGAGAGCTGCGGCAATGATGGCTGCCGTGTAGTCGCTACCGCCACGACCGAGGTTAGTGGTCTCGCCTGAAGTGAGGTCCTTGCTGATGAAGCCCGGCACGAGCGAAATGCGTGGCAGGTCTTCAAAGGCTTTCTTCACCAGTGTGTTGGTCACTTCGCTTGCCAGCACACGCTTCCCGTTTTTGTGTTCAGTCTTGATGAAGTCTCTTGAGTCGTACCACTTGGCACCTTTGATGAGTGTGGCCACGATGTTGGAGCTCAGGCGTTCACCATAGCTCACAATGGCGTCTTGCGTCTTCTCACTCAGGTCATGAATGAGGAACACGCCGAAGTAGATGCTCTTCAACTGCTCGAGCAGTGCATCCACAGTGTTGAACAAGTTCACTCTTTTTTGGTTGTCGGTGATGATTGCGTCTATCATCTTGTGGTGGCGGTCTACCATGGCGGCAAACTCGTCTTTCCAGCTTTCATCACCTTCGAGGGCAAGGCGGGCTGTAGACAGCAATTTGTCTGTGATGCCACCGAGGGCGCTCACTACAACTACAATGGATTGCTTTTTGGCCTCTTCCTCGACAATGTGTTTTAAACTCAAAATACTTTTTACGGAACCAACGGACGTTCCGCCAAACTTTAATACTTTCATTCGCTGTTGCGTTTTTATTGGTTATCATTGCCCCGAAACAAACGGGGATTAAACTTATGAACGTGTACCTCTTTTCTGTCGGCCTTCGTGTTGCCGCTGTCGTTTCGTTGCCCCGTTACGGAGGGGGTACGTAGCGATGTCAGCCGCAGCCAGGAAAAAGACCACTGTAAAGGTAGAACGATCTAAATCGTCGGCAAAAATAATAAAAATATCATAAACGCAACAATAATCCGCCGTTTTTCTGCAAATATTGTATGAATGATAGCAAAATGTCTATTCTGCTCGCAGCTGAGGGGAATGGACATGGAGAATGTTGTAAGCGAGCTTCCGGAATTGGAAGTGACACCTGACATAACTTTATCTGAATGGATGCAAATCACTCCCGAACCGGATACGGTCACTGAACAGACCTGCCACTGCTTATTGGTTAATCGCAGACTAACGGTGTGCCAATGGCAGACTGGCGAGGCGTTAGTGGCTGACTTGGGCTTGGTCCCACGGCTTGGGCACTCATTGCCCACGGCTTGGGCATCGGGTGCCCAAACTGCCGGACTGATTTTGGGCACTTCACTTGAATTGGACAAACTACGAATTGGTGATAGATGCGTGATAGATGTTTTGCCATCTATCACGCATCTATCACTCCATGTATCTCGTTTATATTCAGCTGAAAAATGTCGGATAACAGGAAAAGTGATAGATGGTGGTGAAAAAACGGAAAACTTTTCCTGCGCGCGTGCGCGTGTGAAGACAGTCATCCAACAAGGCTGCAATAGGGCAGAGCCAAGTAAATGCAGGGGCAGTCTGCTTTCCTTTCATTCCAAACTGTGAACCGCAAGTATAGTTCCGAATCCAGGATGAACCGTTGTCAGTTGAGTTGTCGGCTACATGGTCAACAGGCTGTAGGCGCTTTCCTTCAGTTTGTTCATCAGTTTTTCTGGATAGTCGGGATGTTCACGGATGAACCCTTCCACCATGCTCTTGGCTTCCTGACTGTGGTGGCCTCCGAGCAAGGCGGAGAGCCAGTTGCCGGGAAAGAAGATGTCGCCGGTTTGCTGCACTTCCAGGAGCACGTCGAGTCCAGGTTTCAGATACCGGTTGTTTTGCGGCTCCCGTACACGGTCGTTGAGCAGTCGGAGCACGGAGGCTGTCCAAGGCTCAATCCGGCGGTTTTCCGCTTTCAGCAGTGAGTTGAACAGGTCTTGCTGCACTTCTTTGTCGGGAGAACAGGCGCGCGAAATGAAGTCGAATTGCCTTAGTTCGTCGGCATTGGTCAGTCGGCTACGCTGGGTGGTCAGTATGGACTGCCACAGGGATGGTTTCAGCAGGGCAAGCCTGTAGGCCATTTGGGTGTAGTCGGTCTTGGAAAGCAGCGGGTCAGACTGTTCGTGCCACACCCCATACACGGAGTCGGCCACGGCAGCGTCCGTGCAACCTCTATAGAGTTGGCGGATGAGTTGCTGTCGCACGGAGACAATGGGGTGCTGCCGGTATAGGTTCCACATCAGCTGTTCTTGTTTGTGGCGTTCTCCGTCCGTCATGTCTGTCACGCAGCTTGCCCAGTAGGAGGCCAGCTGTGCACCTATCATGGAGTTTTTCTCTCCGGTTAGCCACTGCAGCATGGTGGAGCTCATCCGGAAGGCCGTGATTCTGTGGGCCCGATAGTTCTCGTAGAGGTTCATGGCGAGGGCAAAACGCTTCAGGTCTTCTTGGGGCGCTTTGGTGCAGGCCGCCTCTTCATCGAGCACGAAAAGACCATAGCCCGAACCGTCAGCATTGGGCACAAGGTGGAGCGGCTTTTCCTTCAGTTCTATCACTTTCACACTGTCTTGCAGGTTCACGGGGATGGTCTTCATCCTGTTCTGATAGTAAGCGTCTACGGTGAACTTCTGCTGCCAGCAAAGACCACGCTTGTAGGGATCTTGCTGGCGGATGATGAGCTTGTTGTCGTTCCACGTGACGCTAATCGTCGGCATGCCCTTTTGCTTTACCCAAGTCTCGCTGAAACTTTTCAGGTGGGCTTCGGGAGCATGGCGGTCCAGAATGCTGATCAAGTTGTCCCAGGTGGCGTTGCCATAGCTGTAGGTGCGCAGATATTCCTGCAGTCCTTCCCTGAATCTATGCGCTCCCATCTGTTCTTCCAGCTTGCGCATCATGACGGGTGCCTTCTCATAGATGATGTTGCCGTAGAGCAGTCCGGCTGAGTTCAGGTTGTCGAGTTGTTGCTGTATGGGGTGGGTGCCGGGTGTACGGTCTGTGGAGAGCGCGCGTGTTTGGTACATGCGCAGGAAGTTGAGGTCGTGGTTCACGTTGGGATACACCTCCTGGGCTATTTTGGAAGCCAGGAAGTTGGCAAACACTTCTTTGGTCCACACATCGTCAAACCACCGCATGGTCACGTCGTCGCCAAACCAGCAGTGAGCGGTCTCGTGTGCCACCAGTTCCAGGCGGGTTTGCAGTTCTTCGGGGGTGGGGTGCTCGCCGAGGAATATCTCGTGGTCAGTAAACTGGATGGCTCCCGGGTGCTCCATGCCTCCAAACTGATAGCCGGGCAACACCACGAAGCCGTATGAACTGAAAGGATATGGTATGCCGGTATAGTGTTCATACCATTTGATGGAATGTTCCACCAGGTTAAACACGGTGTCCAGCTGTGCCACCTTCTTGGGGTCGGTTTCCCGGTAGAGTGCTGTGATGGTGCGACCGCTGCGTATGGCGGTCTGCTTCTTGAATTTCCCCGCCACGAAAGAATATAAATAGGTGGGAATGTGTTCTGTGCTTACCGAGGTCAGTGTTTCCCATCCTTCGGGCACGCGGAGTTGAGTTCGGAAAAGGGCTTTCAGGTCAGGCTGGTCGAAACAGGGGAACACGGAGCGGGCGTGGTCGGGCACGAAGAGCGTGTACAGGTAGTCTTCGCTTCGGTTGAGTGATTTGTCGCCGCAGATGAACTTCAGTTGTAAGGTGTTTCTTCCGCGTTTCAGCCATTTGCGCTCAATGATGATGTGCTCGTTGGTCCATTGTGCCGTATGCACTTTTCCGTTGATGGTGCAGTTACCGTCAAACTGTGTGGCATTACCTTGGAAGTCGAGTTGCAGATCATCGTTGCCGCCTTTGAAGGAGAAGCAAATGGTTGCCTCGCCCTTCACGGGCGTCTGTCTGTTGGCTGGGATGTGAAATGTGAGGTCGTATTCCACATTCTTCACGTTTTGGGCTCTTTCCACCGCCAGTTCACGGCTCACGCCTTTTACAACATCGGCTGCTATGCAGGGCTTGCCTAACAGAAAAGCAAGAATAAGAAGAGAAATGATGCGCTTCATAAATGTGTTGGTTTTGTCAGGTGCAAAGGTAACACAAATGAAAGACAATGCAAAAAGTGTGTCAAGAAAAGATGTAGGCAGAATTATATGGCACACCTCTTGAAAATGAAGTCCTTTGCCTGAGGGAATAGTCCAGAGAACAGATATTGTCAAGGAGGGCACGCGGAACGCCATTGAGGAGAATGTGACGAGACGTGCCGACGATATGTCGTACAGAGGAACGCTTAACGGCGAGAAACAAGAGAAGGGCATCGTGCTTTATGTCACGGACGAAAACGGGCGAAAACTGCTTGTCACTTCGGGAGACGTGAGCTTTGATGCTGACGGAAATTCCAAGGACGGCATAGGCGACATGCTCATGTGCGTGGACGAAGCCACCGGAGAACCGATATACGTATCCGTCAAGGATGTGAAGTTTGCCGGCACCAAAGGCATTGAGGACTACAAGAGCGAGTTCAGGGCATTCTTGCAGCAGCGCAACTCGGAGGCCTATGCTGCGGCCGCAGCAGAACAAGGACAGGAACAGGGCGGAGAAGTGAGCAATGAACCTATCGACAATCAAACCGAGAAAAACGCCACGTCAACGTATTCCCTTAGTGAGAAGAAAGCAGGGAATGGAGAACATTTCTATCAAGACGAGGACGGCAGTATAGACTTGGCTCAGATTCCAGACGAGGTGTTTGAGAGCATTGGGTATACAAAAGCTCCATTCCGCCTTACTCCTTCCATGATTCAGCACATGTTGGCTCGTCACAACAAGGAATTAGGGTTCAAGAACGAGAATGAAGCGATTCACTTTGTACGTGACGTGATGGCAAACTTTGACCATGTAAGACTTGGCAACGATGGAGCATTAATATTCTCTATAGAGAATGGGCGAAACCGCACAGGTAAACGTGCTGTTACCGTCCTTATCAACTCTGACAATGGAGAGTTTTATGGATTAAAGACATCCGGTTATGAAGCTATTAAAGGTCTTGAAAAAAGACCGCTGCTTTGGGAGAGGGGCGCGAAAAATGAGTCCTCTTCTACAGATGCCGCATCCGCAAGTGTTCCCACCAGTAAGAGTTCAATAAGCGGCGAACAGTCTGGCAGCGCTTCACACCAAAGCATCGATCCTGATAGCAAAGATAGCAACAATTCCTCGAACCTGCAAGAGAATGGTGACATTTTAACATTCAAGGACGGCACACCGGTGCCTGTTGACGCCAATGGCGAACCCGACTTTATGGCGATGAGTGCGGAAGACGGAGCACGTTTCTACCGTGAGAACTACGAGGAGGATGCCGAGAAACAGCTGGACAGCGACATCAGGGATATGGAAAAGGTGCTGAAGGATGCCCGAAACGCCAAGGTGAAAGGAAACTCACAACGGGAGAAGATAGCTTCGCACAAGGCAAACAAGGAAGCCGTGGCCCTTGCTCAGGCGCAACTTGACAAGGCAAACGAAATCAAGAAGGCAATGACCGCCAGGAAGGTGGCGGAGAGCATGAAGAAACCCGAGACAGCAGGGCAAGCCGGCACGGAAGCGATGAACGAGGCAGTCGCAAGGTTTGTAAACGCCCCCAAGGTAGAGGGCAGACGAGGCTCGATAACGCTCCCCAACGGAGAAAAAATCAAGGGACGCTATGTTGCCGTTCCGGCGATGAGCCTTATACCGAGCCACGACCCGTTCAACGGCTACAAGCCGCACGAGGGAGCACCTCTGGACGAAGAGGGGCACACCGTCAATGACCGTGACTATGAACACGAAAAGGAGTCGCAAGTCTATACGGAGGAAATGGGCAGGGACTACGGCGGCCAGGCATTGGCGGACGTACCGGTAGTGAACCCGGACGGAAGGGTGGTCAGCGGAAACGGAAGGACCATGGCCGGGCAGCTGGCTGCCAAGAACGGGACTGACGGGAAATATGTGGAAGCGAGAAACGAGAATGCGGAGGGCTTTGGCATGAAAGCGGAAGACCTTGACAGGCTCGACCATGCGCGCATTGTGTTTATCCCGGACGAGCCGCTTCCGTATGACACGGCCACCTTTGCCAAGTTCAACAGGAACGAGAAGAAGACGCAGAGCAATACGCAGCAGGCCGTGGCAAACTCAAAGAAGCTGTCTTCGGAAGAAGTGGGAGCCATCGTTTCGGAGATTGAAGGAGCCGGCACACTTGACGCATTTTTCAATAATCCGAAGGCAATAAACAGTCTTGTCAAGACGTTGATTGAGAAAGGCATCATCGGCCGGAATGATGTGGCTGTTTTGACGGAAGCCAACGGCGAACGTCTGTCGGCACAGGGAAAGGAGCTGGTGAAGAACCTTCTGCTTGGCGGCATCTTCAAGGAGGAAACCATCCGCATGATGGGTATAGACGGAGGCTTGAAGACCAAGGCCTTGAACGGCATCCGCTCGGTGATGGAGAACATGAAGCTCGGCAAGTACTTGCTGCGTGACGAGATAGACAATGCCATACAGTTGCTCTACAACGCCAAACGGAGCAGGATGAACGTGGACGACTTCCTCAGACAGGACAATGCCTTTGAGGAGAACGCAAGAGAAAAGTACTCACAGGTTGCACAGGCCTTGGCGAAAGCATTGGAAGGCAACGTGTCGCTGTTCCGCGACTTGATGAACGAGTACAATGAAGTGGCGAAGTCGCGCAGCACCGGCGAGAGCGACATGTTCGGCGAGGACCTCAGCCGTGACGAACTCATCAGACAGTTCCTTGAGGTAAGCAAAGTAATCAAAGAAAACGACATTAAGCTATATGGAAATGAAGAACGACATCAAGATGGAGAAGACGGCAATCATGCTGCAGGCCATGAAGAACCTTCGGAAGAAACAGGAGGCGGAAATGGCGAAGAGGAAAGAAAACCAGGCGAGCGAGTAGAAATCGTTGACGAAGCAGGCTATGATGCTGCCGTAGAACGGTTGAAGACCGCAGACGGAGATGAGCGAGAGCGTATTCTCGATTCGATGGAGACCTACGTCAAAGAATATGCCCGCAAGAACGGCTATGACGAACCTGTCATCTTCCGGACCAAGCAAGACATGGCGGATGCTGCAAAGACGGAAGAAGGGAAAAAAGTTATAGAGGATTTGCCGGAAGATAGTCATTTCCCTGGCTATTACGAAGACGGCAAGATTCATATTTGTCTTGAGCACAGTACCGGTTCAAAAGAACTGAAAGAAACGTTTGAGCACGAATCTGTCCACGCAGACAACGCCAATGATCCGTCACGTGTTGAAATGCTCGTCGCGGCAGTTGAAGAGACACGCGAGTTGACAAGACGAGAACTGGAGTCTGTTGTGGAAGAACTGTCACATTCGCCTCATTATACAAACTTGGCATCCAAGATGAAGGATGCCGACGCTATCCGGATGCTGGCAGACGAGGCCTTGGCGCATCTTGTGACACATGCTTATAAAAACGGTGTAGAATCCATGTCGGAAATAACGGACAATCCTACACTTTTAAACATATCCAAACAAACATTTAAAGAAAGAGAAAATGACAGAAGAAGAAAAGAAAGACATGCAGCTTCTGGAGATAAGGGGCAGGAGCGGCCGAATATCGATGCTTTATCTACCGAAGAAGACGGTAGCCCTATGGGAGAAAATACTGAAAGAGAATCCGGAAATGTCGGAGGAGGAAGCCATGGCGAAGACGTTTCAAATAATAAAGGAACAGAAGAAGGAATAAGCGACCCTGCCGAAGGGCTGGAGGACGCAGCAAGCAAGTTCAAGGAGGAGCAGAAGAAGCGGAACGGACAGGAAGACGTTCCGGAAACTTCTGCCCCGCAAAAGCCGTGGAGAGAAATGAACGGCGAGGAACGCTTGGCTGTGGCCGAGAAGAGTCCTTTGACGGAAGAAGAAATCCGGACCAAGACCTCGGAAGAAAACAGAGATTTTATAGACGATGCCATTGACTACCTTAACGGCAACAAAGGCTTCGCCCAGCAGATTGCATACCTAAAAATTTACGACGATGTTAGAAATAGACATGAGGCTCCTGCCGATGATAGCGGAGCAGAAGACGGAACACAGCTGGCTGCTGCCGGTGATGAAGGCGGCGGAGAACTGGGATTGGGAACAGGAGGAGAAGGCGGAAGACCTACTAAGCCAATGGATAGCGGAACAGACGTCCCGAAGGAACGTGGCGAGGGCGATACGGACGACCCTGCTGTATCTGCTGGAGAACAAGGCCATAGCCAAGCTGGTGGAGAAACGCCCGGACTGGGCGGAATGGCTGCCGGAAATACTGGAACCGAAAGAGGCGGTGGCCCTGGCGGAAAGGGAGGTACCGCTAAGCGCGGAAGAAAAGGCGGAAGCCCAAGGCCTGCTGGAGAGAATGCAGGAGGGAACCCTCCATCCAAGCGTGGAACTACTTGGAGAGGCCGCACAGGAGACGAGATAAGGCAGGAAGCCGAGGACGCCAAGGAGGGGCTGAAGAATGCCCTGAAGGAAATGCTCAAGCGCGGAAGGGGCAGTGCAAGCATTAGCCTTGCAGGTCTGAACAGCGAGCAGATTGAGTACGTGCCGGAGTTGATGAAAGCCGTGAAGCGCTATGGCATGGCCCTCATCGACAAGGGCATCTACAAGATGAAAGACTGGATAGGCAACATCCGTGAAGGAATCCATGACGAGATGAAGGAAATCGGATTTTCCGACAGCGACATAGACGACTTCATCAAGGAGATGTGGAACTCCAAGATGACCCTTGACGGAGAGAGCCACACCATTGCCGAGTGGAGCGCCATATACGGAAAGGAGCAGCTGCGCAAGGCTCTTGCCATGCCCCTTGAAGAGAAGCGCAGGGCACAGAAGGTAGCGGAGAAGGTGGCCGTCAAGGTGGGTGACCGGGAGAACATAGCCGAGACCCTTCCGTTCCTTCTGCCCGAACAGCAGGAGGACGTGGCGAAGGCGGAGACGCAGTTCTTCGACCCCAAGCACGCTGACGACGAACACGGCGGCGGCAACGGCATCCTGTTCACCAACGGAACTGGAACGGGCAAGACCTACACCGGTCTCGGCATAGCCAAGCGTTTCATCAAGCAGGGCAAGGGCAGGGTGCTCATCGTGACGCCGTCGCAGGAAAAGGTGACGGACTGGAGCAACGATGCCAAGAACCTCGGCATCAAGCTCACTCCGCTCGTGCAGAAGGACGGAAAGGGAGCCACGCAGGACAAGGGCGAGGGTGCGGTGATTACCACGTTCGCCAACTTCCGTGCCAACAGGAAACTGATGGAAGACGTGTTCGACCTTGTCATCTACGACGAGAGCCACAAGCTGATGGAGAGCAAGGACGCCAGGGAGACGTCAACCACCACTGCCCACTACCGGCTGACCAACAAGGACTTCGCTTCGGCCCAGGACCGCGTGATGCTTTCGCATCCGCTGTGGATTGAGGAGGAGAAGCTGCGGACAGAGTCGAAGCGTCTGTTGCACGGAAGCGAAAGCCTTGAAGAAGCACGGCTGAACCCCAAGGTGTCGGATGCGGAGATGGAACGTCTGGAAGATATAGAGACACGCCTGAAGGAGATTTCGGCAGAGCAGGAAAAGGCCATGCCGGAAATAGACAGGAAGGCGAGGGAATCGGTGGGCAAGACCAAGGTGGTGTTCCTGTCTGCCACGCCTTTCAACATGCGTGAGAACCTTGACTATGTGGAAGGCTACCTGTTCAGGTTCAAGATGCGGAAGACTTCGGAAAACATGTCGGCGGATGAATATGCCAAGGCCCGCAGTCAGGCCCGCAACTCTTTCTACCGCCAGAACTTCCCGCACGGAGAAGCCATAGGTTCAAACGGTAAGGTGCAGCCTGCCGTGACGGATGCCGACCTGCTTGACAAGGAGGAACGCGCTTTTGCCGACAGGCTTATGGAGCTGGGCGTGATGAGCGGCCGCACCATTGACAACGGCTATGACTATTCGCGGGACTTCCCCATGGTGTCGGTGAGCCATGCCAACGAGTACAACACGGCCTTGAAAGAGATGATGGAGAACACGTCGTTCAAGCCTTTTGCCGAAGACATCTTCCAGAACTACAACGCCATGAGCGTCATCTATGAGACCATGAAGGTGGCAGCCATCAGGGAACGCTTGAACGAGCATCTGAAAAGAGGCAGGAAGATTGTGGTGTTCCACCGCCGCGTGAACGACAGGATGGGTCTTGCTGAGCCGCCGTTCAACAGTGTTATCAGAAGGGCTGAACAGCAGGCCAAGGCCCTGTTTGCCACGGGCAAGCCCCAGGACACCTCCATGGCAAGGGAAATCATGGGCGACGTTGCCAAGTTCAAGAAAGCCCACCGGGGACTTCTGGACTGGGAAAACAGCCTTGACTACCGCATGCCGAGAGAGCAGCTGCGCTCCCTCTTTGGCGACGCGCACGAGTACACGCCTGCGGAAATGATGGCACTCAACAGCCGCCGCCACTACATAGACGAGGCGTTCGGGAGCGAGCTTCCCGACGGCATGACGCCCTATGAAGCGGGACGGAAGTATGGCGAAGCCTGCTTTGACCCCGAGGATGCGGACGTGGTGAAGCAGTACGCGCCGCATGAGATCACGGATGAAGAAGCGGAAATGACAGGCGTCAGGAAACCGTCGAAGAAAGAGTTTGACGCGCAGAAGGCGAAGTATGCCAAGATTGCCGAAGAGGTGAGACGCGGCATCAGCGACGCCATCCGGGAGAAGGTGGACAAGGGCGAGATAGAATTCGAGGTTGACGAGAACGGGAAGAGAGTGCGCCATGTGGGACTCTTTGCCGGTGCGGACTCCAAGGGAAAGAAGCACGAGGACATCGTTTCGTTCAACAGTGACGACAGCCCGATGAACATCATCGTGGTGCAGGAAGCGTCCGGCAAGGAAGGCATCTCGCTGCACGACACCACGGGCAAGCACCAGCGGGTGATGGTGAACCTTGCCCTTCCACAGAGTCCCATTGCCTTCATCCAGGCAGAGGGCCGCATCTACCGCATCGGCCAGAAGAGCAATGCCATCTTTGAATATCCGCTGCTGGGCATAGACAACGAAATATCCCTGTTTGCAGGAAAGTTCAACGGCCGTGCGGCCACCACGGAAAACCTTGCGCTCGGAAACATGGCCAGAGGACTCAAGGATGCCATCACGAGAGGCGTGCTCACCAAGAGCGGGAAGGTGCCCGTGGACGGGCAGGGTTTCGGCGGACGCGAATTTGACCTCAGGGCCGACCAGCGCAAGACCGGCTACGATGCGGCGGTGGAAGACTACAGAAACGGAGAACACACCGAAAGCAGGAGCATTGACGATATGGACACGCCGGAGCCGCTCGGCTTCAAGCTGGTGGAGTTTGCCGAGATGAAGGAAGGCGAGAACACGCTCGAGCCGAGTGCCGGCAACGGAAACGTGTCGAGGTACATACCGACGAACATCAGGAGCCTGAGCATTGAGCCGGATTCAAACAAGAGCAACCACCTCATGCTCTTGACGGGAGGCGTGATGCGCGGAACGGCAGAGGCACAAGGACGCAAGACGCTTGTGATGAACGGGAAGTTTGAAGACCTTGCACCGGGCAACAAGTTTGACACCATCGTGATGAACTCTCCCAACGGTGCAGAGGGAGGGACGGCGAAGGCGCATCTGGAAAAGGCCCTGGTGCACCTGAACGACAGCGGACGCCTTGTGGCCGTACTGCCGGAAACGAACAGGATGAACAAGTTGCTTGACGAGCTGATTGCCGGCAACACCTCGCTGCACCTGTCGGGAGAAGTGAAGCTGCCGGGCTGCGCCTATGTGGCAGGCGGCGTGTCGCAGAAGGCCAGGGTGGTCGTGATAGACAAGCTGAGCCGCAAGGAAATACGCAGCAACTGGAAGGAGACCGCGCGTGTTGACCTTTCCGGCTGCAAGGACATGGAGGAGTTCTTCAGCAAGTTGAAGGACGTGAAGATGCCCGAGCGTGTGCTTGACCCTGCAGCCAAGGACATGAAGCACGCCAACAAGACCAAGACCGAACTGGGCAAGCTGAAGGCCTTCAGTGCCAGGGGCGGCTATCTGTCTGTGTATGAAGGGCTTGCAAGTTTCAGTCCGACGAATGACTTCCTGAGGAGTATGGATTACATCTTCAAGATGAAGAACCAGTATGGCCAATGGAGATATTACCGGCCGATAATCGAAACCGGTTACGAGTACAAGAAAATCAAGGAGCTGTCACGTTTGCCACTGGCGCAATACCACTTGCTCAACGAGGTCTTGAAGATGTCGGACGAGGATATTGCCGACAAGATTTTCAGGAATGCCAATGACAAGAAGAAGGCCTTGTACGCCAACGATCTGAAGGAATATGCCAAGGCGGTGACCAAGATGATTCGCGGAATCAGCGGGCGGACGGACGACCAGCTTGAAAGGGCTTTCAACGGCGAGGACATTGACAACCCCGTACAGATGGTGGCTGGAACCACGTTGGGCATGAATGACGTGCGTGCCGTGTTTGAGGCTAACAACGGCGGCAACGAAGAACTGGCGCACCTGTTCAACAAAGTGTTCGACAGGGCCAAGGAATTGGGACTGAATGTGAGCGTGTATGATGACGAGAACTCACGCACCGCAGCCTTCTACCGGTCAGACAACACGCTGCAGATCAATGCCCGGTTCTGGAACGCCAAGGAAATGTATGACGCGGAGCGCAACAAAAACGTGGCCATGACCGGAGCCGTGAGAGCCGCCGTGCTGACTCACGAGCTTATCCACTCCGTGACGGCATACGCCAACTACTGGTACGACCACGACCCCGGACGGTTGCCGGAGGGTCTCCGTGAAGCTGCCCGTAATCTTGACGAGTTGTACAAGACCATCATGCTTGACGCACGTTCGTACATGCTGCCTTCCTACTGCAAGGAGAACAAGGACGAGCTTGTTGCGGAGATGGCAGACCCGGAAACGCGCGTGAAATTGCAGCGCATGGGATTTTGGACAAGGCTTGTGGATGCGGTGAAGAAGTTCTTCACAAAGTCGCAGGTAATGGCTGCCGTGGAAACAGGATTCGCCAAGGACAGTGACTTTGAGCAGTCGAGTGCCTACAACGAGTTGTCGAAGACCCTTGACAAGTTCCTCGGCAGTTTCGACCAAAACGCATACGAGGCATACGTGGCAATAGCCGGCAGACATGCAGACCGACACCAGCACGACAGCCGATTTGAGCCTGCAAGAGAAGAAAAGCGCTACAAGGAGGAGCAGGAGGCGGAAACGAGGATTGCAGAAGCAGAGAATGACGAGTTCACCAAGAACCCTCTTCGTTTCCAAATCAAGACACCGGAACAGCGCAAGGCAGCAGAGAATGCCTACGACTTGGCACAGGAACACCGCCCTGACAACTACAAGGGTTATGCCATTGTGGATATGGACAGCCCCAACTCCAGTCCCGAATACTTTGAGAAGAAGTCGCTCGGAGATTTCTGGCGGAGATACTACAACAAGCTGCGCTGGGGAAATTATAAGCTCTTCAATCTTGACAAGACATTTGACGAGAATGTGGATGGGCTGAAGGGACCGTTCCCGGATGAGTTCGATACAAGACCTGTCGACGTAAAGGAAAAGGAGAAGGCGGAGAAAGCCGCCGCCGAGGCACAGCATCGCGAGATTGTCCTGCGCGACGCAGTTGTCGACACTCTGAAGAATAACGGCATGGACGTTAGCATGAATACCGAGGAAGGTCAGAGGGTGATCGACGAGGAGAACAGTGGTGACAGTGTAAGAATGATGTCGTTCGGAGAGCCGTACGATTATGAACAATATCCCCTTGGCCGTGTCGAACCCGGAATAGAATCGGAGAAAGTAAAAACGGTTTCAGCCGATGTCAACCATGGATTTATAAACTACAACGATGCAAGGATTTGGGCGAAAGAGCATATTTCTAAAACATATACAGATGAAGAAACAGGCGGTAAGGGGAATGTTCGCATAAGCAATGGCGCAATAGACAAGTTTATGTCGCAGAGTGCTGTTGACAAGAGTGATAGCAAGGATGTGCACATGGCGGTATTGAAAGTTCTGCCAGAAGTGTTAAAAGCAAGCATTGATGTGGAAACCCATCCAGACTTCTTAAAAGGGAAGGATGGCAAGCGCAGTGCGGAGAATGCGATAAACAAGGATATTCTTGTACATCGATGCTATGGGGCTGTAGATATTGATGGCAGGATATATCGGGTAAAAATCACATTAAAAGAAGATGTTAGAAACAGGGAACTCCCACATAACACACATTCTTATGAGGCAACAAAAATAGAGTTGCTCGAAGGAACATTGGTTAAACCCGAAGGTGATAACCCCAATACGAACAACTCTATCTCTTGCGCAAAGTTACTTGAAAATGTTGGAATGTCCTACTATCCAGCCGAAAAAGTTTTGGATGCGAGCAAAAAACGTGATGACATTGCACGCTTTCAGAAAGTCTACCACGGCTCGCAAGCAGAGCACGTGAGGTTCTTCCGCACAGCCAACGGAGAAGCATACGGCTTCACTGTAGGCGGCAGGATTTATATCGACCCGAAGATTGCCAACTCTGAAACTCCAATACATGAATATGCTCACCTGTGGGCGAGCGCACTGAAACGCGGCAATGCCAAGGAGTGGAAGAACGTTGTTGGTTTGATGAAGAATAGCAGGATTTGGAACGATGTGGTCAAGAACTATCCCGAGCTGAAAGACGACGACGCAATCGCCGACGAGGTGATAGCTACATACTCTGGTCGTATAGGTGCCGAGCGTCTGCGCAAAATGGCAGAGGAAGTGCCGTCGGGTAATGCCTTTGAAAAGGCAGAGGCTTATAGCACAATAGCGAAAGTGAAGCATGCACTCGACAAGTTCTGGAAAGGCGTGGCAGACATGCTACATATCCACTACACCACAGCTGAGGAAGTGGCTGACAGAGTGATGAAAGACCTGCTTGACGGCGTAGACCCGAGAAAGATTTCTGAAGACGAAGACGGAAGTCTGAAACTTCAGAAGAAAGAAAAGCGCTACGAAGACGAGGATAGTGAAAAACTTTTCCTATCTTTGCAGCAGAAGTCTAACGATAAAAAGGAATATTATGACACAGTTGACATTCTCAGTAAACGGATTGCAGATGGACGAGCCGACTTATATGGAATACCTCCAAGAACAGGGGGAAAAGCGCCTGGAAGAATATCAGCAGGGATTGAAATCATTGCCGCAGGACGAATTGAACAGGATGCGAGAGGAGCAGATGAGAGCAATGAGAATAAACTCCGGCTGGGAAAATTAGAAACGGAAAAAGCCGTTGAGGATTGGGCTAAGGGAAAAGGTGCCTACTACACTGAAGATGACATTGCCAAGAAATCCAAAGACGGAAAGCCTTGTGCCGAGGGTGGCGAAGCAATAGTTTATGTTTCCAAGGATTTCTCCAAGGTAACCAAACTTGTTGACCCATACAAGAGAAATGAAGACAGCATACAACTTTGTATGGAGAACACAAGGTTGTTCAATGAGCTGTTCCCTGATTCTGCGTATACCGTGACAGGTGTGGCAAGAGACAAGAACGGGAAGTTCCGCATAGTCATGGAGCAACCTTATCTTGACGGCAAGCAATATGACAGGAACTCACTTGAATCCTACGAGAACGGTCCTTCACAAGCAAAGGACGCTCTAATGAAATCTCTCGGTTTGAAAGATGTAGACGGTGACGGATTGGAATTCAAGAACGACAAGTACTACGTTTCTGATCTGCACTATGGTAACGTTGTTTTTGACAAGGACGGCAAGCCACACATCATAGATGCTGACGTTAAGTATTATGGACGCTATCGCCGTGAGAATATTGAGGACAAACCGATTGTCGTTGACAGAAAGGAACCTTCGGACTCAAAAAGTCTGTTTGAATCATTAAGAACAAAAAAAGGAAAGGAATATTATGACACAGTCACAGAACTCGCCAAGAGAAGAGCGGAAAAAGAAACGCTTTCTCGCCATGATTCGTTGCTTGAATCAGATGAACAGCGATTGGTACAAGGAGGGAACGGACAAGGAAATGCAGGAAGAAGACAAGAGAATGTTGGAATTCTTTCATCAGCTATACAAGTCATTGCCGAAGACCAAAGACGAGCTATTCGAGAGGGTCGAGAACGGCCCTGGAAAGATGAAACTACTCAGCAGTCCAGCACTCAACTACGTCCAGACACAAGTAGGGTATCTATCGGATTATCTGGAGAACTCAAACGAAGTATAGAGGAGCGTGTCGTTGAGTGGGCGAAGAAGAATGGAGTCTATGTAAACGAGAATGCCGTTCGTGAAAATTCATTTGGCAACAAAATGTTTGCTAATGGAATAGAAGCTCGCGTGTATTTATCGAAAGACAAACGTACCGTTACAAAATTCGTGAAATACAACCAGTTCAATAGAGCAGACATGGGGAAGTACGTGGATTTTGTATCCATTTATAATAGCCTGTTCCCCGAAACAGCTTACAGGATCATTGGTGTTTCCGAAGACAGAAACAATACAGCCAATATTGTTGTAACGCAGCCATTTGTTGATGGAGAGAGGAAAAGCTATCAGGATTGGGAAAGTAATGGATATGGAGACCTTTTCTCCAAATATCTCGCCTCAAAAGGTTTTGCGCGTGATGATGATTTCTCATTTCACAATGACGACTATTATATTTCAGACCTTCACAATCGAAATGTTCTCTTTAAAGATGGTAAGCCTGTGGTGATTGATGCAAACATTATCACAAAGGACGAGTACATGCGCCTACAGCAGGAAGAAGCCGACATGGCAAAAGCTAAGATTGTGGACAGTCTTAGCAGACTTCGTCCATCAGTATTGAAGGCAGACTGGTCCAATTTGGATGCTCTTGTCAATGAATTGAAGAACTTCCGTATAGACGACTCTCATCCATCCCCTCACTTCCGTGTTCTCACAGCCGCTGATGATATGGGCAGACCTCAGACGGAGAGCGTGGTGGAAACCCACGTGCAGCGGTTGAGTGACAAGCTCGGTGTGCACGTGAACATGATGTGGGACGTGGAGGATATTCCCGACCCGAAGGTGAAGGCAGACCTGCAAGCCGGCAAGAAGGTGGCGGGGTGGTTTGACGAGAAGATGGGCAAGGTGTACCTGTACATGCCGAACGTGCGTGACACCTACACCGCCGAGAAGACCGTATGGCACGAAGTGGTAGGTCACAAGGGCCTTCGCGGACTGATGGGCAAGGAGTTCAACCAATTCCTCCGCTCGCTGTGGAACGACCTTGACTCGCCCATCAACAAGGAGATGAGAGCGTATGTGAAATCCCGGATGGACAAGGATGCCCTCAGCTTCTATGACGCCATCGAGGAATATCTTGCCGAAAGTGCAGAGAAAGGCAAGGGAGAACAAGGATTCTGGAACAACATCAAGAACAAGTTCTCGGATTTTTCTTCCTTAAGTTTGGTTAGAAAAACAAATGTTTTGTACTTTTGTAGTTGTATTAACAAAATAAATATATACGATGAATCAACAACACGCAGAATTAATCCGCGCCATGATGGAATACGATCGGGGAGACGTGGCGCGCATTCAGCATTTTCTCAAGGTGCACAACTTCGCTGCCACCATTGCCAGATGGGAACAAGTCGACGATGAAACTCTTTTCATTCTCGAAACAGCCGCTATCCTCCACGACATAGGCATCCATCCCAGTGAGGAAAAATACGGCGACTGTTCGGGCAAGCACCAAGAAGAACTGGGACCGGTAGAGGCAGAACGGCTGCTTCGCCGCATAGGCGGATACACAGAGGCGCAAGTAGAACGCGTATGCTTTCTTATAGGCCATCATCACACCTACAGCAATGTGAAAGGCATTGATTGGCGCATTCTTCTTGAGGCCGATTTCTTAGTCAATGCCTATGAAGACCATCTTTCGCTGCAAGCCATCCGTACATTCGAGAGCAACGTGTTCCGTACACCTACAGGCAAACATTTGCTTGAAACAATGTTCGGGTTTTAGTCATTGTCTTATAATATAAGATGTGCGCATACATAAAACTAAAATTCCCCAAATATCTATCACCTATCACTCTTTGATTATTTCTATACATATTTCTATTGAACGTGAGTAGTATATGTTCTTTCAATGTGGAGATATCTATCACGAATCTATCACTTATCCATCACTCATCCCTCACTTTCGTTCCAAGTCCATCGTGAGGTCCCGCTTCAATAGCAATCCGCCCGAATAGAAACCTCAAGTCGTCCGTAATGCCCAACGCCTGCTCCGCAGTTTGGGCAATGAGTGCCCACGGCGATGAGCAGCTCATTACTCGGCCATTAGCGTTGCGTTACTCTGCTATTAGCGGTGAGTAAGTCGGCTATTAACAGTCCGTAACTCTGCCACTTACGAAGTCTAAGTCTGCGA
>CAKPUA010000004.1:0-181885 GCA_934191235.1 uncultured Prevotella sp. | reverse complement strand
AATCTCAGGATTCTCTTTATAATCCGCCTTAACCGATTCATCAAGATAGATGCGGATAAGGGATGACTCTTCTTCTATACGTACAACTTCAAAATTTGAAAGTATCTCTGATGGCAGAATCAATTGTGCCAACGCTAATAGTCCTTGATTGTTCATATGGCAAAGGTACAAATTTTCTATAGATCAGAAAACTTCCCCCCATGTTTATCTGGTGAGCCATTCTAACGTTAAAATACGTATAATACACGACAAATTAAGCCGTTTAAAATTTAATTTTAGAGTATGTAACTTGCTGATTTTCAGAGAAATAAAGTAGTGAGCGATAAACGGGGCTCGAACCCGCGACCTTCGGCTTGGGAAGCCAACGCTCTGCCAACTGAGCTATTATCGCATACCCAAGGCGAGGAATGGAGCCGATACCCGGGCTCGAACCGGGGACCTATTCATTACGAATGAATTGCTCTACCAACTGAGCCATATCGGCCTAACCCCATTCTTTGCATGAGTGCCTAAGCTGATTTCTTAGGCGGTGCAAAGGTAGTAAATATTTTTAAACAGACGAAACATTCATTAGGATTAAAGCATCGTTTAACACACATTAACCTACAAGCTGTAAGTCTGGATAAAAAAGAAAGGTGAACCTCACTGAGATTCACCTTGGGTCGGGGTGACAGGACTCGAACCTGCGACAGCCTGGTCCCAAACCAGGAACGCTACCAACTGCGCTACACCCCGTTTGCTATCGTGAAACAATGTGTTTCTGAATTGCGGGTGCAAAGGTAACAACTAATTTTGATACCGCCAAATATTTTGCCGATTATTTCCGCAAAAAGTGATTTATCGTGTATATGTTGGCGTACGACTTTCTTCGGCAGCCCTAAAAAAGCATAAATGTTGCCTTGCACCGGCAGTTACTTGGCAGGCATTTCGTATTTTTGTAAAAGGAAACAATGAAACAATGACATCAATGAAAAAACTATCCGTGTTATGCTGCCTGCTTCTTCTCCTTGTCTCGGAAAAGGCTGCCGCCGCGACAAACGTGTTTATCACCGATCACGCGTACAGGAACAAGGTGGAACAGGCGTTCAATGACAAGATGAAACTCGTGGGACAGAAGTTCTACGATGTGAAACGACTGCATCCGTCGGAACGGGAAGCCTCGGCTCTGAGGTTTCTCTATGCCTATATGCCCGTGGCAGACGTGACCGACTATTCCACTTCGTTCTTCCTGGAGAACGTAAGGGCCTCGTTCAGGGCACAACAAGAGATGCCTTGGGGAAAGAAGGTGCCTGAGCTGCTGTTCCGCCACTTTGTGTTGCCCCTGCGGGTGAACAACGAGAACCTGGACAGTGCCCGCACGGTTTTCTACCGTGAACTGAAAGACAGGGTGAAGAACCTGAGCATGACCGACGCCGTGCTCGAGGTGAACCACTGGTGCCACGAGCACGTCACCTACCAGCCTGCCGACGCACGCACCTCGGCACCTCTCGCCACCGTGTGTACCGCCTTGGGACGCTGCGGCGAGGAGAGCACCTTTCTCGTGGCGGCACTTCGCGCTGTGGGCATACCTGCCCGACAGGTGTACACACCGCGCTGGGCACACACCGACGACAACCATGCCTGGGTGGAGGCATGGGCTGACGGCAAATGGCATTTTCTCGGTGCATGCGAACCGGAACCGGTGCTCAACCTGGCATGGTTCAATGCGCCTGCCTCTCGCGCTCTGCTGATGCACACCAAGGCGTTCGGCGATTACAGAGGTCCGGAGGAAGTGATGCTCCGCACGTCTAACTATACGGAGATTAACTTGGTCAGCAACTATGCCCAGACTGCCCGCATAGACTTCGCCATAGTCAACGCCGACGGCTCTCCTGCCAAGGGTGCCCGGGTGGATTTCAAGATTTACAATTATGCCGAATACTGCACGGTGGTCACCAAGTATGCCGATGCCAACGGCCAGACTTTCCTCACCGCCGGACTGGGCGACATGGTGGTGTGGGTTTCCGCCAAAGGCATGTATGGATTCTCCAAGGTGTCGTTCGGCAAGGACCGCTCCGTCACCATCCGGCTCGACAGGGATGCCCGGCAGGCGGCCAAGGCCGAGACACTGGAACTGGACATTGTGCCACCGGCTGAGAAAGCCGTCATGCCTGTCGTGACACCCGAACAGGGCGCGTCCAACAAGCTGCGGCTTGCCCACGAAGACTCCATCCGCAATGCTTACGTAGCCACCTTCTATAATAAGGATACTGCCGCCGAAGCTTTGCGCAGCAACAGACTGCCCGAAGTGCTCGCCCCTTGCCTGGTGAAGGCTCGCGGAAACCACGCTGTCATTCTCGGGTTCCTCGTACGCCACAAGGACAATTTGCGGCGTGCGGTCACACTGTTGGCATCCTTGACCGACAAGGATTTGCGCGACATGCCCACCGAAATTCTGGAAGACAGCTATAATGCCGACGGCGACCAAGTGGCGCCACGGGTGGAGGACGAGATGATTATCCGTCCCTACAAGCAGTATCTAAGCCGGGTGTTCACGCAGAAACAGGCCGAAGCGTTTCGTTCCGACCCATCACGCCTCGTGGAATGGACACGCAAGAACATTCGGCTCAACCCCGACACACAGGCCCTCGAAATAGCCCAGACGCCTGTAGGGGTTTGGCAATCGAGACTCACCGACCGCCGCTCGCGCAAGATTTTCTTTGTCGACATGGCGCGCAGCCTTGGCATCGAGGCACGAGAGGACTATGTGACGAAGAAGGTGGAATACAAGAAAGACGGTGTTTGGACGGAAGCGGTGTTCGACAAGACGGCTCTGCCCCAAACCGGAAGGGGAACAGTCAAAATCAACTATACGGCACAGGGAACAGTGGACGACCCGAAATACTACTACCATTTCACGCTCACCCGCATCAATGCCGACGGCACTACTACCCTACTCGAATATCCCGAGGAGGGCACCACATGGAGCAAGAACTTCCGTGACGGGGCACCCCTGGATGCTGGCAACTATCTGCTCACCACCGGCACCCGCCTCGCCAACGGCTCGGTGTTGGCATGGACCAGGGTGTTCAGCGTGCAGCCGGGCATGACCACAACCGTAGACATGACTATGCGCCATTCGCAGACCGATGTCTGTGTGATAGGATCGTTCAACTCCGAGAGCATGTTCCAGCCCTTGGAGGGTGGACAGAAGAGCATTCTCGCTGAGACTGGACGTGGCTATTTTGCAGTGGGTCTCATCGGTGTGGGACAGGAGCCTACCAACCATGCCCTTCGCGACATAGCCAAGGTGGCAGGGGCGTTTGAACAATGGCATCGCCCCGTGCTGTTGCTCTTCGAAAGTGAGGACGATGCGCGCAAGTACAGGAAAGAGGAGTTTGAGGGGTTGCCCAAAACCGTGGTCTACGGCATTGACCGCGACGGAGCCATCCGCCGGCAGATAGTAACCAACATGAAGCTTGCCAATGCCACCCAGCTTCCCATATTCTTCATTGCCGACACGTTCAACCGTGTGGTGTTCCTCTCGCAGGGCTACACCATCGGTTTGGGTGAACAGATGGAGAAAGTGACAAGACAACTGAAGTGATTTCTTTTTACGGGGTGCGACGACAAGGTCGCGCCCCGTTTTTGATATAAGGCGTGAAGGGAATCCGAGTGATGTACAAGTCGTATAGGTTCATGTTTCGTATGGAGTGCGAATGCCATGGCTTTTGTGGCGTCTCCCAACTCCGCATTAATGCTAAAGCGAATGTCATAGTATTTGTGACTCCAACTCCATATTGAAACTAAAGCGTGGGCTGCCCTACCTCTACCCGGCCCTGGGGCAAGCGAATCGACACCCTGGGTAACCTGGGGCCAAACGTACACCCTACAGGGGCATAGCAAACTGGATATCAATAGGTTGACGTTCTTGTGCCCTTACAGGGCGTGATGCTACTTGCCTAATAACCCAGGGTGTCGCTTCGCTTGCTCTGGGCTATGGACAGGTTGGGCTTTCAGCCCGCTTCTACATGCACACCATATAGTAGCATGTAAGTGATTACCAACTCTAACATCCCGCCAAATTCCGGAATACCAATAATACAGGAAATGCCTTTCTCACGCGCGCACGCGCGCAGGTAAAAGTTTTCAAAATCTCACCACTATCTATCACTTTTTCTAAAGCTTTACACTTTCACACTAACTACAAGACACTTAACATGAGTGATAGATAAGTGATAGATGGTGATAGATATGAAAATCCATCACTCATCTATCACGCAAACAGTGTGTAATCGAAATGCAAATGCTGACCTTCAGATTTAGGATGAATGATTGTGTGTCTACGTTAATCCTAAACAGAAAAGCGGGCTGAAAGCCCAACTTCTACTCTGCCTAGGGCAAGCGTATCGACACCCTGGATAACGTGAAGGTCAAACGCACGCCATACAGAGGCATAGAAGATTGAATATCAACAGGTTGACGTTACTTTTGCCCCTTCAGGGCGTAATGCTACTTGCCTCATAACCCAGAGTGTCGCTTCGCTTGCCCTGGGCTATGGACAGACTGGGCTTTCAGCCCGCATGTAGTGCAATCCAAACGCCACGATATCCGGTGTCACTCCAAGTCCCGGAAAGACCCGCAATTGGATTGCCCAAAATACGCCCCATAGTTTGGGCAACCGATGCCCACGGCGTGGGCAATGATTGCCCAAGCCGTGGGACTATACGTAAACCTGCCATTAGCGGACAGCTACACGGCTGTTTGCAGAGAGATACTCGCAGACCTGCCGTTATTGCCGGCAAGACCGTTCCGTTGCTCTCCTCACTGCAAAGCCAAAGCCCCTATTCTTCCATCAGTTTGCGGTAGCGGCCCTTCTTGATTTCAGTGTCGCCCAAACGGCGTGCCTTGTTGATTTCGTATTCCGAATAGCTACCCTCGAAGAAGAACACTTCACCGTTGCCTTCAAACGCCAGAATGTGGGTACAGATGCGGTCGAGGAACCAACGGTCGTGACTGATCACCACCGCACAGCCTGCAAACGCCTCAAGACCTTCCTCAAGGGCACGGAGCGTGTTCACGTCGATGTCGTTGGTAGGCTCGTCGAGCAAGAGCACGTTGCCCTCCTGCTTCAAGGCAAGAGCCAGTTGCAGGCGGTTGCGCTCACCTCCGGAAAGCACGCCGCAGAGCTTGCCCTGGTCGGTGCCCGAGAAATTGAAGCGGGAGATGTAGGCACGGGCATTCACGTCGCGTCCACCCAAACGCAATGTTTCGTTGCCCTGAGAGATGACCTCGTAGACGGTTTTCTGCGGGTCTATGTCCTTGTGCTGCTGGTCCACGTAGGCCAGTTTCACGGTCTCGCCCACCTCAAAGTTGCCTGCATCGGGCTTGTCGAGCCCCATGATGAGGCGGAAGAGCGTGGTCTTGCCCGCACCGTTCGGGCCGATGACACCCACAATGCCGTTGGGCGGAAGCATAAAGTTGAGGTCGTTGAAGAGCACCTTCTCGCCGAATGCCTTCTTCACGTGTTGTGCTTCTATCACCTTGTTGCCCAGGCGAGGACCGTTGGGGATGAAGATTTCCAGTTTTTCCTCGCGTTCCTTCTGCTCCTGGTTGAGCATCTGCTCGTAGGAGTTCAAGCGGGCCTTACCCTTGGCCTGGCGTGCCTTGGGAGCCATGCGCACCCATTCCAGTTCCCGTTCGAGCGTCTTGCGGCGCTTTGAAGCGGTCTTCTCCTCCTGAATCATGCGTTTGGTCTTCTGGTCGAGCCATGAAGAATAGTTGCCTTTCCAGGGTATGCCCTCGCCGCGGTCGAGTTCGAGAATCCATTCGCTCACGTCGTCGAGGAAGTAGCGGTCGTGCGTCACGGCAATCACCGTGCCCTCATACTGCTGCAAGTGCTGCTCGAGCCAGTCAATGCTCTCGGCGTCGAGGTGGTTGGTAGGCTCGTCGAGCAGGAGCACGTCGGGCTTTTGGAGCAACAGTCGGCACAGTGCCACGCGACGGCGCTCGCCACCCGAGAGGTTGGTCACAGGCCAGTCGCCCGGCGGACAGTGGAGGGCATCCATGGCACGCTCCAGCTTGGAGTCGATGTTCCAGGCGTCGGTAGCGTCGATGATGTCCTGCACCTCGGCCTGCCGCTGCATCAGCTTGTCCATCTTGTCGGGGTCACCATAGTACTCCTCAAGTCCGAACTTGTTGTTGATGTCCTCATATTCGGCAAGTGCGTCATACACCTTCTGCACGCCCTCCATCACGTTTTCCTTCACGGTCTTGCCCTCGTCGAGCGGTGGATCCTGTGGCAGGTAGCCCACGGAGTAGCCGGGACTCCACACCACCTCGCCCTGTGTGGGCTGTTCCAGTCCGGCAATGATTTTCATCAGGGTTGACTTACCTGCACCGTTAAGACCTATGATGCCTATTTTTGCGCCATAAAAGAACGATAGGTAGATGTTCTTCAGAACTTGCTTTTGGTTTTGTGGGATAATCTTTGACACGCCCACCATTGAGAAGATGACCTTCTTGTCGTCTACTGTTGCCATGTTTTATCTGTTTAGTTGTGATTCGTGAAATAAGTGACAAAGATAGTGCAAGCGAGCGCAATGAAACCTTGCTTTCAGATTGCCGAGCGCCGCCTATCTTATGCAGAGATAGTGCAAGCGAGCGCAATGAAACCTTGCTTTCAGATTGCCGAGCGCCGCCTATCTGTCGGCAAAGGTAGGCATTTTTCCTTAAATGCCGCTCTTTTGCCCCACAAAAAAGCCCGGCACACTTTGTGCCGGGCTGATGGGTTGAATGACAGTAGTCGCCTGTTAAGCGAACGGATTCTCTGTAGGATAAGGCAAGCTCTTGGGCTGGTTGTAGGCAATGTCCTGGATGCCGAGATACTTGAACACCTCGAACAGGGTCTTGCCCACGTGAGAGAATGCCACGGCACCATGGTGAGGATAGCCTTTCTGGATGAGCACATGACGATAGAAGCGGCCCATCTCCTTGATGGCGAAGATGCCGATGCCACCAAACGAACGTGTGGGCACGTCGAGCACCTCGCCCTCGGCGATGTAGCTGCGCAGACGGCCCTCGGAATCGCACTGCAGACGATAGAAGGTGATGTCGCTGGCCGCGATGTCGCCCTCGAGTGTGCCGCGGGTGAAGTCGGGTTTGCCGCCGTTTTCGAGCAGACGGTTCTGGATGAGCTGGAACTTGATGGCTCGGTTGGCGCACATCTTGCACTGAGGCGTGTTGCCGCAGTGGAAGCCCATGAAGGTGTCGGTGAGTTTATAGTCATACTTGCCCACGATGTCCTCGTCATAGATGTACTTGGGCACCGAGTTGTTGATGTCGAGCAGGGTCACGGTGTCGTCGCTTGCACACATGCCGATGTACTCGGAGAGCGCGCCATAGATGTCGACCTCGCAAGCCACGGGGATGCCACGGCTGGCCAGACGGCTGTTCACGTAGCATGGCTCGAAGCCGAACTGGCTGGGGAATGCGGGCCAGCACTTGTCGGCGAAAGCCACATACTGGCGCGAGCCCTTGTGGCTCTCAGCCCAGTCGAGCAGGGTGAGCTCGAACTGTGCCATGCGGCGGCTCAGGTCGGGATAATACTTGCCCTCGCCCATTTCGGCAGCCATGTCCTTGCACACGTCGTCGATGCGCGGGTCGTTCTCGTGCTCCTTGTAGGCCACGAGCAGGTCGAGTTCGGAATTCTCCTCTATTTCCACACCCAGCTCATAGAGTCCCTTGATGGGGGCGTTGCAGGCGAAGAAGTCTTGCGGACGGGGACCGAAAGTGATAATCTTGAGGCCCTTCAAGCCGAGAATGACGCGAGCCACGGGCACAAAGTCGGCAATCATCCGTGCCACGTCTTCTGCCGTGCCCACGGGATACTCTGGAATGTAGCCCTTCAGGTGGCGCATGCCGAGGTTGTAGGAGCAGTTGAGCATGCCGCAATAGGCGTCGCCACGGCCGTTGATCATGTCGCCGTCGCCCTCGGCGGCAGCCACGAACATGCAAGGACCGTCAAAGTTCTTGGCAATGAGCGTCTCGGGAGTCTCGGGGCCGAAGTTGCCCAGGAACACCACGAGGGCGTTGCATCCGGCTTCCTTCACCTGGCCGATGGCCTTGAGCATATCTTGTTCGTTCTCTACCGTTGTCTGGCAGTTGTAGATTTCGCCCTTGTATTCTTTCACGATGTTTTCACGGCGCTGGGTAGACAGTGCGATAGGGAAACAGTCACGGCTAACGGCAATGATGCCAAGCTTGACTTGAGGAATGTTGTTGCTTGTCATAATATTTCTGTTTGTTGTTTAGAAGATTTCCTGTTTTATTGGTTTACAAATGTACGACAATATTCGTGAACGCCCCAACTTGTTTAAGATAATTTATACAATTATTTTTCTCTGCTGCCGAAAAGCACTACCTTTGCACCCGTATTTGTCCGGCTACACGAGTTGCCGGGCATCGGCAAAATGTATCAGGAACGAATATGAACGGAAAACTGAAAGGAACCATCTGCGGCATTGTGGCCGCCATCAGCTATGGCACCAATCCCCTGGGTGCCCTGTCTCTCTATGCCGACGGACTGAATGCCGTGTCGGTGTTGTTCTACCGCTACGGTCTTGCCACCGTGTTGCTGGGGCTCATCATGCTTGCCGAGCGCAAGTCGTTCAGCCTCACACGGCACGAGATGGGCATCATCGCGGTGCTGGGCGTGCTCTTCGCCTCGTCGTCGCTCTGCCTCTACATGAGTTTCAACTTCATGGACGCGGGCATTGCCTCCACCATTCTCTTTGTCTATCCGGTGATGGTGGCAGTCATCATGGCGGTGATGTTCAAGGAGCGGGTCACGGTTGCCACGTGCCTGTCCATCGTGCTTGCCCTGGTGGGCATAGTCCTATTATATAAAGGTGGCGACGGCGTGACGCTGAGCACCGTGGGTGTGCTGCTGGTGCTGGGTTCGTCGCTCACCTATGCCGTCTACATTGTGGTGGTCAACAAGTCGTCGCTGCGCATGTCGTCGGTCAAGCTCACGTTCTACGTGCTGCTGGTCGGTACACTGTGCATCGTGCTCCAGTCGCTGGCAGGCGAGGCCTACCGGCTGCAACTGCTCACCACTCCGCGCCAGTGGATGTATGCCTGGATGCTGGCAGTGCTGCCCACGGTGCTGTCACTCGTGCTCATGGTCATTGCCGTGCACCACGTGGGCTCCACCCCCACAGCCATCATGGGCGCCCTGGAGCCCGTCACGGCCGTCATCATAGGCGTCACCGTCTTCGGCGAGATGTTCACCCCTCGCCTCGCCGTGGGCATCGCCCTGATACTGTGTGCCGTGCTGCTCATCATCGCGGGCAAGTCGGTATCGGTGAACCGCATCACGAGAGTGGTAGGCATGCTCGGCCATGTGCTGCAAAAGACATGGCGGTGGAAGTCGTGAAACGGTTTCCCACAGTGAATGAAAATGGAGAGTTTTTCTTACGTTTGTTTGCATATTCGGGAATAAAGGCTTACTTTTGTGCCCCAAATACAAATCAATAATAGAAACAGCACAGATGAACAAGACGATTATTACAGTAGTGGGCAAGGATACGGTGGGTATCATTGCCAAGGTGTGTACCTATTTGGCAGAGAACGACGTGAACATCCTTGACATCTCGCAGACCATCGTGCAGGAGTATTTCAACATGATGATGATTGTAGACATGTCGCGCATGAAAATGCCTTTCGAGCAGGCTGCCGAAAAGCTGGCGGCACTCGGACTCGAAATGGGCGTGCAGGTGAAATGCCAGCGCGAGGAGATTTTCGACATGATGCACCGTATCTAAACATAACCACACGCAGACTATGATCAATATATCAGAGGTCATCGAGACCAACAAGATGATTGAGCAGGAGAACCTCGACGTGCGCACCATCACAATGGGCATCAACCTGTTGGACTGCGCCGACGGCAATCTCGACAAGCTCTGTCAGAACATATACTACAAAATCACACGCCTGGCCAAAGACCTGGTCAAGACTGGCGAAGACATATCCAAGGAGTTCGGAGTGCCCATCGTCAACAAGCGCATAGCCATCACCCCGATTTCGCTCGTGGGCGGAACGGCATGCCAGACACCCGATGACTACGTGAAGATAGCCAAGACGCTCGACCGCGTGGCCAAGGAACTGGGCGTGAACTTCCTCGGCGGCTACTCCGCCATCGTGTCGAAGGGCATGAGCCGCAGCGACGAGCTGCTCATCCGCTCCATTCCCAAGGCACTCGCCGAGACCGACTTCATCTGTAGCTCGGTCAACGTGGGATCCACCAAGACGGGCATCAACATGGATGCCGTGCGGCTGATGGGCGAAATAGTGAAGGAAACTGCCGAAGCCACCAAGGACCGCGGCTCCATTGGCTGTGCCAAACTGGTGGTGCTCTGCAATGCACCCGACGACAACCCGTTCATGGCTGGCGCCTTCCACGGCGTGTCGGAACCCGACGCCGTGATCAGTGTGGGCGTGAGCGGACCAGGCGTGGTGAAATATGCGCTGGAAAGTGTGCGCGGCGAAAGTTTTGAAGTGCTCTGCGAAACCATCAAGCGCACAGCGTTCAAGATTACCCGCGTGGGCCAGCTCGTGGCCAAAGAGGCTTCACGCCGACTGGGCATCCCCTTCGGCATCATCGACCTCTCGCTCGCTCCCACTCCAGCCATCGGCGACAGTGTGGCAGACATCCTCAAGGAAATAGGTCTGGAGCATCCCGGTGCGCCGGGCACCACGGCTGCCCTCGCCTTGCTCAACGACCAGGTGAAGAAGGGTGGCATCATGGCTTCGTCGTATGTGGGCGGACTGAGCGGTGCCTTCATCCCCGTGAGCGAAGACCAGGGCATGATTGACGCCGTGGAGGCAGGAGCGCTGACCATCGAGAAACTCGAGGCCATGACGTGCGTGTGCTCCGTGGGTCTCGACATGATAGCCATCCCCGGCGACACGCCTGCCACCACCATCGCGGGTGTCATAGCCGACGAGGCTGCCATCGGCATGGTGAACCAGAAGACCACCGCCGTGCGTGTCATCCCCGTGGCAGGCTGCAAGGTGGGCGACAATGTGGACTTCGGCGGACTGCTCGGCCATGCGCCCATTATGCCCGTCAACGGTTTCAGCTGCGACGCCTTCGTCAACCGCGTGGGAAGAATCCCTGCCCCTATCCACAGTTTCAAGAACTAATCACACCAACAAACGATATTTGCCGCAAGCGGAAGAACGGGCCATGCCTGTTTCCGGCTTGCGGCTTTTCTTTCCGCAACTCCATTCCATGTCACAGCATCCAGCCTTTGCACACACTATCCTAAAGTGGTTTGCCGAAAACGGCAGGGCATTGCCCTGGCGCGAAACGCGCAATCCGTATGCCATCTGGCTCAGTGAAATCATCCTTCAGCAGACGCGTATCAACCAGGGATGGACATACTGGGAACGCTTCATGCGGCAATATCCCACCGTGGAGAGCCTGGCGAAAGCCAGCGAGGACGACGTGCTGAAACTGTGGCAAGGACTGGGCTACTACAGCCGGGCACGCAACCTCCACACGGCAGCCCGCCAGATAGTGGAACTGGGAAGGTTTCCCGACACGCTGGACGGCATCAAGCGGCTCAAGGGTGTGGGCGACTATACGGCGGCTGCCATCGGCTCCATAGCTTTCGGCTTGCCGGCTGCCGTGGTCGACGGCAATGTCTACAGGGTGCTGGCGCGCTACTTCGGCATCAGCACGCCCATCAACACCACACGGGGGAAAAAGGAATTTGCAGCCCTGGCGCAGTCGCTGCTGCCCGAAAAGGAGGCTTCGGCCTACAACCAGGGCATGATGGACTTCGGCGCTCTGCAGTGCACGCCTCAGTCGCCCCGTTGTCTGCTCTGTCCGCTCAGTGCCGGCTGCGCCGCTCTCGCCACGGGACAAGTGGAGCTGTTGCCCGTGAAGGAAAAGACCGTGAAGGTGCGCACACGCCATCTCACCTATGTCTACATACGCCACCAGAGGCAAGTGGCCATTCGCCGACGTGGCAAGGGCGACATCTGGCAGGGACTGTGGGAACCCTTCAACGCCTCGCTGCACGAAGACAAAGCCAACGCCACGCCACAGGAAATCATCAGTATGTTACGGATTGACGGCACCCAGGCGGTGCTCACTCCCGTGGCTATGCAGGTGAAACACGTGCTTACGCACCGCATATTGCTGGCCGACTTCTATCTGCTCGAAGCGGAAACAAGGCCCGTATTGACCGATGAATATGAATGGATTGACGAAAATCGCCTGGAAGAATATGGGGTGCCCAGACTTATAGAGTTGCTGATGGATAGGTTGCACGCAAAATAAAGCAAGCGGCACTGCCTGGACGATATAGCGAAAAAAGGATGATTTCCTATGGAAATCATCCTTTTTTGTACACCCTTAGGGGCTCGAACCCTAGACCCACTGATTAAGAGTCAGTTGCTCTACCAACTGAGCTAAGGGTGCATTGGTGTTGCAATATTACAGAAGTATTTCTGAATTGCGGGTGCAAAGGTACGGCGTTTTTTCGTAAACTCCAAATCTTTTGCCAACTTTTTTCACTTTTTCTTTATTTTCAAAGCCCAGGCGTCACCTACACCCTTACCCATTGGCCACTTTTCACCTCCGTAATACCATCTACCCGCAAAGAATCTTCAGCCTATTCAAGTCTACCGTCGACACATGGAAGCGCCGAGGCGTCTATAGTTCCGACTATTTTCCGAACGTTTTCACTGCCATCGGTTTTCATCGGGCACGCTGCCCCGACATGGCTGCAGCATGGGAAACAGGGGTCATCCGGGGTCGGGACCGATGGTTGCAGTTTCCAAGTATGGACCGATGCTGAAACAGACTGAAAGTGCTGCAATAGCCTGGCTTTATCCTGTTGCAACCTTGTGTGACGGCCGCCCTTACGCGCGCGCACGCGCAGAAAAAGTTTTCCGTTTTTTCACCACTATCCATCACTTTTCTTGAAAGCAGACATTTTTCAGCTGTATGTGAGTAAGATAGATAGAGTGACAGATGCGTGATAGATGAGAAAACATCTCTCACATCTATCACCGATTTGCCAATTGTCATCTTCAAGTGGAGTGCCTAAAATCTGTTCCACAACTTGGGTACTCGTTGCCCACTGCCGTGGCACTCATTGCCCAAGCATTGGGCTCAAGTGAAAGTCAGCCACTAACACACCGCTACTCTGCCACTAACACACCGCTACTCTGCCACTAACGCACCGTAACTCTGCCACTAACGCACCGTAACTCTGCCACTAACGCACGGCAAGCGGGCTACTTGATGGGCGCATCTGGTTTGGAAGTGATTGATTACGCCAATTCCGATGCGGCGACAGAGGCATCATTCTCGATTCAGCAAGAGGTGGAAACAAGGCATCAAGAACATAATGAAGAATGTAACGCTGCGGATATTCAAGTAAACAGGATGCTCCGGACGGGCCAATGGCGGCAAACAGCATAATAAAAAAACAGCACTTGCTTCACGAAGAAACAAGCGCTGCTTGCGGTGTGTACGGGACTCGAACCCGTGACCTCCTGCGTGACAGGCAGGCATTCTAACCAGCTGAACTAACACACCATTGCTGATTTGCGGGTGCAAAGGTATCACTTAATTTCGGAAATTCCAAACGTTAGCTCTTTCTTTTAACTTCTTTTAAAGATAAAGACAAGTACTTCTCAAGGAAACACTTGCCTTTACGTATATTTGTGACGGCCGATGTCGTTCTCTCTGTCGGGTCATTAGATGAGCGGCATGCCCAACTCTGCACATTGCTTGCGCATGTCTTCGGGCCAGATGCTCGCCTGAATCTCACCGATGTGTGCCTTGTGGAGCATGACCATGCACAACCGGCTCTGGCCTATACCGCCACCGATGCTCAAAGGCAACTTGCCTTCAAGAAGCTGACGGTGGAAGAAAAGCTCCTCGCGTTCCTCCTCGCCCTCCAGTTTCAGTTGGCGTAGCAGACTCTCCTTGTCCACACGAATGCCCATGGAAGAAAGTTCAAAGGAATGGCCCAACACGGGATACCAGATGAGAATGTCGCCGTTGAGTCCAGCCAATCCGTTCTCTGCCACTGTTGACCAGTCGTCGTAGTCGGGTGCACGGCCGTCGTGCTTCTTGCCGTCGGAAAGTTTTCCGCCGATGCCTATCACGAACACGGCGCCATACTTGCGGCAGATGGCATCCTCGCGCTCCTTGGGAGTCTTGTCGGGATACATCTGGAGAAGTTCCTCGCTGTGGATGAAATGAATCTTCTCGGGGAGGAACGGCTTGATTTGCGCATAGGTCTCGCACACCAGGTACTCGGTGCGGCGGATGGCGGAATAGATGCGCTCCACCACACTTTTCAGGAAAGCTATGGTGCGCTGCTCGCGTGTGATGACCGCCTCCCAGTCCCACTGGTCCACATAAAGCGAGTGGAGGTTGTCGAGTTCTTCGTCCGCCCGGATGGCGTTCATGTCGGTGTAGATGCCGTAGCCCGGCTCTATGCTATACTCCGCCAGCGTGAGTCTCTTCCACTTGGCAAGCGAGTGGACCACCTCAGCCTGTGCATCCCCAAGGTCTTTTATGGGGAAGGTCACGGCACGCTCCACGCCGTTAAGGTCGTCGTTGATGCCGAGTCCCTTGAGCACAAAGAGAGGGGCCGTGACACGGCGCAGCCTAAGCTCTGTGGAAAGGTTCTGCTGGAAAAAGTCTTTAATAAGCTTGATGCCCTGCTCGGTCTGTTTGGTGTCGAGCAGTTGGGTATAGTCTATTGGTTGAATAATTTTGCTCATCTTAAACGTTTGTTTGTTGTTATTGTGCTGCAAAGGTATAGCTTTTATTATTAAAGTGCAAATGAATTGATTAATATTTTTGCAATTTGATAATATTTACCATATTTCTGTTGACGATAGAAATAGTCTCCGCTTATATCTCTGACAGGAAGACGGTGCAGCCCAATCGCAGGCCTCTCTCCGGGAAGACACCGGGGAGCAGGCATGAGAAGCAAGTGTACTCTCCTTATTAATATATAGTAAAGAGCATTAGATAATTTGGGAAGACGAAAAAAAAGCGTTATATTTGCAGTCGAATACCACACTTGTGCGTATTCTATTCAGAGAGAACTTACCAAATTGTATAATGTAATCATAGACACAAAACATGAAAAAATTCTTCTGCCTCGTCTTCGCCTGCCTGCTGACCATGGGTGCCGGCGCAAGCAACGACGACAAGTATGCAGCCCTCTACGAGGGGTTGCCGTTTCAGATGGACCGCGTAGTGGCTCCACAATTTCCGGCCAATGAAGTGAACCTCAAGGATTTCGGCGCCGTGGGCGACGGCTCGTCACTCTGCACGGAAGCCTTTGCCAAGGCCTTTGCCGCGCTCGAAGCCAAAGGCGGCGGCAAACTCGTGGTGCCGCAGGGTGTGTGGTACACGGGACCTATCCAGCTCAAGAGCAACGTGAACCTTCACCTGGAGAAGGGTGCCATCATCCTTTTCTCGCCCGACCCCGACCTCTACACCATCACCCGTACCTCGTTTGAAGGACTGGAAACACGCCGTTGCCAGTCGCCCATTTCGGGCGTGAACCTCACCAACGTGGCCATCACCGGCCATGGAGTGATAGACGGAAACGGTGAATACTGGCGCCCCTTGAAGCGCATGAAGGTGACCGAAAGCCAGTGGAAAGCCATCACCTCGCGCGGCGGAGCGTTCAAGAACCCCAACTACTGGTTCCCCGACGAGGAATCACTCAAGGCCGACAATGCCGCCAACATGAATGTGCCCAACGTGAAGTCGGAAACCGACTGGGGCAAGATCAAGCGTTTCATCCGTCCGGTCATGGTGAGCTTGGTGAGCTGCAAGAACGTATGGCTCCAGGGAGTCATCTTCCAGAACTCACCCGCCTGGAACCTGCATCCGCTGATGTGTCAGAATGTGCTCGTGGAAGGCGTGCAGGTGCGCAACCCCGCCTACGCACAGAACGGCGACGGCATCGACCTTGAGTCGTGCAAGAACGCCCTCATCGTCAACTCCACCTTCGACGTGGGCGACGACGGCATCTGCATCAAGAGCGGCAAGGACGCCGACGGACGCCGTCGCGGCATACCGTGCGAGAATGTCATCGTCAACGGCTGCACCGTGTTCAAGGGCCATGGCGGCTTTGTTGTGGGCAGCGAGATGAGCGGTGGCGTGAAGAATGTGGCAGTGAGCGACTGCCAGTTCACGGGCACCGACGTGGGTCTGCGCTTCAAGAGCTGCCGCGGACGCGGTGGCGTGGTGGAAAACATCTACATCAAGAACACCTCCATGTTCGACATCCAGACAGATGCCATCACCTTCGACCTCTACTATGGCGGCAAGTCGGCCGTGGAAGCCCTTGCCGACGGCGACGATGCCAAGAACAAGAAGGTGGAGACCTTCAAGGTGGACGAGACCACCCCGGCATTCCAGAACATCTTCATTGACCACGTGATTTGCCGCACCGCCCGCCGTGCCGCCTACTTCAACGGCTTGCCGGAAATGCCCGTCAAGAACGTGCGCATCAGCGACGTGGAAATCAACAACGCCCAGGAAGGCATCGTCATCAACCGCACTGACGGCGTGACACTCGACAACATCAAGGTGCAGGCCAAGGGTCACACCTTCGACGCCAAGAACTCCACCAACGTGTCGGTGAACGGCAAGAAGTATAAGAAAGTGGACGAGAAAGGTATCACACTCGACTTCTAAATCCGGCTGGATATCATGACATTTCATATTCGTCGGCATGCCTCCCCAGGGAGACATGCCGACATTTTTTTAGCCAAATGTTTTGCAGTTCGTTCTTTTTGCCGTACCTTTGCATTGCAAAACAGATTATGGACCCGTAGCTTAGCTGAATAGAGCGTCAGATTCCGGTTCTGAAGGTCATGGGTTTGAATCCCATCGGGTTCACAAAAAGCAAGACAGAAAGGCAGTTTCTCAGGATACAAGTCCTGGAAACTGCCTTTTCTTTTTCCGTTCACCCTGTGGCTGCATCCTCCGAAACAGGACACAAAGAATGATGTTCCGGCCAGAAGGAGCAGGAAGAGGAAGTGAAAAGAACAAGCCTTTAAAAGCAATAGACAACGGATGAAAAACAAGATAATCTCCCTCATTCTTTTCCTGTGTCACGTGGCAAGCCTTGCCGCACAGACCGCACAGCGTTCCACCATCTACGACGAAGACTGGGGCATGAACCTGTGGCACATTACCAAGATGATGCAAGACAGGAAGGGATTCATGTGGTTCTCCACATGGAACGGGCTGGCACGGTTCGACGGCTACGAGTTTGTCACCTTCAAGACGCTTGCCGGCGACGGATGCCCTGTCACCAACGACCGCATCCGCGACATAGAGCCGGCTCCCGCAGGAGGCATCTATTGCCTGTTTGACGACCGCTGGTTTCTCTTCTCCCCGTCCACGGGAAGGTTTTCAACTCTTTCCGCAGCCGAGCAGGCCTCGCTCACGCGGGCCAAGAACAAGAACAGGAAAAAGAAGGTGAACAAGACTACCGGCGACAAAAAGCCGCAAAGACACATCACCGACAGGCAAGGCATCAGCTGGACAATGACCGACCAAAGCATCACCAAGACCGTGAGCTACCGGCTACCGGCCAAGCCACTTGACCTTGGCGGAAGCTTACAGGCCCGCTGCTTCCTCGTGAACAAGAATGGCGACACTTGGATATCGACCAAGGAAGACTGCCGCGTGCGCATCTATTCATCCCAAGGGGTGTTCAGGGGATTCCTCACTCCGCAAGGCAACGTGTCCTCCACGCCCGTGGCTTTTCCGGCAGCCGTGTATGCCATGGCAACGACCCGCTCGGGCGACATCCTGCTGGGCACCAAGCCCGACGGCCTATACCGCCTTGTGCCAAGAGGTAACGGCTATGACGTAAGCCACACCTCATTCGGCAGCGAGAAAGCAAACTCCGTCTATGACATACAGGAAGACGCTTCCGGCAGACTCTGGATAGCCACCTTCGACGGCATATTCACGCTCACGGGCAACGGCAAGCCGCAACAAGTCATTGCCTCACGCGGATGGCGCGTGCGCAGGCTTCACCTCACCCAAGGCTGTGTTCTGCTGGCTGCCACCACCAACGGACTCGCCATCGGAAAGATGCCTGCAGGACAGGCACGGGGCATGAGGCTGCGCCTGCACCAACGCGAGCCGCAACGCGCCACCAGCCTGAGCAACAGCGCCGTGATGGACATTGCCGAGGACAGCCGCCACCACATCTTCGTGGCCACCGAAAGCGGCGGCATCAACGAGATTATGCCCGACGACGTGCTTCGTCCGTCCGTCTGTTTCCGCCACATAGACAGATCGCAAGGACTCGACACCGACGTTGCCATCTCGCTCGCCATGATGAACGACAGGCTGCTTGTCACAGGCGGCAATGCCCTTGCCACCGTCAACACCCGGACGGACGAGGTGAAAAACTACGGAAAGGGATTCTTCCACCAACCACACAGATACAGCGAGGCACGACCCATCCGACTGGCAAACGGCAACTGGCTGTTCGGCCTGCAAGACGGAGCCTTCACCCTGCAGCCGGCCGCCCTGCAACGCCGCGGTTTCGTGCCGCCCGTTGTTCTGACAGGCATCCGCACCGAACAGGACGAGGAACGGCATGCCGTGGACCACATCGACACGCTGCGTCTCTCACCCGACGAGCGTACCATCGCCATCAGCTTTGCCGCCCTCGATTTCACGGCGCCAGAGGACATCAACTATGCCTTCCGCCTGCACACCGGCGACGCATGGACCTTCTGCGGCAAGAACCACTCCATCACCCTCCCCGACCTCAATCCGGGCACATACACCCTGCAAATCAAAAGCACCAATGCCGAGGGAGAATGGACTGCCAACGTGCGGAACCTCACCCTCATCGTCACCCCTCGTTTCACGGAAACCACCCTTGCCCACGTACTGGGCATCCTGTTGCTGCTCGGCTTGGTGCTGGGCGGACTGCGCATCATCGTGGTGTTCAGGCGCATCAAGCGCAAGCAGCGCGAAACCCTTGCCGCCTATCTCTCGTTGCTCGAGGACCAGGAAGACAGGCGGCAGGTGACAACCGAAACAGCCGGGGAAGCAGACAGCGACCACAGCACGCAACGGATGAGCAGCGAGGACGAACAGTTCATGCAGCGCATCATGACCTTCGTAGAGCAGCATTTGAGTCACTCGGAAGTAGGCGTGGACGAAATGGCGGCAGCCACCTGCACCTCACGCTCCGGACTGAACCGCAGACTCAAGAAACTGGTGGGCCTGACGCCAGCGGAATTCCTGCGCGAAGCCCGGCTCAAGCATGCCCGCAAGCTCTTGCTCGACACGGCCGACAACGTGAGCGACATTGCCTACGAATGTGGCTTCACCGACCCTAAATACTTCGGCAAGACTTTCAAGGCCGCTACCGGCATGTCGCCCTCTGAATGGCGGCAGCATGGGGGTAAAACGCCCCATTGACACAAAAATCCGCCCTCATTGACACAACATTGCCCCGTTCATACGCTTGTTTCGGGCTACCTTTGCAACCGAAACATAAACAACAGTTATACAACAATAACCTGAAACAAACGTATGAACAAATTTCTTACTCTTTGTCTTGGCCTCGCCCTCACCGTGGCAGGCACGCAAGACGCACAGGCACTCAAGGTGCACACCATCGGTGACTCCACCATGCAGACTTACGACGAGAACAGCACCAACACACGCGGTTGGGGACAGTATCTGCAGCAGTTCTTCAAGGGACTGACCGTGAACAACCGCGGCAAGGCCGGAGCCAGCAGCAAGAGTTTCTACAAGGAGTCGGCCTACTGGCAGAGCGTGAAAAAGCAGATGCAGCACGGCGACTACGTGCTCATCCAGTTCTCGCACAACGACGAGAAGTCGAACGGCATGGATGGCGACGAACTCAAGGCCTACTACGAGAAGACCGGACAGGCCGAACTGGCCAAGCAGACCGACTACCGGGGCACCACCCCATCGGGCACCTACAAGGATTATCTCCGCAAGTATGTCAACGAAACCCGCGCCGCCGGTTGCACCCCCATTCTCGTGGCACCCATCTGCCGCATGTATTTCTCAGGCAACACCATCAGCCGCACCGGACAGCACGATCTGGGCGACAAGTTCCAGAAGCTCACTGCCGACGGCGTGCTCAGCAACCAGAAGGTGCCCGCCTCGGACCACTCCATGGACTACGTGTACCAGATGAAACTCGTGGCAGAGGAGCTCAACGTGCCTTTCATCGACATGACCACCGCCACCAAGGAACTGTATCTTAGCTACGGCGACGAGAAGTGCCACAACATTCTCGGCGACCAGAAGGGCAGCACACATCTTGCCACCACCGGTGCCACACTCATTGCCCGGCTCTGCGCGCAACTGCTGCAGAAGGCAAACATCCTCACCGACTACATCTATCTGCCCTCCGAGCTCACCGTATCGCCCGAGAAGGCCGACCTGGGCAAAGCCTACAAGGGACAGGTGCTCACCAAGGAATTCTCGCTCAGCGGCTTTTCGCTCTCGCCTGCCGACGGAGCCGTAAGCATCACCGCCGACAACGGCATGATGCTCTCGCTCGACAAGCAGACGTGGACTTCCTCCGTCACTGCCAACTACTCCGACGGCACCCTCATCCAGAACTTCTACCTGCAGCTCACACTCAGCCAGAACGGTGAACAGACCGGAACCGTGACCGTGAAACAGGGCGACAAGACCGTCTCCATACCCGTGACAGCCACTGCCGTGAGCCTGGAAGGCGGCACGGAGGTGACAGCCTACTGGCGACTCGAAAGCAACAACGACTGCACGCTCACAGGACCTGCCACCGTGGTGCCGCAAACCTTCGAGGGCATGTACATACAGAGATACTCCAACCCCAATGCCAACACCGTGTGGCCCGACTGGACCGGCTACGAACCTACCCGCAAGACCCAGCGCTGCCTCATCGAGGGTGACACCTGGCCCAAAGACGAGATTGACGAGGTGTCGACCCGCTACATACAGTTCGGCATCACAGCCGCTCAGGGCACCACACTCAGCATAGACGGCATCAGCATGTTCGTGTGCGGATGCGGAGGCAACGGCATGCGCTGCAAGGTCTACTATTCCACTTCGCCCGACTTTGCCGACCCGCAGAACTTCTTCATGCCTGCCTCCATGCCCGCCAACAACATGCTCGAGGTGAACGTCAAGCCCGTTGTATCGCTCAACGAAGGACAGTCGCTCCTGGTGAGGGTGTATCCCTGGTATAACGGCACTGCCACCGGCAAGACCATCTGCCTGAGCGACCTCACCATCCACGGCATGGCTATGGATGCCACAGGCATCGCCAGCGCAAAAGCCGACAGCCGCACGGAATCGACTTACTACACGCTCACCGGACTTCCCGTGAGCCTTCCGCAGAGCGGCATTTACATCCGCGACGGCAAGAAAGTAGTGGTAAGATAAGAACCAAAAAACAACCTTAAAAACCAAAGACAATGAATCATTTCAAGACCTGCCTGTGGCTTGTGCTGGCTCTCCTGGCACTGCCACTCCATGCCGACGACTTCTCCGTCAGTTGGCCTTTCGACCAATGCGACAACAACGCTGCCGCCGGCACCCCCAACCAGCCAGACGTGCTCTCCTACTCCAACATTGCCCTGGGCAATGACCTGGGCTACAACGTGGTGCGCAATACGGGCGACGTGACCATGTCGCTCGTTCAGCCCAAGGTGCAGGCTGGCGACAACAAGGACGCCAACGCCATCGTCCTCTCCATGAAACTCAAGAAAGGACTCCACTTCCAGCCCAAGACGTTCAGTTTCTTCTCGTGCCGGTGCGGCACCAACGGCGGACAGTTCGACGTGGTGGCCACTGCCGGCGGCAAGAGCGCCACACTCGCCACGGGCGTGAAACCCGCTTCGGCCAACAACTACGACAAGTGCCAGTATGACCTCTCGCCACTGGGCGACGTGACCGGCGAGGTACAAGTCAAGATATACATCAAGAGCCTTGCCACCAACAAGCAGTATGGCTTCTCCAGCTTCAGCATCTCCGGCACCGTGAGCGGCACGGCAGACAAGGTGAACGTCTACGCGCTCAGTGCCGTGCCTGCCGACCCGCAGGCGGGCACCGTGATAGCCAACCCTGCAGCCAGCAAGCTCGACGAGGGAACTCCCGTGACGCTCACTGCCACCGAGAACTTCGGCTACCACTTCGACCACTGGGCCGACGAGAACGGAAGCAGCGTGTCGAAGGATAATCCCTATGCCTTTGCCATCACCGCCAACACCGCGCTCCGCGCCGTCTACACCTCAAAGCCCGTCTATGCCCTTCACCTGAGCCTGACCAGCGGCGCCCTCGACAATGCCGTGACCGTGGCACCGGAAGGCAACGTGAAGGACGGCACACATTATTATGAAGAGGGTACCGACGTGAAACTCACCACCCGGAACAACAAGATTCTCACCTTCACCCACTGGGAAGACAACACCACAGCACCCGAACGCACCATCCGCATGGACGGCGAGAAGAACGTGGTGGCCAACTTCTCTGCCTGCGACTACATCGTGGCATGGGATCTCCACGACACCAGCATACGCCAGGACCGTGCTGCCGACTATGCATCGGAGAGCGAGAACGCCGGACTGCTCCAGCTGCGCGACGAAGCAGGGACATCCAAGTCGTGGCTCGGCTCCGAGATGAGGGACAAGTGGAGCGCACGCGTGTGGAAGGCGCTCACTGAAAAAGACTATTTCGAGATATCGTTCTCGACCAAGGGCTACAAGAACATCAAGGTGGCTGCCGCCATGGGCGACGACTACAACGCCTACTCGGTGAACTACATGCAAGCAAGCACCAACGGCACCGACTTCACCACCGTGGGCACCTACAACCTGCCCAACCGCGGATGGGACGAACAGGAGTTTGCCCTGCCTGCCGCCTGCGACGACCAGGACAAGGTGTGGGTGCGCTTCATGCCCGACTACACCTCGCCGCTCACCGGAGTGGCCTCGGCCAACGACGGCACTGCCGTGGCTGAGATATTCGTCACCGCCGACAAAAACCTGGCCGACGACACGCAGGCTCCCCGACTGCTGTCGTCCATTCCTGCCGATGCCGACAAGGGAGCTTCTGCATCAGGCTCCATCATCCTCAACTTCGACGAGAAGATTGTAACCGCACAGGGCAATGCCACGCTCGACGGCGAGACACTCACGCCCACCATCAGCGGCAAGACTGCCGTCTTTGCCTACAGCGGACTGAAATACAACACCGACTACACCTTCGTGCTTCCCGCAGGTCTCATCACCGACCGCAGCGGCAATGCCTTCGAGGGCATCACCATCCACTTCACCACCCTGGAGCGCAAGCAGCCCGAGGCGCGGCTCTACGACGCCGTGGTGGCCCAAGACGGCACGGGCGACTACACCACCATACAGGCTGCCATCGACGCGGCACCCGCCAACCGCACGCAGCCATGGCTCATCTTCATCAAGAAGGGTGTCTATAAAGGACACCACGACATTCCCGCCAACAAGCCCTACCTGTACTTCATCGGACAAGGACGCAACCAGGTGAGCATCACCGACTCCCGACTCAGCGGAGGCGACAACGCCTACCCCGTGGGCACGGGTGCCACACTGACCGCCAACGCCGACAACCTCTATTTCGAGGGCATCAACTTTGTCAACTCCTACGGGGTGGAAAAGAACAACGGACCGCAGGCTCTCGCCCTCTACACCATCGGCGACCGCATCGCACTCAACCGCGTGGGCCTGCTCTCCTACCAGGACACCTGGCTCACCACCACCAAGCTCAACAACCGACACTACATCAAGGACAGCTGGATTGAGGGTGCGGTGGACTTCATCTACGGCCAGGGCAACGTGTTCTTCGACCAAGACACCATCAACATCGTGCGCAAGAGCGGCGGCTACATCGTGGCGCCCAACCACAGCAAGGGCACCACATGGGGCTACGTGTTCATGAACAACATCATCACCGCTCCCGGCAAGCCTTCCGACACCGACGTCTGGCTCGGACGTCCCTGGCACGAAAGCCCCATCACCGTGTTCATCAACACCCGTGCGGAAGTGAAGATTCCTGCCGCCGGCTGGTTTGAGCACATGGGCGGACTGCCCAAACTGTGGGCAGAATACAACACGGTCGACGCCAAAGGCAATCCTGTGGACCTGTCGCACCGCATCACGAAATACTGGATAGAAGACGACCAGAAGAACAAGGTGTGGGGAGAAAGCGAAAAGGCTGTGCTCACTGCCGAGGAGGCAGCACGCTACACCGTGAAGAACGTGCTCTCTGGCAACGATGCCTGGCAACCCGCACTGCTCACCGAAGCATGCCAGACGCCCGCACCGACAGTCGACGGCCGACTCATCAGTTGGCAGGCCGTGCCCTACGCCATCTGCTATGTGGTCAGCGTAGACGGCAATGTGACGGGCTTCACCACCGACACAGAGTACTCCATTCCTGCCAACATCGCCGTCACACCCTCGTCCGTGTGCACCGTGCAGGCCGTCAACGAGTATGGCGGACTGAGCCAACAGGGCCTTGCCGCCGCCACAGGCATAGAGCACACTGAGGCCACAGCGCAAAAGGCCGGCGGCAAGTGGTACAACCTCAAGGGACAGCGTGCCGACAGCCGCACGGCAGGCATACGCATCTCTGCCGGCAAGAAAATGATAGTGAAATAATTCATACTCGACATTCATGCCCCTTCCGGCATGAGCAGTCGGCCAAGCCCGTTGGCGGTCAGACAGTCAGCAGCCCACATCGGCTCCATGACCCGAATGACGCCAACGGGCCTTCTTTTGGCCGTTACCCAGCGGTTAGCACCAGCCTAACAGCCTGTTGACAACCGTTCTCCCTGCCTGGGCACTCATTGCCCGCGGCCTGGGCATCCATTGCCCAAACGGAGAGACACATGTCGGGCAACCGACTACATGGCCCACAACGCCACTTGGGCAACCGACAAGGCCGGGAAAACGTGCCTGATTCCGACACGTAAACCATGAAAAAACTCAACAAATCAGAGCCCGGAATTCTGTCCTTTGCCCTCTTTCCGTCACCGCTCCACATCCTTCAGACCGCCTGTTTTCACATTCCATGACAGAACGTTGCATACGTTGCAAAACTAAAAAACAGCGTGTTTTTTCCCGTCCGCAGACACCATTTTCGGTTCGGAAAAGGCAAAAACAGGGTGCGAAAAGTGAAAAAATTTGAGCGGAACGACCACTTTTCCGAACCTTTCACCGCCTTTTGGGTTCCGTAAAATTTGGGCACTACGGGAAGTTGAAAAATGGAGAAAAAGGCTGCCGGAAGCAGACAACTCACCGAGTTAGCCACCGTAAGTCGCCGAGTTAGCCACCGTAAGTCGGCTACTTAGTCCCCTCAAAACAGGCACCCGACAAATGCAACATTTTCCGTCTGTAAGGAAGAGTCTGCGAAAAGCAAGTTTGCAATCACCTGGAAAACAACTTGTTACAGACATAAAAATTCTAAAGCAGAGTGCTTTTCAAGGAAGCAAAAACCTTCAAAAAAATTGCATTGCAATAAAAAATCGCCTTAAAAAGACCCGATTTTCAAACTCTGAAAAAATTCATAATATATATAATATATATATTATGCTTAAAATTAATAGTATTGAAAAAATGAGTAAATCCATCTAAAAAATGCCCATTTTAACCCCGATTTTAGTATGCAATGCAATTTTTTTCGTCATTTTGAGGGAGGAAAGGCACTGAAAAAGATGCGGAAACAAGCGGTGCGGAAAAACGCAATGCGCCCTCGGCAGCCTTTGGAAAAAACACGACAAACGCATACCGACAATCGCCCGATGCCATCATCCACCCCACAGACAGGGTGAGAGAAAACTCGTAAAATCCCCTTATCTTTTTATTAGCAGCCCTCGTTTATTTCAAAAAAATTCATTACCTTTGTAGCACAAAACCCAAGCATCATGAACGAATATATAGTATCGGCACGCAAGTACCGTCCCATGACCTTCGACTCCGTGGTGGGACAGTCGGCACTCACCACGACGCTCAAGAACGCCGTGAAGAGCGGCAAGCTGGCGCACGCCTACCTGTTCTGCGGTCCGCGCGGAGTAGGCAAGACCACCTGTGCGCGCATCTTCGCCAAAGCCATCAACTGCCTGTCGCCCACCGCCGACGGAGAGGCATGCAACGAGTGCGAGAGCTGCAAGGCCTTCAACGAGCAGCGCTCCTACAACATCTTTGAGCTCGACGCCGCCAGCAACAATTCCGTGGAGAGCATCAAGCAGCTCATGGAACAAACCCGCATACCGCCCCAGGTGGGCCGCTACAAGGTGTTCATCATCGACGAGGTGCACATGCTGTCTACCGCCGCCTTCAACGCCTTTCTCAAGACCCTCGAAGAGCCGCCGGCACACGTCATCTTCATTCTCGCCACCACCGAGAAGAACAAGATTCTGCCCACCATTCTCTCCCGCTGCCAAATCTACGACTTCGAGCGAATGACCGTGCAGGGCATAGTCGATCACCTGAAGATGGTGGCAGCAAAGGAAGGCTTCACCTGCGAGGACGAAGCCCTCAACGTGATTGCCGAGAAGGCCGACGGCGGCATGCGCGACGCCCTCTCCATCTTCGACCAGGCAGCCAGCTTCTGCCAGGGCAACATCACCTACAAGAAAGTGATCGAAGACCTCAACGTGCTCGACGCCGACTACTATTTCAAGATTGTGGACCTCGCCATGGAAAACAAGGTGAGCGACGTGATGCTGCTCCTCAACGACGTCATCGCCAAGGGATTCGACGGCGGCAACCTCGCCCTCGGACTCGCCTCGCACATACGCAACGTGCTCATGGCCAAGGACGCCAGCACACTGCCCCTGCTCGAAGTGAGCGAGACACGCCGGCAGAAATACCAGGAACAGGCACAGAAATGCCCCGCCAAGTTCCTCTATCAGGCCATGCAGATACTCAACCGCTGCGACATAGAATACAAGCAGAGCAGCAACAAGCGGTTCCTCGTGGAGCTCACCCTCATAGAGGTGGCACAAATCACCCAGCAGGACGACGCCGCCGACGGAGCCAGTGCGGGGCCTCGCCCCAGAAGACTGAAAACCCTGTTTAAGCTATTGGCGCTTTCAGCCCAGTCTAAACCGGTCCAGCAGGTGACCGGGACTGAGCAGCGTGCGCAGCCGTCCGCTGCCACCAGAGAATCCGCCACACACACCACACCCCACACCGCACCAAGCGGCAACACACCGGAAACGACCACTGCCACAGCCCCACAAACCGCCCCAAAGCCCAAGCCCAAACTGGCGGGCATCGGCATGTCGTGGGCCAACCTGCGGCGAGGCCCCAAGAAGAAGACCTACGGGCAGGAAAAAGAGGAAGAGGTAAGCAAGGACGAGAACTACGAGTTCAGCCAAGCCCAACTCGACCTGCAGTGGCTCACCATGTGCAACCGCATGCCGCAGCAAATGGTGGCCACGGCCACACGAATGAAGAACATGAAGCCCCTCATCACCGACTTCCCCAACATCGAGGTAGTGATAGACAACCAGTACCTGCTCGAACAAATGCAGGAAATCAGACAGCGCATCAAGGCCACCCTGGCACGCGACCTGCACAACGGCAACATAGAACTCCACCTCAGGCTCGCCAAGGCAGAAGAAATGACCAAGATACTCACCCCGCGGGAAGTGCTCGAGGAACTGTCGAAAGCCAACCCCTCCATCGTCAAACTGCGCGAAGCACTCGACCTCCGACTCGTCTGAACGTTGCCGCCAAGCAACCCACGCAGTTGAAAAAAACGCTAAAAGAACAGGCTATATTTTGTTCTTCACACGAATTACATTAACTTTGCAACAACATTATGAGCCGCTGGATATACATCTGGAAAGTGGTCAGTCACTACAAATACATCATCACCATAGTGATTGGCGTTCTCGTCGTAGGCATCTTCGACGAGAACAGCTTCATGCAGAAAATCAAATACGAATTTGAAATCAGCGACTTGCAAAAGGAAATCAACAAATACAACGCCATCTACGAGCGCGACACCCGCCAGCTCCGCATGCTCCAGAGCAACCCGAAAAACATAGAGAAAATAGCCCGCGAGCGCTATTTCATGAAAGCGGACGACGAGGACATCTTCGTGCTCAGCGACGACGAACAGCCAACACTTTCGAATGAAGAATCTGAAGAACAATAACCTGCAGGCCCTCATCTTCCTGATGGGAGGCATACTCATGGTAGCCAGCGTGGGATGCTACGTGCTCCTCTGGCAACAGAAAATAGTCTGCTGGACCTTCCTTGCGGGAGCCGTCATGTTCACCACCATGCAAGCCATGCAGACCTACGAGGGCAACAGTCCCACCATAGCACGGCTGCGCCGCATCATGGCCTTCGCCGACATCTGCTTCGTGCTCTCCGGCCTGCTCATGGTCGACACCACCTACCAGTTTCTCGCCAGCCTTTTCAACAACTACCTGGACTACTTCAACTACATCTACAACAAGTGGGTGCTCCTGCTGCTCATAGCCGCCATCCTCGAGCTATACTCCTCACACCGCATTTCCACGGAATTGAAAAAGGAGAGGAAATAAATAAAAAATGATAAAAGACAGCCGTGTAGTTTTAAATAGACTGAAAACATTTCACCACTTCAGCAATACATTGTACTTTTGTAAGGCTGATTAAGAAATAGCAGAACACAATATGAACAAAATACTTTACGCTTTCCTTACCGTCATGGCATTCGCCTCATGCGCCAATTCATACAACATCCAGGGCACATCCAACGTGTCTACACTTGACGGAAGAATGCTCTATCTGAAAATCGTCAAGAACAACGAACTCAAGAGCATAGACTCCTGCGAGGTGGTGCACGGACAGTTCCACTTCAACGGAACACTCGACTCCGTGAGAATGGCCAACATCTACATGGACAACGAAAGCGTGATGCCTGTGGTCATCGAGAGTGGCGACATCAACATCAAGATAGACAACACACAGCAAGTCATCAGCGGCACACCCCTCAACGACAAGCTCTTCAAGTTCATGAAGAAGTATGACCAGCTGCAAAACCAGAACGCGGAACTCGTGCACAAGCACGACCAGGCCATCATGGACGGGCGCGACATGGCCACCGTCAACCAGCAGCTCGCCGCCGAGGCAGCCAGCATAGACCAGAAACTCGACGACCTGGTGACAGGATTCATCACCGAGAACTTCGACAACGTGCTCGGTCCCGGCATCTTCATGATGATGACCTCCTCCTTCCAGTATCCGGAACTCACACCGTGGATAGAAGACATCATGAGCAAGGCCACCGACAACTTCAAGAACGACCCCTACGTGAAGGAATACATGGAAGCGGCACAGAAGATACAGAACATGCAGAACGGACTCGCACAGCCCGACATGCCGCAACCCGCCGCACCACAGCCCGACCAGCAACAGGCACAGCAGGCTCCGCCAACGCCCAACGAGATGGCCAAGCCCGCCGAACAACCCAAGGAATAAAAACACAACAGGAAACAACATGAAAACGTTAATATCTGGCGCTGTAATAGTAAACGAAGAACAACAATACAGAGCCGACGTGGTCATAGAAGACGACCGGATAGCAGATATTATCAAGGACAACCATACGCCCCGTGACAGCTACGACACCATCGTGGATGCCACGGGGTGCTTCGTATTGCCCGGCGTAATAGACGAACACGTGCACTTCCGCGAGCCGGGACTCACCGACAAGGCCGACACGGAAAGCGAAAGCCGTGCCGCCGCCTTTGGCGGAGTGACCTCCTACTTCGACATGCCCAACACCAAGCCACAGACCACCACGCCCGACCACTGGAACGCCAAACGGCAACTCGGACGGGAGAAAAGCCACGTGAACTACGCCTTCTTCTACGGAGCCACCAACGACAATGCCGACACGTTCGGCAGCGTGGACGCCCGCCACGTGCCCGGCATCAAACTCTTCATGGGCTCCTCCACAGGCAACATGCTCGTGGACAACAGGGCCTCACTCGAGAAGATATTCTCCTCCACAGGCAAGGTCATCATGACCCACTGTGAAGACACGGACGAAATAAACCGCAACATGGCGGAAGCCATAAGCAAGTATGGCGACGACCCCGACGTGGTCCACCATCCCGAAATACGCTCCGAACAGGCCTGCTACGACTCGTCGGCACTCGCCGTGGAGCTGGCCCGGAAGAACCATGCCCGGCTCCACATTGCCCACATCACCACAGCCCGCGAACTCACACTCATCCCCAAGGCTTCAGACGACGACATGCGGCGAGGCACACTGCCCCGCATCACCGCCGAAGCCGTGGTGGCACACCTGATGTTCTGCGACGAGGACTACACACGACTCGGCACCCGCATCAAGTGCAACCCTGCCGTAAAGACCCGTGCCGACCGCGATGCACTGCGACGGGGACTCACAGACGGAAGCATCGTCTGCGTGGCCACCGACCATGCCCCCCACCAGTGGGCCGACAAGCAGGGCGGATGCGCCAAGGCGGCCTCAGGCATGCCCATGCTGCAATTCTCGCTCGTGTCAATGCTGGAACTCGTGGATGAAGGCGTGCTGCCCCTCACCCGTGTGCCCCGGCTGATGAGCCACAATCCGGCGCTGCTCTTCTCCGTCAGCCAAAGAGGCTTTCTCCGCCCCGGCTACAAGGCAGACCTCGTCATCGTGCGCCCAGACTCACCTTGGAAGGTAAACCAAGCATGCATACAAAGCAAATGCAAGTGGAGTCCCATGGAAGGCCACACCTTCAACTGGCAGGTGGAACACACCTTCTGCAACGGACACCATATATATAACAAAGGAACATTCGACAAGGACAGCCACGGCGAAGAGATAGTTTTCAAATGAGAAAGATACTCACCTTTGAACTGGACGAACTGGAGCCCTACATCAACTGGCTCTACTTCTACCATGCCTGGGGACTGAGCGGCAAACCGCAGGAAGCCAAGGCACAGATGCGCAAAGAGGCAGAACAGATGCTCCACGAGTTCACCGGAAAATACCGCACACAGGCAGTATTCGTGCTGCTCGACGCCAACAGCGACGGCGACGACATCATCATCGGCAACACCCGTCTGCCCATGCTCCGCCAGCAGAAGCCAGCCAGCGAAGGCAGCCCCAACCTCTGCCTGGCCGACTTTGTGCGCCCCGCATCGTCGGGCATCAAGGACCGGCTGGGAGCCTTCGCCACCACGGTAGACATCAGGATGGAGACCGAATACGAACACGACCCCTACCAGCGAATGCTCGCCCAGACACTCGCCGACCGCCTTGCCGAGGCCACAGCCGAAAAGATGCACCAGGAAGTGCGCACCCACTGGTGGGGCTACGCTCCCGACGAGCACCTCACCATGCAGGAGCTGCTCATGGAGAAATTCCAGGGCATCCGGCCTGCCGTGGGCTATCCCTCCATGCCCGACACGAGCATGAACTTCCTGCTCTCCACGCTGCTCGGCATGCCGGAAATAGGCATCCGCCTGACCGACGTGGGCGCCATGAAGCCTCACGCATCGGTGTCGGGACTGATGTTCGCCCACCCGCAAGCCCACTACTTCGACATAGGCAAGATTGGCGAAGACCAGCTCCACGACTATGCCCGCCGACGCAGCGTGCCCGTGGAACTGATGCGCCGCTACCTGGCCTCACACATGAACTGATTCACCCCCCGACCCTATGATAGCAAGAATATTCATACCCATCCTGTTGGTCATCGTGCTCACCGACCTGCACGTGGACTACCACTTTTTCCGCCGCCGCTACCGTCACCATCCCTGGAAGCGGTTGCTCTGGGCACTGCCCGGCATAGGCATGGTGGTCTATACCATAGCACTCGCGTCGCTCCGGAGTTTCGCTCCCGAAGACATTACGTGGCTCAACGTCTACCTCTTCCTGCTCGGCACCATCGTATGCCCCAAGTTCCTGTTCGTGGCATGCTCCACAGCAGGCATGGTGTGGCAGAAACTGCGCCATGCACGCCGCAACTACGGCAACATGGCAGGAGGCGTGCTTGCCGCCCTGTGCATCGTCGTGCTGGTCTACGGCACCACCTTCGGGTTCAACCGCCTCAACGTGAAACACGTGGACCTCTACTTCCCCGACCTGCCGCAGGCATTCGAAGGCTACAAGATAGTGCAGTTCTCCGACGCCCACGTGGGCACTTTCGACGGATGGCGCATGCAGTATCTGCAACGCGACGTGGACAGCATCAATGCCCAGCGGCCCGACCTCGTGGTGTTTACGGGCGACCTTCAGAACATGCGCCCACAGGAAATAGCCCCCTGTGCCGCCACCCTCGGCAAGCTGAGGGGCAAAGACGGTGTGGTGTCCATTCTCGGCAATCACGACTATGCCGACTATGCACGTGCAGAAGGCAACATGAAGACCACCTATGAGGCGCAGACCCGCCAGGCAGAAGCAAGGCTCGGATGGCAACTGCTGCTCAACAACCGGCGCATCCTGCACCGCGGCACCGACTCGCTGGTCATTGCCGGCGAAGAGAACCACGGCATGCCGCCCTTCCCTGCCCGCGGCGACCTGCACAAGACACTCCACGGCATCAGTCCACGGGCCTTCGTGGTGATGCTCCAGCACGACCCCACAGCCTGGCGCCGCCACATACTGCCCGGTTGCCAGGCACAGCTCACCCTGAGCGGGCACACCCACAACGCCCAGTTCAGCCTCTTCGGCTGGTCGCCCTCACGCCTCATCTACCGCGAGAGCTACGGACTCTACCTGAAAGGCTGGCGCGCACTCTACGTGACATCAGGCATTGGCGGCTTCGTGCCCTTCCGTTTCGGAGCCTCGGCCGAAATTGCCGTCATCACCCTTCACAAGCAAAAACAATAGAACATGAAATACCTCTATCGCATTTACCAGCTTTTCATAGCCCTGCCCGTCATCCTCGTTGCCACCATCGTCACGGCACTCACCGTCACCATAGGCTGCACCTTGGGCAACGGACACTTCTGGGGCTACTACCCGGGAAAATGGTGGTCGTGGATCATCATCCGCATCCTGCTGCTGCCCGTCAAGGTGGAAGGCGGCGACCAACTCGACCCCAACCAGAGCTACGTCTTCGTGAGCAACCACCAGGGAGCATTCGACATATTCCTCATCTACGGCTTCCTGTGCCGCAACTTCAAGTGGATGATGAAGCACCAGTTGCGCAACATCCCTCTGGTAGGCAAGGCCTGTGAGGCATCCCACCAGATATTCGTGGACAAGCGCGGCCCCAGCAAAATCAAGGAAACCTACGACAAGGCACGCGCCACCCTACGGGGCGGCATGTCGCTGGTGGTGTTTCCCGAGGGAGCACGCACCTTCACGGGCCACATGGGACTGTTTCGCCGCGGTGCCTTCATGCTTGCCGACGAGATTCAGTTGCCCGTAGTGCCGCTCACCATCAACGGATCGTTCAACGTGATGCCCCGCATGCGCGACATGAAATGGGTGCTCTGGCATCCGCTCAAGCTCACCGTCCACGCCCCCATCTATCCCAAGGGCAAAGGTCTGGAGGCAGAGAAAGCCACCATGAAAGAAGCCTACGACGTGGTCATGTCGGGACTTGACAGTGAATACCAGGGCTATGTGGAGAATCCCGACCAATAGCAACCGCCTGAGAAACAACCGCCACAGAGCAAGGAAAACGAAGATAAAGAACATTTAGATAGTGTTAAGACGACAACAAAAAGGAGCGATTATTTTTGAAATGTCTCCGAAATTGTCTAAATTTGCACGGTTTCATCAAACAAGACACTTATGAGTGACAGCATTGTAATCATACCGACATACAATGAAAAGGAAAACGCGGAGAAGATTATCCGTGCCGTATTCGGACTGGAAAAGAATTTTGACATTCTGATTATCGACGACGGCAGTCCAGACGGAACAGCTTCCATCGTGAAGCGACTGATAGACACTGAGTTCAGCGACCGCCTGCACATCATCGAGCGTGAGGGCAAGCTCGGGCTCGGCACCGCCTACATCCGCGGCTTCAAGTGGGCACTGGAAAAAGGCTACGACTACATCTTCGAGATGGATGCCGACTTCAGCCACGACCCCAACGACCTGCCGCGCCTCTATGCCGCATGCCACGATGAAGGCGCCGACCTGGCCATAGGCTCGCGCTACGTGACGGGCGTCAACGTGGTGAACTGGCCTATAGGACGCGTGCTGATGAGCTATTTTGCCTCGCAGTATGTGCGCACCGTGACAGGCTTCAACGTGCACGACACCACAGCCGGCTTCGTGTGCTACAAACGGCAGGTGCTCGAGACCATTCCTCTCGACAACATCCGCTTCAAAGGCTACGCCTTCCAGATTGAGATGAAGTTCACCGCCTACAAGATTGGCTTCAACATCAAGGAAGTGCCCGTCATCTTTGTCAACCGCCGCGAAGGCACCAGCAAGATGAGCGGCGGCATCTTCGGCGAAGCATTCTTCGGCGTGATGCGCCTCAGATGGGACGGATGGTTCAAGAAGTATCCCAAGAAACCATGAAGATTCAAGACACCACCAAGCTATATGCCTCGCTGCCACAAGCCGGGGCACTCACCAAAGTCCTGAAGGATGACACCGCCCAGACGGTATTCCTTCAGGGCTTGTTGGCTTCTGCCGCTCCCATTCTTTTCTCAGCCATTGCCGCCGACGTGAACCGGCCGGTGGTGTTTGTGCTGCAGGATGCCGACGAAGCCGGCTATTTCTATCACGACCTGACCCAGGTGCTCGGCATCGGCCAGGTGTTCTTCTACCCTTCCTCCTATCGACGCGCCGTGAAATACGGCCAGCGCGACGCAGCCAACGAGATACTGCGCACCGAGGTGCTGAGCAAGATTGCGCAGCACGGCGGAAGCTATCTCTATGTGGTGACCTGTCCAGAGGCACTGAGCGAACTGGTGGTGTCGAAGACCCGTCTCGACGAGCGGACCGTTGTGCTCAAGACCGGACAGCAAGTGGACATCGTGGAACTGGAAAAGCGGCTACGGCAACTCGATTTCGCCGAGACCGACTATGTGTATGAGCCGGGACAGTTTGCCGTGCGCGGCAGCATCATCGACGTTTATTCCTACAGTTCGGAGTATCCATTCCGCCTCGACTTCTTCGGCGACGAGATTGACTCCATCCGCACCTTCGAGGTGCAGACACAGCTCTCCAAGGACAAGTGCAAGGAGATAGAGATCGTGCCCGAACTGGCCTCCATGTCGGAGGAGAAGATGCCCTTCACGAGCTTCCTGCCAGAGGACACCCTTTTTGTGGTGAAAGACCTGTCCTACATCCGTGACGCTGTGGACAAGATATACCAGGACGGTTTCTCGTCGCAGGCACTGACCGAACGGATGGAGGGAGCCACCGAGATGGAGCAGCAGGAGATTCTGCGCGACATGAAGCGCGAGACACAACTGGTCAGCGCCACACAACTCATGGAGGGGCTGTCACGGTTCCGCCGTGTGGAGTTCGGCCATTCGCCCACAGGCACCCCAGGCGCCACGGTGAAGTTCAACATTTCGCCCCAGCCACTCTTCCACAAGAACTTCGAGTTGCTGTCGCAGTCGCTCGAAGACTACCTTCTTACGGGCTACCGGCTCTACATCTTCGCCGACAGCGAGAAGCAGAACCAGCGGCTCAAGGACATCTTTACCGAACGTGCCGAGCAACAGCATGCCCAGCCCATCACCTTCATCCCCGTGGACAAGACGCTCCACGAGGGCTTTGCCGACAACGACCTGAAGGTGTGCTTCTTTACCGACCATCAGATATTCGACCGCTTCCACAAGTACAGTCTCCGTTCCGACGGCGCACGTGCCGGCAAGATGGCACTCTCCATGAAGGAACTGCAGGAGCTCGACCCGGGCGACTACCTGGTGCACGTGGACTTCGGCATAGGCAAGTTCGGCGGCCTGGTGCGCGTGCCTACCGGCGACTCCTATCAGGAGATGATACGCATCATCTACCAGAACAACGACATTGTGGACGTTTCCATCCACTCGCTCTACAAGATTTCAAAGTATCGCAACAACGGCGCCGGTGAAGCTCCGCGACTGAGCACCCTCGGCACAGGTGCCTGGGAACGGCTCAAGGAGCGCACCAAGAAGAAGATAAAGGACATTGCGCGCGACCTCATCAAGCTCTATGCCAAGCGCCGCCACGAAAAGGGATTTGCCTATAGCCACGACTCGTTCATGCAGCACGAACTGGAGGCAAGTTTCCTCTATGAGGACACACCCGACCAGATGAAGGCCACGCAAGACGTGAAGGCCGACATGGAAAAGGCGAAGCCCATGGACCGCCTGGTGTGCGGCGATGTTGGGTTCGGCAAGACCGAGGTGGCCATACGCGCCGCCTTCAAGGCGGCCTGCGACAGTAAGCAGGTGGCAGTGCTCGTGCCCACCACGGTGCTCGCCTACCAGCACTACCAGACCTTCCGCAAGAGGCTGAAGGATTTCCCCGTCCGCGTGGACTATCTCTCGCGGGCACGCACCGCCAAACAGACGCGCGAGGTGCTTGCCGACCTCAAGGCAGGCAAGATAGACATCATCATCGGCACCCACAAGCTCATCGGCAAGACCGTGGAATGGCACGACCTGGGACTGCTCATCATCGACGAGGAACAGAAGTTCGGCGTGTCTACCAAAGAGAAGCTCCGCAAGCTGAAGTCGAACGTTGACACGCTCACCATGTCGGCCACCCCCATTCCGCGCACCCTGCAGTTCTCGCTCATGGGTGCCCGCGACATGAGCATCATCCGCACACCGCCCCCCAACCGCTACCCCATCCAGACGGTGCTGCAGTCGTTCGGCAGCGAAGTCATTGCCGACGCCATCAACTTTGAGATGAGCCGCAACGGACAGGTGTATTTCGTCAACGACCGCATCAACAACCTGCCTGCCATTGCCGACCTCATACACAAACATGTGCCCGATGCAAGGGTGGCGATAGGCCACGGACAGATGCCGCCCGAAGAACTGGAGAAAATCCTGATGGGATTCATGAACTACGACTACGACGTGCTGCTCTCCACCACCATCGTGGAGAACGGAATAGACATATCCAACGCCAACACCATCATCATCAACGACGCCCACCGCTTCGGACTGAGCGACCTGCACCAGATGCGAGGCCGCGTGGGTCGCAGCAACCGCAAGGCGTTCTGCTATCTGCTGGCACCTCCCAAGTCTGTGCTCACCCCTGAAGCACGCCGCCGCCTCGAGGCGCTGGAAAACTTCTCGGAACTGGGCAGCGGATTCAACCTCGCCATGCAGGACCTCGACATCCGTGGAGCCGGCAACCTGCTCGGGGCAGAGCAGAGCGGATTCATGGAAGACCTGGGCTACGAGACCTACCAGAAGATTCTCAACCAGGCTGTAACCGAACTCAAGAACGACGAGTTTGCCGACCTCTACACGGCCCAGATGGCAGAGGGACAGGACATTGCGGGTGACGAATTTGTGGAAGACTGCGCCTTGGAGAGCGACCTGGAGATGTATTTCCCCGACAACTACGTGCCGGGCAGCAGTGAGCGCATGCTCCTCTACCGAGAACTCGACAGCATAGAAGACGAGGAGTCGCTCAATGCCTATCGGCAACGACTCGTTGACCGCTTCGGTCCGGTGCCGCGACAAGGCGAGGAACTGCTGCGCGTGGTGTTGCTCCGCAAGCTCGGCAAGCGGCTCGGCTGCGAGAAACTGCAACTCAAGCAGGGGCGCATGCAGATGCACCTGGTGGCCAACCAGCAGAGTGCCTACTACAAGAGCCGTTCCTTCGACCGCATCATCAACTATGCCACCACCCATCCGCGCCAGTGCCTGCTCAAGCCCGTAGGCGGCAAGCCCGTGCTGATGGTCAAGCCCGTGACGAGCGTTGGCGAAGCTGTGGAAGTGCTCAAAGAGATAGAAAAGACGAAAGAATAGAACGTGTTCATGGCGAACACGCTCACAAAAAGCAGGTAAGGAAGATTCTCCCTACCTGCTTTTTTGTTATTTTATAATCCCAACGAGCGTTAGTAGTTAACCTTCACACCCACATAGTAGCTCCGTGGCATGGATGGACCGTAAATATAGTTGGAATCACGGTTCCATCCCTTGTCTGGGGCTATTCCTTTATCTTGATGCTAACCGCCTTGAGCTCTTGCCATCCAGCCTTGTCGGTGAGCCGTATCATAAAGTGGTAGTCGCCAGGGTCTATGTCCTGCGGAATGGGTATGTCCACCTTAGCTTCATAGCTCTTCAGACCTGCCGGAATGGCTTGGTCCTGATTATACACCCAGGGGTTGACGGGCGACTTCTTGTCATCGAGCGGACAGTCGCCAGCCGAGGTGGAATGGGTGTGATGGTCGAAATTGTTGTGTATCTCGATATTGAAGTTGCCGAGTTCCACATTGTCCGTGAAGGTATAGCGGAAAGGAATGGTCTCCCCACGTTTGTATTGCTGGCAGTCTATGGGGTTCGGCACAGTGCCGTCCTCTATTTTCGGTTTCTCCTGATCGTTGGCTACCGTATTGCCGTCATCATCGCTTGAGCACGATGCCAAGCCAGCCGACAGGGCAACCACTGCTACGGCAAACATTGCCTTCCATCTGTAAAGCTTACTCTTTTTCATTTTCTTCTACTGTTTGGTCTTTAAATCAATTACTCTTTTGCGATAGGAAACATCAAGAAGGAAGAGGACACTTGACCTTTCATTCAGCATGTCAGGCCAAGTGTCCGTCACGTGCAATATTCCTATTCTTTGGTTATCTGAATTCCTTCAGCCTCTTCGGTAGTCGAGTTGCCGTTGGCATCGGTCACCGTGAAATGGATGTGGTATTCCCCTTCCGGAGCATCGGCAGGAATCTCCGGATGTTCATGAAAGAGCACGGAGGTCTGTCCGAGGTACTTCTCGTCCGAATAAGTGTAGACCTTCTCATACTTCGCAGCCGTATTGTGGAACTCCACCTCTATCTTGGCTATCTTGTGAGGGGCTTCCACTTGCGCTTCCAGATGCATTTTCTGGCCCACAACAGCCTTCTTGCTGTTGTCCTCGCCCACTTCCTTGAACGTGACGGCGGGTGCTCCTTCTACGGGAGAAGTAATCTTCAGGTCGGACGTGAAGGTAGTGCTCTGTCCCAGTTTGTCGGTTACCGTGAATGTCAGTTTGTATTCGCCAGCAACGGTGGCGGCAGGAATGTCGAGATGCTCATGGAAGGTGGTGTTTCTCACGCCGATATACTTGCCTTCCGTGAAAGCGGTCTGAAGCACCGTGGTCTTGCCGTCGGCACTGGCTATCGACACATCGATGCGGGCGATGAGTCCCTGAGCCTCCAAGTCGCCCTCCAGGTGGAGATCCTTGCCAGCCACAGCCTCCTTGCAGTTCTCCTCGCCCACCTCGGCAAGTGCGGCGACAGGCTTGGGCAATGTCTGCTGGTCATCGTCGCTGTCGCAAGAGGTGAATACTAAAGTGAACACACACAGCAGCATGGTAGCTGCCAGGAATATAATCTTTTTCATTGTTGTTTTGTTTTTAATAAAAGTTTGAATAAAACTAAAACCTCCAGGCCACCATGGCCGAGAAGTTCCTTCCCGGCTCCGGCACGCCTATCAGTCTGTAATAACTGGTGTGGTCGTAATAACGTTTGCCCAACAAGTTCTCGCCACGGAGCGTCAGCTCCAGCCGGCAGTTTCCCACCACGAACCCCTTGCCTAAACTCAAGTTCAGAAGCTGGTGACCCGGTGTTTTCTCCTCCGGCGGAACAATTCGGCTCTGTGTGCCCACCACTTGCCACTCCAGTGCTGCATAGCCTGTACGGGCTGACTCCTTGGCGGGCAAGAGATAGCGGAGGGCGGCACGGCATGACCATGGGGTGGAAAACGGCAGGGTGTAGCCCTTCTTCTCGCCACTCAACTGCCGGGCATAGAGATATTCGCCCGATGCTTCCAGACGCAAGCACGACAGTGGCTGCCACGCCACATTTGCCTCGAAGCCCCATCTCATCACCTTGGCCTGCGTGTAATAGTAGAGTTGCAGGCCCTCCTTGTATTGGGGTGTAGGATTGAGATAGATGTAGTTGGGGAAGTAGTTGACATAAGGGGTGAACTGCACCGACAAGGCGCCATGTTCAAACACGATGCCTGCATCCACCTGGTAACTTTCTTCCGGCTTCAGGTCAGCGTTTCCCTTCTCATAGCGGAATATGTTGTAGTTCACGCCGTCCATTCCCAGCTCCTTGGCTATAGGCATGCGGAAACTCTTGCCCACGTTGAGCTTGAGCACCCAGTCGCCCAGCATCCGGTTCATGCCTACCGACCAGGTCAGGCTGTTGAAGCAGCGGCTGAGGTTGGCCGAACGTTCCACAAAGAGGGAATCGCCGTCCACCGGTGTCTTGTACCAGTCGTGATAGCTGTGGATGCGCACCCTTCCGTGGTCGACTCGCACGCCTGCCGTCAGGCTGAACGTTTCGGCAATGCTCCACTTGTCCATGGCAAACGCGCCGAAAGTCAACTGTTCGAAATCGGGAAGGATGAATCCCCATCCTCCCCGGCGGTTGTGCTGATACTCCATGTTGCCGCCCGTCTGCAACTGATGGTTGCCCACCTGTTGCACGAGCTTCACGCTTGCCGAGAAGGTTTGCTTGGTGAAACTTCTCTCCAGTGTGCCCGATGGTATCGGCATATAGCCGTGCGACACGGGTTCGGCAAGTTCGCGCTGACGGTTGTTCTGATAGGCAAAGTTGCCTTCCAGCATGCCGTCTGCCCAACTCCAGTCGGTGTGGTTGGCCACCATGAAGTGGTTGACGGTGTGATAAGGCAGATCGATGTCGCGGCGCGAACGGTCGTAATCGATGTCGGAGAGCCTCACCTCCAGTCCATGAGCATTGGCAAAGAATCCTGCCTTCGTGTTAACGTCAGACAGACGGACAGACGTGTTCCACCTGTCGCCCGCATAACCGAGCATCAGGTTTCCGTCCAACTCTCTGCCTGCCGTGTTGCGGAGGCGTCGGTCCTTGAGCTTTATCCAATAGGAATAATACTCTATGCTGTCGGCAGGCACCTGGTAGTCGGCATAGTCCACCCATGTGGCACGTGCCTTATACCAGAGTTTGCCGTTCCTGCCCATAAGTCCCACCGACGAGCCTACCGACTCGTTGTTGCTCCGGGCAAACAGGTTCGCTTGTCCGCCAAACGGCCTGACCGGTATGGTGTTGCTTTTCAGGTTGATCACGCCGCCTATGGCGTCGGAGCCATAGGCAAGTGCGGCAGGTCCTTTCACCACGTCGGCCTGGTCTACGGCATACTGGTCTACTTCCAGTCCATGGTCGTCGCCCCATTGCTGGCTTTCGTGCTTGATGCCGTTCTCTGCCACCAGCACCCGGTTGAACCCCAGTCCGCGAATCGCCGGCTTTGACTCTCCCGAACCCACATTCATGGCTTGTACGCCGGGCAACCGGCTCAGCGTCTGCATGAGCGAGCCGCTGAAGTTTTCTTCTATGAATTGTCTGTCGGCCCTCATCACGTTGAGGGAAGACTTCATCTGCATTTCCTTGTTGGAACTTCCGCTCACAACCACTTCGCCGAGAGACACGCCGTCCCTCATCATCCGCTTGACACTGTCAGCCGCAACACGCTCCCTCACCGAATCTTCGGGCAAGGAGACAGCCGTGGCACTTGACTCAAGCGCATGACCGAAAGTGAAGAAGAGAGGAAGCGCAACGAGTGCTGACTTCTTGTTCTTCATCATAAGATTTCGGAAATTAATCGGCCTTACCGACCGTAAGGATACAGTTACAGCCGATTGTCACTTTTGATTAATCTTCAGAATAAAATTATAAGGACAAGATTGCCGGTGGAGCCCGTGTGGACAGGATGCTGCCTTCGCGTGACTTGACAAACGGACAAGCTTCCGCGAAAGCAAGGTGAACGATAGCTACAAACACCGCTATCGTGACAATGGTAGGCACCACGTAGGGCAGACTGTGCAACTGGCACAGCACACACTCGTGCATGAAGGAGTGCTGCGCCACGAGATGCCCGTCATGGTGAATGTGATGCGCACACTCGTAGCAATAGGTGGCCTGTCCTTCCGCCGATGAATGGTGGTGGAAGGTAATGGCGAGCAACATTGGCACATAGACCAACATCAGCAGCCAGGCAAACCTCGTTCTTCTGTTGTCGAGACGACGCATTATCCTAACAAATATTCTTTTCGGGTGCAAAAATAGCACCTGCCTTCCGAAACTGACAAATTTTGTAAGGTTAATTAAGACAATTAACAAAGCGAAACCTTCCGCTACTGCCCACAGGCCAGACCGGCAAGGGGCGTCCGGGCAATGGAGCATCGACAACCAACAGGCAATACCGTCAGCCAAACCAACATTCGTCGGCAAAAGCGTCACGTACTCAACCGATTTTTTGTACTTTTGCAGCCGGAAAAGAGAGCCTGGCTCAAAAATCGGAAACAGCTTGCCGGCAAGTGGCAGGCGAACGGGCGGACTCTCATGGGAAAAACAGACATTCAAAAGAAAAATGAACACTACAGACAAACGAGAATCATTCCTGAAACTTCACCTCAGCGTGCTGCTTGCCGGCTTCACCGGCCTGTTCGGCAAACTCATCACGCTCAACGAGGTTGACATCGTGTGGTACCGCATGTTCTTCACCGCCCTCATCCTGCTCGTGTTCACGGGCCTGCCACGTGTGGGTTGGAAGAAGTTTCTGCAGATAGCCGGGTGCGGCGCCCTGCTGGGACTCCACTGGATGCTCTTCTACGGGTCCATCAAGATGAGCAACGTGTCCATCGGTGTGGTGTGCTATGCCATGGTTGGCTTCTTCACCGCCTTCTTCGAGCCGCTGGTGTTCCGTCGCCGCGTGGCATGGATAGAGGTGCTCTTTGCCTGTTTCACGCTGTGCGGACTGCTCTGCATCTTCTCTTTCGACACGCGCTACCGCTCCGGCATCCTGGTCGGCATGCTCTCGTCGGCAGCCGCTGCGCTCTACACCATCTTCAACAAGAAGGTGTCGGTAGGTGTGCGTAGCCGCACCATGCTCATGTATCAGATGGCTGGCGGACTGATAGGCGTGAGCCTCATCATTCCCGTCTACCTCTGGTGCTTCCCTTCCGACACGCCGGTCATGGTGCTTCCCGACGGTTCCAACCTCTGGTGGATGCTCTGCCATGCCCTTTTCTGCACGGCCGGCCTCTACATACTGCAGATACAGGTGCTCAAAAGCCTGTCGGCCTTCACCGTCAACCTCACCTACAACCTCGAGCCGTGCTACACCATCCTCATGGCGTTCCTGTTTTTCGGCGAAGCCCGTCAGCTCAACTTCTCCTTCTACATCGGCATTGCCCTCATCATCCTGAGCGTCAGCATGCAGACCGCAAGGGGACTGCGCAAGGGGAAATAGCCCTACATTTGCAAACATTCTTCCAATCCAAGATTTCTTAGTCTGCCACTAACGAGGCGTAACTCTGCCGTTAGCCATGCTTTAGTCTGCCATTAACGACCCGTTAATGGCAGACTAATTAATTTTTCACCACGGTGAAAATCCGAAAACTCGGCTTTTCTGGGAATACAAAGGAATTACCCCATTTTCTCATAGTTAGCCGTAAAAGAATAGAAAAGAACAATCCACCTTCATTTTGTCAAGATATTTCACAACTGCGACATTACCACACCACAACAACGCCAAACGGAAAGGAAAGTAGAAATGAGCTATACTACATGTTGCTCGGGATTGTAAATCCCGAGCTGAGATAATGTCTGTGGATTTGTAATCCCCATAAACAAGCACAGGAACACGTCAAGTATGAACCAAGGGCGGTGGGGATTACAAATCCCCGTACATTTGTAACTTCGGGATTACAAATCCCGAAGAACATAGGAGAAACGATAAAGAACGCAGGAAAAGCCTGTCTGTTTACCCCTTACCAATAAAAACAGGCAGGAAATCCTCCCTATTAACCAAAGATTTTGTAACTTTGCGCATCCGCTTAATATTTATTGCAAACATACATAAAACGCAAAAGACATAAAATCACAAAACAATATAACATGAGAAAGTTTTACCCCCCCCGAAAGCATTTAGTGCTTTTTTTGATGATGTTGCTGTGCTGCGTGAGTGCGGCATGGGCTGACGATGAAGTGAAAGCCACCATCCATGTGGAACAGGCTGGCACGTTGAGCAGCATGATGGGCAACACCAAAAAGAACTCCATCACCGACCTCACCCTCACAGGCGAGCTGAACACGGAAGATTTCCAGTTTATCCGTGAGATGGCTGGATGCTACATCCAGTGGACAAAAAAGCCCGGCAAACTGCGCCATCTCGACCTCAGCGGTGCGAAACTCGTCACGTCCAACAAGTACATCCAAATATATCACACCACAGACTCGCATTGGAAAGATTACTTTGTAGACATAAACTCGTCTCAAGAATTCCCTGCTCTCCTGCGCTTTCTCGACCAACTGCAAACGGTGATCCTGCCCAACAGCATCACATCATTGGGCGACTACGCTTTTGACAGATGCAGCAATCTTCAATCCATCGGGCTTCCGTCGGGCTTGAAAAGCATCGGTACTGCTGCATTCCAGTGCTGCGAAAAGCTCTCCGACATCACGCTGCCGTCAAAGCTCAGCAGCATCGGCGAATGGGCATTCAATGGTTGCGAAAGCCTCACTTCGTTTACCCTGCCGTCGAATGTAGCGACTATTCCCGAGCGTGCCTTTTCCAACTGCACAAACCTCGCATCCATCAGGATGACGTCAACCATCACTTCTATTGGCGCCTACGCTTTCAACGCAGACGAGAAACTTGCCATATCCTACTTGCCACCCTCTCTTGAAACCATCGGCTGCTATGCTTTTTGCGGATGCAAAAGCCTGACCTTACAGCGACTACCCAACTTTGTTAAAAGCATCGACCACCATGCTTTCGAGAACTGCACAGGGTTGACCCAGGTGCAAATGCCCAGTAGGGTGACGGAAATCAGCACCTGCATGTTCGACGGTTGCACGAACTTGACTAAAGTCACGTTCAACGGCAAGATTAAAAGCATAGGGAGTTATGCCTTTTCTGGTTGCAGCAACCTCACCTCTTTCACCGTGCAGGGTTATGACAACCTCACTTCCATTGGCGACTACGCCTTTAAAAACTGCAGTAGCCTTACGTCATTTGACCTTCCTTCCACCACAACCACTATCGGCACTTCGTCATTTTACGGTTGCTCTGGGCTGAAGACCATCTATCTGCCGGCAAATGTCACCACCATCGGAAGTTCGGCGTTTTACGGTTGCTCTGGGCTGAAGACCATCTATCTGCCGGCAAATGTCACCACCATCGGAAGTTCGGCGTTTTACGGTTGCACCAACCTGCGATCCATCTTCGCCGACATGCCGTCGCCCATAAGCGTGCCTTCCAATACGTTCAACGGCGTAGACAAGCAGACTTGCACGCTTTATGTGCCGCAAGGAAAATACCAGACCTATTGGCTCGCTGACGTGTGGGGCGACTTCGCCAACATCATTGACAGCGACAGCGGAACGATTGACGAGCAAGTATCTGTCAAGGTAAATACGGCAGGAACGTTAGAGTCGTTGCTTGGCGGCAGGAAGTGGCATGTCACCAACCTGAAGGTATCTGGACTGCTCAACATCTACGACATACAGTGCATACGCGAGATGGCAGGATGCTACTACAACGCCAACGGCGGAAAATATACAGGCAACCTGCACCATCTCGACCTTGCGGATGCCATCTATGTCTCCGACGACACCGCTCTTCCGCTATATACTACATTCGGACAAAATGGGACGTTCTACATCAAAAACAACATTCCGTATGCCATTTTCTCCTATCTGCACGGACTGCAAAGCGTCATTCTGCCATCAAATGAATCGTCAATAGGCGAAAGGATGTTTAACAGCTGTGCCAACCTTGTCTCGGTTTACATACGAAATTCCAGTACAAATGCCATCGGCAAAGCAACTTTCCGCAACTGCAACAGCCTGACAACCGTCAATATTCCGTCAAACTGCCAAACCATAGACAAGTTGGCGTTCTACGGTTGCAGCAGCTTGACCACCGTCAACATTCCTTCAAGTTGCCAAACCATAGGGTCTGAAGCATTCCATCGCTGCACAAATCTAACCTCACTCACCTTGCCCGAAGGTGTAAGTTCAATAGAAGACCTTGCGTTTGCCTCTTGCTCAATCAAAGAGTTGACACTGCCTACCACCCTCAAGAGCATTGGCAACAGTGCTTTCAGTAATTGCAATGCGCTGACCACCATCAATGCAAAGATGGCTACACCTGCCACGGTGAGCGAAAACACGTTCTTCAACGTGCCCTACGACAAGTGCTACCTCTTCGTACCCGAAGGTTCCGCCAATGCCTACAAGGCGGCTGAGGTGTGGAGAAACTTCAACCACATTGTCGAAGAATTGGCTAGCGGCACTACCGTGGTGGTTGACGAGGCAGGCACATTGAGCACTAAAATCAGCAGCAACGACAAGAACAAGATTACGAAACTGAAGGTGGTCGGTTCTCTCAATATCGACGACATACAGTTTCTCCGTGAGATGGCAGGATGCTGGGTGGAGGAAAAGGGACAAAAGACCAACGGCACACTGCAATATCTCAACCTGAAAGATGCCAAATTGGTGGGCAGCGACAAGAGCATCAACGTCTACAGGGAAGGCTGGACATGGACAGACAAAACGAATATACTGGAAGCCACGGCAAAGATAGAGGCAGACGGCAAGAACTTCAGCAACCTGTTCAGACACCTTTTGAAACTGAACACCGTCATCATGCCCGACTATCTCACCACAACAGGTCACGGTACATTCGCCAACACGCCCCTGTCGTCCGTAACGCAGTTGTCGAACATCACCACGATAGGCGACTCTGCATTCTACAGATGCGACAAGTTGGCTGCCATAGAACTGCCAGCCCATGTGACGAGCATCGGCACGAGAGCCTTTGGCGGTTGCGAACTGCTTAGCAACATCACCCTGCCCTCTGGTCTGACAAGCATGGGAACAGGCGCATTCAGCGGCTGCGGCTTCACCGAGATTGCAGTCCCCGACGGAATAACAACCATCAGCGACGAACTGTTCCGCGGCTGCAGCAAGCTGACCGCCATCACGTTGCCCAAGAGCCTGAAAGCCATCGGTAGACGTGCCTTCTCAGGCTGTGGCTTCACCGAGTTTGTCATCCCCGATGCGGTAACGACTATCAACGACTACCTGTTCGAAAGTTGCTCCAACTTGCAAGACGTTACCTTCCCCAAGACACTGCAACATATCGGCAAGGGTATCTTCCGCAACTGCGGTTTCAGCCAATATTCTTTGCCCAAAGAGATAAACGTCATCACCGATGAGATGTTCTGCGAATGTTACAACCTGGGGCAAATAACCCTGCACGAAGGAGTAACGAGTATCGGCAAAAATGCTTTCAGCTACTGCCAAAATATGACAGGTATAAATATCCCAACCAGCGTGACAACGATTGAAGAAGGTGCATTCTTGCACAGCGCACTGAAAGAGGTGAACCTGCCCGACGGTATAACAGAGATAGCGGACAACGCATTTGCGTGCTGCGAGAATCTAAGTAACCTCCACCTGCCTGCTGAACTACAGCGCATCGGCAAGGCCACTTTCGAAGGATGCTACAGACTTTCGAAAGTGGAGATACCATCGAAAGTGACCGAGATTGGCGAGTTTGCATTCTACAAAACAACACAAAACGGGGAAGACCTCGTGTTGCCTGCCAGCCTCAAGACGATAGGTCAATATGCTTTCGCTGGTACTTTTTACAAGACTATCCATGCCTATATGACCGAGCCTGTGGCATTGAGCGAGTACGATTTCGACCCATACGACATCCCTAACATCAAACTGTATGTTCCCAAAGGCACTGCCCAAAAATATCGCGAGGCAATTGTATGGAAGGATTTTGACATCGTGGAGATGGACTTGTCCGGCATACAAGGCACGACCGCTGGCGACACCGTCAAAGAGGTGGCACGCTACGACGAGAACGGACATAGGCTCACAGTCCCGACTAAAGGTATGAACATCGTGCGGTACAGCGACGGAACGACAAAGAAGATAATGGTGGAATAAACATGCATAGATGCCTGAACCGTAAGTGACGATAAAAAGGCAATAAGGATGAAGCTCCCAGTCAAGGACTTCATCCTTTTTTATCCAAACAAAATTCTGCATTTATCTTGCATTATCGGCGGAATAGCCGTAACTTTGCACCCGCAATGGTTCACTTCACGAAGTGATGAAAAGGGAATCAGGTGGGAAACCTGAGCAGACCCGCTGCTGTGTGCTGTCCTTCATCGAGACGAACACGATGCCACTACACATTGATGGGAAGGCGTTCGTTCTCGGGCAGCAAGCCAGAAGACCTGCCACTGCCGACAACGCGTGCATTTGCCTCGAGGACTGGGTATGAACGCACCGCACATCTTACGGACACAAACATCTATGCTGACACTACTCGTAGATTCGCTCATCACACTCTCCACCGTGGTATGCGTGGGAGAGAAACCGCACTATCTCACGCCATCGCAGCAACTTAAAGGCGATGAACTCCGGCACTTGTCCACCTCGTCGGTGGCAGACGCACTGAAGTATTTCTCCGGCGTGCAAATCAAGGACTATGGCGGACTGGGCGGACTGAAGACGGTCAACGTGCGGTCGCTCGGATCGCAGCACGTGGGCGTGTATCTGGACGGCATACGCATCATGAACGCACAAAACGGACAGGTGGACCTGGGACGCTACTCGCTCTCCAACATGGAGTCGGTGTCGCTCTACAACGCCAACCGCAACGCCCGGCTGCAGTCGGCGTCCGAATATGCCTCGGCAGCCACTGTCTACATGCAGACCCGACGCCCCGACCGCACCACCCTGCAGGGGGAATACGGATGCGGCTCGTTCGGGCTCCAGAAGGCCAAGCTCTATGCCTCGCTCAAGGACTGGCTCTTTGTCGACGCCGAATACCAGCACGCCAAGGGCAACTACAAGTTCCGCTTCCGTTCCGCATCGGAAGACACCACGGGCGTGCGCCACAACTCCGACATCAGCTTCTACCGCCTCGAGGCGGCCGGCTTCTTCGGCGGACTGTCCACTCACGTGTACTACTACAACTCCGAGCGCGGACTGCCCGGACCAGTGGTGCGCCGCCTCTCCGACCAGTGGGACTCCACCGACCGGCAGTGGGACCAGAACTTCTTCGTCCAGTCGAGCTACAAGCAACAGTGGCAAGACTTTGCGCTGAAGGCCAACCTGAAGTATGCCTACGACTACCTGCGCTATGTGCAAGACCCGCAGACCAACGCCGCAACCATGCCTTGCCGCAACCATTATGCCCAACAGGACATCTACGGTTCGGTGGCGGCATCGTGGAACAACCGGTGGCTCTCGCTCAACGCCTCGACCGACCTGAGATGGAGCGACCTGCGCAGCAATGTCTACGGCTATGGCTATGTCTACAGGCTCGACTCCAAGAGCCTGCTCTCCGCCATACTCTCCTGGCACGGACTCGAGGCCAACATTGCCCTGCTCTACACCCACCTGGCAGACCACACACAGGGGCAGGCCAAGCCGCTTGACAAGCTCGCGCCCATGTATCTGGCAAGCTACCGGTGGCGCAACTGGGTGGCACGCGCCTACCACAAGCGCATCTTCCGGGCACCAACGCTCAACGACCTCTACTATACGCTGGTGGGAAGTACCAGTCTGAAACCGGAATACACCTCGCAGTGGGATGCCGGAGTGGACTACCGCGACCGTCACCTTCATCTCGCCGCGGATGCCTACTACAACCGGATAGACAACAAGATCGTGGCCATCCCGATGAAAAGCCAGTTCCGCTGGTCGATGGTCAACTTCGGAAAGGTGAAGTCGCTGGGACTCTCGCTCTCGGGCGGCTACGAGGCGCAGTGGAAAGAATGGTCGCTCAGCGCCAATGCCAACTACACCTGCCAGCAGGACCGCGACTACTCCTCGCCCTCGGAACCCGAATACAAGCACTACGTGCCCTACTCTCCGCTCCACTCTGGATCGCTCATCGTGGACCTGGGCTACAAGGGCTACTCTCTCTGCACATCGGTGCTCTACACAGGCGAACGCTTCTCGCTCATTTCCAACAACACCGACGACCTGCTGACCGACTGGTACACCGTAGACGTGAAACTCAACAAGCGTTTCCGCCTGGGCAACCAGACGCTGCAAGCCACCATAGAGTGCAACAACCTCACCAACTCACGCCACGAAGTGGTGAAGCGCTACCCCATGCCGGGACGCAACTTCAAAGTCACCCTCAAATATGAACTATAAATACATTTTATATATACTCGCCGGCACACTGCTGCTTGCCGCCTGCTCCCTGGAGCCAGACGACAGCAGCGATACCGCCGCACCCACACAGACCGACGACCGGCTGCTGGTGCTCTGCGAAGGACTATGGGGGGCCGACAATTCGTGCATCGCACTGATAGACCACGGCACGCTGACCAACAAGTGGTTTCAGCAGCACAATCCCGGACAGCATCTCGGCGACACAGGCAACGACATGCTCCTGGTGAACGACACGCTGATAGCCGTGTCGGTGAACTGGTCGAACATCATCCAGTACATCAGGCCCGACGGCACAGCCATCACCGCCACCGAAGACTTGCCCAACAACCGGTGTCTGGCCACCGACGGCGTGCGCTACCTCTACTGCACGTCGTATGCCTCGGGAGGCTATGTGGCAAAGATAGACCTGGTGACCAAGCGCATCGTCGCCACCTGCAGCGTGGGACGCGAACCTGAAGGCATAGCCTACTACGACGGGCGGCTCTACGTGTGCAACACCGGCGGCTACGCCAACCAGACGGGCGCAGCCTACGAACAGACCGTGAGCGTGGTAGACGCGCAGACCATGCGCGAGCTCAAGCGCATCGACACGGGATGCACCAACCTCTACGGGCACACGGCCGTGCAGGGACAGTTCATGTGCATCAACGCCGCCGGCGACAACGACAAGGTGAAAGGACGCTCGCTGGTGCTCAACATGGCCAACGACGAGTTCCAGGTGTTCGACTTCCCCGCCACCTACGCCTGCGGCTACGCCAACCGCTTCTACACCGTGGGCACACAGTATTCCTATGCCACTGGCAAGTATCAATACTCCATCCACACCATCACGCTGCCCTCGCTACAAGCCACCGAGGGACTGGCGGGCTACGACGGAGCGCAAGCCGTGATAGAACAGATGCAGACACCCTACGGACTCTACATATCGCCCTACTCGGGCCACCTCTACGCCACCGACGCAAGAGGCAACGTGACCAACGGCTACGTCTACGAGTTCGGCACCGACGGCACCCAGCTCAACCGTCACCTCGTCCGCGGGCTCAACCCGTCGAGGATGATGGTGCTGCCCTAAGAATCAAGCACATTTAGTCAACAACACACATAAAAAACAAAGCAACATGAAGAAACAACTACTCCTCATCGCCACAGCGCTGCTCACGCTCACGGGACATGCCCGTGCCGAAGAGCTGAACGCCGTGTGCGTAAGTCTCAAATCGGGACAGACGGAATTTGTGGCTTTCAACAAGAAACCGCAAATCAAGGCCGACGGAGGCAAGCTCTACGTGGTGTCTGCCGACGACCAGAGCCAGCTCCTGCTGGCAGACCTCAGCCAGGTAGAGAAGATCACGGCTGCCAGCCACGACTTCACCGGCATAGCCAAGGTGACCGTGGACGGCAACTCCACCGAAGAAATCTTCGACCTCAGCGGCAAGCGCGTCAAAGAGATTGTGCCCGGCCGCATCTACATCATCAAAGTAAACGGACAAACTAAAAAAGTAAGAAAATGAAAAAGATTATACTCGCATCCCTCCTGGCAATGCCTCTGGCAGCCTCGGCACAAAGTGCCTTCACAGTAGACAACAACGGCAAGAAGTATTCCTTCCCCATCACGTCTACCATCACCGTGACCGACAACGAGATTTCAAACCTCGTGGAGGCTCCCGCCTACAAGACCGACATGAAGACCGTGCAGCTCTTCGGCTCTGCCACAGGCTTTAAATTCAACGACATGAAACTGGTGAGCGACTATGTGTGGGCAGGCAAGCTGATGCCGGCAGAGAACAAGGGATTCAAGTTCAGCGCATCTTCCAAGAACAACGGCGACCAATACTTCGGTCCTGCCAACGATGCCACCGACCTCAACGTGACCGCCTTCGGCACAGCCACACTGGGCAGCACCAAGTTCTACAACTTCGAGAAGGGCTATGAGCAGGACTCCGTGCTCGTCATCTTCGATGAGCGCAGCGCACAGTTCAGCATCTTCGGACTGAAGAAAGCCGAAGTGGACGACCCTGCCACACTCACCACACTCAACTTCGACAGCGAGAAGTGGACAGCCCTCATCGACTCCCCGGAATACGGCGGCAAACTGCTCTATGGAGCAAGCGGCAGCGGGTTCTCGGCAGACGAGACCGTGTATGAATGGACCGACGACGACACACAGCTTCATTCAAAAATCAACGAAGGCTCTTGGGGCACCGCTTTCTTTAGCGGCGGCGTGGCAGTGAGCAACTATCACTGCGACATGGACAAGGGAACGTTTAACACACAACTCTCCATTCCTACAGACCTGACAGCCCACTCCGGCAGCAACTTCCTCATTGCCACAGGCTACAACGACGGAAGCACATATAGCTCAGACACCCGCGCCGTCATTGACTTCAAAGACGGAAAGGCAAGAAAAATAAAGGGCTTGTGGGCAACGAACACCAGCTATTTCCTCAACGAACTCAACATTAGCGGAACTGCCACAGCCACAACCAGCACTTATGTGGATGCCGTGTTCGAAGGCTTCGACAGCAACGGCAAGTCTACCGGCACCGTGAAACTTCGCCTGCAGGACGGAGCTACTCCTGTTATGGAATGGAAATACGTGGACCTCTCAACGTTAGGCAAAATCAGTAAGCTGAAAATCAACTATGAGGCATCGTCAGACCAATACGGCTCTTACGGTCTGTCTTCTCCTGCCTACATCGCCATCGACGACATAGAAATCTACAAGTAAATGAGAATACTCTTTTCTCTTGCCACCTTCACATGCTGCATCTCGCTCCAGGCGCAGACGCAGCGCGTGGAGGTGGTTGAGTATCATCCCGCACCGGGACAGTTCGTCAACATATTGCCCGAAGGCGACGCCTCCGTCTCACACGAAGAGATGTGCCGGCGGTGTGAAGAGCAGATGGAAGACGGCAACGTGGTGCACCTCGGTGCCTATGGCGGCTACATGACCGTGAAGTTCGACCACCCTGTGCAGAACAAACGCGGCTCCGACTTCCGCATTGTGGGCAACGGACTCTACAACATTGACTATCCCTTGGGGGGCACCTTCGAACCGGGCATCGTCTACGTGGGTGTGGGCGACGACGTGAAGACCTGCAAATGGTATGAACTGGCAGGCTCGGAATACTACACCCGCGAGGTGCACGACTTCTCCGTCACCTACCGAAAGCCCATAGCCGAAAGCGGCGAACACCAGCAGCTCCACTCCACCTACGACAACTACATCGGCTGGAGCTGCAAATGGACCGACGGCAATGGCACGCAGCGCGACTCCACAGGCTATCACATGAAACTAGACTACCACAAGCAGAGCTACTGGCCGCAATGGGAGAACAAGGATGAACTGACCTTCCAGGGCGGCAGACTGCCCAACAATGCCAAGGACGAATCGGGCAAAGGCTCCCTGTGGGTGCTCTACCGATACGCCGAAGATGCCTACGGCTATGCCGACGCCTCGCTCGCCACCGACCCCTACTCCACCTTCGACCTGGACTGGGCGGTAGACGACAGCGGCAATGCCGTGAGCCTGGACCACTGCGACTTCATCCGCGTTATGACGGGCGTGTTCCAGCATTGCGGGTGGATTGGCGAGACGTCAACCGAAGTGGCATCGTTCACCGACCTCCACCTCACCGACGGCTACGACGACAACCCCATCATCATCACTCCCCGCAAGCCCACCGGCATCCGCCGCACCCCCACTCTTCTCTCCGGCGAGACGGCTCGCTTCAACATCCAGGGCAAGCGCCTTGACAAGCCCGAACCCGGACTCAACATCATCCGCATGAGCGACGGCAGCGTGAAGAAAGTTATGGTGAAATAACAAGAATGCGTTAACAACCTGCAATCCGTATTATAAAAGGAACAGCGTGTTAACGCATCTTTCTTGTAAGAGTCCTAAGTTGCAGTAGAAAATTGGCTAAACGCTAATGATACTACCATAAATACGAAAAAAATCCTAACCGCTTGTTATGGGCAGTTAGGATTTTTCAGATATACGAGACTGGACTTATTCAGAAATCTTCCCGTTACTTCCTACGGTATATGTCTTGGAAAGTGTATTGTTTAGCGTGGCAATGTAAGCTGCCAGTTTGTCGGCAGCCAGGCCTTTCGGGGTCATGCCGCCATGATCGGACGCTGCAGTAAGTGAACCTCCGTCTTTGTTGAAAGTCTTGAAAGAATAGCCTTCAAGAAGGTTGAAGTCGAACTTGCCTTCCATTGGAGCGTTGTCCTTCAGGGTTATGTTCACAGTGCGTTTGAAGGTGGCAGGAACAGAATTGGCGTGCACAGTCTTGCTCCACTTGTTGGATGTGACCTGCTCGGTCTGGCTATTGCCGTTGCCGTCGGTATAGGTAACCGACACATTGCAGAGAGTGAGGAACTGGCTGTCGAACTCCATTTCATAGGTAAAGTCCACACTGGCCACCTTATCATCTTCAGAAGGATTGTCACCGGGACCGTCATCACCGCCACATGCTGAAAGTACAACACTCATTGCCGTCATGCAAAGCAATGCAAAAAAGCCAAGGATAAAATTTCTTTTTCTCATAATCTTGTGTATAAATAGTTGTAGATAATCGGACAGTGCCTGTTGGCGTTGTCCTTATTCAAAAAACAAAAGTAAGGAAAAGTATCGACAAAACGGCAAATAATGCCAAGAAAAACACGGCTACCACCAAAATACCGAAACTTCAGCAGGAAGACAAGAGTAAACAATGGTATTCTGCTTACGCACGTATAGAAATTTCAAAATGCCAGCACTATCTATCACTAACAGACTATTTCGGCAACTACCGCACTGACATTCAACGTATTAACAAAGTGATAAATGCGTGATAGATGCCTAAAAATCTATCACTGTCTATCACTGGACAAACAAGCCCTCACTCCTACGTAAGAAGTGAGGGCTTGCATATTATGTTACGTCTATCTTGTTACTTGCTTGTGGGTACAAGCTTGACAAGATAGAGGTTTCCTCCATCTTGCTTGCCAATGGTATGAGAACCGGCAGCCAGTTTCACGGTAAGCGTCTTGGCTGTCAAGTCAATGGTAGCCCCTGCATCCTTAGCCTTCTGTCCATCAATCTTGGCATTGCACTTAGTAGCACCAGGAGTACCGAAATAGAGTGTCATGGTCATTTCCTGTGTAGTCGTGAATGTGATGGAGGTAGCAGATTCCATCTTGAGGCAATCTGCATAAGCAGTTCCGTCTACAGTAATGGTTTCTCTGTCAGTCTTGGCATAGCAGTTGCCTGTCACGGTGAATGCAGAGTTGCTTGCGCTTGCCACATTGTTTTCACCTCTAACAAAACTGCAAACTACTGTACCCTCTACAGAAGGTGTATCGGGTGTAGGAGTCGGGTCTACAGGATCCGGTGTAGGAGTCGGGTCTACGGGGTCGGGTGTAGGAGTCGGGTCTACGGTTGCGCTTTCGTCACCGAAGATACCCACGAGAGAGGTCTTGTAGTTTGAGAGGACAGCATCGAGACCTGCACAGCGGCCATAGTCGGCATCGTCCTTTGCATTGTCGAAGGTGTACTGGATGTCGCCTTGGTTCAGACGGCCAGCGCCATAGAAACCTGTCACGATGGCAGGAATATCGGCAGCGGCATCAGGAGTGTATTCATACATCTTGCTTGCGTCGGTATCAAAGTTGTTGTAGCTTGTGCCACCAACCTTTGCCACTACGCTTGAAGGAACGGTTTCATTGCGGTCTGCAACCTCGTAAGCATCGAAGCTTGTGTTGTTTTGTGCCCAGGTGATATAGCTGAAGTTCTTGCTCTTTTCAGCAAACACATTGCCAAAAGCCTTGAGCACTCCACCCTTTTCACCAGAGAATGTGCCTTCACCCTTAGCGTCTGTACCCTGAAGAGAAATCAGCATAGGCTTGTTGGTGTTGCGGAAGTAGTTGGATTCCACGAATACACTTGCACCATAGGTAACGCCAACGCCATACTTGGACACACCATCATAGTAGTTGTTCCATACGTGAACTGTAGATGTGCGCACGCGAGGATGACGAGAGTCGGAGTGGTCGAACCAGTTGTGGTGGTAGCAGATAAGATTTGACTCACTTTCACTCTTCATACCGCAGAGGTTAGACTTGCCCGTATCATGATAGTGGTTATAGGCGAAAGTACAGAACGAAGCGCAGTCCTTAGAATCGAGAGAGCCGTCGCCCTTGCCGTGGTCGCCGCCACCCTGTTCACCATAGAAGTAGTCACAATTGTGAACCCAGATGTGCTGTGTACCCTTAATTTCCATATTGTCATCGCTGGAACCTTGAAAGAAGAAGGCCATGTTGCGAACCTCAACGTTGGTACCGTTAATAATACCGAAGCCAAAGCCATTGAAACAAGCATCGTCACCGATACCTTCTACCGTTACGTTCATCACTGTTTCCTCATTGTTTCCTTTCAGCAAGAGCCCCTTCTGGTCTGACAGGCGCTGGTCTGTTGAAGCGTCAGCGGCCTTGATTTCACCAATAAAGCGAACGGCAAGCGGTGTCTTGTCATAGCCCTTTTGCTTGGCTGCGAAAATTTTTCCGATACCTACATACTCTTCAACACCACCTTTGTTGTCCTTGGCAAGTGTGCACTTCACGGTGTTGAATGTGTTCTTGGTGACATAGAGCACCTTGGCACCTGCCTTGAGCGTACCGTCGTTCATGTAAGCACCCACACCATCAGAAATGCCCTTGTGTGCAAAGCCCTGACGGTCGTAGTTCTTCACGTTGAGGTTTGCAGCCTCACCCGTTGCAGCCATTTCGTTGCCGTTGGCATCAACAGCAACCACCTTGAGAGAATAGTTGCCTGCCTTCAAGCCCACCACGTCGGCACGGCCATAAGTGCCGTAGTTACGAACCAACTGCTGGTCAATCTTGGTGTAGTCGGCATACTGGCCACCCTTCACATACACGTTGTAGCTCTTGGCATCGCTCACGAGGGTCCACTTGGCATAGAGGCTCTCCTGCCATCCCTTGCTTTCGGTAATCTTGATGCCGTTCTCGGTCACCTCACCGCTCTCGCCACGCTCAGCAGCCTTGGCAAAGCTGATTTCCTTCACAGTGGCAGCATACTCGTCGTTGGCTGAGCCATTGGCAGGAGTGATAATGGTATTGTCGCCCACAAAAGCCACGTTCTTCACATCCTCCGTATTGTAATACTTGATGGAGTTGCTGTTGGTGGTAACGAACATTTGGTTCTTGTTGGTGTTGCGCTGCACGGCATTGTTCACCTTGTTGTTGTCGTCCGGATTCACAGGCTCTGGAGTCACGTTGTTGGGATCGACGGCTGAAATGCTGTAGACGAGCAAGCCGCCATCAGTGGTTGTCAGAGTCACATCGCCGGTTTCCGTAACAACACCCGTACAGGTCTGCTGAGAGGTAGACTGTGTACCGAATCCTGTCGTCTCGCTCAGGTTGTCGGCATAGAGCGCACGCTTTGTCTTGTTGTTGGCCGACTGGCAAACTACCGTTACCTTCCAGCCCTTCTGCACATTGGGAATGACACACTTCAAGCCCGTAGCATTGAACTCCACGTATTCCTTGCCATAATTCAGGCGGATCTTTCCTCCGTCGTTGGCAGAACCGGCACCAAACGTGAAGAGCAGTCCCTTTGTAATGTTCAGTTCCACCCCATTGGCTGTCAATGCGGCGTTGGTCAAAGCTGTAAAATGGCTATAACGATTCTTGGTTGCATCGTTATACCAGTTGGTAGCATCTGCCTGGATGGCTGCCTCGTCGGCATCACTCAAGAACGGATCGCGTTCGTTGAACGCCCACGTCTGTGCGCTTGCCATCATCGGGAAGCACAACAGCAGGGTGAGAAGTGTGAATAATGAGTTGATTTTCTTCATAACCTAAATCCTCCTTTACTTTTTCATGAATTTGATAACCTGATTGCCCACGCGCACCATGTACACGCCGCTGTTCAGACTGTTCACGTCGAGCACGGTGTCGCCCTCGGCAGCATTGGCACGAGCCTGCACACGGCCGGCAGTGTCGAACACCTGGATGAGTGAGCCAGCCTTGAGACCGCTCAGATGGAGTTGGCCGCCAACGATGCCGGTGAAGTTGAACACGCTCACAGTCTTGATTCCTGTGGTGGAATAAGCAAAGGAGATTTTCACTTGTTCGATGGGTGAAGTCTCTGTGCTGTTGTCGGAATACTTGACAACGGCATTGTCGCCCTCGAACGAGATGCTTGCCACGGTCTTTCCCGTCACGGACTGTCCGTTCACGGTAATTGTCTGTGTGGCATCAGCCCATGCACCCAAAGCCATTGAGCACAAGAGGCATGCAGTCATTACGATTTTTTTCATTACTAATTAAGTTATTTAGTTAGGTCTATTCAAACCTTATTGAAACTTTTAGGGTTTCGCTTGTTCTGTTGTTTTGACGGTCTGCTCTCCGCAGACATGTTATTGGGTTATTCACTGCAAAATTATAGCATTTCCCCCTCTATCGGAACTTTTCGCCCAACAATTGTCACGCAAACGTTTGCGCAAAAAGATAAAAACTGGGGCTTTCCACCCCTGTGTGGGAAAAAACAAGTAACTTTGCACCGCAAAAACGACACATATATTATAATGTACAACAAAGAAATTGAATCTTATCTCGCCCGCACGGGCTTTGACACATTCGACCCGCAAGCCGTGATGTTCGACATGGACGGCGTGCTCTACGACTCCATGCCCAACCATGCCTACAGCTGGAAGCACTCCATGGAAACCTTCGGCATACACATGACCGAAGCCGATGCCTATACCTATGAGGGCATGCGCGGCGTGGAAACCATCAAACTGCTCATGCGGCAGCAGAAGCACGTGGAGGTGAGCAACGAGGAGGCACAGCGCATGTACGACGAAAAGTCACGCGTGTTCTCCACACGGCCCAGAGCCCACATGATGGAGGGCGTGAAGGAACTGATGCTGAAGATGAAACGACAGGGACTCACCATCGTGGTGGTGACGGGCAGCGGACAGCACTCGCTGCTCGAGAAGCTTGCCCACGACTTTGAAGGAATAGTGTCGCCGGAGCGCATCGTGTCGAGCTTTGACGTGGAACACGGCAAGCCCAATCCCGAACCTTACCTCAAGGGACTCGCCAAGGCAGGCGTGAAGCCGTGGCAAGCCGTGGTGGTGGAGAATGCACCGCTCGGCGTACGTGCCGGAGTGGCTGCCGGCGTATTCACCATCGGCGTGAACACCGGACCCCTTCCCAATGAGGCGTTGCTCCGCGAGGGTGCCTCTATCGTGTTCGACAGCATGCCCGACCTGCGCGACCACTGGGAAGAAATACACAACATATAAACCTTATCCAAAATTCTGTAACTGCCGAGGCGGTCATGATGAGTAACTTTGCACCCGCAAACCAAGATTAAGAACAAAAAGACAATGAACACAAAGACTACACTCACCACCCTTGCCCTCGCCCTTGCCGCCCACGGAGCCGTGCTGGCACAGGAAGACACAACCACCGTAAAGGGACAACGGCTTGACGGCGTGACCGTAACCTCCGGGGCGACCACACGGCGCATGGCAGGCGCCGTGAACGGCACTGTAATCACGCGCCAGGAACTCTTCAAGGCGGCCTGCTGCAACCTGGGCGAGAGTTTCGTGACAAACCCTTCTGTTGACGTGAACTACAGCGATGCCACCACGGGTGCCAAACAAATCAAACTGCTCGGACTGAGCGGCACCTATGTGCAGATGCTCAACGAAAACCTGCCTGCCTTCCGCGGTGCGGCACTGCCCTACGCACTGGGCTACGTGCCAGGCACATGGATGCAGAGCATACAGGTGTCGAAGGGCAACGCCTCGGTAAAGAACGGCTACGAAGCCATCACCGGACAACTCAACGTGGAGTATCTCAAGCCTGAGGCTGAACAGGCCGTCGATGTGAACCTCTACGGCAACACCAAGGCCAAGTTTGAAGCCAACGCTGATGCCAACCTGCATCTCGACCAGCGGCTCTCCACCAACCTGCTGCTGCACTTCGAGAACTCTTGGGGACACCACGACCAGAACAACGACGGATTCATCGACATGCCGCGCGTGCGGCAATACAACCTGTCGAACCGATGGGTATGGAAGGGCAACCGCTACATCTTCCACGGCGGACTGAGTCTGGTCAACGAGAACCGCACCAGCGGTCAGACCGGCCACAGCCACAGCATGGATGGCGAACCTTACCGCATCGGCATACGCACCAACCGATATGAAGGCTATATGAAGCATGCCTTCGTGCTCGACCCAGACCACGGCGGCAACCTTGCCCTGATGGGCAACGTGTCCATGCACGAGCAGGATGCCAACTACGGGCACAAGCTTTATGGCGTGAACGAGAAGAATGCCTACGCCCAACTGATGTACGAGACCAACTTCACCCCCGAGCACAATCTCTCGGCCGGCATAAGCGTGAACTACGACTACCTGGGCCAGCGACTCAACCTCGCCGGCAACAACGAGCGCATCAACGAGCGCGAGACCACGCCGGGTGCCTATGCACAGTACACGCTCAACCTGCAGCAGCGACTGGTGGCCATGGCTGGCATACGCGTGGACCACAGCAGCCTCTACGGCACTTTCGTCACTCCGCGCATGCACATCAAGTGGATGCCAAGCAACCTCCTCAGTCTGCGCCTTTCGGTTGGCAAGGGCTACCGCACCGTGCATCCGCTGGCAGAAATGAACTACCTGCTTGCCTCGGGCCGCACACTCGTCATCGACGACATGGAACAGGAAGCGGCATGGAACTACGGCGTGAGTGCGGGATTCAACATTCCGCTCTTCGGCAAGACGCTGAAACTGAACGCTGAATACTACCACACCCGCTTCTCCCGCCAAGCCGTGGTGGACTACGACACCGACCCGCACGTGCTCCACATTACCAATCTGCAGGGCAAGTCGTACAGCAACACCGTGCAGGTGGACGCCACCTACCCCATCCTGCGCACAATCTCGCTCACTGCAGCATGGCGACTGAACGACGTGAAGACCACCTACGGAGGCAAGTTGATGGAAAAACCGCTGCAAAGCAAGTACAAGGGTCTGGTGAGCCTGAGCTACAAGAGTCCGCTCGAACTGTGGAAATTCGACGTGACGCTGCAACTCAACGGCGGCGGCCGCATGCCGCAGAGCTATGCGCTCGGCGACGGCACCGCCTCATGGGAGCCGCGTTTCCATGCCTACGAGCAACTCACCGCCCAGCTCACCCGCGAGTTCCGCCACGTGTCGCTCTATGTGGGCGGCGAGAACCTCACCGGCTTCCGCCAGAAGCGCACCATCATCGGCAGCGACAACCCATGGGGTGCCGACTTCGAGCCAACCATGGTGTGGGGACCCGTGGAAGGTGCCATGGGCTACGTGGGCGTGAGAATACATTTGTAGACAACATCTAACAAGATACAGACATGAAACAAAGAATCGCAACAATCGCCATGACACTGATGGTGGCCATGGCAGCCTCAGCCAAAGACATCAAGACAGCCGTCTTCACCACCACTCCGCAGATGCACTGCGAGAACTGCGAGAAGAAAATCAAGATGGGACTGCGCTTCGAGAAAGGCATCAAGAGCATCGACACCAGTGTGGAGAAGCAGACCGTCACTATCAAGTATGACGCCAAGAAGACTTCCACCGACAAGATTTCAGAGGCTTTCGGCAAAATCGGCTACAACGTGCGCCTGCTCAAGAAGGGCGAAAGCGTGAAGCTCAACACCAACGAGCCTTGCAAGAACATGTAGGCCACAAAGGAGACCTGAGAACAAAACGGGCGGCACCACAACAGTCTATGTGGTGTCGCCCGTTTTTGTTCCCGTTTTGTTTTGAATGACGTAAATCGCATATCCCCAACCAGACCATCATTCACGGACAGGCAATCATTGCGTTGAAACGACTTCCGAAAACAGTTTCGAAAGCCTGCTGCCCACAGCCTCTGGCGACGCCATCTCCGCCACGTGCCGCGACATCTGCCGTGAATCGCCGTCGGCAGGCGACAGCGCCACCTGCTCCATCATGCCGGCAAGCGCCTCCACATCATCGACAGGCACCACATGGCAGCCTGTTATGCGCATGGCTTGCGGCGCCACCTCGGTGGTAATGACGGGGATGCCGGTGCTCATGGCCTCCAGCAATACCAGGGGCTGCGCCTCGCTGCGCGAGGCAAGCACCAGACAGTCGCTCTGATAGAGGATGTCGCGCACCCGCTGCTTGTCCACCAGTCCGTATATCTTCACCCTGTCTTCCAGTTTCAGTGCCTTCACCATGGCTGCCAGGCGCGGCGAGTCGGTGTAGGTGCCGGCTATGGCCAGACTGGCGTCCACGCGCCGCTGTTCCACCAACGTGCGGAAAGCCTTGAGCAGCACGTCGTAGCCCTTGAGGGGAATGAACATGGCCAGAGAGCAGAACCGCATGGGGCGTCCGCCTTTAGGCTCGCGCTCGCGATAGGCAAAGAAGCGGGTGTCGACGGTGTTGGATATGGCAGTGTGCCGATAGTCGGTGCCGAAATAGGGTGCTATGTCCGCCACCAGTTCTTCCGACACCGTCACCACCCTTGCCGCCTCACGGTAGGCATCTTTCAGCAAAGGTATCTGCCAAGCGTCCGTGCGCCCGTGCAGTTCGGTGTCGAACACCTGGTGAGAAAGGTGCTCCGTGATGACATAGGGCACGCTGTAGCGCCGGGAAAGTGCCTGTGCAGCGAAGCCTGCCCATTTGGCACAGTGGGCATGGATGATGTCGGGCACGCCGTGGGTTGCCACATAGCGGGCTGCCATCTGTTCCACGGCACTCACCCAACGCTTCATGTTGCGGTGCTTGCAGAGAGGCCAGCCACGCAACTGACGGTAGTAGACCTCGATGCCGTCCATCTGCCGTTTTTCCACACGAGTGGCTGCGGTCACAAACTGCCACCGGCTGATGGTCACGCCAAGTTGCACGCACGCCAGGATGCGCACCGTGTGCCCCTGGGCAGCCAGAGCCTTGCTCTGGTCGAGGCAGAACCATCCGCCGTAAGGCGGAAAGAAAGAGGGAATCTCAAGAATATGCACGATAGATGTTTACTGTAATTGAGTTCGGAGAGAAGGAGGGTAATAACCATGAAGGACAAAAAAAGAGGATGACCGCGCTTGAAAAATAGTCGCATGTCATCCTCCATATATCATTCTATAAGTGTAAGCGAAAGGTTCACTTCCGGCACATGCCCACGAAATACTCGTGCACACGCGTATCGTCGTTCAGTTCGGGATGGAAAGCGGTGACGAGCTGATTGCCCTCGCGCGCTGCCACAATGTGGCCGTCGACCACAGCCAGTGCCTCGGCCTCGCCGCTCACGCCTGCAATATAGGGTGCACGGATGAAGGTCATGGGCACGTCTTCGCCAATGCCCTTCACGGGAGCCTCGGTGTAGAAACTGCCCAACTGTCGTCCGTAGGCATTGCGGCACACACGGGTGTGCATGGTGGACAGGCGCTCAAAGGTTTCTCCCTCCACATCGGCAGAAAGGAGAATCAGTCCGGCACAAGTGCCAAACACCGGCATACCGCCGGCAATGGCCTTGCGTATAGGCTCAAGCAGTCCCAGTTCGCGCAGCAGTTTGGCCTGCGTGGTGCTCTCGCCACCGGGGATGACAAGCCCGTCCTTGGGCTGGTCCCAGTCGGCAAGCTGGCGCACCTCGAAGGTCTCCACGCCGAGTCGCTGGAGCATGTGTTCATGCTCGATGAAGGCTCCCTGAAGAGCCAAGACAGCTATTCTCATCTTGATTATTTTCCTCTCTCAGCCATGAGAAGCTGAATTTCGCTCTCGTTGATGCCCACCATAGCCTCGCCGAGGTCTTCGGAGAGTTCGGCAAGCATCTTGGCATCGTTGTAGTTGGTCACGGCCTTCACGATGGCAGCGGCACGCTTGGCGGGGTTACCGCTCTTGAAGATGCCGGAGCCCACGAACACGCCCTCGGCACCGAGCTGCATCATCAGTGCGGCATCGGCAGGAGTAGCCACACCGCCGGCAGCGAAGTTCACCACGGGCAGCTTGCCGTTCTCGTGCACATATTTCACGAGGTCGTAGGGAGCCTGGAGCTGCTTGGCAGCCTCGAAAAGCTCGTCCTCGCTCATGGAAACGAGACGCTTGATTTCGCTCTGCATCATGCGCATGTGGGTCACGGCCTGCACCACGTCGCCCGTACCGGGTTCGCCCTTGGTGCGAATCATCGTGGCACCCTCGGCAATGCGGCGGAGCGCCTCGCCCAGATTCTTGGCACCGCACACGAAAGGCACGTCAAACTTGGTCTTGTCGATGTGGTACACGTTGTCTGCCGGCGAAAGCACCTCGCTCTCGTCGATATAGTCGATTTCGATAGCCTGGAGAATCTGTGCCTCGGCAAAATGACCGATACGGCACTTGGCCATCACGGGGATAGAAACAGCTTCCTGAATGCCCTTGATCATCTTAGGGTCGCTCATGCGCGACACACCGCCTGCCGCACGGATATCGGCAGGAATACGTTCCAAAGCCATGACGGCGCAAGCGCCTGCCGCCTCGGCAATCTTTGCCTGTTCTGGAGTTGTCACGTCCATAATCACACCGCCCTTGAGCATCTGTGCCAAGTTGCGGTTGAGGGTTTGTCTGTCTTCTTTCATTTTCTCATTCATTATTACTTGAAACTTGTATTTTTGTAGCCAATGGGAAGCAAAACGTTGCTTTCCAAGTGCAAAGGAACAAAAAAACAATGAAATAACGAAATAAAACACATGCTTTGTTGCAAATAAGTGAAAAAAGTAATCGCCAAAGGCGCATGAGCGAATAGCTAACGGCACACTTAGACACCGTTAATGGCATACTTACGGAATCTTACTCGCATACTTAGGCACCGTTAATGGCATACTTACGGGTGCTTACTCGCATACTTACGGATGTACCCACAACTGAGAACGGACTTTGTGGACTTTGTTGACAAACCTAGGGCGTGCTTTCAAAAGGGCGTAGGAAGAACAGAAAAGAGCCGCGTCAAAGGAACTGATTCTTACGGACCTCAACATTGCACACCGAAGAATGGAATCATATTCAAAAGGATGGAGAGAATATATAAAAGGGATAGGATCCTTGGCCAGGATTAAACAAGATGGACTACAAACGGAAGACATGATGCTACATTTTGGGGCTTCCGGAATTGGGAGTGACGATTGTATTTCAGCGTTTAGAAGTAAACTGAAAGCAGGCTGAGTAGAGGTTGGGCTTTCAGCCCGCCTTTTGTCTATGCCCAAACGTTAACAAACAATCATAACTTCAAATCTCCAGTAGCCCATTAACAGAGAAAACGTGATAGATAGTGATAGATGAGTGATAGATTTTACACATCTATCACTCATCTATCACCACATGCATCGTTCTATAAATCAGAGTGTTACACTCAGAAAATCGCCAAAAGTGATAGATTGTGGCGATTTTTCAAAAACTTTTTCCTGCGCATGCGCGCACGCGAGAGAAGAATAAACGGAAGGTTCCGTCACAAGCATCACCCACACAACATGAAGAGAACGACAAGACTGCCCTCAGTCTATCAGGGTCGAACTTCCGGAAAACTGCAGGAGCAGACACGCCGCTGTGTGTGAACCAATGGTGAAGCGACCGTCGGGACGTTCGCCCACAAGCCACACAATGCGCTCCGAGGCATCTGCCACCACGAGCTGACGGCGCTTGGCTATGAGCGACATCTTGCGGTCGGTGAGATAGTCGCTCACCAGTTTGGAGCCACGCATGCCGAAAGGCACAAAGCGGTCGGCTTCTGCCACCGGGCGAACCGTGAGCGGAAACGCCACCAAACCGGCATCCAGGCAAGCAGCCATGCGGTCTTTGACAAGCTGAAAGTCGGCATCCACCTGCATTCTTCTCACCTTCAATCGGTCACCCGACGGAAGCACGTAGTTGCCCTCCTCGGGAAGTTTCATCGACTTGAGGGGGGAGGACGGTAATGGTGTGGCAAGAAGATATCCCCGGTCGGCCACCAACTGATGGGAAGGAGAGCGCCATTCACGGCCCGTGGCGAGCTGCGAAAGTCGACCGCTGATTTGCTCTATCTGTTGGGGAGTGAACTGCAAAGGTTGGAGTATGCGGAACAACAAATATTCGGGCGAAGGCTCCTCCAGCAAACGCGACAGGCTGATGCGCAACAGGGGCATGCCATGGTCGACAAGACGCTCGGTTGCCCTCGCCTCGCCTTCTTCCAGGGCACGGTTGAACACCCGTTCGGCCTCAGCCAGGCGCAATGCCGTGTGGGCAATATTGTCGCTGGCTGCCGGATTGACGGTGCGCAACAGGGGAATGGCCTGCAAGCGCAGTTTGTTACGTTGTACATCGGGCACCAAGTTGGTGCTGTCCGTGACAAAGTCCTGCCCCTGTTGCTCAAGCCATGCCACAATGTCGGCACGGCTCACCGAAAGCAGTGGCCGCAGGATATGGTCACGACGTGGAGCCATGCCTGTGAGTCCGTGAAGCCCGGTGCCACGCACCAGGTTGAGCAGCACGGTCTCCACCTGGTCGTCACGATGGTGAGCCACACAGACTCCCTCGGCGTGGAGGTCGCGACGAAGCTGTTCAAAGTAAGTATAGCGCAGATTGCGTGCTGCCATTTCGATGCTCACCTTATGCAAGTCGGCATAAGCATGGGTATCGAAATGGACAACATGGAAAGGTATGCCATGACCCTGGCAAAGCTGTCGGCAAAAAGACTCGTCGCGGTCTGACTCGTCGCCACGCAGATGGAAGTTGCAGTGCATGGCCTCCACACGATAGCCCAGGCGGACGAGCAGCAGGAGCATTGCCACACTGTCGGCGCCGCCCGAAAGAGCAGCCAGATAGAGTGGACCCATGGTCATGAGATGGTGGGTGGAGATGAAATTGGCCACCCGAGTTTCAAAATGTAATTGCATTCTGTTCAGTCACAATTACTCCACATAGAGCACCAGTCCCTTAAGATACTCACCCTCCGGATGGTAGATGTTGATGGGATGGTCGGCTGGCTGGTGCAACTGGTGCAAGATGCGCACACGGCGACCAGACTGTGCGGCTGCCGTGAAGACGGCATTGCGGAAATTGTCTTTGGTGACCACCTGCGAACAACTGAAGGTGAACAGGATGCCCCCCTTCTTGATGCGCTCAAAGGCCTTCACGTTCAGACGGGTATAGCCCTTCAGTGCATTGTGGAGTGCGGCACGGTGCTTGGCAAATGCCGGCGGGTCGAGGATAATAAGGTCATATTTGCCGTCGGCAGCGTCGAGAAACTTGAAGGCATCCTCGCAGAAAGCCTCGTGGCGGGCATCACCGGGAAAGTTGAGTTCCACATTCTGCTTGGTCAGTTCAATAGCCTTGGCGCTGGAGTCTACACTGTGAACCAGTTTGGCACCGCCACGCATGGCATAGAACGAGAATCCACCCGTATAGCAGAACATGTTGAGCACGCTCTTGCCCTGGGCGTAGTGTTCCAAAAGAGAGCGGTTCTCACGTTGGTCTACAAAGAAGCCAGTCTTCTGTCCCTTGAGCCAGTCCACGTGAAAGCGCAGGCCATTCTCCACGGCGGTATTGTCGTCCGAACCGCCATAGATGAATCCGTTCTCCTGTCCAAGGTCTGCCTTGAAAGGCAGTGTGGTCTCGCTCTTGTAGAACACGTTCTTGATGCGGTTGCCCATCACCTCAACAAGCTGCCGGGCTATGGTTTCACGGCACACATGCATGCCCACGCTGTGAGCTTGCATGACAGCAGTCTCTCCGTAGCAGTCGATGACAAGTCCGGGAAGGTTGTCGCCTTCACCGTGTACCAGACGGTAAGTGTTGTTCTGCGGATTGTCGGCAATGCCAATGCTGATGCGCATGTCAAGAGCCGACTGAAGGCGCTCACGCCAAAAGGCATCGTCAATGGGACAATCCTCAAACGAGAGCACGCGCACGGCAATGGACCCAATCTGATAATGGCCCACGGCAATGAAATCGCCACTGTGGGTGAAGACCCTCACGATGTCGCCCTCTTCAATGCCGTCGTCCATGCGGGCTATGGCGCCCGAGAATATCCAAGGATGGAAACGCTTGAGACTTTCCTCCTTGCCTTTTTTCAAGTATATGTTCATAAGTTTGGTCTGTTTTTCTGTTCTATTCTTGGAAGTTATGTTCTCTTTAAGCATGAACCTCATCAGGCTCGACAGGAGATTCCTTGCTTGCAGGCGGTTCCGGTTCGGGCACCACCACCAGTTCGTAGTCACCCGTCTGGTGGAGCCGGCACAATTCATCGTACAGCTGGATGCAGGTCCAGGCGTCGGTGGCAGCATAGCCCTTTTGCGCCTCGCTGAGCACGTCAGCCTCCCAGTTGCTGAGTTGTTGGCGCTTGGATATTTTCTGGCCGAAGATGTTGGCATAGAGTTTCTGCAAACTGAGGTCGCGGATGCCAAACTCGCCCACCAAGTCCTGCAGGTCAATAAATCGGCCTGGAGTGAACTCGGCACGCTTGTGGAGCGACATCATGTCGTCGTGGAGCGAGAGCCCCACCTTGGGCACGGTGGTATCCTCAAGCAAGCGGATAATGTCGGGAGTCATGCCTGTATGGTTCAGGCGAAACAGGAAACAAGTGTCCCGGTTCGCAACCTGCAGCAGCGCCACCTTGCGTTGCTGCCCCTTCTTGAACACAGGCCGCGTCTCGGTGTCAATGCCCAATATGGGACTTGAGAGCAGATAATCTACCGCCTTCTTAGTCTCTCCGGGAGTGAGTATCACCACGATACGCCCCTGAAAGAGCACCCGGGGAAGCTCGGCAATGCGCTTCTTGTCAAACTTGCTGTATAGTGTTTTTTTCATCTATCAAAACTTTCAAGATGCAAAATTAGAAAAAAAAGAGGAAAAAATGGCGGGTTCTTACTTTTTTCAATTACTTTTGCATTAAATAAAATAGGAATCTACAATAATGGCAAGAAAAAAGACAGAGCGAAAAGCGTCATCGTTCAATGAGGCAGTTGGATTCAAGAACATGTTCAACAACGAGAAAGTGAACTTCATCCTGGGCCTGGTTCTATTGCTCTTCGCAATCTATACAATCATAGCATTCGTATCTTATTTCTCTACTGGAGCCGCCGACCAAAGCCTGGTGCTCCAGTTGCGTCCCGGAGAAGTGGAGAACGCCTCGCGTGCCTTCCAGAACACCTGCGGTTCGGTGGGTGCACTGTTGTCGTGGTTTTTCATTGCACGGTGTTTCGGTGTCCCCGCCTTTCTGATACCGATGTTTATGATCATGGCAGCTTTGCAACTGATGAACGCCTACAAGGTGAACCTGCTCAAGTGGTTCATGGGCACCATGCTGGTCATGGTGTGGAGCTCGGTGACATTCGCCAAGTTTGTCACCCCGATGATGAACGACTCCGTGTTCAATCCCGGAGGCGGTCATGGCATGACGGTGTGCCGTTATTTGGAAAACATGATAGGTTCTCCTGGCCTGGTAGCCGTGCTGCTGGTGGTGGCCATCGCCTTTCTCACTTATCTAAGTTCGGAGACCATCACCATCATCCGCAAGATGCTCAACCCCTCGAAATTCATCACCGACCGCGTGAAGTTCACCATCACCAACCACATCCGGCAGGACGAGGTTCACGCGGATGCCGACGTGCACCCCATTGAAACGGAGCCAGACCCCGAGGTGTTTGACGACCCGGCTCCGCAGACAGTGGACTTCCCCGACAAGGGTAATGCCGTGGTGAACGCACCCGCCAACACAGACGAACTGGAAGAACCCAAGCCAAAGACAGTCTCCTCTATAAGCCACCAGGAAAATCCAGCTATAACGAGAGGAAACAACGACGGTGACATAGACATGGACATTCAGGCTGCCGGCGAGGAGGAGCATGCTGCCGGCAATACAGTGGCTCCATCCGACGTGCTCTCTACCCCCATCAACCCCAAGGAACCATTCACTCACTACAAGTATCCCACGCTGGACTTGCTCAAGAAATACGACAACGACGGCAAGCCATATATTGACGAGGCGGAACAGACCGCCAACAAGAACCGCATCATTGAGGTGCTGCGCAATTTTGGAGTGGAAATCAAATCGATACGTGCCACCGTGGGCCCCACTATCACGCTCTACGAAATTACACCTGCCGAGGGTGTGAGAATTTCAAAGATACGCAACCTGGAAGACGACATAGCCCTAAGCCTCTCAGCCCTGGGCATCCGCATCATAGCCCCGATTCCCGGCAAGGGTACCATCGGTATTGAAGTGCCTAACGCCAAGCCCAACATTGTGTCGATGGAGAGCATTCTAAACTCAAGAAAGTTCCAGGAATCGACCATGGAATTGCCTATCGCACTCGGAAAGACCATCACCAACGAGGTGTTTATGGCAGACTTGGCAAAAATTCCACACCTGCTCGTAGCCGGTGCCACCGGACAGGGAAAGTCTGTGGGACTAAATGCCATCATCACCTCATTGCTCTACAAGAAGCACCCCAATGAACTAAAGTTCGTACTCATCGACCCGAAGAAGGTGGAGTTCAGCGTCTACTCTTCCATTGCAGACCACTTCATGGCAAAGGTGGCAGACGACAGCGACGAGGCCATCATCACTGATGTGACCAAGGTGGTGCGCACACTCAAGAGCCTCTGCACCCTGATGGACCACCGCTATGACATGCTCAAGATGGCTGGCGCAAGAAACATTAAAGAATACAACAAGAAGTTTGTGGAGCACAAGCTCGACCTTACCAAAGGTCACGAATATATGCCTTACATCGTAGTCATCATCGACGAGTTTGGCGACCTCATCATGACTGCCGGCAAAGAGGTGGAAATGCCTATAGCCCGCATCGCCCAATTGGCACGCGCCGTGGGCATACACATGGTCATCGCCACCCAGCGACCCACCACAAGCATCATCACCGGTAACATCAAGGCCAACTTCCCCGGACGAATTGCCTTCAAGGTGAGTGCCATGATTGACTCGCGCACCATCCTCGACCGTCCGGGTGCCAACCAACTTATCGGACGTGGCGACATGCTCTATCTTTGCGGCAATGAACCAGTCCGTGTGCAATGTGCCTTTGTGGACACCCCCGAAGTGGAACGCATCAACGAATACATATCGGCACAACCCGGTCCTGTAGAGCCATTGTGGCTGCCGGAGCCTAAGGAAGACGAGGCCGACACAGCTATGGGTGGAGGTGCCGTAGACCTTCACTCGCTCGACCCTCTGTTCACCGAAGCCGCACAACTCGTGGTCAGCTCGCAACAAGGCTCAACCAGCATGATACAACGTCGGTACTCCATCGGCTACAACCGAGCCGGACGACTGATGGACCAACTCGAGAAGGCTGGCATCGTGGGAGCTGCACAAGGCGGCAAACCACGCGAGGTACTCATTGCAGACGAAAACAGTTTGATGACTCTCATCTCACAACTGAAATAGAAAAAGGACAACTAATAAAATTAACGACGTATGAAAAGATTGTTTTTAGTAACACTGATAGCACTGCTCACACTCGGAGCCAGTGCCCAGCAAGCAGCAAAGGCAAAGAAAATTCTCGACAAGACAGCAGCCGTGGTTGGCAGCAAGGGCGGCGCACAGGCCAACTTCACCATGAACGGAGGAAAATACGGCTATGCTTCCGGCACCATTGCCATCAAGGGCAACAAGTTTCATGCCCGTACCGACAATGCCATGATATGGTTCAACGGCAAGACACAGTGGACATATATGAAGAAGACCAACGAGGTAAACGTCAACACTCCTACACAGGCACAGCAGATGCGTATGAACCCCTACACGTTCATCCATATCTACAACACTGGCTATACGCTTGGGCTCACCAGCCAGGGCACAGACTACAAGGTGCACCTCACAGCACAAAACAAACAGCGCACTATACAGGAAATGTATATCACCGTGGACAAGAACTATGTGCCTAAGCAAGTGAAAATGCGTCAGGGCTCAACCTGGACCACCATCAGCATTTCCAACTTCAAGGCAAGCCGCCAGAGCGATGCCACTTTCAGTTTCAAATCCAAGGACTTCCCCACTGCTGAAGTCATAGACCTCAGATAATCCCCAGAAACCCATACATGGAAGGATATATTGAAATCAAAGGCGCCAGGGTCAACAACCTGAAGAACATCAGCCTCAACATTCCCCGTGGCAAGTTCATAGCGGTGGCCGGCGTTAGCGGCTCCGGCAAGTCGTCGCTGGCCTTCGACACGCTTTATGCAGAGGGGCAACGGCGCTATGTGGAAAGTCTTTCGTCGTATGCGCGCCAGTTCTTAGGACGCATGAGCAAACCTGAATGCGATTTCATCAAGGGACTGCCTCCAGCCATTGCCATCGAGCAAAAGGTTATCTCGCGCAATCCCCGTTCCACAGTTGGCACCTCTACCGAAATATATGAGTACCTGAGATTACTCTTCGCACGCATTGGCCACACCTTTTCGCCCGTAAGCGGTGAAGAGGTGAAAAAGCATACTCCTGAAGACGTGGTGAAGAAAGCACTCGAATTTGAAGAGGGAACCAAGTTCTGTCTGCTGGCACCACTACGTGTAATAGAAGGCCGCTCCCTGCGCAAACAACTCGAAATGGAGCTGCAACAAGGGTATGTGCGCATCTTCGTTAAAGGCGAGTTTGTGCGTATAGACGACTTCCTGGAGGGTTCACTTTGTGAGAACACTCCTGCACATGACGTATGGCTTCTCATAGACCGCCTGTCGGCAGACAATTCGAAGGACAGTATATCGCGACTTACCGACTCAGCAGAAACAGCCTTCTACGAGGGCGACGGACTCTGCCGTCTGCTCCTGCTACCGGCCAACATTCCATACGACTTCTCGACACGCTTTGAGGCAGACGGCATCAGATTTGAAGAACCTTCAGACAATATGTTCGCCTTCAACTCGCCAGCCGGAGCCTGTCCTACTTGCGAAGGTTTCGGACATGTGATAGGTATTGACGAAAAACTCGTCATCCCCAACACAACACTAAGCGTCTACGACGGATGCGTGCAATGCTGGCACGGAGAGAAAATGAAAACCTGGAAGGAGGAATTCTGTCGCAGAGCTGCCAAAGACAATTTCCCCATTTTTGAGCCGTACTATAAGCTCACACGTCAACAAAAGGATATGCTCTGGCACGGACTTCCATGCGACAAGCGGCGCAGCCTCGCCAACAAAGCGTGCATAGACGGGTTCTTCCAAATGGTGAAAGACAACCAGTACAAAATACAATATCGGGTGATGATGAGCCGGTATCGTGGACGCGCTGTATGTCCAGACTGCCATGGTTCACGTCTGAAAAAGGAAGCCAACTATGTGAAGGTGGGCGGAATGAGCATCAGCGAGTTGGTGGAAATGCCGATATACAGACTCAGGGCATGGTTTGACCAGCTTAAACTCTCTGAACATGAGTCCACCGTGGCACGACGTCTACTCACGGAAATACGCTCCCGACTGGGATTCATCTGCGAAGTAGGATTGGGTTATCTCACTCTCAACCGACCTTCCAACACGCTGAGTGGTGGCGAGAGCCAGCGCATCAACCTCACCACGTCGCTTGGAAGTCCGCTTGTGGGATCACTCTACATTCTTGATGAACCCAGCATCGGCCTTCATAGCCGTGACACTGACCTGCTCATCCATGTGCTCAAAGAGCTCAAGGAAGCCGGCAATACGGTGATGGTCGTGGAACATGACGAGGACATCATCCGCGCTGCAGACTACCTTATCGACGTGGGACCTGACGCAGGACGACTGGGAGGAGAAATCGTGTTCCAGGGCGATGCAAAAGATATCAACGAGGAGACAGCCAAGAAATATCCCAACAGCTACACAGTGAAATATCTGCTCGGTGAGGAGAACATAGACGTACCCCAGAGTCGCCGTTCATGGAACATGTTTATTGAGGTGAAAGGTGCACGAATGAACAACCTGCGGGGCATCGACGTGAAGTTTCCTCTCAACATAATGACCGTGGTGACAGGTGTGAGCGGCTCTGGCAAAAGTTCACTCATCAAAGGCATTCTCTACCCAGCCCTTCGCCGGCACCTGGATATGGTGGCAGACACACCCGGAGAATATGCTTCGCTTGAGGGCGACATAGACAGCGTGAAGGCGGTGGAGTTTGTAGACCAGAACCCAATCGGCAAAAGTTCACGGTCAAACCCCGCCACATATCTCAAAGCCTACGACATGATACGCCAACTCTTTGCAGACCAACCACTCGCCAAGCAAATGGGGTTCACGGCACAATATTTTTCATTCAATGCCGAGGGCGGACGCTGCGAGGAATGTAAGGGAGCGGGAGTTATCACCGTGGAAATGCAATTCATGGCCGACCTGATACTGGAATGCGAAGCCTGTCACGGGCAACGGTTCAAGAAAGAAGTACTTGAAGTGCGCTTCGCGGGAAAGAATATTAACGACGTGCTCAACATGACCGTAAGCGAGGCCATCGCCTTCTTCCGCGAAGGCAAGCAAGATGCCATTGCACGCAAGTTGCAACCATTGGAAGACGTGGGACTGGGATACATCAAACTGGGACAGAATTCCTCCACCCTTTCCGGCGGCGAGAACCAGCGTGTGAAACTTGCTTACTACATCGGACAGGAAAAGGCAGATCCAACACTTTTCATCTTTGATGAGCCTACCACGGGTCTGCATTTTCACGACATCAAACGACTGCTTGCCGCCTTCAATGCTCTGATAGAACGTGGACACACCATCCTTGTCATTGAACACAACATGGATGTGGCCAAGTGTGCAGACTACATCATAGACCTCGGTCCTGATGGCGGTGACAAAGGTGGCGCACTGGTGTGCTGCGGAACACCAGAAGAAGTGGCGAAATGTTCCACAAGCCATACGGCGCCCTATCTGGCGGAAAAGTTGAAATAGCAGCATTCGCACAAGTAAAACAAGCAAAGGAAACGTGCATATTATATGGTTGACGTACAAATAATCATAAAATATGTACGTTTTTTACATTTCTATTTTCTCCAATTATATATCTTTGCAGCCAAATAATTACTATTACAAAAACAGACATTATGGAAAGAACTTGGAGATGGTTTGGCAAGAACGACAAAATTACACTTGCCATGCTCAAGCAAATCGGTGTGCAGGGCATTGTCACGGCACTGCACGATGTGCCAAACGGAGAAATCTGGACACGCGAGAAAATTCATGACCTCAAGACTTACATAGAAAGCTACGGCATGCGTTGGAGCGTGGTGGAAAGTCTGCCCGTGAGCGAAAGTATCAAATATGCAGGACCTGACCGCGACCAACTCATAGAAAACTACAAGGTGAGCCTCAAGAACTTGGGCGAAGAGGGCATACACACCATTTGCTACAACTTCATGCCCGTGCTCGACTGGGCCCGAACAGACCTCACCCACCCCAACGAGAACGGCACCACCAACCTGTTCTTTTCGCACGCACAGTTTGCCTACTTCGACATTCATATTCTGAAACGCGAGGGTGCCGAAAAAGACTGGAGTCAGGAAGTACTCGCCGAGGTGGAAAAACTCAAGCAAACCATGACACCCGAAGACGACCACAAACTCGTGGAAAACATTATCGTCAAGACACAGGGGTTCGTGAGTGGCAACATCAAGGAAGGCGATGAGCATCCCGTGGAGCTATTCCGACAATTGCTTGCTCTTTACAAAGGTATAGACAAAGACCAGTTGCGCGAGAACATGCGCTATTTCCTCAGCGCCATCATGCCCGCCTGTGAGGAATATGGTATGAACATGTGCGTTCACCCGGACGATCCTCCATTCCCCATTCTCGGCCTGCCTCGCATCGTCACCTGCGACGAAGACATAGAATGGTTTCTCAAGGCCGTGGACAATCCACACAACGGACTTACCTTCTGCGCTGGCTCACTGTCGGCTGGCGCCCACAACAATGTGGTGGAGTTGGCACGCAAGTATGCTTCACGCACATGGTTCGTACACCTGCGTTCCTGCCACATTTTTCCCAACGGCGACTTCACCGAAGCATCGCACTTGGGCGGACGCGCCGACGTCATAGAACTGGCACGAATCTTCGAGAAAAGCAACCCACAACTGCCCATGCGTGTTGACCACGGCATGGAAATGCTCGGCGACGACAAGCGTGGATACAATGCCGGCTATTCTTTCCTCGGCCGCATGTTCGCCATGGGACAAGTGCAGGGCATACTCGCTACAGTGGACCGTGAACTCGGCATCGAATACAAACAACCAGGACTTTACTAACACTTTAAGGACTATCATTATGAATAATTTATTTGACATCAAAGACAATGTAACAGTCATCACAGGCGGCACTGGCGTGCTCGGAAGATGCATAGCAAAATATCTCGCACTCAACGGCGCCAAAGTAATCATCCTCGGACGTAAGGAAGAGGTGGGCAAAGAAATCGTGGACGACATCGCCAAGGCCGGTGGAACTTGCGAGTTCATGAAGACAGACGTGATGAACCAGGAAACGGTAGAAAAGAACTGCCATGACATTCTTGCTAAATACGGCCGTGTGGACACTCTGCTCAATGCTGCCGGCGGTAACATGAAAGGTGCAACCATTGCTCCAGACCAGACATTCTTCGACCTCAAGGCCGATGAATTCCAACGCGTTCTCTCACTCAACCTCACAGGTACAGTCATCCCTACACAGGTATTTCTCAAGCCTATGTCCAAGCAAGGCAGAGGAGCCATTATCAACTTCTCGTCAATGGCAGCGTTCCGCCCCATGACACGTGTTTGCGGTTATGCTGCTGCCAAAGCCGGCATCAGCAACTTCACGGCCTATATGGCCACGGAATGTGCCAAGAAGTTCGGTGAGGGAATCCGCGTTAATGCCATTGCCCCAGGTTTCTTCATCACCGAACAAAACCGCTCACTTCTCACCAATCCCGACGGCACCTATACTGAACGCGGCAAAGATGTAATACGTCAAACCCCATTTGGACGTATGGGCGAGCCTGAAGAACTCTGTGGCACCATCCACTACCTGATGAGCGATGCTTCCAAATTCGTCACAGGCACCGTAGCAGTGGTAGACGGAGGTTTCAACGTGTTTGCCATGTAAATCCACGCAAAACGTAAACCTTTGCGTGAATTTATTTCTTTTTTTTAGGTGCAGATTACCAAGAAAAAGGTATCTTTGCACTTGAAAAATCGAAACATTTTAAAAAGTATAAACTTTATCATGGAACAATTGAAATCTCTAAACAAGAGAACTGCGCCTAAGAGCGTAGCCCCTGAAAGAATTATCCAGTTTGGTGAGGGTAACTTCCTCCGTGCATTCGTTGATTGGATTATCTGGAAAATGGACCAGAGAACCAACTTCAACAGCTCTGTTGTTATCGTACAGCCATTGGCTCAGGGTATGGTTGACTGGTTGAACGGCCAGGACTGCCTCTATCACGTGAACCTGCAAGGTAAGGAGAACGGACAGCCCGTGAATACCTTGGAGCGTATAGACGTGGTTAGCCGCGCTCTGAACCCATATTCTCAGAACCAGGCTTTCATGGCTTTGGCAGAGCAGCCAGAGATGCGTTTCATCATCTCCAATACAACTGAAGCAGGTATTGCTTTCGACGACAGCTGCAAGTTTACAGACGCTCCTGCAGCATCTTATCCAGGCAAGCTCGTTCAGTTGCTCTTCCACCGCTACAAGTTCTTCAACGGTGACCCATCCAAGGGTATGATTCTCATGCCTTGCGAGCTTATCTTCCTCAATGGTCATCACCTCAAGGAGTGTATCTACCAGTACATTGAACTTTGGAAGGAAGACATGGGCGCTGACTACGAGGGATTCAAGAAGTGGTTCACAGACAACTGCTTTGTATGCGCTACTCTCGTAGACCGCATTGTTCCAGGTTTCCCACGCGATACCATCAAGGATATCCAGCAGACAGTAGGCTACAAGGACAACCTCGTGGTGAAGGCAGAATGCTTCCACCTTTGGGTTATCGAGAAGGCAGAAAATATGACTGTGGAGCAGATGAAGGAAGAATTCCCTGCACACAAAGCAGGTCTCCACGTGCTCATCACAGACAACGAGAAGCCATACCATGCACGTAAGGTGACATTGCTCAATGGTCCTCACACCGTACTGAGCCCTGTTACATATCTTAGTGGCGTGAACATCGTTCGCGACGCTTGCGAACATCCTGTTCTTGGCAAATACATCCATAAGGTACAGTTCGACGAGCTTATGCAGACTCTCGATCTCCCAATGGAAGAACTTCAGAAGTTCGCTTCCGATGTATTGGAGCGTTTCGAGAACCCATTTGTTGACCACCAGGTAACAAGTATCATGCTCAACTCATTCCCAAAGTATGAAACTCGCGATCTCCCAGGCGTGAAAATCTATTTGGAGCGTAAGGGTGAACTGCCACAGGGTTTGGTATTCGGTTTGGCAGCCATCATCACTTACTACAAGGGTGGCAAACGTGCTGACGGTGCAGAAATCAAGCCTCAGGACGACCAAAAGATTATCGACAAGCTGCAGGAACTTTGGGCTACAGGCGACACACAGAAAGTTGCCGAGGGGGTTCTCGCCTTCGATTACATTTGGAAGGAAGACCTCAACAAGACAGTTCCCGGCTTGACAGAACTCGTAAAGAAAGACCTTGACCTCATTCAGGAAAAGGGTATGCTCGAGGCTGTGAAGACTATCCTGTAAAACATACACATCAACTAAATAAAAAAGTGACGAGCCATATGGTTCGTCACTTTTTTATTTATAATCACAATTGTTTATTGCCTTTTGGAAAACAATACTACAGCAACTGGATTCCCTTGTCGGCAATAGCTATAAGATGCCGCTTATAAAGGTCGCCAATGGCACGCTTGAAGACTTTCTTGCTTACTTGGAAACGAAGTTTGATGTCTTCAGCATCACTTTTGTCACCCAAGTCACACTTTCCGCCATTATCCTTCAGATACTGCAAGAGTTGTTCAGAGAAATCAAGTGTCTGTCTACGCCCCGTGGGTTGGACGGTGACATCAATTTTTCCGTCAGAACGGACGTTGGCAATATAACCTTTCAGACGATCGCCAGTCTGCAGATGACGGAATACCTGATCCTCGTAAACCAATCCGGCATACTTGTTATCGATAATGACCTTAAAACCCAATTCCGTTTTCTGCCATACCAGTAAATCAACTTCTTCTCCATGCTTGTAGACTGGACGCTCCTTGCTCAAGAAGTGCTCCACCTTGGCAGATGCCACAATGCGATAGCTTTCCTCGTCAATATAGACATAAACCACATACTTATTGCCTTTCACCATACGCATCTTCTGTTCGCGGAATGGACAAAAGAGATCTTTCATCAGCCCCCAATTCAGAAAAGCACCATACTCGTTTACCCATGCCACTTCAAGACAAGCAAACTCACCTACTTTTGCCAAAGGTTCTTCCGTAGTAGCCACAAGCCGTTCGTCCTGATCAAGATAAAGAAAACAATCGATAGTGTCACCCGGTCGAATGCCATCGGGCACATAGCGTGAAGGCATCAGAATTTCTCCCTCATCACCTCCATCTAGATAGATACCGAAGTCAACTGTCTTCACCACTGTCAGGTCGTTATAGTCGCCCAATTTTATCTGGCTCATATAGTCTCCTCCTCTGACTTCACGGATGTATTTTCCACATCTTGTTTTTCCGTATCATTTGTTATTTGCCCATCGTCCACTATCATGCCATCTTTAAGATGAATAGTACGGTCTGTGATGGATGCCAATCCCTCATCGTGGGTAACAATGACAAAAGTCTGTCCCATATTGTCACGCAAGTCGAAAAAGAGTTGATGCAATTCCTGCTTGTTTTTCGTATCAAGACTGCCTGATGGTTCATCAGCCAAAATAACAGCTGGGCGATTAATCAGAGCACGAGCTACCGCCACACGTTGTTTCTCGCCTCCAGACAGTTCATTGGGCTTATGATTGGCGCGATCGGCAAGTCCCATAAATTCGAGCAGTTCCGTAGCCCGTCTCTTCGCTTCTGACTGTTTCACACCGGCTATGTAAGCAGGAATCATAATATTCTCAATGGCCGTGAACTCAGGCAACAACTGATGAAACTGGAACACAAAACCGATGTGCTTGTTGCGAAACTCTGACAACTTGGTGCCCGAAAGATGGCGTACATCAATGTCATTGATAGTAATATCACCTCCATCGGGTTTGTCCAATGTACCCATAATCTGAAGCAATGTGGTCTTACCGGCCCCACTCGGTCCGACAATGCTCACCACCTCACCCTTGCCTATATGCAAGTCGATGCCCTTAAGCACTTGCAATGAGCCGAAACTCTTCGTTATACCTTTTATGTCTATCATATTCTATTTTTATTATTTCTCAACTTTTTATGTATCCATTCGCTCAGCGCATCATAGGCACTACGCTCCTCCTGATGCTGAGGTTCAGCAAACGTCATGGTTTCCAAAGGTTGTTCGCCAAACTGCTCCGGGAATATAATCATCACATTCTTGCCTTTGAAATACTGGGTCAGTTCAAATGGAAGCCTCTCGATAGCAGGTTTATAAGACACCGTGCTCTTTCTTGCCGACACTACCACAAAGAGATGATCTTCCTTGACGGTAGAGGCCAACTGAGGAAGTTCATTCCAATGTCCCATCAACGTATATTCCGCCCGGACACTGGCATGACGGTTCTGCAGATATTCACCGATAAGTTCCAGCGATTCCTGCCGCCCATGAAACTGTATACGGCATTCCAGGTTTTCCGCCAAACGCGCCATACGCTCCAGCCAACGATAGAACCCACTTTCAAACTCTGCCCTTGACGGCACAACCACCTGAATGCGGCGGAGCGTACTGAGCGGTTGATTGAAACGGGCCAGAATTATCTGCCGGTTGAGTCCATTGTAAAGACTCTGCTGAAACTCTCCCCAAAAAGCCTTGGTCACATCGCCATGCTGATGCAAGCCGAGAATTATTTCCGAGGCCTCATATTCCTTGAAAGCATGCTTGATGCCATTAGCTATATTGGCAGCTATGCGCACCTGTGTCTGCATTTTCACATCTGCAGCACTGGCAGTGGCCGCCAAATGATCAAGCAGTCTCCGTCCGCGTTCCTGGTTGGCTCGCGCATTCTTGTCGTCGTACACCACGTTGAGACACACCAGGCCTCGATTCAGTCTTGGATTGCGCATCAGAATGCCCAAGTGGATAAGAGTATCAGCATACTCTGGGTATTTCACAGGGATAAGTATCTTCTCGTCATCCACGACAGTCCCATGCCCTATCTGTTCATCCTTGTCACGCAACGCTATCTGCTGGGCAGCCCGTTCTGTGAGGACGGAACTGATGACACAGGTAAAAAGAATCATGAGCACCACGCTATTGAGCATGTCACTGTTGACGAGTACCGAACCATCGGAAGCATGTAGCCGCATGCCTACCATTACCATAGCAATGGCTCCTGCAGCATGGGCTGAAGTAAGTCCGAACATCATGTGACCCGAGGTGAGAGGCATTTTGAAACCTATACTCGCCACATAAGCTGCCAAAGCCTTGGCAAGTGTTCCCATGCCGACAATGCATACCGTGGCCCAAATGACACTACCGCCTGCAAAGAGCAACTTGGCGTCAATGAGCATACCCACACCAATAAGAAAATAGGGAATGAATATGGCATTGCCTATGAACTCTATGCGATTCATCAAAGGCGAAAGTTGCGGAATATAACGATTGAGCACCAAACCAGCGAAGAAAGCGCCGAAAATGCCCTCAAGCCCAATAGCCTCGGAAAGAGCAGCACTGAGAAACATCACTGCCAGGACAAAGATAAACTGCATCACTGCATCGGAATAGCGCCGCAAGAACCAACGGGTCAGTTTAGGCATGGCCCAAATCATGCCTGCACAGAACAGGGCAAACTTCAAGCCGAACCATACCCAATAAGCGAATCCTGTTTCACCACTCACCGATCCCACAAGTGCAGCCAACACGACAAGCGCAATAAAAAGCGACAACATGGATGCACCCACACTGAGCGATACACTTGGCTTCTTCTGCAAGCCATAGCGGCAAACAATGGGATAAGCGATAAGGGTGTTGGAGGCCATGATACACCCCAACAAGAGTGATGCCGTGGGTGTGTATCCCAGGAACATGCTCCCTGTGATATACGACAGAACAAAAGGAATAACAAAAGTCAGGGCTCCGAAGACCAAATAGCGGGTTTTGTTCCGTTTGATACCCGCCGTATCCATTTCAAGAGCCGCCAAGAACATGATGTAATAGATGCCCACCTTGCCGAACAACTCAAACGAATCATCACGCGCCAAGACATTGAGTCCATACTGCCCCACCAACATTCCTGCAAGAACCATGCCAATGATATGCGGTATGCGCAGTTTGCCCATGATGATGGGAGCAAGGAGAATGATAAGCAACACCACGAAGAATATCAGCGTGGGGTCTGAAATGGGAAAATATTGCGAAATGTCGGGCATAATCACGAATTTATACGTGCAAAGGTAGTGTAATTGACCGAATAAAGGAAACAAAAGCTTTGTTTTATTTTGTTCTTCTGCCTATTTGCTGTAACTTTGCAAGCAGAAACAAAAATTTTATTTAACAATAAAGAAACTATGATTCTTTTTTTCAGAACTCCTGCCAAGAGCGTGATTGCCACTGAAATCGACCATCAGCCCAACCACGACGAGATTAGCGAACTTTCATGGCTCTACGGTGACGCCGAACTTCTCGAGCAACAGACGCTTGAGGGATTCTACGTGGGCCCGCGCCGCGAAATGATTACTCCTTGGAGTACGAATGCCGTTGAGATAACTCAGAACATGAGTCTTAACGGCATTTCGCGTATTGAAGAGTATTTCCCCGTTGACTCAAAAGACGCTGACCATGATCCTATGCTCCAGCGCATGTATGAGGGTCTTGACCAGAACATCTTCACCGTCAACCACAAGCCTGAGCCTATCAAGCACGTGGAAAATCTGGAGAAATACAACGAAGAGGAAGGTCTTGCACTCTCGCCCGAAGAAATTGAATATCTCCACAAAATAGAAAAAGAACTGGGACGTCCGCTCACAGACTCTGAAATATTCGGCTTTGCACAGATTAACTCCGAGCACTGCCGTCACAAGATTTTCGGCGGAACCTTTATCATAGACGGCAAGGAGATGGAATCGTCACTCTTCGCCATGATTAAGAAAACCACACAGGAGAACCCAAACAAGATTCTGTCGGCATACAAGGACAATGTGGCCTTTGCACAAGGTCCTGTCATCGAGCAGTTTGCACCTGCCGACCAATCTACAAGCGACTATTTCCGCATCAAAGATATTGAGAGTGTCATTTCACTCAAGGCCGAGACCCACAACTTCCCCACAACCGTTGAGCCATTCAATGGCGCAGCTACCGGTACGGGAGGTGAAATCCGCGACCGTATGGGAGGTGGCACAGGTTCCTGGCCTATTGCAGGTACTGCGGTCTACATGACTGCCTATCCCCGTTTGGAAGGTGGACGCGATTGGGAAAATATCATGCCAGTTCGCAAATGGCTCTACCAAACACCTGAACAGATTCTTATCAAGGCGTCAAACGGTGCGAGCGACTTCGGAAACAAATTCGGGCAACCCATCATCACAGGTTCCCTGCTCACTTTCGAGCACCAGGAGGGCAACGAGAAATATGCCTACGACAAAGTAATCATGCTTGCCGGCGGTGTAGGTTACGGCACCAAGCGCGACTGCCTCAAGAAAGAGCCACAAAAAGGCAACAAGGTGGTCGTCGTAGGTGGCGACAACTACCGCATCGGTCTCGGCGGAGGTTCTGTGTCGTCAGTAGACACCGGCCGCTATAGTAACGGCATTGAGTTGAACGCCGTGCAGCGTGCCAACCCTGAAATGCAAAAGCGTGCTTACAACCTGGTGCGTGCTCTCGTTGAGGAAGACAATAACCCCGTAGTCTCTATTCACGATCATGGTTCTGCCGGTCACCTCAATTGTCTCTCGGAACTTGTGGAAGAATGTGGCGGACAGATAGACATGACAAAGTTGCCTATCGGCGACAAAACACTGTCGGCCAAGGAGATTATTGCCAACGAGAGCCAAGAGCGTATGGGATTGCTTATCGACGAAAAGCACATTGATCACGTACGCAAGATTGCAGAACGTGAGCGCGCCCCATTATATGTGGTTGGCGAAACTACAGGCGATGCCCACTTCTCGTTTGTGCAAGGCGATGGCGTGAAACCTTTCGACCTCGATGTAGCGCAGATGTTCGGCCATTCACCGAAAACCATTATGCGTGACGAGACTGTAGAGCGTCACTACGAAAACGTTTCTTACACACAAAATAAGCTCAACGACTATGTAAGCCGTGTGCTTCAGCTTGAAGCTGTGGCCTGTAAAGACTGGTTGACCAACAAGGTAGACCGCTCCGTGACAGGAAAAGTGGCACGCCAGCAGTGCCAAGGTGAAATTCAGTTGCCGCTGAGTGACTGTGGTGTAGTGGCTCTCGACTACCGCGGCGAAAAAGGAATCGCTACAGCACTTGGACATGCTCCACAAGCAGGCCTTGCTTCTCCCGAAGCCGGTTCGGTGCTCTCCGTGGCAGAATCTCTGACCAACATTGTTTGGGCTCCTCTCGCAGATGGCATGAAGAGCCTCTCATTGTCTGCCAACTGGATGTGGCCTTGCCGCTCCCAAAAGGGTGAAGATGCTCGCCTCTACAGTGCCGTCAAGGCTCTGAGCGACTTCTGCTGCGACATCCATGTAAATGTTCCTACTGGAAAGGATTCACTCTCCCTGTCACAACAATATCCGAACGGCGAGAAAATCATTGCTCCCGGCACAGTTATCGTAACAAGTGGCGGTGAAGTGTCAGACATCAAGAAAGTTGTATCGCCCGTTCTCGTTAACGACAAGAACTCTTCACTTTATCATATCGACTTCAGCAGCGACGAACTCCGTCTGGGTGGCAGTGCCTTTGCACAGAGTCTGGGCAAGGTGGGTGATGATGTGCCTACAGTGACTAACCCCGACTACTTTGTAGACTGTTTCAATGCCGTTCAGGAACTCGTCAAGAAAGGATGGATCATGGCCGGACACGATATCAGCGCTGGCGGTCTGATCACTTGCCTGTTGGAAATGTGCTTCGCCAATCCAAAGGGCGGATTGCACATCAACCTGCACGACATTGCCTGCAACGACATTGTGAAGGTGCTTATGGCAGAAAACCCGGGTGTGGTTATCCAGGTATCCGACGGGCACAAGGAGGATTTCAAGAAATTCATGGAAGAGCACGAGGTGATGTATGCCAAGATTGGTTACCCCACTCCAGACAGTCGCACACTCGTGGTGAAGAAGGAGGACTTCGAACAGAGCTTCGACATCAACAGCCTGCGTGACACATGGTACAAGACATCTTATGAACTCGACCAAAAACAGAGCATGAACGGATGTGCCAAGAAGCGCTTCACCAACTACAAGAAGCAGCCTCTGGAAATGAAATTCAACGACACATTCCGTGGCACACTCGCCCAATTCGGTCTCTCAGCCGACCGCCGTACACCATCCGGCATCAAGGCTGCCATTATCCGGGAAAAGGGAACCAATGGTGAACGTGAAATGGCCTACACACTCTATCTCGCAGGTTTCGACGTTAAAGACGTGATGATGACCGACCTCATCTGCGGTCGCGAAACTCTCGAAGACGTAAACATGATTGTGTTCTGCGGTGGATTCTCCAACAGTGACGTGCTTGGCTCCGCCAAAGGTTGGGCAGGTGCTTTCCTTTTCAACCCCAAGGCCAAGGAAGCCCTCGACAAATTCTATGCCCGCAAGGATACGCTCAGCCTCGGCATCTGCAATGGTTGCCAGCTAATGATAGAGCTCAACCTCATCAACCCTGAGCATGAGCACCGCACCCACATGCGGCCCAACAACTCCAAGAAGTTTGAAAGTTCATTCCTCGGCTTGAGCATTCCACGCAACGAGAGTGTGATGCTCCGCACACTGAGCGGCAACAAACTCGGCATTTGGGTGGCACACGGCGAGGGTCGTTTCTATCTGCCCGAGGCTGAAGACCACTACAATGTGGTGGCCAAGTACAACTATGCTGAATACCCTGGCAATCCGAACGGCTCCGACTACAATGTAGCAGCCATCTGCTCTGCCGACGGTCGTCATTTGGCCATGATGCCACATCCCGAACGTGCCATTTTCCCATGGCAATGCGCATGGTATCCACGCGACCGCCGCAACGAGGAGGTGACTCCATGGATTGAAGCATTTGTCAATGCACGTAAGTGGATTGAAGAACATAAATAATGTATGGACAACTTTTATAAGAAAAGTTTCAAGACATTCCTGAAGATTGGCGCATTCACCCTTGGGGGTGGATACGCCATGATTCCTATTATAGAGGCCGAAGTGGTGGAAAGGCACAAGTGGCTTTCCCGTGAAGAATTTGCCGACATCATTGCAGTGGCACAAAGTTGCCCTGGCGCACTCGCCATCAACATGAGTGTGTTCATAGGCTACAGACTTCGCCGGCTTCCTGGTGCCGTCTGCACTTGCCTTGCCACCGCTTTGCCTTCATTTCTCATCATCCTGCTCATCGCCCTGTTCTTCCACAGGTTCCAAGATGTGCCTTGGGTGGCAGCCATGTTCCGTGGCATACGTCCTGCCGTAGTGGCTTTGATAGCAGTCCCCACATTCAATCTGGCCAAGAACGCCAAGATTGGGATGTCCAATTGCTGGATTCCCGTGGTCAGTACGATTGCCATTTGGGCGCTCCACGTCAACCCTGTGTTCATTATCCTTGCAGCCATCATAGGTGGCTATCTATACGGCAAACTCATCAAACCTACTGAGTAAATGATCTTCCTGCAACTTTTCATCACCTTTTTCGAGATTGGCATCTTCGGCTTTGGAGGTGGTTATGGCATTTTCTCGCTCATTCAGACCGAGACGGTGGTGCACCATCACTGGCTCTCAACGGCAGAAATCACCAACATTGCCGCCATTAGCCAAATGACGCCAGGCCCCATAGCCATCAATGCCGCCACCTATTGCGGCTACACAGCTGTGCACAATGCCGGCATGGGAACAGGCCTATCCGTATTGGGCAGCACAGTGGCTACCATAGCCCTTATTCTTCCTTCTTTCCTGCTGATGATACTCATAGCCCGAGTGCTGATGCGCTATATGGACACACCTACTATTCAAAGCATCTTTTCTGTGCTGCGGCCTACTGTAGTCGGCCTGCTTGCAGCAGCAACTTTATTGCTGTGCACGCCCGAGAATTTCAGCACACCATCTGTCAGCCCATGGCACTTTTGGATTAGCACAACTCTCTTTGTCGCCACTTTCATCGGGACTAAATGGGTGAAAATAAATCCAATCCACATGATAGTCTTTGCAGCTTTTGCAGGACTTTTATTGTTGTATTGAGCACCATACTTTTGCAAACGTCATAAGACGGCATCTTGTTCATAAAGGTGCCGTCTTTTATTGTGACATACAGGATTTGGTGTAATGTCCACGATTTCAAGGTTTGGATTGATACACAACGGACTGAAGGCCCTGCCATTATCAGACGTTGTCCTCTTGACTCCTTCTTTGATGACCGCCCTTACGCGCGCACGCGCGCAGGAAAAGTTTTTCTTTTTCTCGCCACTATCTATCACTTTTCTTGATAACTGACATTTTTCAGCTGACGTCAAGCGAGATAGATAGAGTGATAGATAAGTGATAGATGGTTAAAGATCCCTCACATCTATCACCTATTCGTTATTTATCAAGGTCTAAACGGAATGCCCCAAAAACATTCCTGCTGTTTGGGCACTCATTGCCCACGGCGGTGGCATTGAGTGCCCAGGCAGTGGACCCTTGTCGAAGTCAGCCACTACCATCTCGTTAGCCTGCCATCAATAAGCTGCAACAGGTCTGTCCAGTAACCATATCCGGTTCGGTAGTGATTTACATCCATTCAAGTACTACGACAAGAAGGGGGGGGGCCAAATCCGGGAATGCCATTTTTCCTTGCTATATAAAGAAAAAGCGGACTGGCCATACATGTGCAGCAGTATAGTCAGTCCGCTTTAATCGTAACGGGGAGATATTGTTTACCCTTCAAATTCTCTTACATACGAAAGCCGCCACCTCGGCGTCCGCCACCGAATCCACCTGGAGGAGGCCCCATCGGACGCTCTCCACGTCCGCCCCACTGGCGGTCGCGATTGCGTCCTTTTTCCTGTCGTCCAGCCTTTCCGCCAAAGGCATTAAATCGGTAGTTGACGTGCAACATGACATAAGAATTGATGCTGTTGTATTGCACATCAGTACGCGACATGGCTGTGATGCTGCGTGAGAAGTTGCTTTGGTTGTGCAAGATGTCATAGAACTGAAGCATCACCGAGAGCGTACGATCCTTCAAGAAACTCTGACTGAGCTGTGCGTTCCAGATGAGCTCGTTGGTGTTCATCGACTTGTCATTGTAGCCTCGGCGACTGTTCTCATGAATATCGATGTTCAGCCCTGTACCCCAAGGCAAGGTAAAGCCAATGTTGGCTCCATAGTTGAAGTTCCAGGTGTCCAGGTTATTCTGAGCCTGAAGCAGGTTCCGGGTATGATTGAAATCAAGTTGACCGTTGAGTTCAAACTCAAACCAAGAGTTGCGGTAGCTGGCTGCCAGTCGTTCGCTTAAAGACGTGGTACGCGTAGTGTTCTTCTGCGAATCCGTGCCACTCAAAGAAAGATAGCCCACCTGATTCTGGTAGCTAACCTGGGTGAAGGTATTCACATTGAAATAGCCCGCTGAATCGATGGCGGTGTTAAACATCAAGCCACCATCCACATTCCAGTTGCCATTAATGTTTTCGGGACGCGTGGTTCGTCCACCAGTCTTGTCGTCGTAGGTCACCTTGCTGCTGATGCTGTTGCGAGTATTGCTATAGTTCACGTAGGCCATGATTGCCTGCTGATAGCTCTGGCGAAAAGTGTTGTAGGAACCTCGCAGACTGTTGGTAAACGAAGGCTTCAGTCCAGGATTACCCTTTGAAATGTTCAGAGGATCCGAGTCGTCCGTGATGTCAAGCAAATCGGTCATTGACGGTTGCGAAGTAGTACCTCGGTAGTTAAGACGCAAGTCGCTCATCTTGTTGAACCGGTAACGGAAGTCGAGCGTTGGCGAGAAGTTGGTCACCGTGCGTGTGGTATCCACGTATTTGTTCTGATAGTCCTGCACGAACTTTGTCTTCTGAGGCTGAACCATGGCCCCCACATTGAGTTGATACTTCGGCCGAATAAGGCGCAAAGTAATATCCCCCTGATGAGTATAAGTGTTGTATTCCGAGTAGCGGCTCAGAGCATTGTCCTTGAAACTCGCAAGCGGCGTGTCGCCGAGGAAAGACAAATAGCTGTCCCAATTTCTGTAGAGTGAATTGATGCCCCAGAACTGGTCACCTATATTTTTGAAGTCGAAAGTAGAGCGGTCACTCTTGCTGTGGCTATACTGATATTGATAACTGAACTGCAAGAAGAGTCCCTTGGCAATAGGTTCGCTGTAAGTGGCACGCAAGTTGTAATTCCACTTTTTGGTCGGAGTCAGGTTATAGCGGTTGGTCTGGTAGGTTGAGTCTGCCTCGGGGTTGAGCAGAGACTTCACCTGATACAGATGCACGTCTTGCATGGAGAGACTCTTTGAATCTGAATCGTTATAGCCCACCTCACCTCGCAAGGTCACGTTTCTTCCCTTTGAATTGAGTTTGCGGTTCACCTGCACCATGGCTTTGGCATTCTTTGAGTCGCTATAGCTCACACTACGGTTCTTGTTGCGGTTGACCACAAGTTCTTTTTCCGCCAGCGTGGCTATGCCTTCGTCCGAAAGAGGATCCGTGACATAGCCATAGGGGTCTTCATTGAATGAAGCCGACTGGCTTGCGCTGTTGCCGTCGCTTGTGGAGGACGAGAACGAAGGACGGAACATGATGTTGGTCATTGAGTCTGGCTTCCACTCCAATCGGAAATTGGCATTCCAATTGTTGCCACGCGAATAGCGCTGGCTCACGCTGTTGGAGAACGACCCTTTCTGACTCACGAAGTTTTCTGACGACGTCACACTATGGTTATCGCCATTGCTATGGTTCCAACGCACCGAGCCATCAAACTGCAGTTTCTTTCCGTCGTCATAGTTGAGGTTGGCACCCAACATCTTTGAGGCATTAAGTCCCTGTTTGCCGCCACCCCATCTGCCACCGCCACCTCCGGGGAAGCCAGAGTCATTGGTGTTGTTGGCATTGCCGAATATCATGGTTTTCACCTTGTCTGTGAAATAGCCGCCCATCAGTCTTTCCGCATAACGGTTGTGCGAACCAATACCAAGGTCAACATTCGACAAGAATCCTTTGTTCATTCCTTTCTTCACGCCGAAGTCGAGCACTGTCTCTTCCTCTCCATCGTCAATGCCGGTGATACGCGACAAGTCGCTCTTCTGGTCATAAGCCTTCACCTTTTCTATAATAGAGGTGGGCAGGTTCTTCATGGCCGTCTGGGTATCGCCGGTCATGAATTCCTTTCCATCCACAAGAATCTTCTTCACTTGCTTGCCGTTGATGGTAATCTTGCCGTCGTCTCCCACTGTAGCACCGGGCAGGCGCTTGACAAGCTCTTCAATGGCAGATCCTTCCGGCACACGATAAGCCGAGGCATTATATTGGAAGGTGTCGCCCTTGACCACCACTTTGGCAGCATGGCCGTCAATGGTAGCGCCCTTGAGCATGATGGCACTCTCGGTAAGAGTGACGTGTCCCAGGTCCACATTCTTCTGCGCACTCACGGTGACACGCTTGGTAAAGGGCTTGTAGCCCACACTCGTCATCTTGACAATGTAGGTTCCGTCGGAGGGAGCCTTGAGGGTGAAACGCCCGTTGTCATCGGTCGTAGCCCCTTTCACATAGGTGCTGTCAGTCTTGAGCAACTGAACGGTGACCAACGAAAGCGCCTCTCGGGACAGCCCGTCGCGCACCGTACCTCCGATGAGTCTTGCTTGTGCCATTGCAGTCACCGTGGTGAGGAGCAACAGCATCAAGAGCGAAATAATCTTTTTCATCTCTGCTTGTTCTTTTCTGTTTGCATTTTTTTGTTTACGTTTTCTTTGACGAGGGTCAGGGCAAAAGGTTTAACTCTTTCAAGGGAAACGCCTCATCCTGTGTTTTTCCCGCCCAACAGGCTCTTTTTCTTGATGTTTCGCCTCTTTTCTCCCCTTTTCGCCCTTAGCGCAAGGCAAGCCCCACGTTAGGTTTAACATACTTTTGCATGGTTTGCGCCCATTTTTCTCTGATTTGGCTTACCTTTGCGCCAAGTATTTATAGAAGGATGTATGTTATGAAGCAGAAAGTAATCATATCGCGCCACTTGGAAAATGAGATGGCATTGGCGCTCAGTGAGTGCGAACACGACAAACTCTTCATTCTCACAGATGAGACTACCCACGAGAAATGCCTGCCTGTGATTGAAGGTTTCCGCTGCCTGAAGGATGTAAAAGTCATCACAATCGGGGCTACCGATCAGCACAAGAATCTGGAAGCTCTTGCACATGTGTGGACCGAACTCGGCCAAGGCGGCACACGCCACTCGTGCCTCATCAACCTGGGAGGCGGCATGGTTACTGATTTGGGAGGCTTCGCAGCCTCTACTTTCAAGCGAGGCATTAACTTCATCAACATTCCCACCACCCTGTTGGCCATGGTCGATGCTTCGGTAGGCGGAAAGACCGGCATCAATTTCAATGGACTGAAAAACGAAATCGGTGTGTTCAACGATGCACGCTTTGTACTTCTTGACACAGAATTCCTTCGCACCCTCGACCACGACAACATCGTTTCGGGCTATGCGGAAATGCTCAAGCACAGTCTGATAAGCAACGAATCCATGTGGGCAGAACACGTCAGTTTCGACTTGGAACGCCCTGACCTCACACAGTTGTTGCGCATGGTGGAAGAAAGTGTAAAAGTAAAAGAGCACATCGTGGAGGAAGATCCACATGAAAAAGGCATCCGCAAGGCTCTCAACCTGGGACACACCATCGGCCATGCCTTCGAAGCCTGGGCACTCCACACCAGCCATCCCATTCTGCATGGCTATGCCGTGGCATACGGCATGGTGGCAGAACTTTATCTCTGCGCCAAGAAGACTGGCTTCCCCACTGACAAGATGCGGCAGACCGTGAACTATATCAAGGAGCATTACGGCCAGTTGCCCATCACTTGCGATGACTATCCTGCCCTACTCGAACTGATGCGCCACGACAAGAAAAACACGGCAGGCATCATCAACTTCACACTGCTCGGCGGCATTGGAGACATCATCATCAACCAGACTGCCACCGATGAAGAAATATGCGAGGCGCTCGATTTCTATCGGGAAGGCATGTAAACGTTCACCCCACACGGCAAAATCCGGGCAAGGCTTGTATTCCTGTTGGTATACGAGTCTTGCCCGGATTTTGTCATAGCAGATGGTTGTACCACAAAAACAGATTGTCAGAATTTCATTTGCAACAAGAGAGGCAAGTGGTCGCTGCAACCTCCCAGATACCTGCCGCCCCAATATGTTCGTTTAGGACGGACTCCACCATAAGTCGGGTCGGGTTCAAGCATATAGGGAAGAGCGTGAATACGACAGTCCATCACGTACGTTTCCATACGTTCACTCACCAGCACATGGTCAATAGTCTGCCAATGTCCCTTGTATCTGTAGCTTCCCTGCACCTCTGCCGACTTGTCTGTCAAAGGTGCCACGTCTTTTAGTCCATGCATGCCCAAATACACTATGGCCTCGTCTGCCGCCTCATCATTGAAATCGCCCGCAACGACGATGTGCGCAAGAGGAGAAAGCAAACGTATGGAATCGGCAGCCTGAACCAAACGTTCCGCCACTTTCATACGGCTGGAAGCCGATGCTTTCGGACCGCCCAACCGGCTTGGAGCATGCACCACAAACACATGAAGCGTATCGCCAGCAACCATTCGCCCAGCCACATAAAGAATGTCACGTGTGGGACGGGTGCCCTTCCCCCAATCGACCCTAATGGAATAATGACGGACAGGCAGGAAACTAACCGGCTGATAGAGCAACGCCACGTCAATGCCTCGCACGTCACGAGAAGTGGTCATCAGATATTGGTAGCCTGCACCATGCAGCAGTGAACGCCGAGACAGACATTCCATCACACTGTCATTCTCCACTTCGCAAAGTGCCACCAAGTCGGGCAGTCTTCCGCTGGCTTCCGCCGAAGACACTATCACCCGCGAGACATCATCAAGTTTCTTCCAATACTTGTGTCGGTTCCAATGCCTTACTCCGTCAGCCAAATACTCATAGTCTTCATGTCCTTCGTCGTGCTGACAGTCGAAAAGATTCTCGCAATTGAACTCGAGCAGTGTGAAAAAGATGGAAAGTATGAGGTTCATCATTCCGGTCAATCATTTGAAATGAGTATAAAAGATTGTGTGTGGTTGGCATCATCTGTTCCCAACCACACTATATATGGTGCCTTCCTTCAGCCTTGTCTCCAACACGTCGCCCTCGCTCACGTCTTGGCACGACTTGACAATCTTACCGTTTTTGAGTGTGATGCTGTAGCCTCGCCGCAGCAGGATTTCGGGATCCACCGACTTCAAGCGCTGTTCCGACAACTGCAGTCGCTGCCGTTCGGCCTGTAGCCGGTGTTCTGCAGCCGGTGAAAGACGCTGTGCCAACATGTCCAGGCATTGCCGATGCTCCATCAAACTGCGCTCGGCCGACGGAACAAGCCGTTGGCGAAGCATTGCCAACCGGTGTTGCTCACTGGAGAGAAGCAGCCGGGCGGCAGCCGAAACCCTGCCCGAAAGCGGAGCCAGACGCAGCCGTTCCGCCTCCATACGGAGTTTTGCCCAACTGCCCAACTTTTGGCGAGCGGTGACTATGCGCCCCCAAGTCTGTGCCAAATTGTCAATCAGAAAAGCCGCAGCGGCAGTAGGAGTCTTCACACGAGTGTGGGAAATCATATCGAGCACACTCTCGTCGCGGTCATGCCCAATGCCTGTAATGACAGGCAGGGGAAAGTTGGCCACGTTCTCAGCCAACGACAAGGTGTCAAAACCGGACAGGTCGCTCGTGGCACCTCCACCGCGGATGATGACCACGGCATCGAAATCGTCAGCTTCGGCATTGATGGCATCCAGTGCAGCAATGACACTGCGCTCTATGCCTTCGCCCTGCATGATGGCGGGAAACAGGCGCGTGGCGAAAACAAAGCCATAATCATTGTCTGCCAGTTGGTTGCAAAAGTCGCCATAACCGGCAGCCGTAGCACTCGACACCACGGCTATGCGCTGGGCAAAAGCCGTGAGTTCCAATTGTTTTTGCAGGTCAAACACGCCTTCTTCCTTCAGCTTTTGAATGATTTCCTGCCGTTTCCGCGCCATGTCGCCCATGGTGAAACGTGGGTCGATATCGGAGACAATCCACGAGAAACCATAGTTCTCATGAAACTGCGGGTAGACCCGAAGAAGCACCTTGAGTCCGGCATGAACCGGCTGACCTGTTATGCGCTCGAAATAAGGCGCAAGCATCATCCACGTGCTGCGCCAGCATTTGGCAGAAGCCTTTGCCACGGGCGTGGTGCCGGAGGAACTTTTCTCAATGAGTTCCATGTAGCAGTGCCCACGACTCTCTCTGACTTCCGACAGTTCAGCCTCCACCCAATATTCATCGGGCATGGCTTCCTCAATGCTTTCCCTGACCAGGGCGTTGAGTTGAAGAAGAGAATAGTGTTTGTCGCTCATGGGGGACAAAGATAGCGTAATTGTGTGAAATAAAGAACAAAAACTTCCACTTATTTCTCCTAAAGCAAAAATGCGAGTAGGGTTTTTCGGCACATCAAAGGTGAATACATGCGTTTTATTTCTCCATCTCAACCTTTTGGCGTACCTTTGCAGGTACGAAACAAACAAAAAAACAGAAAATATGACACTATATCCAAAACTCATTACCGACGCATTGGCTACGGTCATCTATGCCGGAACGAAGAAGAACCTGGTGGAAAGCGAGATGGTGGTCATGGACGACATCCACATTGACGGGATGAACGTGCAGGTGACGCTCATCTTCCCTCGCGACACAGACCCCTTCATGAAGTCTACCCTCAAGGCGGCCGAGGCTGCCATACATTTCTATATCAGCCCGGAAGTGAACGTGACCCTGAAGACTGAATTCAAGTCGAAGCCACGCCCTGAGGTGGGCAAGCTGCTGCCCGAAGTAAAGAACGTCATTGCCGTGAGTTCTGGCAAGGGCGGCGTGGGCAAGAGCACCGTGTCGGCCAACCTTGCCATCGCACTTGCCAAGTTGGGGTACAAGGTGGGACTGCTCGACGCCGACATATTCGGTCCCTCCATGCCCAAGATGTTTGACGAGGAAAAGGCTCGTCCCTGTGCCGTGCACAAGGACGGACGCGACCTGATAGAGCCTATCGAGAAATATGGCGTGAAACTCCTGAGCATCGGCTTCTTCGTCAACCCCGACACCGCTACCCTGTGGCGTGGCGGCATGGCATCGAATGCCTTGAAACAGCTTATCGCCGATGCCGATTGGGGCGACCTGGACTACTTTATCCTCGACACACCTCCCGGCACAAGCGATATCCACCTCACCTTGCTCCAGACCCTGGCCATCACCGGATCGGTCATCGTGAGTACACCGCAGAATGTGGCGCTTGCCGACGCACGCAAGGGTATCGACATGTATATGAACGACAAGGTAAACGTGCCCATCCTCGGACTGGTGGAAAACATGGCATGGTTCACTCCTGCCGACCATCCCGACGAGCGCTACTACATCTTCGGAAAGGAAGGCTGCAAGCGCCTGGCCGAAGAGATGAGCGTGCCGCTCCTTGCACAGATTCCGCTCGTGCAGGGCATTTGCTCAAGCGGTGACGACGGTAAACCGGCAGCACTCAACACAGACTCCATCACCGGACAGGCATTCCTCTCGTTGGCACAAGCCGTGGTGACCGTGGTGAACCGCCGCAACAAGGAAAAGCCCAAGACAAAAATAGTGCAGGTGAAAAACAGTTAGCCCGCTACGGGCCATGAAAGGGAGCCATCCACAAAGGACGGACAATCCATATTGCCCACAAGCCCTTATTCCCCAAGGACATCACTTGGGAAATAAGGGCTTTTTCATGACATCATCCGTACTTTCCCCCGATACTTCCTTTCACACAGGATTTGGCCTTCCTAACCCTTCCCTTCCACATACCGACACATACCAAATTGTCCACCAGCCCACATTCCCTTTACAACTCTGCCACTAACAATCCACAACTCTACCACTAACGACCCGCAACTCTGCCACTAACGACCCGCAACTCTGCCACTAACAACCCGCAACTCTGCCACTAACAACCCGCAACTCTGCCACTAACAACCCGCAACTCTGCCATTAGCCGCGTTTCCTCCATTCACAAACAAGCACAAAAAATCCTCACAACCTTGAAACAGGATGTGAGGATTTCCACTATTTATCGGCATTTCTTTAGAGATGCCCCATTAGGCAGGCGTCAAGTTCCCGTTCTATAGCCTCCCTATCCATGTTCTGACCAATGAACACCAGTTTCTGCATGCGGTCGCCATAAACGGGGTCCCAATCACGGGCTGCGCCTGGATTCTGTTCCAGGAATTTCTCCAACTCATCCTTAGGCATAGAGGCATACCACAGACCTGCGTTGCGGAGCGACATCTGCTTGCCTGCCTGTTCAAAGACGTAGCACGTGTCTTTCTCCGTGCCAAAGTAGCACAATCCCTTGCAGCGGATAACACTCTTGGGCATCTTGCGGGCTATAAACTGGTCGAACTCGGTCATATTCATCGGTTGTCTGCGGCAATAGACAAAAGTGCCGATGCCATATTCCAGGGCTTCCCCTTCCTCCTCATTCTCCAGGTCATCCTCTTCGCCTTCCACGGCCTCAATCCAGCGGGCCGATGTGGCCACCTTCTCAAAGTCGAAGGCATGGGTGTTGAGAATCTTGTCGAAGTCGACATCACCATAATCGCAAGGGATTATTTCCGCCTTAGGCTGAATTTCACGCAGGATGGCCTTGATGTGGGCCAACTCTTCGGGCGACACCTCCGAGGCCTTGTTGAGCAGGATGATATTGCAGAACTCCACCTGTTGAATGACCAGACTTGCCAAATCGTCATCGTCGAGGTCGTGGCGTTGCAGTTCACGGCCTTCGGCAAACTCGTCGCGCAGCCGGAGAGCGTCGCACACGGTGACAATGGCATCAAGCTTGGCACGCCCTTCAGTGGCCAGATTAGGATAGAGTTGGGGATAGACACTGATGGTTTGGGCAATGGGGGCAGGCTCGCAGATGCCGCTTGCCTCGATGACAATGTAGTCGAAACGACGCTGCGAAACAATGTCGCTCAGTTGCTGCACAAGGTCCATCTTCAAGGTGCAGCAGATGCAACCGTTCTGAAGAGGAACCAGGCTGTCGTCGCCTTCACCCACGATGCCACCCTGCTGAATCAGGTTGGCGTCAATGTTGACCTCACCTATATCGTTGACGATAACGGCAAACTTGATGCCTTTCTCGTTGGAAAGAATACGGTTGAGAAGAGTTGTTTTACCGCTGCCCAGATAACCAGTGAGCAGAAGTACAGGTGTTTCTTTGTTTTCCATTTTTCTTATGTTGTGTTTATATTGAGTCCTACAAGCAAAAATCATGCCAAGCACAGGCGCTCTTCACGTCTGAGATTCTTGCTGAACCAGATGTAATAAAGCAGGGCTGCCGTGGAAAGGCCAAACGGGAAGGCATACCAAATGCCTACCAACCCATGTCCCATGACGATGCCAAAGAGATAGCCCAAAGGCAGAGAGATGACGAAATAGGCGACAAAGGCAATATACATCATCGGCTTGACGCAGGAGAGTCCGCGGAGAGAATTGGCAAAGACATACTGCATGCCGTCTCCCAACTGGTAGACAGCCAGCGGAATGGCCACTTGCGCCACCAACGAAGACACGGCTGTGTCGTCGGTGAAGAGTGCTCCCATGTGATGGCGAGAGAGCAGAATGCCCGTGATGCTGCACATGATGATGAGCAACATGATGTGGCATCCGGAATAGGAGGCACGGCGCAAGGCCTGATAGTCGTGCTGGCCATGGAAATAGCTCACGCGCACCGCCACGCCAGCCGACAGCCCGTAATATATCATATAGAATATCTGCGAGATGGTAATGGTGACCTGATGTGCCGTAAGTGCCAAGGTGCCAATCCATCCAATCATGATGACACTCAGTGAAAACGATGCGGTTTCCATGCCTATCTGGAAGGCCACGGGCCACCCCATGCGGTTGAGCTTCACAAAGTCGGCCCTGTTCACGCAGGAAGCAAGGAAACCGCGCCTGTAGGCAGCATAACTGCGGCGACAGAAAAACCACGCAAGCAGGACAAGGCCCATCATCACACGCGACAGACAAGTGGAGAGTCCCGCACCAAGAAGTCCCATCTCAGGAAAGCCCAACTTGCCGTAGATGAACACCCAATTGCCCAATATGTTGAACAGGTTGCACACAACGGTAGTCCACATGGCCACCTTGGTGCACGTGATGCCGTCGAAGAGCTGCTTCACAGTGTTGAAGAGCAAGGCAAAAGGCACCGACACAAGGTTCACCAGGAAATAAGGGCGCATGATGGGCACAAGTTCCTTGGGCTGTCCCATGCGGTCGAGGTTGAGATAGAGCACACCGAGAATGGCCACGAGCAGGAACGAGAGCATGCCGTTGGCGGCAATGCCGTTCTTGAGCATGCAGCCAATGCGCTCCTTCTTGTCCTGCCCATAGAGACTGCCCACTATGGGTGTAAGCCCATATGAAAAACCGATGGCAAAGATGAGGGCAAGATTGAACATGCTGGTCACAAAACTGGCGGCAGCCAGTTCCGTAGCACTGTGATGGCCAATCATCAGCGTGTCGGCAAAGCCCAGGATGATGGTGCCTATCTGACCTATGACCAGCGGAATGCCCAACTGCAGCAGTGCCCTATAATGAGGAGCATAGTTGCTGAACGAATACGCCATGAGCCTACTCCTCGTATTCAGTGTGGTCTTCAATGCCAGCCTCTGCCAAGGCCTCACGGCGTTCAGTACAAGTGCCACACTTCCCGCAGTGTTTCTGGCCGCCCTTATAGCATGACCATGTTTCGGTGTAGTCTATGCCGAGTTCTTTGCCGCGGCGTGCTATGTCGGTCTTGGTGATGTTGGTGTAGGGAGCCAGCACACGGATGCCGTCGTAGGTGCCGGCCTCGGTGGCACGCCCCATAGCCTCAACAAATTCCGGACGGCAGTCGGGATAGATGGCATGGTCGCCGGCATGGTTGGCAAGCATAACGTTCTTCAGTCCGTTGCTCTCTGCCAGTCCTGTGGCAATGGCAAGCATGATGCCGTTGCGGAACGGCACCACGGTAGACTTCATGTTCTCGTCGTCATAGTGTCCCTCGGGAATGGCGTCAGCACCTTCCAGGAGCGAACTCTTGAAATACTGGTGCATAAAGTCGAGCTTGATGGTGATGTGCTTGATGCCCAACCGCTTGCAGTGCATTTCGGCATAAGGTATCTCACGGGCATTGTGGTTGGAACCATAGTCGAACGACACGCCCATGGCTATACGGTCTTTCATGTCATAGAGTAGCGTGATGGAGTCCATGCCTCCGCTCACTACTATCAAAGAATCTTTTTCCATATCAATGTTTGCATTACTTTATTTTAATATGTGTTGTGGTAATCTATTTCTTGTCTGCCATGTATCTCAATTCATCCCCTTGGATGCAGAGTGGCATGGCTATATTGTCTGTAAAGAGTTGTCCGGTGCCAAGCCCTTGCGGAAAGGTGATGCCCGGCCCGTAGACGTGAGCAGTGAAGTGGGCAATGGCATTGAGCCCCACATTGCTCTCCAGGGCACTGGTCACCCAACTGCCTATACCCCGTTCGCGAGCCAGCCGAATCCATTCTTCCGTACCATACATGCCGCCATGGAGCGACGGCTTGAGCACAAGATAGGCAGGCCGAATGGTGTCAAGCAGTTCAGCCTTCATCAGGGGCATGTTCACCCCGATAAGCTCTTCGTCGAGGGCAATGGGCAAAGGAGACTGCCGGCAGAGCATAGCCATGCGCGACCACTGGTGCTGCCGAATAGGCTGTTCAATGGAATGAATGTCGTAGCGCGCCAAGCGGTCAAGACAGCCAAAGGCATCCTCATAGCCAAAACCGCCATTAGCATCCACCCGGAGTTCTATCTGTTCGGATGAAAAGGCCTCGCGAATGTGGCGTATCAAATCCAGTTCCTTCTCGAAGTCAATGGCTCCTATCTTGAGTTTCACGCAGCGGAATCCCTGTTTCATTTTCTCCTCAAGCCTAAGAAGCATTTCGTCGTAGGACCCCATCCACACCAATCCGTTGATGGGAATGCCCTCCTCACCCCTTCCGAAAGGCGTATCGAAGAGCACGGACGAGCCGCGTTCCAGGGAAAGTTTCGCTGTCTCCAAGCCAAAGAGTATGGAGGGATACGGCTGAAGCATGGGATAACTGATGGCTCCCGTCAACTCAAACTGGCGGCATACAGCCTCCAGCGTATGCTCATATTCCGGTGTGGCGTCGCAACTCAAGTCTGGAAGAGGCGCACACTCGCCCACCCCTTCACGCCCAGGCAGTGCATCGCTCGTGAGATGAAGGAACCAAGACTGGCGAGTGGTATAGACGCCACGCGATGTGCCGGCAGGCTGCTTGAAATGCAGCGTGCGCGGCTCAATACTGATATGATAGCTCATGACAATCAGGGAAGTTTAGGGAACTTCTTGAAATCGGGCTTGCGCTTTTCGAGGAAAGCCTTGCCACCCTCTTGCGCCTCGTCAAGAAAATAATAGAGCATGGTCGCATCACCGGCCAGTTCCTGTATGCCGGCCTGTCCGTCGAGTTCGGCGTTGAGTCCCGCCTTGATCATGCGCAAGGCAAGGGGCGAACGCTCCATCATGGTCTCTGCCCACTCCACGCACTCGTCTTCAAGCCGGTCGAAAGGCACCACCTTGTTGACCATTCCCATGCGCTCTGCTTCCTCTGCAGAGTATTGCCTGCACATGAACCAAATTTCACGGGCCTTCTTTTGTCCCACGATACGGGCAAGATAACTGGCACCGAAACCTGCGTCGAAGGAACCTACCTTAGGACCGGTCTGGCCAAAGATGGCATTGTCGCTGGCAATCGTGAGGTCGCACATGAGGTGGAGCACGTGCCCGCCACCGATGGCATAGCCATTGACCATGGCAATGACAGGCTTGGGCAGTGAGCGTATCTGACGTTGCACGTCGAGCACGTTGAGACGAGGCACCCCATCGGTGCCCACGTAACCGCCACGTCCCTTGACATGCATGTCGCCACCCGAACAGAAGGCCTTGTCGCCGGCACCGGTGAGAATCACCACGCCTATGCGCTGCGCCTCACGGCACCAACTGAAAGCCTGACTCATCTCCCATGTGGTTAAAGGGGTGAAAGCATTGCGGTAACGGGGACGGTTGATAGTTATCTTGGCAATGCCGTTGTATTCTTCAAAGAGAATTTCCTTGAAATCGAAACCCTCAATCTTTTTCCATTCTCGATTGTTCATATTTTCTTGTTTTATTGACTATTGATAATTGGCCAGTCTAACCGGCACGATAAGAAAATCCACATCTTAAAAGAAACACTCCAAGAGCATGGGGCGATGCGTGTCGGTGGTGAGCAGAGAGACAATGCCCATATGCATCTCGTCCAAGTTATTGGCAGACAAATACCCCACATCGTTTTGTGTACAGATACCCCGTGCCTCAGCATTATGCCCCGCCAAGATAAACTTGTCGAAGGCAGGACTCTTCTTCGCCTCTTCAAAGTGGTTGAAGATGTCGCCTCCGTGGTTGTTCAGAAGAATGACACGAAGGTTGCCCGACAGATTCCGGTTCCAAAGAGCATTCTGGTCGTAGAAGAAACTCAGGTCACCCACCACACAAAACACCATATCGTCCGTAGCAGCAGCATGACCTACAGCTGTAGAGAGCGAGCCTTCAATGCCGTTGACCCCCCGGTTGCACCACACATAGTGGTCGGCATAGCGACAAGCCTGTCGCACAGACGAGGAATTGGCATAGTGCACCTGATAGTCGTACTCCATATCCACCAACTGTTCCTCGAAGTATTTCACTACTGCCGTTGGTGAATAGGCAGGTTGCGTGTCGGCAAGATGTTCAATTTCATTGCCAATCTCCACGTTCCACAGACGCTTGTAGTCCGCTGGTGAATGAAGGAAACCGGCATAAGGAGAACCTCCTTCGCGTTCTTCATCAGAGCTTATGACACTGGCCAGCAAGGACAGCAGTTCTACAGGATTGCCTTCAAGGTGGGAAGCATGGCACATGAAGGTGTCGGGCATTTGACTGGTCCCGTCGACAGTCCAACAACACAACTGCCCAGACAGTGAGCGCAACCATTGACGCAAGCGCTTGCTCACCATATTGCCACCCACATAGAGCACGAAGTCCGGACTATAAGGAGTGAGATCTGTGCCGTCAGCCTGCAATCGTGCCAAAGCGTCGTCGAAAGGAACAGGACACGAACAGGACAGCGGTTCACGCATTACTACAAAATGACGAGACAGATAACGCACGGCTTCGTCCACCCGTTTGTCGGGTGCCATCTGACCAAGCACTATCATCGGTCGGGTGCTGGACAGGAAATCGGCTATCAAGGTATTCTTCGCCGTCTGCACGTCGAGCACGGATTCTACAAGGGTGGCATGACCAGCTACAGTGCCATCCGCCTTATCGGTGAAATGGAAGAGAGGTTCTGATACTGGAACATTGATGTGAACTGAAGGCCTTGAACTTCTCAAGGCTTCCGCCAACGCCTCGTTTGCCAGCCTTTGGCAATACCAGCGTTCCTCATCTGTATGTGGCTCCGGCAAGGTGATGCGCTTGGAAACAAGCGTGGCAAGCGCATCGGGTTGCGGAATTGTCTGTCCGTCCCACTGACCTATCCATTGAGCAGGGCGGTCGGCGGAGACGACAATGAGTCCCTGGTGTTGCATGCTGGCCTCGGCTACGGCCGGAGCCAGATTGAGCAATGCCGACCCTGAGGTGACACACACTGCTACGGGTTCTCCCGTGGCTTGCCGTATGCCCAGGGCAAAGAAACCTGCCGAGCGTTCGTCCGTGACAGGATAGCACTTCACCTTGCCACAGGCCACAAGGTTATGGACAATCGGTGCATTTCGGTTGCCGGGACAAAGCACGGCATGACGTATGCCATATTCTACCAACATGGCAGTAAGAATGTTCACATTATATTTGTCACTGTACATAAAAGTCTGTTGTTTATTGATTGTTTTGAGTCTGTCCGGTTACTGCCGAACGGAGGATTCCGATTGGCGATTCGAACAATGCTTTCATGGTCTGCATCTTGGCTTCGGTCTCGCACCACTCGTCTTCCTCTACGCTGTCGGCCAAGAGTCCGCCACCAGCATAGAAGTTGACCATGCCGTTGTCAAGCAGGCGCATGCAACGCAGAGAAACATAAAGATGGGTGTCTTGCTCAGGAGAGAGCATGCCGAGAAAGCCGCTGTAATATTGCCTATGGAAGGATTCGTTGTCCATGATGAACCTTTCCACTCCTTCCTTGGGCATGCCACAGACTGCAGGTGTTGGATGAAGTGCAGAGAGCACGCTGCCCAAGGATTCACCGGAAGAGAGACTAAAGTTAAAGTCTGTTCGCAAGTGCATCAGTCCTGCCGCCTTCGTAGTGTAAGGACCGCTGGCATTGAAATCGGACGAGAAACGTTCCACTTGTTTGGCAATATAGGTGGAAACATACTCCTGTTCCATCAAGTTCTTCTCCGTCCAAACTTTTTCCACCGGCAAGTCAAGCAAACGCTCATCAAGCGGCATGGTGCCGGCAAGGGCAATGGTACGCAACTGTTCTCCTTGCCCATCAAGCAGAATCTCGGGTGTAGCCATGAGCCAAGTGCCAGTTTGGGGCATGCTTACCAATGCGACAAAGAGTCTGGGATACAGCCTGCAAGCCCGTGCAAAGAGTTGCCTTGCCAGAGAACAGGTATCTACCTCGACTCCTTCCACACGCATGTGTGAACATCGGGCAAGAACCATCTTATCATATTCGCCCGAAAGAATATGTGCATGGAAGTTGGCAAAATCCACGGCATATACTTCACGCTCGTCGGAACAAGTGGGCACAAGGGGGAAGTTATTGACGGACAAGGCAAGACTATCTTGCGGAAACACCTCTGTCTTGTCGGGAACAACCAGCCAAACAGGATGACTGGATGAAGGCTTGAAAGGGGCGAAGACAAAACCATGCCGCCGTCCCAACTCCTCACAAGACATTAATGGTACAGGGGCAGACGCCGACGACAGTCTCACGCAAGTGCTCTCTCCCGGCAATCTATAGACGATTTCCGCAAAAGACTTTTCCTTCATCATCATTTGTTACGCGGGGTGATGGCATAGTTGGTCACCTGGACCGTGGAAACAAGATCGCCTGCAGAATCCTTAATGTCAATGTGCCACACATGAAGCACACGTCCCTTTTGCACCAGTTTGCCATAGGCCGTGACGGTATCGCCCTCACGGACAGCCTTCACGTGATTGCCACTCACGTTGATGCCCACACTTATCTTGCCGGGGCAGAGAGCGAGCGAGCCCACGCCTGCCAGATTTTCTGCCAAGGCGAGTGTGGCTCCGCCACTGAGGAAACCGAAAGGTTGCTTATTGCGCTCATCCACCGTCATGCGAGCCATACAGGTGTCGTCTTCCGGAGTGGATATGAATTCCATACCCAATGCCGTGGAGAGGTTGGGTTGCTTTTGGAGCAAATCATTGATTTTGTCTACATTCATATTCTTCGTTCCTTTTAAATAGAGGACGACAAAGTTACATATAAAAAAGTGAAAAAGGCTCACTTATTCGGAATAATTTAGTAAATTTGCACCCATTACAATCCACAACAGCAAGAAAACAATATTATATATGAACGTATTAGAGTTAAGTGAACAGGAAATTGGCAGACGACAGAGTCTGCAGGAGTTGCGTGCCATGGGCATTGACCCATATCCAGCCGCCGAATATCCCACCAATGCTTTCTCGACCGACATCAAGGCCGAGTTCAAAGAGGAAGAAAAGCGTGAGGTGTGCATAGCCGGCCGCATGATGACCCGTCGCGTGATGGGTAAGGCAGCCTTCGTTGAACTTCAGGATTCCAAGGGACGTATCCAAGTGTATATCACACGTGACGATATCTGTCCCGGAGAAGACAAGGACTTCTACAACAAGGTGTTCAAGAAACTCATGGACATTGGCGACTTCATTGGCGTGAAAGGCTTTGTTTTCCTCACGCAAACAGGTGAAATCTCTGTACATGCCAAGGAAATCACGCTGCTCTCCAAGAGTCTCAAGCCACTGCCTATTGTGAAATACAAGGATGGTGTGGCCTACGACAAGTTTGACGATCCTGAACTTCGTTACCGCCAACGTTATGTTGACTTGATTGTCAACGACGGAGTAAAAGATACGTTCCTCCAACGTGCTACCGTGCTGCGCACTATCCGTCGAGTTCTGGACGAGGCTGGCTATACGGAAGTGGAAACCCCAACTCTCCAGGCCATTGCCGGCGGTGCTTCTGCCCGTCCATTTATCACCCACTTCAATGCGCTCAACATAGACATGTATATGCGCATTGCCACAGAGCTTTATCTCAAGCGTCTCATTGTCGGCGGATTCGAAGGCGTTTACGAAATCGGCAAGAACTTCCGCAACGAGGGTATGGACCGCAACCACAACCCGGAGTTCACATGTATGGAACTCTACGTGCAATACAAAGACTACAATTGGATGATGTCGTTCACGGAAAAGTTGCTCGAGACTGTCTGCATCGCCGTCAACGGCAAGCCGGAGCGCGAAATAGACGGACACATCGTGAGCTTCAAGGCTCCTTACCGTCGTCTGCCTATCCTTGATGCCATCAAGGAGAAAACAGGATTTGACTGCAACGGAAAGACTGAAGACGAGATACGCGCTTTCTGCAAGGAGAAAGGCATGGACGTCGACGAGACCATGGGCAAGGGCAAGCTCATTGACGAACTCTTCGGAGAGTTCTGCGAGGGCACATTCATCCAGCCTACCTTCATCACGGACTATCCCGTAGAAATGTCGCCTCTGACTAAGATGCACCGCTCAAAACCAGGACTCACCGAGCGCTTCGAACTGATGGTCAACGGCAAGGAACTGGCCAATGCTTACTCTGAGCTCAACGACCCCATTGACCAGGAAGAACGCTTCATGGAGCAAATGCGACTTGCCGACAAGGGCGACGACGAGGCAATGGTCATTGACCGCGATTTTCTCCGCGCCCTGCAATACGGAATGCCTCCTACCAGTGGTATCGGCATCGGCATTGACCGTCTGGTAATGCTCATGACAGGCAAGACATTCATTCAGGAAGTGCTCTTCTTCCCGCAGATGCGTCCTGAGAAGAAGGTGCCTAAGAGCACCGTGCAAGAGTGGGCAGCAATCGGAGTGCCCGAAGAGTGGGTGCCCGTTTTCTGCAAGGCCGGATACAACCTCGTGTCTGATATCAAGACCGTCAAGGCACAAAAACTCCAAATGGACGTTTGTGGCGTGAACAAGAAATACAAACTGGGATACGAGAACCCCAAGGTTGACCAGTTTGAGGCATGGATAGAAAACGCCAACAAGTAACAAGCTGAAGGTTCATGCGGATGTGAACAAGTCACGACTCTTTCACGTCCGCCGCCTTCACTTCGATAAAATCACAATCAAGATATTATGTTCAACGTAGGCAAGGTTGCCATTATCGGTGGAGGCAGTTGGGCCACCGCCATAGCCAAGATTGTGGTGGGACATACCCACCATATAGGTTGGTATATGCGCCGCGATGACCGCATTGAGGAGTTCCGGCGCATGAGCCACAACCCAGCCTATCTGACAAGCGTGCATTTCAACTGCGACGAGATATTCTTTTCGAGCGACATCAACCGCATCGTCGAAGCTTACGACACCCTGGTGTTTGTCACGCCTTCGCCCTACCTGAAGAATCATCTCCGCAAACTCAAGGCACGCATACGCGACAAATTTATTGTCACCGCCATCAAGGGCATTGTACCTGACGAAAACCTGGTATGCTCGGAATATTTCCATGAGGTTTATGATGTGCCTTACGACAACCTGGCTTGCATTGGCGGACCTTCACATGCAGAAGAAGTGGCTCTCGAACGCCTTAGCTATCTCACTGTGGGGTGTTCTGACCGCGAAAAGGCTGAAGCCTTTACACACGTGCTCGCCTCAGACTACATCAAGACCAAAACCAGCAGCGACGTTATCGGCATTGAGTATGCTTCGGTGCTCAAGAACGTCTATGCCATTGCAGCGGGCATTTGCAGCGGACTGAAATATGGCGACAACTTCCAGGCTGTTCTCATGGCCAACGCCTTGCAGGAAATGGCACGTTTCGTCAAAAGCGTGCACCCTATAGACAGAAGCATTGAAGACAGCGTGTATTTGGGCGACTTGCTTGTCACCAGCTACAGCAACTTCTCCCGCAACCGCACTTTCGGCACCATGATTGGCAAAGGCTACAGCGTGAAAAGTGCACAGATTGAAATGGAAATGATTGCCGAGGGATTCTTCGGGACAAAGTGCATGAAGGAAATCAACCGCCACATGCATGTCAACATGCCCATCCTCGACGCCGTATACAACATACTCTACGAACGTATCAGTCCGCAAATAGAAATCAAGTTGCTCACGGATTCGTTCAGATAATCCTCTACGACCATGCTACAGGCAGTGAACTGTAGTTCTTGCACAAGAACAATCAACAAACTAAAGCATAACGACAATGAAAAACATCAAATTGGACATCACCAAGGCCGCCCAGTTCCTGAAGGAAGGGGCCGTCAAGGCTTACGAACCACAAGTGAAAGCAGCACAAGAGGCTCTTGAAAACGCTACTTGCCCAGGCAACGATTTCCTGGGATGGCTCCATCTGCCTTCAAGTATCACACCCGAGTTTATTGCAGAAATAAACCGTACGGCTCAAACTTTGCGCAAAAAGTGCGAGGTCGTAGTGGTGGCAGGTATCGGCGGAAGTTATCTCGGTGCCCGCGCTGTCATCGAAGGACTGTCGAACGCTTTTGCATGGCTTGTCAACGATGACACCAAAAGCCCCAACATTCTCTTTGCCGGCAACAATATCGGCGAGGACTATCTGGCTGAACTGACAGAATATCTGAAGAACAAGCGCTTCGGAGTTATCAACATATCAAAGAGCGGCACGACCACCGAAACAGCTCTCACCTTCCGTTTGCTCAAGAAGCAGTGTGAAGAACAGCGGGGCAAGGAGGAAGCCAAAGAAGTGATTGTGGCTGTGACAGACGCTCACAAGGGCGCAGCCCGTGCAGCTGCCGACAAGGAAGGCTACAAGACGTTTGTCATCCCAGACAACGTGGGTGGACGATTCTCAGTGCTCACGCCTGTAGGACTGCTGCCCATCGCCTGTGCCGGATTCGACATTGAGCAGCTTGTGGAAGGCGCACGCGACATGGAAAAGGCCTGCGGCAAAGACGTGCCGTTTGAAGAGAACCCTGCCGCACAATATGCAGCCGTACGAAATGCGCTCTATCTGGAGGCAGGAAAGAAGATCGAAATTATGGTGAACTTCCAACCTAAGCTGCACTACTTCAGCGAGTGGTGGAAACAGCTCTTCGGCGAAAGCGAAGGTAAAGACGGCAAAGGAATTTTCCCTGCCAGCTGTGACTTCACAACCGACCTGCACTCCATGGGACAGTGGATTCAGCAGGGTGAACGCACCATCTACGAAACAGTCATCAGCATCGAGAAACCTAACCGCGAACTCCTTTTCCCGAACGACGAAGAGAACCTCGACGGACTCAACTTCCTTGCAGGCAAGCGCGTAGACGAAGTGAACAAGATGGCTGAGCTCGGCACCCGACTGGCACACGTGGACGGAGGTGTACCCAATATTCACGTGAGCGTGCCCGAACTCAACGAACGTTACATCGGACAACTCATCTACTTCTTCGAAATGGCTTGCGGCATCAGCGGCAACATCCTCGGGGTCAACCCATTCAACCAGCCTGGTGTGGAGGCATACAAGAAGAACATGTTTGCCCTGCTCGACAAACCGGGTTACGAGGCTGACAGCAAGGCCATCAAGGCCCGTCTGGCAGAAGAGAAATAACCGAAACTCGGGCATTCAACATACAAGCAATCCCCGGATGCACAAGCACCTTGTGCACCGGGGATTACTTTATACAACGGCAGTCTAACCACCGCTATCAATGAAAGGAAACAGACAATGACACTCGACGAATTCATGACTCAATGGAACGACGGCAACCACCGGCTATTGGTGCACACAAGCGGTTCTACAGGCACACCAAAGCCCTTGTGGGTGGAAAAGAGTCGCATGGAGGCATCAGCCCGTATCACTTGCAGCTTTTTAGGGTTGCACCATGGTGACACGGCCCTACTCTGCATGCCGCTCGACTTCATAGCCGGCAAGATGATGGTGGTGAGAAGCATCGTGGGGAAATTACGCCTGCTAAGCGTTCAGCCATCCAGCCATCCGCTCGCCACATTGACAGAGGCGCCTGTGTTTGCTGCCATGGTACCACTACAGGTATGGAATTCCTTACAAGTTCCTAAGGAACGAGACCTGCTACGGCAAATTCATCACCTCATCATCGGTGGCGGTGCAATAGACCAATCTCTCGAAGAGGAACTGCGCCACTTTCCCCATGCTGTCTGGAGCACCTACGGCATGACCGAGACGCTCTCTCACATTGCCCTACGCCGACTTAGCGGCAAGGAGGCATCCGAATGGTACACACCTTTCCCGACGGTCAGTGTAAAACTCAACGCTGAAGGATGCCTCATCATAGATGCGCCAGAAGTGTGCCGCGATACACTCACCACACACGACGTGGCAGAACTGGCTCCAGACGGCAGACAATTTCGCATTGTCGGAAGAATCGACAACGTTATCTGTTCGGGAGGCATCAAGATACAGATAGAGGAGGCCGAAAAACTGTTGCGCCCAGTCATTCCTATTCCGTTCATGATTACACGTGTTCCCGACAGAGAACTGGGCGAAGCTGTGGTACTGCTCCACGAACCGTCAAGCATTGCCCATGAAAAACTACTTGACATGTGTCGCAAGGCATTGCCCAAATATTGGTGTCCACGCCACTATATCGAAATAGACCACTTGCCCATGACGCCGACAGGAAAGCCTGCACGAGCAGAAGCAGAAAGAATGGCAAGAAAAGAAATCGGAGAAAGATAAACCTTTCAATGTACACGTATCACCTTTTATATCACTTACGCGCGCACGCGCGCGTAAGATTTTTCAAAAATGAGCATTATCTATCACTAACAGCGTTTCTTGTGCACATACAACACTGATATACAATATATTAACAACGGTGATAGATGAGTGATAGATGCAAAATTATCTATCACTATCTATCACTCTTTTCCGTAACCATTATATATTTATGCATTAAGCAAGCCTGTCATTTTCGAGCAACAATAAACCGCTGAAACCACATAAAGAAATCAAAGTTTATTGTTCAGAATTGTCCAAAAGCCCTGCATCAAAAGTCAAGATTTCCAATGATTTATTCTTCCATATGAATAAGATTCTTTACCTTTGCAATCAAAATTTGACTATGCTATCAAGAAGGGTCAATTGGTTTAATCAAACCTTTAAGCAACATTGAAAGTTCCCCTCCAAACAGCCTTTAACGGCTGACGCTTTATTTTTATAATGGACAGAAACTACCGAAACATGGCGTGCTGTCTACTTTTAGAACTAACAAATGCAATTTAGATTAGAAAATCCGGAACACCAGAAGAAAGCCATTTATAGTGTGGTAGAAATATTTCGGGGTATGGAGAGAAATACATACGACAACGCCACAATCGAAGACATACGAGCCAATTATTGCTCTTTGTCTTCTGGAGAGTTGTTTGTCAATATCCAAAAAGTAGTTAAGGAGAACAATATTCTCAATGCTTGCCTGCAAGATTCCAATGATGCTTGCATCGAAATGGAAACAGGAACAGGCAAGACTTTGACTTACATTCAAACAGCATTTGAACTGTATAAGGAATATGGGCTGACCAAGTTCATTGTCCTTGTGCCATCAGTCCCCATTCGCCAAGGCGTTATAGACACATTTACCAATTTTAGCAATCAGCTGGAGGAGAGATACGACTGCTCTCTGAATGCTTTTGTATATGATAGCTCCAGACTGAGTAACTTACGAGACTTCATTACCTCAGAAACGCCGCAATTAATGGTCATGACTATGGCATCGTTCAACTCTGAGGATAAGATTTTGAACCAAAAGGTTCGCGAAGATTTGTTTAACAACAAACCGCATATTGATGCCATCGGCCAAACACGCCCTATAATCTTCATGGATGAACCACAGGAAGGCATGGATACAGATAACTCCAAGGAAAGCCTTGCCAAGTTGCGACCATTGTTCAAGTTCCGTTACTCCGCCACCCACGCAGTGAAAGCAAACATGCTTTACCAGCTTACTCCTGGCGAGAGTTACCGCTTGGGATTGGTAAAGAAGATAGAAGTGCTGACGGTTATAGAAAGGAATGACGAAGCCACGCTGAAAATAGAAATAAGCGATGTGCAAGAGACCCAAGGAGAGCCTAAAGTAAAACTAAAGCTCTGGAGATTCAACAAGAAAAAGGAGAACTTCCTGTTTAAGGACAGCAACTTTCTGAAAAGGGGCGATAATCTTGCAGCAAAATCGGGAAATGACTCATACGCTGATTTTACCATAAGTCGCATCTACAAAAAAATGAGCACACACAAGTGGATGGTGGAGTTCACCAACGGAACATGCATAGAGCAAGGCATGTCGTCTGCCAACAAAGAGCAGGTTTGGGCCTTGCAGCTGGAATGGTTGATTCGCCGTCATTTTGAAAACCAACAGCGCTTACACCCACTTGGCATCAAGAACCTGTCGCTCATATTCATCGATAAGGTGGCAAATTATATGAGTGCAGACCATCCTGTTATCAAGAACCTTTTCGAGGAACAATATGCTAAGGTGTATGCTGAATTCCATGATGGCAAGAAACCTACAGAAGAACAGATTAAAGCTGTGCAGGGCTATTATTTCGCCAAGACAACCAACGGGGAATATACCGACAACGAGAAGACTAATGCAAACAACAAGGAAATTTACGACCAGATTCTCCACAACAAGCAGCAGCTATTATCTTTTAATAGCCATATAGAGTTCGTGTTTTCCCACTCCGCATTAGGTGTTGGATGGGACAACCCGAATATCTTTGGGATAGCCACACTCAACGAGAGTTATTCAGAAAACAAAAAGCGCCAGGAAATAGGTCGAGGTCTTCGCATCTGTGTCAACCAACAAGGCCAACGAGTGTATGACCGTGAAGATGCAAGCGACGACGAAATCATCAATCAGTTGACCATTGTACCTAATGAGACATACGAAACGTTTGCTCGTAGCTATCAAAGTGAGAACGAGAAAGCTTTTGGCTCAAAAGATACAGGTGTAAAACCGAAACATACCCACAAGGGAAAGCACATGAATCGAGTTGTCTTTAAGATAAAAAAGAATGATACCTTCACCAGTGTTTTCCGCCGTTTTTGGAAGATGGTGGCTAAAAGAACTACCTATCGTGTACATTTTGACGAAGATGCCATCGTACGGCGTTCTATTGAGGCTCTCAATGAGATAAGCTTCGGCGACTATAAGGCTGAGGTGGCAAGCTATAAGGTTAGCGATATAGAAAGTCTATCCAAAGAATACCAAGGTTCGGAGGATTATAAATTGCAAGGTCGCTTTACGCCGCAAGACTTGTTGGAGGACCTTAGTGAAAAGACAGGATTGTGCTATAATTCCGTACTGAGAATTCTGCAGGGCATTGCGAACAAGAAGCAATACCTGAAGAATCCTCCTGTATATATGGAGCAGGCTATATTTAAAATCAAACAGATACAGTTGGAAGAACTCACCAGATGTGTGGAATATACTCCTACCGACGAGACGTTTCCTTTCTGCTTCGAGGATTTCACCAAAGATGCTTGCGAAAATTATGTATCCACTCCTAATCATGGAGTGTGGGATAAGACTTTGTACGAGAGCTCTTTTGAACGAGAATTTGCCACAGAAGCCGACAAAGCAGGCTCGGACGTGGTGTGTTTCTTGAAATTTCCGTCATGGTATAAGATTCCTACACCGATAGGCTCTTACAATCCGGATTTTGGAGTTGTATTGAAACGCATCTCCCTGCATAACACACAAGACAAACGTGAGTTTTATTTTGTGGTAGAAATCAAGGGAACCAACGACATTACAGATAAAAAAGCTCTGTCTCCACACGAAGTCGCAAGAATAAAATGTGCCATCAAGCATTTCCGCTCCATTGGCATAGAGGCTTATTACAAAGCTCCAATTCGTGAATACCAAACATTCAAGGCACAAGCCGATCAAACAATTAATGCAGAAAGAGAAAATGGAAACATATAAAGACCATATCACCCTATCACCAGACATGAATGAGGAACGACTTAATACACTTCGTGAGTTATTTCCTGATTGGTTCACCCAAGAAGGTTTTCTCGATCTCAATGAGGTGAAGAAAGCCGTAAACCCTAATAGCGTGGAAGAGACTGAGCGTTACGAGTTCCGCTGGTTTGGTAAATCAGCGGCAAAGCGTAATGCCTTTACTCCTACTCGTGCCACACTGCACTATGACGAGAGCCGTAGCGTAAATGCTGATAAAACGGAGAATATCATCATTGAGGGAGAGAACTTGGAAGTACTGAAAGTACTGACTTCGAGCTATCGCAATAAAGTGAAATGTATATATATTGATCCACCGTATAATACGGGAGAAGACTTTTTGTACAATGACGATTTCTCTGAAAGCCCCAAAGCATATTGGGAGCGAACAAATGTATCTGAAGACGGAATAACATTAGACACAAACTCAGATTCAGAAGGTCGTTTTCACAGTAATTGGCTTGACGATATGTTTAGTCGATTGCTTATAGCTCGTACTTTATTGCGCCCTGATGGAGTTATCTTTATCTCTATGGATGACCATGAAATACATCATTTGAGAAAACTATGCGATGAAATATTTGGAGATAATAATTTCTTGGCAAATATCATTTGGGAAAAAAGATATACACGCAGCAACAATTCTAATCTGTTTGGAACTATGACAGAACATATTCTATGCTATAGAAAATCTGAAATGGTTGCAAATATCAAAGAACCACGAAATGAAAAATCTGATGAAATATATTCAAATCCTGACAATGACCCAAGAGGTGTTTGGACGAGTGTTTCATACGTAAATCCTGCCTCAAAAGAAGACAGACCTAATTTGTGTTATCCTATAATAAACCCTATAACAGGAAAAGAAGTAGTACATCCAACTAATGCTTGGAAATATGAATACAAAACATACGAACAACATACAAAAGAAAATCGTCTTTATTGGGGACAAGACGGGAAAAACACTTATCCTCGTTTAAAGAAGTTTCTAAGTGAGATGGATGGTGGAATGGTACCCGCAAATTTCTGGAAACGTGAGGAAGTTGGTACTACCGACCAAGCGAGTGCGGATTTGGAAGCATTAATAGGAAGAGGCGTATTTCCATTTCCTAAACCTGTACAACTTATACAAAAAGCCATATCATACATTATAAATAAGAAAGAAGATAAAGACTGCATCGTTCTTGATTTCTTCGCAGGTTCTGGTACTACTGGCCACGCTGTAATGAATCAAAACATAAAAGATGGTGGTCATCGCAAATTTATCTTAGTACAAATTCCTCAATTGACAGATGAGAACAGCAATGCTCGTCGTGCCGGTTACAAGACCATTAGCGAAATAACCATTGCTCGCAACAAAGCCGTAGTAGAAAAATACCAAAAGGAAAGTGAAGGCAAACTGATAGATGAAGAATATCAGCAGCAACTCGACCAACTCGGCTTTAAGGTGTTCACGTTGTCAAAGTCAAGTTTCCCAAGAACAGACTTTGCTCCAGACCCAACAAAGACAGAGGAAGAGAATCTTGCTCTTTTCCATGAATACATCAATGAGAAGGAACGTCAACTCACTCTTACATTCAATGAAGAAGAACTGATAACGGAAATACTCATTAAGCAGGGATTCATGCTTACTTACAAATTGGAGAAGCAAACAGGTTTTGCTAAAAACACGGTTTATTTGGCATCAGACGGCAACAAAGAAGCCTTTATTACGGTTGACCCGTCCCTTGATACAGAGACCGTAGAGTATTTCATGCAACATACCGATAAGAAATTCATCTGTATTGAAAGAGCCTTGGATACCACCAAGAAGTTCAATCTCAAAGAGAAAATGCAGGAGAAGTTCTTTGCTTTCTAAATTAAAACTATCCGGTAAAACTTTTAGAAAAACACATTAATTAGGACTGATACTTATCTCGAAGTATCAGTCCTAATTTTATTGTTTCTTGAAAAAGTTTTATCGGACAACAATAATCAAATATACAGATACTTACATTTAAAAAGTGGCTATAAGCACTCCAAACGATATGCCCAAAATAGAGAACTGACTTTGGGCATTGATTGCCCACGCCGTGGGCAACCGATGCCCAGACACTGGGACGACTCGCGGAACTGCCATTAAGGGGAACAAACTGTGCTCTTGCTTATGGCGCACATGGTCTCCGGAAATGAGTCGGGAACCATGGTGGCGTGGCTGATTCACAGGCAAGCCATAGAGCAGGATGGGGAAATAAAAAAGGGCTAAGAGTAGACCGTTTGCCGATTTGCTCCACTCTCCTTTTGTCAATACCACTGAACGGCATTGCTGTAGCCGCTGCGCTTGTCATATTTGAGGGCGTCGGTGAGCGTAGAGGCATTGCAACGGAAAGTGAAGTTGTAGCTGGTATAAGGGGCCAACACCACTGAACAGCTCATGTTGAAGCAATGGAGGTCGCGCGAAAGCGAGGCTGTGGTCATGGACATCTTATGGTAATCGAAGTCGTAGCCCGATGAGAAACTGATGTTCCAACCATCACTGATGCGCACGTTGCCACTGATGTTAAGTGTTTGGGTGAACTTATAGGGATAGCGCATGGTCTTCTTGTTGAACTTTGACGGGTCCGTGTCCTCGCGCATGGAGATGCCGTAGCCGAAAGTGAGCGACCAGGGCATGGAGAACGTCATGTAACCATCGCTGTCGGTCTTGGCCTTGGAAGCCTGCTTCTTGGCGCCGGTCTGTCCCTTCACCATATCGTCGTCTACGTTTGATTCGCGGTCGGTGTCGAGTCCTTCATCATCGTCGTCCTTCTTTTTGTCCTTGTCGGTCTTGTCGCCACCGCCAAACCACTTCTTGATTTGGTCGGGACTGAGTGTGAACGAGAAGTTCTGAGAAGCACCTTGGAACCGGCCGAACTTGCCCATTCCCCACAATGTATGGTTGCCCACGTAGGGGTTGCCGTTGGCGTCGAGTTCGTAGGCATAGCTGGCAAACACGGCATTCATGTTGAACGTGTAGTGCTTCCACCATTTCAGACGGATACGCATGGAAAGGTCGGAGAGTTTCTTTTCCTTGGCTGCCATGTTGTAGGACATGGAGAGACCCAGCTCATCAATCAGACTTATCTTTTTGAATCCCGTGGAGTCCTTGTCGGAACGCACCTTCATCTCAAGGTTGTTGGACAGGTCGAATGAGAAACTGCCAGTGCGTCCCTTGCCGGGCACTCCGTATAGCCCCGTGGAATAGGGAGAATACTCCACCAGCGACACATTGCCTTGGGCATCTGTCTTCTGGTATGTATCGTAGTAGCCGTAACGCTGCGTACTGAAGTCGGGCGCATAGCTGAAGCTCACGGTCGGAGTGACCACATGGCGCATAGCCACTATCTTCTTGCCGAACACCTTGGGGTTGGGCACGTACATGCCATAGAGTTTGGTGGAGAGGCCCAGGGAGAAGTTCCAGTTGTAGACATTGTGGAAACCATAGGTGGTGTCGCACACCTCCACCTGTCGGTCGGCATTCCACGAGCGCATCACTTTGTTGGTGTACATGCGGTCGGTGAAGTTGAACGACGGACTGAGATTGAGCACGTTGAACAGAGTGAAGCTGCCGCTGATGGGGATGCTGTGATTAAAGGCGTTACGCCAGTCTTTCACCAGGTTTGAACGGAAGAGCTTGTCCTCCTTGGTGTTTATCTCATTGCGTAGCTGACCGGTATAGCTCATCGATATTTTCTCGTACCAGCGCTCTTTTCCCACCATGTGCTTGCGGCGGAAAGGATAGAAGCGAGAGATGGATATGTTGAGATCTGGAAGGGTCAAGGCGATGGTGGAGTCGCGCATGTTCTGCGCCAGGTTGGCCGTGCTGCTCAGCGTCATGCCTATGCTCGAGAAAGTGGTGCTCCAACTCACTGACGAGGTGCGGGTGCTCTGCGAAAGGGAATAAGGGTTGTAGAGCGAGTTGAGATTGTTGCGCTCATAGCTCGTGGAGGCGAAGTTCACGCTTGCCGACAACGAGCTGTAAGGATTGGCCTTGGAGTCCTGTCGGTGGCTCCACTGAATCTTGTAGCTCTTTTGGCGCGAGAAGTCGGGCAAGCCCTTGTCGCCGGTCTTGGTGTCCTGATAGCTGAAGAAGAAAGAGCCCGAATACTTATAGCGTGTGCGGTAGTTGCTCGCTGCCGAGAAGCCCCACGACCCTTTGGTATAAATCTCGCCCAAGAGTTTCAGGTCCCAGCGGTCGCTCATGGCAAAGTAGTAGCCTCCATCGCGGAGATAGAAACCGCGGTCGGACTCATCGCCATAGGTGGGCATAATGAAGCCAGAGGAGTAGCTCTTGGAAAAGGGGAAAAAGCCATAGGGAATGGCAAGGGGCAACGGCACATCGGCCACTACCAGATAGGCAGGCCCGAACACCACATCCTTGCCGGGACGCAGTTTGCCACGGGAAATGGCTATGTAGAAATCGGGGTGCTCGGCATCACACGTGGTGTAGCGGCCATGCTGCAGATAGATGACACCCGAAGAGTCACGTTTGGAAAGCTCGCTCGACAAAAAACCGTCTTCCTGTTCGGTGTAGACATTGCTTATCAAGCCCCGCTTGCTCTTGAAGTTGAAAGCCATCGTGTCGCTCTCATACTTGTCCTGCCCCATAGTGAACACGGGAGTGCCCCTGACGCCTTTCTCTTCCGTGGAATCGGGTGTGCCTGTGGCGTGGACCATGCTGGAATCAAGACTCATGTTGATGCGGTCGCTCTGCAAGTCCATGTCCTGGTATTTCACGTTGGCATTGCCATAGAGATAGGCCCGGTTGGTACTGGCAAGATAGACAATAGAGTCTTCGGCCGAATAGTTCACCGGCGAATCGATGCCCCCCTGACGCTTGCGGTTGAGCGAGTCGAGGCGGATAGAGTCGTCGATGGCTTTGTTGTGATGATAGATGGCAAGCTGGAGTGAGTCCATCTTGGTAGTATCTATGCCGTTGGAGGCTTTAGCGGAATCGGGGTGTAGGGAGTCTGCCAACTGGACAGAATCACGCTCCACCGCCTTGCGTTTTTTCTTGAAAAAAGGTGTGTTGGTATCGGCCATCACAAGAATGAAGGCGAACAACACGAAGAATATGACAGACTTTGTTCTCATATAAGGTGCAAAGTTACTGCTTTTTATCCACAATTCGTCTATCTGTTTTCTTAATTAACGTTTTACGTCCGCATTTAGCCTCCGCATTCTCCAACTTTCCGCGTCCTCTATTCAAACATCTGCTCCCATTGCTTGAATCTCCGTAGCCCGTCTTCACCATGCCGGGCAATGCTCTGCTCGGTCTGCTGAAGTGTGCGCACGCGGTCGAGGTGTGACTTTGAATAGAACTTGTCGGCATAGCACACAAGCTTCTCCTCCACCGTTTCCGGCAGAAAGTCCTGATGGGGCAACGGCAGGTGCTGGGCTTCTATTTCGCTGGCAGTCAGTCCGGCACCAGTATGGCGTTCACACACACGGGCATGGCGCGGATAGCCTTCGCGGCACATCAGTTCCGCCCCAAGGCGCCCGTGAAGGATGTAAGGTTCACTGCCATGGCACTCTATGCCTGGAGCATCCGTGAGATAGATGCCAATGTCGTGGAGCATGGCTGCCTCTTCGAGAAACGTCCGGTCTATGCCGAGTTCGGGGTGACGGTCGGCAATAAGGAGGGCACGGTCGGCCACCTGACGGCTATGCACCATGAGAATATGACGCAATGGTGTGCCCTTGGGATAATACTTGTCTATGATTGCTTGATAGTCCATCATACGGGTACTTGATAAAAAAGTAAAGGGAAAAACCTTTTCAAGTTCTCCCCTTCACCAAAAACAAATTTATGAAAACTCTATTCTTTATTGTCGCGCTCAATATAAGCGATGACCGTGCCCTTGCTCACTTTAGAACCGCGCTTGGCGTTGATTTCTACGAGCTTGCCACCCAATGCGGCAGGCACTTCCTCTATTTCGCCCCAAGGAGTCTGGATGTAGCAAAGCACGTCGCCCTCCTTGTATTCCTTGCCGATGTAAGGTTCCACAGTTGGTGCACACTCGCCGTCGCCATTGAACTCCCAATAGATTTCGCCCTTCACAGGTGCCACGATGGCATCAGCCTTGGCATGTTTGTAGGCGCTGAGCTGTTCCGGTGTGAGATTGCTGCCCAGTTTGGCATCCTTGAGCTTCTGCAGGTCTGCCAGGAAGTTCTTCTTGGCCTGTCCGCTCTTGTAGTTGCGATACTGCTCGGGATGCATGGCCAGTTCGAAGAGTTCCTCGTCGTCCTGTCCATAGTCCCATCCGTTCTCGTCCATTTCCTTGCGGAAGTCGTCGAGAGCGTCCTTGAGCAGAGTATGGGCGTCGACGTCCGTAAATTCGCGGCCCTGCTTCTTGGCAAGTTCCACAAGTTCAGGATCAATGGTACCGGGAATTTTGCCGGACTTGCCGAGAATCATGCCCCACATGGAGTCATCCATCATCACAAAACGGCCCTTGCCTTGCTCTATAGTGAGAAGGTTCATCAAGGCAATGTTCTTTACATATTGGGAGAATGGGGTTACCAATGGTGGATACCCAACACGTGGCCATACATATTCCACTTCATTGAAGAGCTTGATAAGGAGGTCGTCCATAGAGAGTTCTTCCTCGCCGTTCTTCTTGCGCACGTTGTTGATGGTGGTACGCATGCCGCCAAGATCTGCCATCATAGAGCCCATCATACCACCGGGAAGTCCACAGCCGAGCAACAGGGAAGACATGATTTTGTTGCCAGGGTTGATGAAGTAGCCCAACCAGTCGTCAATGAATTCCTGTGTAAGTGCACGTGCCTTCATATAAGCACTCATGTTAATCTCAGGCACCTCAAAGCCTTCATTCTTCAACATGCTAATCACAGAGATAATGTCTGGATGCACCTTACCCCAAGACAACGGCTCTATGGCTGTATCAATGATGTCTGCACCATTGTTGCAAACTTCAAGAATAGAAGCCATGGAAAGACCGGGACCTGAGTGTCCGTGATACTGGATGATGATATGGGGATATTTGTCCTTGATCATCTTGGTGAGCTTGCCCAGGAAAGCAGGTTGTCCGATACCGGCCATATCCTTCAGGCAGATTTCTTCTGCACCGGCTGCAATGAGCTGGTCGGCAATGTTCATATAGTATTCAAGCGTGTGAACAGGCGAGTTGGTGATGCAAAGGGCGCACTGAGGGGTCATGCCGCCTTCCTTGGCCCACTTGATACTCGGAATGATGTTGCGCACGTCATTAAGTCCGTCGAAGATACGTGTGATGTTGGTGCCCTGCTTGGCCTTCACCTTATACATGAGGGCGCGCACGTCGTCGGGTACCGGATACATACGCAAAGCGTTAAGACCACGATCAAGCATGTGAGTCTTGATGCCAGCCTCATTAAACGGCTTGCAGAAAGCTCTCACTGCATCGTTAGGATTCTCGCCGGCAAGCAGGTTGACCTGCTCAAAGGCGCCACCATTGGTCTCCACACGGGCAAAACAACCCATGTCGATAATCACGGGAGCAATGCGCTCCAATTGGTCTTTGCGAGGCTGGAATTTGCCAGACGACTGCCACATATCTCGATACACGAGACTGAATTGAATTTTCTTTTTCATCTGTATTTGTTATGTCTTTTTTCTGAATAATAGTTTCACACAATCCTTTCAAATGTGCAAAATTAGAAAAAAAAAATAATACAGCGACTAATTCACTGTATTATTTTTGATATTTTATTATTGCCACCTAATTATTTGACGAAATGGCTAAAAGGATGCTAATACAACCTGTGGGAACAACTATCCGGCAACACCCATAGTCCCGGTTTATACAATTACATTGTTCTCTTGGGAAATATGACAAGTGGCTTTAAACCGTCAAGCCCGATAAATCCATCAATAAGCTTCCTTGTCGCCTACAATAGCATTGGCTACAGTCTTAAATATAATATACAGATCGAGCCAGAAACTCCAGTGTTCTATATACCAAATGTCTCCACGTACACGGCCCTCCATCTGACTGATTTCCTTGGTCTCGCCACGGAAACCAGTCACCTGGCTCCAACCGGTGATGCCCGGCTTCACGAAATGACGCACCATATACATGTTGATAAGTTTGGAATATTTCTCCGTATGGAGCACCATGTGGGGGCGTGGTCCCACCACACTCATATCGCCCATAAGCACATTGATAAACTGTGGCAGCTCATCAATATTGGTCTTGCGCATGATATTGCCCCATTTGGTCTTGCGCGGGTCGTCCTTAGTGGCCTGAACCTTGTCTGCATCAGCATTCACTCGCATGCTGCGGAACTTCAGGCAATAGAACTCCTTGTCGTTAAGTCCGTTGCGTTTCTGTCTGAAGAAGATGGGACCAGGCATAGTTATCTTTGTTACTATTGTCACTATCACAAAGATAATGGGGAAAAGCGTGCAGAGGAACGTGAGCGAAAAGACAATATCGAATGTGCGCTTGATCATCCGGTTTTCCACTCTTGTGAGAGGATCGCGGAAAAAACTGAAATAGGGCACGTTGCCCAACACATTGAAATACATGCGATGGTGCATGTAGTTGGTTAGTGTAGGCAGACTGTAGAAATGCACCAGGTTATTCAGACAATAATGCACCAACTGCAGGATGAAGTCTTCATGCGAAGACGACAAGCAGCAATAGAGTTCGTGCACTTCACGGTGATTCTGAAGATAGGGTATCACATCGTAAGGAGTACCCAAATAAGGACAGTCTTCAGGGAATTCGGGATTGGGTTCGAAGTCAAAATAACCCAACGCCTCATAGCCGTATGACTTGACTGCGCAGAATTCCTTGTGAAGAGCAAGGACATTTGACGTTCCGCCAACTAATACCACATGGTGTATGTGGGATTTCTGAGACCTATAGAACTTCACGAAACATCTTAACGCCAAACGATAGAGTGATGCGGCTGCAAAGAAAATGCCAAGAAATTTAAGGAATACAAGAAATGGTAAAGTAGGGAAGTCTATCAGTTCATGGAGTATAACATATATTATGAAGAAATAGGCTACATTGCGCAATTCCAGCAACAGTATTTGAAAGTCGCGAGTATTCCGTCGGTAAAGGATTACTCCCCCACTATATGAAATCATCATGAAAATGAGCGCATGAATCAACATGGATTGGTTGCGTATCAACACATCACAACTCCCTACCCTATCCATGAAGAATGTGAACAAGCTCACGAACAAGGCCAACTCACCGAACAACACGGCGATAGTCATTAAAATACTCTTGTGGTTATTCATAGAAATGCATTTTTTTTTACCAAAAATCTTGACAGAAAGCAAGTTCTTTGTTAAAAAGGCATATTGTTCTATCTAATTGATTCGTATTCACTTAGCATCCTCTACGACATATAGATACAGCAGTATCGATATTTATTACCGTAAAGAATCTGGACATCCCCGTCGTCTCTACTTACTTGCTCACAGCAATAACGATTGCGGTAATGGAACTGATCAAACCTGTAATGGAAGCGGCAGCTCCCCAAAAAGTCAGGAATGGTGAACTCTTCACATTCTGTGCCTTGTTGGGCTGTATCACGATGAGGTCATTCTGCTGCAAATAGAAAGCGGGACTATTGAACACGCTGTCGTTGGTCAGGTCGAGGGTGTACATGCTGCGCTTGCCATCTGTTTCACGAAAGAGTTTCACATTTGTCTTCAATCCCATATCGCTCACGTCACCTGCCTGGGCTATGACATCAAGAATGGATGTACGTTGCGAATTGAGCTGGAACTGACCGGGACGATTCACCGCTCCGAGCACACTGACACGGGCATTGGTAAACTTCACGAGCACCTGGGGGTCTTTGATATAGCCAGACTTAATGATGCAGTTCTGAATTTCCTCAGCAAGACTTGACTCCGTATACCCAGCCGCTCTAATCTCTCCGATTACCGGCAGTTTGATATAGCCTCTATTGTCTACAGTGTAGCCCACATAGGCATCCTGCTGATTGCCATAGCTACTGATTTGTCCGCCCTTCTGAACAGAAGTTGAACCGAGCACCACGTTCTGTCCGAAAGGCACGAGGAGTTCCGGATCGGAACAAGAAATGGTAATGGAGATGCGGTCAGCAGGCTTAATGCGCAGATCGTACTGCTGACTGATTTGCTGGGCAGTCTTGAAAGTTACGTCACTGCCCTGCAGATAAGTGATTTTCTTGCTGGATACACAAGAAGTCAAGGCGACCATTGCCAGCCCACTTATGAAGATATTGATTTTTTTCATCTTAGTTCTTGCTAAATATTTTCTCAAGGATATTTTTGTTTTTATCTTTCGACATACCGGTATGTTCATAGCCGGCACCATAGTCGCGACCATAGCCATAGCCGTAGCGATTGTACTTGCCGTAGTTGCCATAGCCATAGTAGTAGCCACTGCTACGGCTGTTCATGTCAATGCCATTGAGCACAATGCCGATGTTAGGCAACTTATTCTGTTCACGTGCCTCGTTGATGAGCGCAAACGAAGCCTTGCGGGTATAGTTTGCGCGGCAAACATATACGGTAGCGTCTGCCACTCTTGCTATCAATGGTGTATCAGACATCATACCAAGCGGTGCCGTATCAATGATAATCACTTCATAATGCTGCTTGAGTATCTCTATCGCCTTGTCAAGCGACGGACGTGCCACCAACTCGGTAGGGTTTGGTGGGATAATACCGCCAACCAGCACATCAAGGTTCTTGCTTACGCCCGATGGTTGCACAAGCGACATCAAGTCTGTATTGTCCGGATCACTGAGGTATGAGGTGATACCCTTGGTGTGATGTATCGGCAGGTGGAACACTTTATTCAAGCCAGGCTTGCGCACATCGAGTCCGACGATAACAACTTTCTTGCCAAGGAATGCCAAACTGGTGGCAAGGTTGCCCGATATGGTAGACTTACCTTCGCCCGATGTCGTAGAAGAAACAAGAATGACCCGCTTGTTGCCGCCCAAATGGAACTGAAGGTTGGTGCGGAAGTTGCGGAACACCTCTTCCATCAAGCCGTTCTGATTTTCCTTGATAAGAATGTCACGCTCACCACCGACAGACTTGTCAAATGGTATTTCACCGATAATCGGCAAGTTGGTGATATTTGTCACGTCGGCACGGCTCTCTATCTTGAAGGCCAGCAGTTGCTTGAGGTAGATAATCAAGCAAGGGAAGACAATGCCAAGTACCAATGCTATCAGCATAAAGATGCTGCCCTTAGGCGACACCTTGGCGGAAACCATTGGCGACTCAATGAGTTTACCATTATTGGCCGTGGCAGCCAAGCGGATGGCATTTTCCTCACGCTTCTGCATCAGGATGAGATAGAGCTGTGATTGGAAATCGCGCTGGCGCGAGATGTTCAAGAACTGCTTCTCGTCTTCAGGAACGGAACTTACCTGTCCGGCATAGCGGGCAGCCTCGGTATCGAGTTTGGCCTGAGTTATGCGGGCACTACGTTCCACCGAAGCCATCGTCTGGTTGATGGTATTTCTCATTCCCTTAATCTGAACGTCCATGTCGCGAATCACCGTACTGCTTTCACTCGAATTGCGAATCAAACGTGCGCGATTGAGAATCAAATCGTTATACTGAGCAATAATCTTGCTCAGTCCACCGTCGTCCTGCCCTGGTACTGCTGTATTGAGAGGAATAACCTCGTTTTGGTTACCTGCCTGGTTGATGAACGACTTCACATACTGTATCAGACGAAGTTGTGTATCGTTGTCACTTCTGCGCTTCTCGTATGCGCTGCGGTTCTCAAGCGTAATCTTGGCATCCGACTGCAAGTCGGTCAGTCCGGCACGTTTCTTGAATCCTGCCATCTGTCCTTCGGTCTTGCCGAGTTCCTGAGAGATAAGCACGATGCGGTTGTTGATAAACTCCGACGTCTTCTCAGCTGCCACATTCTTGTCTACATTGGCCTCATAGTTATACTGCTGCACCAATCGGTTGATGAAAGCAATGGAGCGAAGCGGTGAAGGATCATTGAAAGAAATGGAAGCCACATAGGTTTTCTTGTCTGCCGGTTCTACAGAGAGACGGGCAGAGAAGGCCTTGGCCTGAAGTTCCGGGTCTGTAATGGTAGAACGGATATGGCAGTCGCGCATGCGGACAGAATCAACACGCGAAATACTGACTACTCCATAGCGGGTACTGAGGAGTGCCGGCAGCTTGTCAAAATGCTTCTCGTATTCAAACGTGGTAGCCTTTGTCGGTCCCACTTTAGCCTTTACGTCAAACGAGCCGTTGGCTTTCAGTTCAATGTCAATATCAGCAAATCCCATCTTGCCAGCCTCTTGTGGTGTGGTCCACACACGAATGGGCGACACGCCATATATATCCTTATAACGTAAAGGCGTCTCCATGCGCTGTTCCACATAAAGGTCAAGAGACTCTATGACATGCTGGATGAGATTGCGTGAAGCAAGCACTTTGACTTCCGTGTCAAAGTCGCTTGCCATGGAAAACATACCCATATCCTGGGCACTGATGGCTCCTGCGAACGACGAGGAGCGGAAAGTGCTTTGGTTGTCATTGGTTTTAATCAGCATGGAAGCATCCGTCTTGTAGACGGGTGTAGCATGCTTATACATAAAGAAAGCCACTATAAGAGACACTACAAGGCAGGCCAAAATCCATGGCCAGTACATGAGATACCTCATGAACATGTCAACATAGTTTACTTGTTTCTCTTCATCTTGCTGTTGTATGCCAGCATTGAATTCTTCGTTCATATCGGGTTCGTAAGATTTAGAATAGCCTCATCAAAAACACTTGATTGCTTCGGTCTGCAAAAGTAAGACAAAAAAGCATACAAAACAATTTTTCGTTCATATATTTTTTGAATATTTACTCATTCGATTTGTATTGCTACCTTTTGGAACAATTGCTCTCCCTTTCTCTATTGGTGATTGGCGAAGCGTTGTTCGGCAAGCTGTTCATATTTTGTGCCGGGCCGTCCATAGTTGGCAAAGGGATAGATGCTGATGCCGCCACGGGGCGTGAACAGGCCAGTCACCTCTATGTATTTAGGGTCCATGAGCTTCACCAAGTCTTTCATGATGATGTTCACGCAGTCTTCGTGGAAGTCGCCATGGTTGCGGAAACTGAACAGGTAAAGTTTCAGACTCTTGCTTTCCACCATCTTCACGTCGGGTATATACATGATGCGTATTTCCGCGAAGTCAGGTTGCCCTGTGATAGGACAAAGCGAAGTGAACTCCGGGCAGTTGAATCGCACCCAGTAGTCATTGCCGGGATGCTTGTTGACAAACGTCTCGAGCACCTCCGGAGCATAGTCCATGGCATATTTTGTCTTGGTTCCAAGAGCCTTCAATCCTTCATCCTTTCTGTTTTCTTGATTCATCTCGTATAACTTTTATATGTTAAATATCTTCCAAATATTATAGTTCACGCCTTTGTCGTAGGCGTCTTCGCCCTCATATTGTTTCACTTTCCTGACCACACGTATGGTCAAGGGCAAGGCTATCACTTCGTAGACCGTCTTGAGCACCACTTGCCAGAGCATGAGCTTGGGCAGTTCGCCTGTGGGCACCACACCATAGAGAGCCAGCGGGAAGAAGATAAGCGAATCGGCGCTCTCTCCGTAAACGGTACTCATGATGGCTCGCCACGAGAAATGACGACCGGCAGAGTTCAGCTTCATGCGGCTCATCACATAGGCATTGACAAACGAGCCTGCGAGGAAAGCCACGAACGAAGCCAAGGCTATGCGTGGCGCCAATCCGAAAACGGCATGGAACCCTGCGTCATTGGTCCAATAGGAGGCTCCGGGAATGGCGTCGCAAAGGGCGCCCAGAGCCACAAAGAAGAAGTTCATCACGAAGCCGAGCCAGATGAGCAGGCGCATCTTCTGATAGCCCCACACTTCGCACACGCAATCGTTGATGATATACGACACGGGGAACACGATGAGTCCACCCGTAAGACTTACTCCAAGCACATCTATCTGTTTGGTTTCAAGCACATTGGCTGCTATCAAGCACACACAGAACAACACGCTGAACAGCATGAACGTCAAGCTGACGCTCTTACCTTTTGTTTTCATTTTCTTGTTTTTAAAGAGGTTAGACAAGCACTCTGCTTGGCATAAAAACTGCCTCATCGGTTTTGCCGGCGAGGCAGTTTCATACCATAGTTATAGTTGTTTTACAGCAAACGCTTATTCGGCATTATCCTGTCGGTCGTCCACATTGTCGCCTTCGGTTGGGCGCATGATTTCCTCGAAGTTGGTCACGCCAGCCTTGGCAAGGATATTGTACCACTGGATAAGTTTCTTGATGTCGCTGTCGTGTACGCGATCACGGTCGTAAGCGGGAAGCACGGCAGCAAAGTAGTCGTGAAGTTCGTTGGCCGAGCACTTCTTGTAGTTGAGTGAGCACACCTTGCCTTGTTCCTTGTCGCGCACGTTGGCCAGCACGGTCATCAATGGCACGTCCTCGGCATCTGTATACATGGCGATGTCGCCCAGACTTGTCACACGGTCGGTGGCGAAGGCGGGCATGCGCTTGTGAGTTTCGTCGATAGCTTCTACGATAAGGTTCATCTTGCCGCGAGACACCAGTTTGTAGAGTCCCGGTTTGCCGGCGATAGAGAGTATTGTTTCCATTCTTTTATATAAACGATGATTATAATTAAAAGTAAAATTCCTTTTCTAAATTTATTTCAGTTTTTCGAGCAGTTCGTCAAGTTGCCGGCCTACATTGTGTATGCGGTCATTGACAATTTCATAGTCCGAGCGGCTGAGCATCTCTTCCTGTGGTATCTGCTTGTGTATCCAGTCGAGGGTCTTCTCGCACGAGATGCCGTCTCGTGCCATAACGCGCGAGATGCGCATGTCGAGCGGCGCGGTGACACACACCACCTTGTCGATGTGCACCCGCTGGTAGAAGCCGCTTCCGAAGAAGATGGCACATTCCATCCAGTCGAGTCCCGACTGCTCGAAGTCAGCCGCCACGGCGGGGTGCACAATGTCGTTGACAGCCTGCGAGTGTTCGGCAGAGGCGAGCAGGAATTTCGACATGACCGACTTGACAAGCCGTCCGCCCTGATACAGTTCATCGCCCACAAGGGCCGAGAGCCGCGACTTGATGTCGTCCGATTCGTTCATGAGGCGCTTGGCCGCAGCATCGCAGTCGTAAACACCGATGCCCCTTTCGGTGAGCATCTTGCACACGTATGACTTGCCGCTACCTATTCCTCCTGTTATTGCTATCTTCATTGTCATATTGCTGTTCTATCAGATAGTCTACCTGTGGGGTGACCAATCGTGCCTTTCGAACGCCGTAAGGCACGGTGCGGATAATGAGGTTACATTTGTCTGAAGGATGCTCCATCAGTTCGTTGTAGTCGGCCACCACGTAAAATTTCGACGTGTTGACCATGCGGAACATGCTGGCACCCACCACGAACTTCACCGTCACGCGGGAGGGGAACGTTCGGAGCACCTTGCCTTCCGGCATGTTGACCGCCACCACGGGCACTTCCGCCGACTCTTCGGTGAGCACGTCAGGGAATACAGACATGCGGATAACCGAAGGCACCACCTTGGCGCCACGGATGCGGCGCAGGCTCACCTTGCGGTGAATGGTATCGGTGACGTTGCGTATGTCCTGCCACTCGGTGTAGACGCACTTGATGGTGTCGAGTGCCTCGTGCGAGGCATACACGTCTACGCTGTCGGGGCGGAACACCGTGCGGGCCAGATAATAGCTTTGTCCGGGAAGGATGCGGCCCGACAGTCTGACAGGCACACGGCGTTTCTCGCCATAGTTATAGAAGAAGTCGAGCCTTTCGGACTTAACCTGTACTATCTTGGTGGAGCCGTAGAATTCCTGCCGCAAGAGCTTGAGCAGTTCTGGCTGGGAGACAACGCCTGTTCCGTTCTGTTTGGCATAGTCGGCAAAGGCCACTTCCACGGGCGAGAGTTTCGTCGTATAGAAGTAGGCTGCTATGGTGTAACCCTTGTCGCGCACTGTTACACGAACCGTGTCCTGGATGTCGGTGGTGACGATGACGTTTTTCGGCACGCCCACCAGCCGTACGGGCACACAGACTTCCCGCTCAATGGTCTCGTTGAGCGCCAAGAGCAGCCAGTAGCTTCCACTGGCCAGAAGGAAGAACAAAAAAATCAGGAACTCCTTGTTCAGAGCCCCGAACAAGAACTTCCTGACGTTTGTCTTTGTCTCGTGCAACAATTTCGGGTCTTTCATTATTTCTGCATGCCTTGCAGTGCTGAGGTATCGGCGAACACGGCGCCTTTGTCTACACGCACCACCACGCCCTTGGCGATTTCCACCTCCACGACGTTGGCAGCAAGGTCAATTCTCTTCACTGTTCCATAGATGCCATAGCCCACCACTACTGGTGTGCCCTCGGCGAGCGAGTTCTGGAACTTGCGTATTTCCTTCTGTTTCTTCTGCTGGGGGCGAATCATGAAAAACCACATGATCACGAAGATGGCCACCATCATGATGAGGAAGCCATAGCCTCCACCCTGTTGCTGCTGGGCAGCAAGATACATTGATGTAATCATTCCTTATTCTGTTACTTGTTGTTTTGTTTCTGCTTCTTCTTCACCGCTTTTCTCCGCCGGTTCTTCCTGGCTTTCGGCCTGCGGCTTGCCTGGCTGCGGCAGCGGGCCCGTCTTCTTGGAGCGCGGCTCGTTCATAGACTTCATCATCAGCCCTTTATATATAAGGTTGCGTGCGATGGAGTCGAGCATGCCGTTCACATAGCCGCCGCTCTTGGGAGTGCTGTAGAGCTTGGCGAGCTCCACATATTCGTTGATGGTCACACTTACGGGAATATTGGGGAAGGTGAGCATCTCGGCGATGGCAATCTGCATGATGACCACATCCATGTAGGCAAGACGGGAAAAGTCCCAGTTGCGCGACATGGTGCTCATGTAGTGCTGATAGGTGTCGGCATTGAGGATAGTGGCGCGGAAGAGCTTGCGGGCGAAGTCCTTGTCTTCCACATCCTTGTATTCGGGCAGCAGTGGCTGCTTGGCCTTGAGCTTGGGATCGAAGCGCTTGATGGTCTTCACCACGAAGGTGTCGACGATTTCGCGGTCGTCGTTCCAATAGAGGCTTTTGTCTTCGAGGAGTGTGTCGAGGTCGTCGTTGTTCTGGATAAACAGTTTGTAGAGCTTGCGCCAGAGTTCACGGTCGGCCTCATAGGAGTCTTCCTCAGAATCCATATACTGCTGATAGACTTCGCTCTGCTCTATCTGGTCGCTGAGTTTGCGCACGAACTCAATGTCGTCCTGCCATCCCTGCTTTTGGGTTTCGGCATACTCGAGCAGCTGTTTGTTTTCCTCGAGCTGCACGGCAAACTTGTTGTAAGCAAACTTCTGCGAGGGCACCTCTGTGCCTTCTCTCTGCGCGCGGGCTGTGTTCACCTCCACGCGGTGGCGTTCTTCCTGAGTCACGGCTACCATCAAAAGGAGCAATTGGTTGTAGAGGTCGTAAGCCTTGGAGAGGGAGAACAACAACTCCTTCTCCGCATTATCCATGTTACGATTGCCGTTTTGATAGTATGCGTAGGTCAACTGAACTACCTTAATACGTATTAATTCTCTGTTTATCATCGATATGATATATAAATTACGTTTACTAAACTGCTTGCAAAAATAGCTAAAAAACCATTCACGTGCAAGAAAAACGCTGTTTTTTAATTGTTTTTCAGTCCTTTTCTTGCATATTCCAGCGGAAAGCACTACCTTTGCACCCGCTTTTTGAAGCACATCGAGTGAGATGTAGTATCTCGTGTGATGGCGAATTAAGCATTATTTTATAACAACTTAATTTAGAGTAACACATTATGAAAGAGATTAATGTATCAGGTCAGAAGAGAAGCGACCTTGGCAAGAAGGCTTCCAAATTGTTGAGAAAAGAAGGTCTCGTTCCTTGCAACCTTTACGGTGAGAAGAAGGGTGAGAACGGTGCTCCCGAAGCATTCTCGTTCGCAGCTCCCATGAGCGAGCTCCGCAAGATCGTTTATACTCCACACATCTACGTTATCAAGCTCATCATCGACGGTGAGGAGCACACAGCCGTGCTCAAGGAACTCCAGTTCCACCCCGTGACAGACGCTCTTCTCCACGTTGACTTCTACGAGGTTAACGACCAGAAGCCTATCACTATCGGCATTCCCGTTAAGCTCTGCGGTCTTGCACAGGGTGTGCGTGACGGTGGCCGTATGAACCTCTCTATCCGCAAGATTGCCGTTACAGCTCCTTACCAGCAGATTCCCGAGCACCTCGACATCGACGTTACAGCCCTCAAGCTCGGCAAGAGCATCAAGGTTGGCGAACTGAGCTTCGAAGGTCTTGAAATCGCTACAGGCAAGGACGTTGTGGTTTGCTCTATCAAGAGCACACGTAACTCTCGTTCAGCTGCCGCCACTGACGACGCTGAGGCAGAGGCTTAATTGCCAACGTAAGCATCAATATAGAAAAGAAGTTGTCGCTCACCTCGTGAGGAGAGCGGTAACTTCTTTTTCGTTTCCCCCTTTCCGGGTTCAACGCCAAAGGCCGAGAACCCTTTCATTCAATACACAGACATGGACAAATACTTGATTGTAGGCCTGGGCAATCCGGGCGACGAATATGACGGTACACGCCACAACACGGGGTTCATGGTGATCGATGCCCTGGCACGCGAGGCTGGAGCAAGTTTCGACGACAAGCGCTACGGCTTCGTGGCGGAAACTTCCGTCAAGGGCAGAAAGCTCATTCTCCTCAAGCCCACCACCTTCATGAACCTCAGCGGCAACGCCGTGCGCTACTGGCTGCAGAAGGAGAACATACCCAACGAGAGGCTGCTCGTGGTGGTGGACGACCTCTCCCTGCCACTCGGGGCCTTGCGCCTGAAAGGCAACGGAAGCAACGGCGGACACAACGGACTGGGCAATATCCAGCAGCTCATCGGGCAAAAGTATGCTCGGCTCCGGGTGGGCATCGGCAACGATTTCCCGCGTGGCGGACAGGTGGACTGGGTGCTCGGCCACTATTCTGCCGAGGATATGCAGACCTTGCAGCCAGCCATCGACACGGCAGTGGAAATCATCAAAAGTTTCGCGCTCGCCGGCATTGATGTGACCATGAACCAGTTTAACCACAAAAAGCAAGGATAAAGAAATGGATTCAGCACGCATAGACAAGTGGCTCTGGGCGGCACGCATCTTCAAGACGCGGTCTATCGCAGCCGACGCCTGCAAGAACGGACGCGTCACCAAGAACGGCATGACCGTGAAGCCAAGCCACATGGTGAAGGTGGGCGAGGTGGTAAGCGTGAAGAAACCGCCCGTGACCTACTCTTTCCGAATTCTCAAGGCCATCGAGCAGCGCGTGGGTGCCAAACTCATACCCGAAATCTACGAGAACGTGACCGACCCCAAGCAGTATGAACTGCTCGAGATGAGCCGCATCAGCGGGTTCGTCGACCGTGCCCGAGGCACCGGACGGCCCACCAAGAAAGACCGCCGTGCCATCGACGCCTTCGTGGATCCGGCTCTCTTCGGGTTTGACGACGACGACGATTGGGACGATGAGGAATAGACTCACCTACAAGAAATGAAGCCCTTTCTTCCCTGTACAAATGAGTAGGCGACGTGTTACACGGTGCAACGGCAGGGATTCCCTCCTCTTCATCGTGCGGTGAGATACCGGTCTTCCCCAACGTGTCTCACGGTGCAAAAAGCGATAAGCCAAGTTCCGGAATGTGCGGTGAGACACCGCACCTACTAAAGTGGTGAAAGAAAGGGACCACAATGACAGCAGGCAGAAAGGTAACGCCTGATATCGGGCACGTCTTGAGCGACGTGCCTGCCGAGGACAACACCTCCGCAAGGTTTCTTCATTGCGGCTTGAAGGGTGTTGTCCTCTTTTTGTTGGCCAACGGCTGCCGGACAAGGCATCCCCACCTGCCACATTCCCCGCCTGCCCTTCTCTTGCATGCGGCATGCTTCCGCTTCATCGCCGCATGCTACTGTTGATACACGGGAAAAGGGATGCTCTCACTTGAAAACGGGGAAACTAACAAACTCGCCGTACCACTGACTGAGACCAAACCACAGGCTTGCAGGCAGTATGTCACCACAAGTACTACAGTATTCTGCCGAGATACTCCAGTACTTTTATACTTGTACTGAAGAAATACTTCCTGCTTCTACTCGCCCAGTGTATTCCCCGACACATCAGACAAGCCCAATTTCAATGCCAGCGGAAGACCCATACAGGATTTGGAGCGGCAACAGATGTCGCAGCTCATGGATAGGTGCAAACCTGTTTCAAACCGACAATGGTTTCAAAACCATCCGTTTGCAACCTGTTTTTTGACTGACTTACGGAGTGCTAATGGCAGACTTGCGAGGTGTTAGTAGCAGACTTGCGAGGCGTTAGTGGCAGTGGAACAGAATTTTGACATTCTACCAAAATTCGGCAAGTGATAGATGCGTGATAGATGTGATAGATGTTAAGCCATCTATCACGCATCTATCACTCTATCTATCTTGCTTACAATCAGCAGAATAATGTAAAACATCAAGAAAAGTGATAGATAGTGGCGAAAAAACGAAAAACCGTTCCTGCGCGTGCGCGCGCGTGAGGGGCAACCTTTAAACAAGGTGGCAAGAAGGCCACAACAAGTAAAAGGTAGGCTTTCAGCCCGTTTTAATCCGTCCGAGCATGGGCACCCATAAGGAGCACTCAGAATCCCGGATACCCCATTGTTCACTCCTCGCCTTTCAACTCTACCACCCTGTATTCATGCCCCGTGGCGGGCACAATGCGGTCGGTAAGGTCTTGTAGCCGAAGGCTGAGGGTTGAAGTGTTGACACAGGGATGACAGCCAAAGGTGGCCGAAGCGAACAAATCGCGGTCAATGACGAGGAGCACCTTATGGCAGGTGTCGTTGACAAGTCCCATGGGCGACACGGCTCCCGGATGGATGCCCAACATGCTGACCATGTATTCTTCCTCGGCAAACGACAGCCGGGCACAGCCCAGTTGCGACGATAGCCACTTGGTCTTGAACTTTTTCCCGCCGGGGAGCATCAGCAGATAGAACTGCGTGTGCTGGCGATTGCACAAGAAGAGGTTCTTGCACACCGGCGCACCAAGTTCCCGTTCCACCGCCCCACACTCCTCCATGGTGTAAGCTGCCTCATGGCAGACCGTGTTGTAAGCCACTCCCAGAGAGTCAAGGAAATCGTAAGTGCGCACTTCCACGTCGCTCCTCCCCTCACTGCTTGCCGGCCGTCCGTGATGTTTTTCAATCATAACTGTCAAGTATTTGTTGTTTAGACTGCAAAAGTAACACTTTTATCTGTAAACAGCAAACATTACGTCCAACAGTAAGCGATCCGCAAATATATGAGTCAAATTATTAGGCGAATAGATAAAAAAGATAAAAAAGTAAGGCGCACACAATGGTTTTCATCTATAAATGATTAATTTTGCAGCCGAAAAAGTAACAAACAGAAAACCAATAAAAGAATTATGAAGAAAATTAGAGCCGCAGTAGTGGGATATGGAAATATCGGCCACTACACAGTGGAGGCTCTCGAGGCCGCTCCCGACTTCGAGATAGCAGGTATTGTGCGCCGCAACGGTGCCGAGAACAAGCCAGCCGAACTGGCTGCCTATGAGGTGGTGAAGGACATCCGCGAACTGAAAGACGTTGACGTGGCCATCCTTGCCACTCCTACCCGTTCCTGCCCAGAATACGCCAAGCAGATTCTGCCCCTTGGCATCAACACCGTCGACAGCTTCGACATCCATACTTCCATCCTCGACTACCGTGCCGAACTGATGCCCATCTGCAAGGAGCACAAGGCCGTTTCGGTTATTGCAGCCGGTTGGGATCCGGGTTCAGACTCCATCGTGCGCACCCTCATGCAGAGCCTTGCACCCAAGGGCTTGAGCTACACCAACTTCGGTCCCGGCATGAGCATGGGCCACAGTGTGTGCGTGCGCTCCAAGAAGGGCGTGAAGAATGCTCTGTCAATGACCATTCCTTTGGGTGAGGGCATTCACCGCCGCATGGTCTATGTGGAACTTGAAGACGGTGCAAGCCTGGAAGAGGTGACCAAGGAAATCAAGGCCGACCCCTACTTCGCAAGCGACGAGACACATGTGTTTGCCGTGCCTTCAGTCGACGAAGTGCGCGACATGGGGCACGGTGTGAACCTGGTGCGTAAGGGTGTGAGCGGCAAGACCCAGAACCAGCGTCTGGAATTCAATATGAGCATCAACAACCCCGCTCTCACAGGTCAGGTGCTTGTCAACGTGGCTCGCGCTTCCATGCGCCAGCAGCCGGGTTGCTACACCATGGTCGAGATTCCTGTCATCGACATGCTCGCAGGCGAGCGCGAAGAGCTCATCGGCCACTTGGTATAGGCTTTCATCATCCCCCAAAATAAGGCAACGCCCTGCAAGGACTCTATCTCCTTGCAGGGCGTTTTGCATGCCGGCAGTCCGACTTGTCTCCCAGGCTGCAGTTGGTCTGCAGTCGGCCGTTCTTATTTGCGGCGCCGCTTCACTCCTCTCACAGCCTCAGCCTCCAGCGGATTCTCGGGCCAGCAGTGCTTGGGATAGCGTCGACGCAGCTCCTTGCGCACCTCGAAATAGGTGCCTTGCCAAAAGCTGGCCAAGTCCTGCGTGAGCTGCACGGGCTTGAAGCCTGGCGAAAGGAGTTCCATCAGCACGGGTTGCCTGCCCTCGTTGACACAAGGGGTGGCAGCCATGCCGAAGCACTCCTGCAAGCGCACACTCAACACCGGTGCCTCGGCCCCCGGCCTGTAGTCCACCCTGATGCGCGAACCGGTAGGCACCTGGATATGGGTGGGCGCCAGGCGGTCTATTTCCGTCTGCATTTCATAAGGAACCATACCCCACAAGATGTCTTTCAAATTGAGTTTGCGCAGCTCTGCCACAGTCGATATCACCTTGCCGCCAGCCTCCAGATAAAGGGGAAGCCAGTCTTCAGCCGTGGCTAACAGATGGTTGGTGGAGAGGTCTGGCACCGGCAGCTCCGGACGCCACGCCTTGACCTGTGCCACACGGCACTGCAGCCGCACCACTTCGTCGTCACTCCACGACAGCATGCCAAGTCCGTATTTCTTCATGGCCTCACAGACAATACGCACTATGTCCTGCTTGGCAGCACTCTGCAGAGGCTTGCTGTCCAGCAAAAGTTTGCCTATGCGCCGTTCTCTCTGCATCACTACGCATCCTTGCTTGTCGTCCCACGACAGGTTGTCGCGCTCCTTGACAAACGCGGGAGCAAGAGAAGAGGGGTCAAGAGGAGCAGCCAGGAAGACACGTCCCTTTATGCCAGGCGACGTGTAAAGCGAAGCTATGGCAAGCCAGCCGTGAGCCGACAGTTCGTCGGCATGGTCCATCTGCACATTCTCTCCGCTCGCCAGTCTGTAGTTACCTATTGCATCCATGCTCCGGGCTATGCGTTCGGGATAGGCACATGCCACAAGCAGTCCCACATCCTCAGGGGCTACGTCGTTGTTGTCCTCGGGAATCTGTGCCATGCGGCGGTATTCCGAGGCAATCTGGGCTATGCGTTGCCATCTGCCCAACTGCCGTTTGCGACGCGCGGCACGCAGCATACTGACACGCAGCGCCAAGTCCGTGCTCGCAGAATCGCCACCCATAGGGTCTTTTTCTTCAAGCAGGGCTGCCACGTCGCATGCCAGACTTTTCATGGAGGCATCCTCTCCACCGAGTATCATTCGGGCTATACGCGGATGGCAAGCCATGGCCGACATCCGCTTGCCCACCTTCGTGATTTCCCCATTCTCTCCTATCGCACCGAGCGACTCCAGGAGTTGCCGTGCCCGAACCACACCGCCATGCGGCGGCAAGGTGAGCCACGGCAACGACTCCACGTCGGTCTCACCGAAGGCAGTGGTCTCGAGCAGCAGCGAAGCCAAGTCGGCATCTTCTATCTCGGGTTTGCGTTGGGCTGCCATAAGGTGCTCCGAGGCAAGCGTCCACAAGCGGTAACAGGTGCCGGCAGCCACTCGTCCGGCGCGTCCGGTACGCTGCGTGGCCATGTCCATGCTGATGCGCACTGTCTCCAGATGGCTCAGTCCGGTTCGTGCGTCGAACACCTGCTGGCGACAAAGGCCTGAGTCGATAACCGTGCGCACCCCTTCAATGGTGATGGATGTCTCGGCAATAGGGGTGGCAAGCACCACCTTACGCTCGCCTTCCCTTGACGGAGCGATGGCACGGCGCTGCTGTTCTGCCGACAGATTGCCGTAGAGCGGCAGCACTTCCGTGGGAGCAAGTGAGGTGCCGAGAAGCTCACGGCACTTTTCTATGTCGCCTTGTCCTGGCAGGAACACGAGAATGTCGCCCTCTTGCTCGCGGTGTGCCTTGGCCACAGCCACGGCTGCAGCCTGTGCCATGTCGCGAGGTGCGGTATCTTCCTGCGCATGGTGGATGGTTACGGGATACATCCTGCCTTCGCTCTCCACAAGGGGTGCCTGCAGGGCACGGCAGATGTAGCCAGTGTCTATCGTGGCCGACATGATGAGCACCTTCAGGTCCGGGCGGATGATGCGTTGTGTCTGCAAGGTGAGGGCAAGCGCCAAGTCGGAATGAAGACTGCGCTCGTGAAACTCGTCGAAGACAACTACTTCCACGCCGTCAAGTGTGGCGTCGTCTACCAGCATACGGGTCAGGATGCCTTCGGTCAGCACCTCTATGCGGGTATGCACCGACACCTTCGACTCAAACCTCACCCTATACCCCACGGTCTGCCCCACCGGTTCACCCAATATCTCGGCCATGCGGCAGGCTATCTGCCTGGCAGCAAGTCGGCGAGGCTCAAGCATGAGCACCTTGCCACTCGCCATGCCCTTGAGGATGGTGAGCGGAAGAAGTGTAGACTTGCCGGCACCAGGAGGAGCCGTAACGACAAGGTTGTTGTGGCGACCCAGTTCTTCGTTCACCCTACGGGCTATCTGCGAAGCCGGCAACGAGCTTTGACGCTCAATAAGTTCTTGTAAATTCATGATGATGAGTCAAAAAAGGAGAGAACACTTCATCGGGGTTCTCTCCTTTCACGCTTGTTCTTATTCATCAACGCCGAAGAGCGGGTCTTCAGGCATCACTTGCAATGGTTTCTGATTGAACTCGTTGAGCAACTGCTCACTGACGAACTGCTTGTCTACCACCAGGCGGAACATGTATTCTTCAAACCACTTGTTGGTCATAATCAGGCACCCCTGCTGTCCCCATGTGGCTCCCCAACTGTTTTCCACCTTCCACTTCAGCGGCTTGCCGTTGGCATCAAGATCTACAGCCGTGAGCGTCATGGCGTGCGTACTGCCACTGTCGAAAGTGGAAATGCGCTGCGCCTTGGTCATCGGGAAGTCGGTAGCGAAGAGTGAGCCATAGTCATAGTTGTTGAGGTCGCAATAGCCTGTGGTGCGATCCAGAAACTTGGCCACGTCGTAGGAGCTATACATCTTCTTGCCAGCCTTCAAGGCCTTGATGGCGAGTTGCTCTATATCTTCCATCGGCAGGTTGAGATACTTCCAGTTGGTGCCGTCGTAGGTGTGGCGGTCGTACTCCACCTCATAGGTTTTGTGGTAAGGACGGCGCGGGTCGTTCATCACCATGATGAATGTGCCCGGCAGAGGCTCACCCACTACTTCCTTGTAGAAACTTTGGGGAGTATAAGTCTTGGCTGGTGCCACCTCACGGCCCTTGCTGTCCTTGAAAGCATAGCTGAACTGTACGGGCGGTTCGCCTATGGTGAGCGCCAACATGTGGTAGACGGTGCCCAGCATCTTCTGCTTGGCGGCACGCACCTCGGCAGTCTTCTTGCCACTGTTCACCATATCGCGCAACTGCAGTCCGTACTCACGGAGTTTGGACGAGATGAGGGCTGCCATGCGGCGAGTGTTGTCAGACGAGAAGGTCTCGGGCATCACGCTCTTGGGCACCAAACCGTATTTGGCTGTCAAGTCTGCCACGCCACAGAAGGTTCCGCCGTCATTGATGGGGGCCTTGAAGAAGAACTGCACACGCTGGTCGTCCATGGGCTTCTTGGCACAGTCTATCACGCCCTGAAGGAACAGGTTGGCCTTTTCCAGCTGGTCGTAGAAGAACAGGTAAGCCTGCGAGAACTCCACACTGAGCGAATCGCTCTTCTGGGCAAAGTTGCTGCGCAACACGTTCAGACCACTGAACATCCAGCACCGTCCACTCTGTTTCTGGTCAGTGATGCTCTGCTTCTTGGTTTCCACACTGAAATAGGTGTCGAGCGAGCCTTTGTTCTGATGATTCTTCGCCAGGTCGTCAATGTTGTTGGCTGCGATGGCGTTGAAGAGGGCACGGTCGGCCACGGTCTGTTTCTGCGACTGGCGTATCTGCTGCATCATCTGCGCCGAGATGCCGCCGTCCTTGGTAGTGTTCTGTGCGCCAGCCGACGCTGCAAAGGCGAGCAGCATGGCAATGGCAAGAGTTTGTCTTTTCATATTGATTCTGTTGTTTACTTGTTATTTTCGTTCTATTGTTTTCTGCATGACTTCAGCGTGATGACATTGACCTCGGGCCATGCTCCGAAGCGGAAAGGCACAGTGCCACCAATGCCGAGCGACACATGAAGCCGTCGGCCCTGTTCGGTGTAGATGCCGCCCCACTCATTGTAAGCCCAACGCGAAGGAGAGAATCGTCCTATCTTGAACTGACCCGCATGGGTGTGTCCGCTCAGCGTGAGCTGGATGTCCGTGGTCTGCAGCACTCCGAGCCGCCAGTGTGTAGGGTCGTGGCTGAGCAGTATCTTGAACATTCCGGCAGGCAATCCTTCCACGGCCTTGCCCAAATTGCCATGACTCTTGAAGGGTGGCTTGCCGATATTCTCCACTCCCACCAAGGCGATCTGACTATTACCTCTGTTCAGTAGGACGTGTTCGTTCATCAGCATCTTCCACCCCATCTTCTCTTCCATATAAACCAGGGCATGCTGATTGCGCTCCACATGGTTCAGAGAATGGTCTTGTCCATACTCGCAATAATCATGGTTGCCCATCACGGAATAGACTCCGTCACGGGCACGAATCTTGTCAAGCACAGTCATGAAAGGCAGCAACTCGGTGGCACTCACGTTGACCAAATCTCCAGTGAACACCACGATGTCTGCCTGTTGGGCATTGACCACCCTGACAAGTTTCTCTATGAAAGCGGGAGTTTGCAGAAAAGTTCCGATATGAATGTCGGAAAGCTGCAGCACCTTATATCCGTCAAAAGCCTGCGGCACTGCCGTATCCTCACACATCACGCTCTTGACCACAATGCGGCGCCACCCGAAGAAAAAGCCATAGAACAGTAACATCTCTACTACCGCCACCGCCGCCAATGCCACCTGCCATCCAGTCACAGCGTGGAAAAACAAAAACAGGAGTTTTGGCAACACGAAACAGAGCACAAGGGCAAAGAAGACTCTCATGCATGTGTTGTGGTACCATCCACGATTGGCTGCAGCAAAGGCTGTAAGGGTGGCCACCGTCGGTGCCCACCACACCCACTGGACTGCCACCGGACATGCCGGAGCGACATACAAGTTGTAGATGTACCAATCGGGCACCAGCAACACAAAAAGGAAAAGCAGGAAATAGAGAATGGTCATGTTTCAATATAGCTGCATTAAAACCAAAGATGTCTCAATCATCATTGGGGAACGACGATTGAGACATCTCTCGCTATGTGATATTCTATCTGTTACTTTGTCACCCAATAACCGCTGGCCTTGGCTGAACCTGCAGCCTTGGTAGTGACGGTTTCTCCCGGGTGGTAATACCCCACGAGGGTCACATCAAAGATGAGCGTGCTGCCACCGGGAATGGTAGTCGATGAACTGCTTGCCTGGTAGTCGCTTTCACCGTAGCCGAGGTCGTAAGGTATGTATACCTCCCACCGGTCACCAATCTTCATATACTGCAATGCCGTAGCAAAGCCTACGTTGGTGCCACTGACGGCAAACTTGCTCGGTGTCATGAGTGCCGTGTTGTAATTGCCGGTGAAACTCTGGTCAAACACCCATCCTTCTGGATAGCTTGTGGATGGTATCACACGCCCCCTGTAGTGCACCTGCACCGAATCGGTATAAATAGGGCAGCTGCTGCCTGTGCCTTCCGTGATGACGTGTGCCACCACATTGCTTGTCGGTGACAAGGCTGCAATGCTGTCGTTGACCGTCCATGAGGGGAGGATAAGCCACTTGCCGTCGGCATTGGCCTTGGCTTGGGCATACACGCTCTCGAAGTAGGTGTCGTTTTTCTGCTGCCAGTCGGCAAATTCATCAACGGTATTGTCGTCCTCGCTGCATGCCGTCAGTCCACATACTGCAGTGAGAAGCAGCAAGGCGAGATACTGGATATTGTATTTTTTCATTTATTGGAGCTTCTTAAGCAGGCTTGCAATACTTACCTTGTCCTCGATGATGGCATCAAGCTGGTCGATGCTCACACGCTCCTGTTCCATTGTGTCTCGGAAGCGGAGGGTCACGGTGTTGTCTTTCAGCGTGTCATAGTCCACGGTCACGCAGTAAGGAGTGCCGATGGCATCCTGACGGCGATAACGCTTGCCGATAGTGTCTTTTTCGTCGTAGTGTGTGTTGAACTTGAACTTGAGTGCGTTCACGATTTCACGAGCCTTGTCTGGCAGTCCGTCTTTCTTCACGAGTGGCAACACTGCCAGTTTCACAGGAGCCAATGCGGGTGGCAAAAGGAGCACCACACGGGTCTCGCCATTCTCGAGTTGCTCTTCACGGTAAGAGTGACACATCACGCTGAGGAACATGCGGTCCACACCGATAGAGGTCTCAATATCGTACGGAGTATAGCTCTCGTTGGTCTGAGGATCGAAGTATTTGATGGAGCGTCCACTGAACTTCTCATGCTGAGAGAGGTCGTAGTTGGTACGGCTGTGGATTCCTTCCACTTCCTTGAAGCCGAACGGCATCTTGAACTCAATGTCTGTGGCAGCATTTGCATAGAAGGCAAGCTTCTCATGGTCGTGGAAACGATAGTTTTCTGCGCCGAAGCCCAGTGCCTGATGCCACTTCATACGGGTTTCCTTCCACTTCTTGAACCATTCCATCTCGGTACCCGGCTTCACGAAGAACTGCATTTCCATCTGTTCGAACTCGCGCATGCGGAAAATGAACTGACGGGCTACAATCTCATTGCGGAAAGCCTTGCCTATTTGGGCAATTCCAAAAGGAATCTTCATACGGCCGGTCTTCTGCACATTGAGGTAGTTTACAAAGATACCCTGGGCTGTTTCCGGACGAAGATAAACCTTGTTGGTAGCATCGCTGGCAGAACCCATCTCGGTGGAGAACATGAGATTGAACTGACGCACATCGGTCCAGTTCTTGGTGCCGCTGATAGGGTCTACAATGCCTTCATCAAGGATTATCTGCTTGAGCTCCTCGAGATTAGGACCTTGCATAGCCTCTGTGTAGCGCTCATGCAGGGCATCACGCTTCTTCAAGTGCTCGAGCACACGTGGATTGGTCTCACGGAACTTGGCTTCGTCGAAGGCGTCGCCAAACTTTTTCTTGGCCTTAGCCACTTCCTTGGCCACTTTCTCCTCATACTTGGCTATCTGATCTTCGATGAGCACGTCGGCACGATAGCGCTTTTTTGAGTCACGGTTGTCAATGAGAGGGTCATTGAAAGCGTCCACGTGGCCGCTGGCCTTCCAAATGGTGGGGTGCATAAAGATGGCCGAGTCAATGCCCACAATGTTTTCGTGGAGCAACACCATGCTCTTCCACCAATATTCCTTGATATTGTTTTTCAGTTCAACGCCGTTCTGTCCATAGTCGTATACGGCTGCCAAACCATCATAAATTTCACTGCTGGGGAAGACAAATCCGTACTCTTTACAGTGCGAAACTATCTTCTTGAATACATCTTCTTGTGCCATTTTCTTTATGTATTTGAATTGTTTAATCTATAAATATGGATGCAAAGATACTGTTTTTCTTATTATTATCTAACATTCAATGCGTTAAAATAGGGTAAAAGCATTAAAACAGCTTACGGGCATACTCTATGATGGTGTCCTTGCCACGCGCGGTATCGTCGTCGGTCTGGTCCACTTTATAGTCGGGATCTATGCCAAATTCGGTGATTTGCCCGTTGCGGTCGTACATGGGACAAGCCGAGAAGCGCACGCTCCACCCGTTGGGGAGCTCGCTGGAGAAAGGCAGTCCCGCACCACCGCCGGTATGGTCGCCCACCACCTTGACCTGCGGAAAGCACTTCATGTATTTCACAAACTCGTTGGCTGCACTATAGACGGAACGGTTGGTGAGCACCACCACGGGCTTCTGCCACCTGATGCCGCTGGAGGGCTTGATGCGTTGTTCCTCGCGCGAAGAGAAGTCGTTGTGCCCCCTACCTGTCTTGTGACACTGGTAGCCGACAAGCGTCTCCTTGTTGACAAAGCGGGCAGCCAGTTTCTGCGCATGGGTCAGGTCTCCACCGCCATTGTCGCGAATGTCAAGAATGAGACCGCGACAGGTAGAGAGCCGCATAAGCACCTCGTCGAGATTGCCTTCACCCAAACCGGAAGAAAAGCTGGCATAGCGCACATAGCCCACATTATCGTCGAGCACCCGATATTTGAGTCCGGCGGCAATCATGTAGTCCGTGCCAAGGTACTTGCGTTCAAGCGAGTCGCTGAAGTTTTGGGGGTAGTTTTCGTGCCATGACCAGTTGCGCGCCACGTCGAATGAAGCATACATGTTCACATGTCCGTCCTGCAGTTCGGCGAGCATATTGCCCAGCACTTCGAAGAGTTGCGCTCGGGTCATGCCGCTATTCACCTGCTTGGCATAGCGGGTGTGTATCTCGTCCCAGTCCACGCCTATGGTCTGTTGTTTATAGTCAAAGAAGCAGTAGTGTTCGTCGAAAATTTTCCACAGTGCCTCGAAGTTGCCCTGCGGACTGTCGGGAAATTCGTCTTCATCGACACAGGCAGTCATGGCAGGCAGCAACGACAGCAACGGAAGGAGAATATAGAAGAGTCTTTTCATTGTCTTGGGAAATATGAGATTACAGTTTCACCATGGTGAATCTCTTCACCACACCAATGACCAAACTATGGGTGTAAGTGTGTTGCTTGAGATTGTTCACGTTAGCCTGCCGATAGTCTCCCAGATAGCCTATGCGCCACGTGGTGTGGAGCAGACGGAAGTCGAGGGTGAGCATGTGGCGTAGAGAGGGGGTGGAACCGATGGTTGTCGGCACCACGTTATGGTCATAGTTGCCTTCCGAAAAGATTTCGTAATACGACTGTCCGTAGTTGGGCGAGAACATCACGCCCATGAGGGGTGCCGAGGCTTCATAGCGCACCATGAGAGGTTTCCCCCACAGGTGGAAATGGTAGGCTGCAGCCACCGATGGCGAAAGGTCAAGACTCAGTCGGGCCTGTGCCGGGTTGTTGCCATTCCTTGTATTGTAGAGAAAGCCCACATTGGCATCAAGGAGTGCACCGGCCTTGAGGTGCAGCCGCCCGTCCATCAGCCGCCATTGGCGGTGCATGCCGTAGCTGAAGTTGATGGTGCCAGCCATCTCGCTGCCTTCCTTGGCTCGGTTGTTGGCAAAGGCCACGTTGCCTTGCCAAACCAGTTGCCGCGACCAGTCGCTGCCCTTTCGTTCCCTAACGGTATGCGAGATAAAGCGCAAGTCCACACCGTTGTATTTTTCGGGAGAAAGATAAGTGTCGAGCAGGTTTACTGCACCCACCCCTATCAGTTTGGCATTGGTTACCATACGGGTATGGTTGGGCAGAGAGTCTGCCTTTGAAACAAAATCTCCTTGTGCCGCCATCGTCTGTGATGTCAGCACAAGGAGTATAAGTGAGATGATTCTATTCTTCTTTCTTGTCATCGTCTCTGGAGAATAAGTTCAACTGTCCGGTTATCTCGTCGATTACTTCCTGTTCACTCTTGTCCTTGTCGGGGTCAAGGTTTTCCGTGTCGCCTTCCTGTTCGGCATCTACCGGTTCTGTTTCGGCCGTAGCGTCGGGATAGCGCAGAGGCTCGAGTTCCTCGATGCGGTCTATCTGGAACGTGGACAACCGCTTGCCCTTGGCCTTGAAGCCTTTGACGGTAATGAAGCTCTCCACGTCAATCACCAGTTGGTCGCGGTAGGCGTCAGCACCGCCGAACGTGATGCACAAGCGCGGATAGACTTGGTCGGTGAGCAGAACGGGCTTGCTTGCCTCGTTTTCGCCCAAATAGTTTTGGTGACGCTTGGTCGCTTCCATCAGAAAACGCTTCACATAGGGATAGCCCTGGTTGTCGGCGTCATAGAGCACCGCTGTCCACACCTTGTCCTTGTCCCATTTCTCTATGCGCTGGATGTTGTCCTCATAATGGTTGTTGGCATCGAAGTTGGAGAGATAGAACTCGCCGTTGTCGAGCACTACGAGTATGGAGTCGTCTTCATTGAACTCACCGAGCAACCTGCCGTGCTCATCATAGTTCAGACGGTTCACGTCGGGATCGAACCACACTTTCCTTCCGCCGAGTGTACTGTGGCCGTGGCTCTTCAGACCGATGCGGTGCACAGAGTTGCGGGTGAGCAGGTTGCCCTTGCTGGCACGTCCCTTGATGAGTATTTCTGAGAAGTCCTTGTCTATGAAGATGGTACGCAGTCCGGGTTTCGGGTCAAGGGTCACCTTGATGACCTCTGCCTCACCGTTGGGATTGGCGGTGAAATAGCACACGCGCGATCCCGGTGTGCCTTGGGTCAGGTCATACTCCTTGTCGCGGTTTATGCTGGTCACGTTGAAACGTTTCACATAGTAGGCACCCATTTTTCCGTCGCGATACACCACATTATATATAGTGCGCTTGTCGTTCTTCTTGAACACCTGCACATGGAGCACGTTCTTGCCCACGAATATCTTGTCGGCCACCTTGATAACCTTATACTTTCCGTCCTTATAGAAAATGATAATGTCGTCCAGGTCTGAGCAGTTACACACAAACTCGTCTTTCTTCAGGGCCATGCCCACAAATCCTTCCTGACGGTTGATATAGAGTTTCTCGTTGGCCTCCACCACCTTGGCCGCCACAATGGTATCGAAGTTCTTGATTTCGGTGCGGCGTGGATGTTCCTTGCCATACTTGTCCTTGATGAACTGAAACCAGCGCACGGTCACGTCGACCATATGTGCCAAGTCGTGGTCAATGCGGTCTATCTCGTCTTTCATCCGCGCCATCAGTTCGTCGGCCTTGTCCTTGTTGAACTTCAAGATGCGCTGCATCTTGATTTCCATCAGTCGGAGGATGTCGTCCTTTCTCACTTCGCGGACAAACTGGGGATAGAAGGGCGTAAGCCGTTCGTCCACATATTCACAGGCAGCGTCCATGTTCTTGGCCTGTTCAAAGGGTTTGCCCTTATAGATGCGTTCCTCGATGAATATCTTCTCAAGCGAAGCGAAGAAGAGCTGTTCGAGCAATTCGTCCCTGCGGATTTCAAGTTCACGGCGCAGCAGCGACTGGGTGCGGTCTACCGAGTGGCGCAACACGTCGTTCACCGTCAGGAACACAGGTTTGTTGTTCTCTATCACGCAACAGTTGGGACAGATGTTCACTTCACAGTCACTGAAGGCATAGAGGGCGTCTATAGTCTTGTCCGACGACACGCCCGGAGCGAGATGCACCTGTATCTCGACCTCAGCAGCCGTGTTGTCGTCCACCTTGCGCACCTTGAGTTTGCCTTTCTCTATGGCACGGAGAATGGAGTCAATCAGCGTAGTGGTGGTCTTACTGAACGGTATTTCACGGATAACGAGGGTCTTGTTGTCCAGCTTCTCTATCTTGGCTCTCACCTTGAGCGACCCTCCTCGCTGACCTTCGTTGTATTTGCTCACATCGATGGAACCTCCGGTGGGGAAGTCGGGATAGAGCACAAAGTCTTCTCCTTTGAGATAGCTGATGGCTGCATCGCAGATTTCATTGAGGTTATGGGGAAGAATCTTGGACGACAATCCCACGGCGATGCCTTCTGCACCCTGCGCCAACAGGAGCGGAAACTTCACGGGCAGGGTGACAGGCTCTTTGTTTCGGCCATCGTAGCTGAACTGCCATTCGGTGGTTTTAGGATTGAACACGGTGTCAAGGGCAAACTTTGACAAGCGAGCCTCTATGTATCGGGGTGCTGCCGCACGGTCGCCGGTGAGAATGTTTCCCCAGTTACCCTGCGTGTCCACGAGCAGGTCTTTCTGTCCCATCTGCACCAGGGCGTCGCCTATTGAGGCGTCACCATGCGGGTGAAACTGCATGGTGTGGCCCACGATGTTGGCCACCTTGTTGTAGCGTCCGTCGTCCATGCGTTTCATTGAGTGAAGGATGCGTCGCTGCACGGGTTTCAATCCGTCCTCTATATGGGGAACGGCACGTTCCAGGATTACATACGAGGCATAGTCGAGGAACCAGTTTTGATACATGCCGCTCAAATGGTGCACGGCAGAAGCATCAAACCTGTTCACCGGCTTGTAGTCGGAATGGCCTTGTGGCTGAGAGTCGTCAGTCGCTTCGTTGAGCTTGTCGTCTTTGATTTCGTCGTCCATAGTTGTCTTTAAAGAAGTATGCAAAGATAAGTTTTTTTTGTCAAATATGAAAGTTTTACCTCATTTTTCCGTTTGCCTGCCGCCAACAACCCGTCTACGCACTCCTGTCGGAAGGCAACAACTGCTCATGCGAAAAACAAGTGCTAAGGCACAAATCCGACCACGGCTGGGTGCACGCCGAACGTAAGTCGGTAGGCATACTGGCAGGGATTGCCCAAGAGCAAGCGACAATCATTGGTATGCTTAGTTTGAAGCCCGCCTCTCATGCGCGTACGCGCGCAGGAAAAAGTTTTCGTTTTGTCGCCACTATCCATCACTTTTCTTGATATCATACATTTTCCTTCTGACTGCAAGCAGGATAAACGGAGTGATAGATGCGTGATAGAAGGGGGAACATCCATCACATCTATCACCGGTTCGGAAGTGATTCACTTCTATTCCGATGCCACGACAAATATCGGATAGACCTTGATTGGCTTCCATCAAAAAGGGCTCTTCCGGATTTTAGAATGATGATTGTATTTCAGCCCGCAAGTCATGCCACACCAATACTACGCATATAGTGTCACTCCAAATTCCGGCAAAACAAAAAAGGCGCAGTGAAGCATTGTTCGTTCTTCACTGCGCCCATAGGCTCATTGGTGTTTCCGTTGGCGTTATTCTTCGTCTTCCATGAAACCAAAGTGGTTGGTACACATGTCACCTGTGGCCGGTTTATCGCTAACTTCGATTTCACCGCTCTCGGCCGCCAACAGCGACTCCATTTCTACTTTTTCCACCAGAATAGATGGCTCTACATATTCTTTTTTCATTGTCATATTTTTCTGCTTTACTTAATGATATATTTCTTTCCGTTCTTGATATAGAAGCCCGAACGGGGCTGAAGCACTCGGCGGCCGGAGAGGTCATACACAGCGCCGTCAGCCTTATGTGTGCCGGTTGTCACGTTCTCGATGCCGGTTGCCTCGCCAAAGTCAAATTTCAAGGTTGATGCTGTCATTTCTTCGGGCAACTGCAAGTAAGCACGATAGGGGACGAAAGTGAAAGATGTGCTATTCACTATATGGAACATATTGTCAGAACCATTGTTCTGCATCACATACGCGCCTACCGGCACATAGGATCCCTCCGTGAAAGTACTCTTCAGCAGGTCTGAATTGTCGGGCTCGCTGACGGGGATGCCAGAACAAAACACCCGTACCTTTTGACGCGAATCGTCTGTTTTATAAATATAGGGTACACCTGCTCTAATCACGCCATCCTCCACTTCACGAATCTGCACCTTGTTGTCAGCGGATATGCCGACAACCTTGTACAGCTTTGCCATGTATAACGTGTAGTCGGCTTGTCTTGGCAAGCAAATAGTACCATATTTTTCGACATCCTCACCAGGGTTTTTAGATAGAGCAAATTCGTAATCACATCCATCCGAAGGTATGGCTTCAACCGTGACGGTGGGGAACGCCGCCTTATAGGCGTCAACAGCACTTGCAGGAACCTGGAAGGTCCATTTGGCACCAACCTTAGCCCCTTCCTGCAATGTCGGTGGTGTCTTGCCCAAGAATCTGAACGAAGATTCACTATAAATATAATCCAAAGTAGACATTTCTTTCACTGATGCGGGAATGACCATATTCTTGCAATCACTAGGATCGTAGTAGAACACTTCACTATATCCATCACCCAAAATTTCCAACGAGGAAGGGAAAACGATCTTGTTCTTGTCTATTTTTGTATGGTAGAAGCAATGCGAGCCGATAGCCTTCAGGTTGTTGCCCAAGAAATTCAGGGTAGCAAGATTACTGCATTCGGCAAAGCATTGACTTTCCAAAGCCTCTACAGTTGCAGGAATGTCAACGGCAACTATACCCGAACATTTGTAGAAACAGAGACGACCAATAGTCTTCAACTTATTGCCCAGGAAGCTAAGCGAAGTCAGTGTTGAACAATCACGGAAACAGCTTTCCCCCAACGTTTCTACCGACGAAAGGTTGTCGACTTGGCCTAATTTAACACAACCCGAGAAGCAATAGGAACCAATTGTTTTGATCTCTTCACCGGACATCACGTATACGTCCTGAAGTGCAGTACAATCATTAAAACAACTGCCGGGCAAGCATGACACATTCTTGGCTATGACCAAACTTTCGCACCCTTGGAAGCAACTACCTCCCAAATCAACCGCATGCTCCTCCGGAAAGGTAACCTGCCTTATGCCCTTGCAAAAGATAAAACAACTGCCTCCCAGAGACTTCAGTGCACTACACTTTTTCAGATTAAGTTCACCGTCCAAGCCACAGGACTGAAATGCTTGGTCTCCTATTGTCTCCACGGTGGAAGGCAATGTCAACCCGGTCAGACTTTTGCATTCATAGAATGCCTTGTTACCGATAGTCGTCAGACCTTCCGGCAAGGACAAAGAAGTGAGTCCCGCCCCGCTAAAAGCCGATTCGCCTATGGAGAGGTCATTCGATACGTCACCACTGAATTTGACCTCAGTCAACGCTGTGCAGTTTTGAAAGGCACTCTTACCGATGCTGCGCATGGCTCTGCTTGACAAGTCCACATTAGTCAACGTCGTATTGCCGGAAAAAGCATTGTCACCGACACCAATTATTCTGTAGCCTTTCGTAAATGAATAGTCGTTCACATACTTTTCAGAAGAGCCTACAAGCGAGGTTCCTTTATCGATTAACACTATTGACGCTACAAAAACACTTGTCTTTGCAGCATCCTCAGTGCACAGACCAGCCAAGAGAACTTCACCATACTCATTGGCTGTAGGGGCCTTGACGATCGTGTACTGCAGATTATCGTTGTAATCGTACAGTTTGTCCTGCGTAACCGACATACCCGTTCCGGCCTTTATCCCTCCTAAAATAAGCGTAAGAAACTAGGCCAATAATAAAACTCTTTTCATATTACCAATTGATTACATTAATATATGGTGGGCAAAATTAGCACAAAAAACAAAAACCTGCAATTAAATGCCGCATTATTTTGATGTTTCGGATAACTTTCTTACTTTTGCACAACCAATACCGTAACAATTAAAACAAACCTACGAATGAAAACAAATCTACTTTGCAAGGCATTAATGGCATCGCTGTGCCTTGCGGCTTCCGTTGAAGCCAACGCCAAAGACTATTATCTTGCTCCGGGCGGAACGGGCAACGGCATGTCTATCGACAAGCCCTTCGGCGACCCCATCAAGGCCTTTGCCGCCCTCAAGGCTGGCGACGTGCTCTGGGTGCGCGGTGGCACCTACAAGCTCTCGCAGACCATCAAGGTGAACCAGACCGGCACTGCCGACCAGCGCATCTGCGTGTTTGCCTACCCCGGCGACCCGCGACCCGTGTTCGACTTCTCCGGGCAGCCACGCTCCGATGCCACCGAGGCTTCTGCCTACAGAGGCATTAACCATAACATCGGTGCCAACTACTGGCACTACCGCGGGCTCGACATCACCAACGCTGCCGACAACGGCATGAAACTGGAGGGCAGCTACTGCGTGGTGGAGCTGTGCAACTTCTACGGCAACGGGGACACCGGGCTGCAACAGGGCTTCGGAAAAGACTCGAAAGGCAACAACACCCGCAACCAGCAATACCACTACGGCAGATACAACATCGTGGTGAACTGCGACGCTTACGACAACTACGACCCCTGGACCAAAGGCGGCAACGCCGACGGCTTCGCCATCAAACTCTTCCCCGGACCGGGCAACGAGTTTCACGGATGCCGCGCCTGGCACAACTCCGACGACGGATGGGACCTCTACTACACCGCATTCCCCATTGTGGTGGACAACTGCTGGTGCCTGAAGAACGGATTCGACAAGGGCAACGCCAACGGATTCAAGATGGGCGGATGCAAACAGGGCGGCACCTCGATGGGTGCCCACGTGTTCAAGAACTGCATAGCAGCATGGAACGAGAAGAAAGGTTTCGACCAGAACCACCACCGCGAAGGATCCTATCTCATCAACGACCTGTCGTTCAGCAACGGCATCAACTATGGCTACAACATGGAGGCGCCCGACGCAGGCAACTGGGTGCTGCGCAACTGCGTGGGCTTCGGAGCCAGCGAACGCAACTCCGCCTTCACCGCCAAGCCCGACATTGATTACTGCACATGGACCACGCTCGACAACACCAACCCATTGGGCGAAAAGGCAAGCAGCAAGGGAGAAAGCGTGCAGTACAGCAAGACCGTGAACAACTACAGTTCGGAATATGAAGACCTGAGCTATGAGACCGCCATCGGCCCCCGACAGGCCAACGGCGAACTGCCCCTGAAGTTCGGCCGCCTCAAGGCCGGCAGCAAGCTCATCGACAAGGGCACGCCCATCACCGACTTCAAGACCGTGGACTCGCACAAGGACTACTATGCCTATTCCGACAATGCACCGCAAGACTGGAGCGTCACCCTCAACATTCCCTACAACGGCACCGCACCCGACTACGGGCCATACGAATATCAAGGCGAAGACAACACCTACGACATAACCAAGAACATGCCCAAGAACGACGGCACGCTGGAGGATGTACTGCCCGAGCCCGACGACGGCAAAAACTGGCAGGTGAACACCGTGGTGAACAATTATCTGTTCCAGGATGAGACTCTGGCAGACAACGTGGCACAATACATTACCGGGGGAGATGCCGTTGGAGTGGTCTACAGATACTACGGCAAGTCAAGCGACGGCAAGAGTTCCGTGACCTATGTGGACGACAGCACCACACCAGGAAAGAAATACACCGGGACCTATGGAGCCTACAGAATGGAAAAGACGAAGTGCGTAGAGTTCACACTACCCTCGCTGGCAGAGATGAAGTCGAACATCTACTGTACAGGCGGACGCACGCTGCAAGTGGACTGGCACTATGCCGACAACAGCAAGAGCGGAACTGCCAGCAAATCGCTCAGCGAAGGCACCGCCAATGTGGACGTAGCCTCCATGGTAGGCAAGATTGAGAAGAAGCCCATTGTCATCACCTTGACGAATTCGGGCGACAAGGGCGACATGTATCTCACCGACCTCACCCTCGGCGTCTACGAGGAGGTTGACGAGAACGGCGATCCCATCACGGGCATCACTTCAGCCTCTGCCGACAAGCCTGCCTACACGCTCTATCAGACAGACAACGGCCTCATCGTCTACGGCGACATAGCCTCGCTGCACATTGTCACCCCCGACGGCAAAATCATGGCACAGAGCGATCACTCGCAGTTTGTCAACACCTCTGCCCTCGCCCACGGCACCTACGTGGTGATCATCAAGGACAAGAACGGCAAACAGACAGCCCAGAAGTTTGTGAGAAAATAAGAACTTAGACAAGCAATAAAGACAATCCGGAAAATCTCCCGTCCACGGCACTGCCCAGGACGGGAGATTTCTTTTTGTCAAAAACAAAGTGGACCATCGGCTTTGCCGGACAAGAGAAAACGTGTAACTTTGCCGGCAAGAAAAAGCAACAAGCAAGAAAAATGGCAACAAGAATCAAGATTACAACCACAGAAGGCGACATCACGGTGCGCCTCTATGACGAGACGCCGCGTCACCGCGACAACTTCGTGAAACTCGCCAAGGAGGGTTTCTATGACGGAACACTCTTTCACCGCGTCATCAAGGACTTCATGATACAAGGCGGCGACCCCGACAGCAAAGGTGCCCCCTTCGGAAAACGCCTCGGCAGCGGCGGTCCCGACTACACCATTCCCGCCGAATTCGTCTATCCGCAGCTCTTCCACAAGCGCGGCGCCCTGTCGGCAGCCCGGCTGAGCGACGAGGTGAACCCGGGAAGAGAAAGCAGCGGCAGTCAGTTCTATATAGTTTGGGGCAAGACCTATAAACCACAGGAACTGAAACAAATGGAGCGCCAAATGGGCATGCAGCAGGAACAACAGGTGTTTAACCAGCTTGTGGCAGCACACCGCTCCGAGATTCTCGACCTGCGCAAGAGCCGGAACCGCGAGGGACTCCAGGTGCTGCAAGACCGACTGGTAGACGAGACCAAGGCCCAATGCAAGAAACTGGGCAAGCCGCAGTTCACCGCCGAGCAGACCCAAGCCTACACCACCATTGGCGGCACTCCGTTCCTCGACAATCAGTATACCGTATTCGGAGAAGTGGAACAGGGACTCGACATTGTGGAGCGCATACAGAACATGGAAACGCTTGCCGACGATCGACCCAAGCAAGACGTAGTGATGACAAGCGTCACCGTGACGGAATAATAGTCGGAACCGCTCCACAACAACTCAAGGCGACGACAACACGGGATAGCCAAATCCGCATCCCGGTGTGGTCGCCTTGTGTTGTTGGTGGGGCAGACAAGGTTTGGAGCGACACATTACAGTGTAGTATTGGGGGTGCATATCTTGCGGGCTGAAAGCCCAACTTCTCCATAGCCCAGGGCAGTGCCCTGGGTTAGACCATTCCGACCTGTACGCCCTGCAGGGGCAAAAGTAAAGGTAACACCCTGTTCTTCAGCCTACTTTTGCCCTACAGGGCGTGCGTATTAACCTTGTCACCCAGGGTGTCGCTTCGCTTGCTCTGGGCTGAGTAGAGGTTGGGCTTTCAGCCCGCTGTTTTTTATTTAGGCCTAAACACAGACCTACAACCATCACTTTAAATCCCGGAAGGACTTTTTTGCGACATCCGAGACTTTGAGTGACACTTGTAGTTTCAATGTTTGGATTGATGCAGAACAGGCAGAAATCCTATTAAACAAGATGGCATTGCCCTCTTGACACCTTGTTTAACGGGCATCCCTCACGCGCGCACGCGCGCAGGAAAAGTTTTTCGTTTTCTCACCACTATCTATCACTTTTCTTGATGTTTTACATTATTCATCTGAAAATAAATAAGATAGATGGAGTGATAGATGAGTGATAGATGGCTTAATATCCCTCACATCTATCACTCATCTATCACTTGCCCAATCTTAAAAGAATGTCAAAAATCTGTTCTACTATTCGGGCACTCGTTGCCAACGGCTGTGGAACCAAGTAATAGTCGGCCACTAACACATCCTAAGTCGGCAATTAGCACATCGTAAGTCTGCCACTAACGCATCGTAAGTCTGCCACTAACGCATCGTAAGTCGCCCACTAACGCATCGTAAGTCTACCACTAACAATGGAGATAACCGAGCAGTTTAGTAACCATACCCTGCCCGGAAGAAACTTACCACTATTCAGACCGAGAATGACACCCGCCAACGGGGTATTAGGCTTGCATGGCTTGCGGACTGAAAAAACAACGTTTCCGCAAGCCGTGCAAACGACCGGGGGTAGACCATCTGCCCCTGTAGACACGGAAGGAAGCAACAGCCAAGGCAACTCTCTGTGCGTCGATCTTATTCCTTCCTCAAAAGCCGATAAATGATACGGGCAGCATTGTCGGGAGCCACCTCGTTGCCCAACCGCCGCGCCACCTCAGCATATCCTTCAAGCATCGTTTCACGGCCCTCGCCACCGGGCAGCACAACCTGAAGTTCACGGCGTATGTTCTCCACGCTGAAAGTGTCTGCCACCAGTTCTTTCACCACCTCACTGTCGGCAATCAGGTTGACCAGCGAGATGAAACGCACCTTCAGCAATTTGCGGCGAAGGAAACCTATAAGCGTCGGCAAAGGCGTTTCGTAGCACACCACCTGCGGCACTCCGAAAAGGGCCGTTTCGAGCGTGGCTGTTCCACTGGTGACAAGGGCTGCCGTGGCATGCGAAAGGAGGGCATAGGTGTCGTCGGTAACCATTTTCACATCCGTCCCCTCAAGAAAAGCACCGTAATAGTCGGGGTCAATGCCGGGAGCACCGGCAAGCACCAGCTGATAGTTGCCCATGCCTGTGGCGGCAACTATCATGGAGGGAAGGTTGTCCTTGATTTCCTGTTTCCGGCTACCCGCGAGCAAGGCTATGACCGGCCGCGAAGCGTCAAGAGCGTGCCGACGGCAGAAAGTACGGAAGTCTTCATGATAGCGAGTCCGGAACGAACGCACCTCGTCGGCGGTGGGGTTGCCCACATAGTGAATGGGATAATGGTGCTTCTGCTCGAAGAAAGGCACCTCGAAAGGAAGGATGGAAAAGAGTTGGCTGATGTCGCGCTTGATGTTCTTGATGCGGTATTCCTTCCAGGCCCATATCTTGGGCGAAATATAATAGTACACAGGAATATCGGTATGCCTGTGCAGATACTTGGCAATATCGAGATTGAAACCGGGATAATCCACCAGAATGACCACGTCAGGCCCCCACTCCACAATGTCGCGCTTGCAGAACGCCATGTTGCGGAAGATGGTGTGCAGATGGAGCAACACAGGCACGAAACCCATATATGCCAGGTCACGATAGTGGCGCACACGTGTGCCCCCCACGGCAGACATCAGGTCGCCTCCAAAGAAACGGAAATCGGCATCCGGGTCTGTGGCCCGCAAGGAGCGCATCAGGTGGGAGGCATGCAGGTCGCCCGACGCCTCGCCTACGATAAGATAATATTTCATGATTTGCGTTTACAGGTTCCAATGGCCGACAAGTTCCATAGCCTCATAGGCCGTCACGTCAATGGTGGTGGGCGTGATGGCTATGTAGCCGTGAGTGAGCGCCCAGTTGTCAGTGTCTATGGAGTCAGGTTCGTCATTGGTGTAAGACCCCGTCATCCAATAATAGTCGTAGCCGGCAGGGTGCTGCCGCTTCTCCACTTCATTTCCCCACGTTCCCTGCGCCATACGGCACACCTTAACGCCCTTGAACTCACGGAGTTTCGGAAAGTTAACATTGAGGCATACACCCTTAGGCAATCCTTCGGCGAGCACCTTCTGCACGATGTTGCGCACATAAGGACGCAACGGCTCAAAGTCGGCATCGGCGCTATGGTCGCAGAGCGAAAAAGCCACCGACGGGATATACTTCATGCACCCCTCAAGCGTGACACCCATGGTGCCAGAATAGTGGGAATTGACCGAAGCATTGTCGCCATGGTTGATGCCGCCTATGACAAGATCGGGCTTCACGCCCCCACAAAGCTGGTCGAGGGCAATCTTCACACAGTCAACAGGCGTGCCCGAGCACGACCACACCTCAGCCTCGCCGATACTCTTGCGGCGCTTGAGCCGTAGCGGTTCGGTGGCAGAGAAAGCACACGAGAAACCACTGCGCGCGCTTTCGGGAGCAACGACCAGCACACGCCCTATACCCGACACCATATCCACCAACTGGCGGATGCCCTTGGCATGGTAGCCATCGTCGTTGGAAATCAATATAAACGGTTTGTTGTCAATCATATTTTCCTTTTCTTCTGAATTAGCTCCACAAAAGTACGAAAAAAGGTTTAATTGAACGATGTTTCACAAAGATTTTGTAACTTTGCAAACAACTATTTCTTCAAACGACGAAAGGAAGACAGAACACAATGGGAAAAATAATCGCAATAGCCAACCAAAAGGGCGGTGTGGGCAAAACCACCACTTCCATCAACCTGGCCGCATCACTTGCCACGCTTGAGAAAAACGTTCTCGTGGTAGACGCAGACCCGCAGGCCAACGCTTCAAGCGGACTCGGCGTGGACCTGAAAGAAGTGGACTGCTCACTCTACGAGTGCATCATTGACCATGCCGACGTGCGCGACGCCATCTATACCACCGACATCGACGGTCTGGACATCATACCAAGCCACATCGACCTGGTGGGAGCGGAAATAGAAATGATCAACCTGCAGAACCGGGAGATGGTCATCAAGAACATGCTCGACAGCATCAAGGACGAGTATGACTACATATTGATAGACTGCTCGCCGTCTTTGGGACTCATTACCGTCAACTCGCTCACGGCAGCCGACTCCGTGATTATCCCCGTGCAATGCGAATATTTCGCACTTGAAGGCATCAGCAAACTGCTCAACACCATCAAAATAGTGAAGAGCAAGCTCAATCCCAGGCTCGAGATTGAGGGTTTCCTGCTCACCATGTACGACAGCCGACTGAAACTTGCCAACCAGATTTACGACGAGGTGAAGCGACACTTCCAGGAGCTGGTGTTCAAGACCGTCATCCAACGCAACGTGAAACTCAGTGAAAGCCAGAGCCACGGCATACCTGTCATCCTCTATGAAGCAGACTCGACAGGCTCGAAAAACCACCTTAGGCTGGCCAAGGAAATTATCAGCAGGAACAACTAACATACGTAAACAAGAAAAAGACAATGGCAGTACACAAGAAATACAATGCACTGGGCAGAGGACTCGACGCACTCATCTCCACCGAGAGCGTGCGCACCGGAGGAAGCTCGACCATCAACGAGATAGCCATCGACCAGATAGAGCCCAACCCCAACCAGCCTCGACGCGAATTCGACGAGGAAGCACTGGCAGAACTTGCCACCAGCATACGCGAGATTGGCATCATTCAGCCCATCACCTTGCGGCAGGTGGCCGACAACAAATTCCAGATTATCGCCGGCGAACGACGTTGGCGCGCATCGCAGTTGGCAGGACTTAGGGCCATTCCTGCCTACATACGCACCATCAAGGACGAGAACGTAATGGAAATGGCGCTCGTGGAAAACATACAGCGCGAGGACCTCAACGCCATCGAAATAGCCCTGGCCTACGAGCATCTGCTCGAAAACACAGGCATGACGCAGGAAAAAGTGTCGGAGCGTGTGGGCAAGAGCCGCACCGCCATCACCAACTATCTCCGCCTGCTCAAACTTCCCGCACAGGTGCAGATGGCACTGCAAAAGAAAGAAATCGACATGGGACACGCCCGTGCGCTTCTCTCGCTCGACAGTCCATCACTGCAAATCAAGCTGTTCAAGGAAATACAGAAAAACGGATATTCCGTGCGCAAGGTCGAGGAAATGGTGCAGCAACTCAACAGTGGCGACGACATACAGACCGCCAAGAAAAAGATCGAAGCCAAAGCCAAGTTGCCCGAAGAATTCAATGTGCTGAAAGAAAAGCTCGGCCGCTTCCTCAACACCAAAATCCAAATGACCTGTTCGCCCAAGGGCAAGGGAAAAATAACCATTCCCTTCGCCAACGAGGAAGAACTGGAACACATCATGGCAGCATTCGACAAAATGAAGGAGCAATAAGCAGAAAAGATGCACATAAGGTTAACGACAGTACAACTCACGCTCGCCTTCCTGTTCGCCACAAGCGCAAGCCAAGCACAAGTCAACGTGGTGAAGGTGGACTCCACCAGCCAGAAGAAAGAGGCCATGCAGTTTGAAATGAAAGACGGCAAGATGGTCAACATTGCCGACTCGCTTGCAAAACTTGACGCCGAGGAAGAAAAGGAACTTGAGGGAAAGAGTGTCGTGGTGAAAGACAGCAAGGCCGCCAAGCCCAAACGCGACTGGAAAACCTGGGCTCCTGACCCCAAGCGTGCCATGTGGCTGGCATTGGTACTGCCTGGAGCCGGACAAATATACAACAGGAAATACTGGAAACTGCCCATCATCTATGGAGGTTTCGTGGGATGTATCTACGCCATGCAGTGGAACAACCAAATGTTTCACGACTACTCACAGGCCTACATAGACATCATGGACAACGACCCCAACACGCAGAGCTACAACCAGTTTCTGCACTTGGGCAACAAAATTACCGAAGAAAACGAAGAACGTTACAAGAATCTGTTCAAGCGCCGCAAAGACTATTACCGGCGCTATCGTGACTTGAGCTTCTTCTGTCTCATCGGCGTGTATGCCCTTTCGGTTATCGATGCCTACGTAGACGCATCGCTCTCACAATTCGACATTTCCAAAGACTTGACCATGCGTGTGGCTCCGGAAGTAATCACCGACAAGTCGGCACTGGCCTCCCGGAATCCCATCAAGTCTTCGGCAGTAGGCATACAGTGTAGCCTCAACTTCTAAAAGAAACGCCCCAAACTCTTTCTGCGCAAGCCTCAGACAAGCTGCAGGCTTGGCAGGAACACCATACAAACAAGAAAAAGAAAGCAAACGAAATAAATGAAGACAAAAAACATATTGTTGGCAGCCTTGCTGCTCCTGGCTGGAAACAGCACCATGCAAGCACAGGACTACAACGACGAAACCATTACAGTGACCAACGAGAAAGGACAGGAAGAGGAAATAGACCTGCCCGAATCCATGACATACGAGATTGACAGCCTGCTCAACCTCTATCATTCAAGAGCTTACCTGCATCCCGACACAACAAGCCACATGCGTGATGTAAACCCAGTGTTCGACGAAGAGGTTTACAAGCAGAGGCTGAAACGCATGCCAACCATCATAGAGATGCCATGGAACAATGTGGTTCAGAAATTCATTGACCTCTATAGCGGTCGCCGTCGCCGCAGTGTGAGCTTCATGCTCGGTGCAAGCAATTTCTATATGCCGGTATTCGAGCAGGCTCTCGAGACCTACGACATGCCGCTCGAACTGAAGTACCTGCCTGTCATCGAGTCGGGCCTTAACCCCAAGGCAGTTTCACGCGTAGGAGCCACAGGCTTGTGGCAGTTCATGCTGGCTACAGGCAAGCGCTATGGACTCAAGGTCAACTCTCTCATCGACGAGCGCCGCGATCCGGTCAAGGCTTCTTATGCAGCAGCACGATATCTGAAGGATTTATACAAAATCTTCGGCGACTGGAATCTGGTCATAGCAGCCTACAATTGTGGCCCAGACAAAATCAACAAGGCCATTCACCGGGCAGGCAGTAAGGACTATTGGCAAATATACCCCTATCTCCCAGAAGAGACACGCGGATATGTGCCTGCTTTCATTGCCGCCAACTATATCATGACCTACTACTGCGACCACAACATCAGCCCGATGCTCACCGACCTGCCCGTCAAGACAGACACTGTGTTGGTGAACCGCGACATTCACTTTGAACAGATTGCGAAAGTGCTCGGCCTCGACATAGACCAGGTGAGAGAACTCAATCCACAATACAGACGAGACATTGTGTGTGGCTCATCGGAACCTTCCGACCTCAGACTGCCCTACAACTATATCAATGAGTTTATAGACAAACAGGATTCCATCTACAACTACCGTGAGGAGGAACTGCTCAGCAAGCGTGCCATTGTGGCTGTAAACAATGATGCTCCGACCTATAGACGCAGCAGTTCACACTCCTCGTCAGGCAAATCATCTGGCAGACATTCAAGAAACAAGAACAGCAAGAAGCAAAAGAAGAGCAAGAGCGGCAAGAGCATTACAATACGGCAAGGCGATACGCTCTCAGAGATAGCACACCGCAACGGGACTACTGTGAAAAAGCTCAAACAGCTCAACGGCATCAGCGGTTCCAACATTAGAGCCGGCAAGAAACTCCGCGTGAAATAACGGATTTACCACACTACAGAGCATAAAAGGAATATACATTATTATATTATAGGAGGACTCACCTATGGAACAAAAGACAGACAACCAGCCCAACATGGCAGACGAGAAAATGGTCAACGACGCGTTCCAACATCTGCTTGACACATATCTTGCATCACGTCACCGCAAGAAAGTAGACCTCATCACCAAGGCTTTCAACTTCGCGCGCCAAGCCCACAAAGGCGTACGTCGTCTGTCTGGAGAGCCCTATATCATGCATCCCATTGCCGTGGCACAGATAGCATGCGAGGAAATCGGACTCGGCTCTACATCCATCTGCTCTGCCCTTCTCCATGACGTGGTGGAAGATACGGACTACACAGTAGAAGACATAGAGAACATCTTCGGACCCAAGATAGCCCAAATCGTAGACGGATTAACCAAAATCAGTGGAGGCATCTTTGGTGACAAGGCCTCCGCACAAGCAGAGAACTTCAAGAAACTGCTGCTCACGATGAGTGACGACATACGGGTAATCCTAATCAAGATATGCGACCGCCTGCACAACATGCGCACGCTTGCCAGCCAACCTGCCAACAAGCAGTACAAGATAGCCGGCGAAACACTCTATATCTACGCGCCACTCGCCAACCGACTGGGACTGAACAAAATCAAGACAGAACTTGAGGACTTGAGCTTCCGCTATGAGCACCCGGATGCCTACCAACGGATAGAAGACAAACTGCGATCTACTGAGGAATCACGCGACATTCTGTTCAAGCAATTCACAGACCCAATTAGAGCCATCCTGGACCAAATGGGACTGAAATATGAGATCAAGGCTCGTGTGAAAAGCCCCTACTCTATCTGGAACAAGATGCAGAACAAGCACGTCACGTTTGAGGAAATATATGACATACTGGCAGTGCGCATCATCTTCACCCCGCATGACAGGAACAACGAAATCAACGAGTGCTTCCAGATTTATGTGGCACTCAACAAGATTTACAAGTCGCACCCCGACCGACTGCGGGATTGGCTTAACCACCCCAAAGCCAATGGCTACCAGGCTCTTCACGTCACACTAATGAGCAAACAGGGACGGTGGATTGAGGTACAGATACGTTCCGACCGCATGGACGAAGTGGCAGAAAAAGGTTTCGCTGCCCACTGGAAATACAAAGAAGGCGGAGAAATAACCGAAGACGAAGGCGATTTGGACGACTGGTTGCGCACCATCAAGGAAATTCTCGATGACCCACAACCAGACGCCATGGACTTCCTTGATGCTATCAAGCTGAACCTCTTTGCTTCAGAAATATTCGTATTCACTCCCAAGGGAGAAATCATGACGATGCCTGCCGGGTGTACTGCTCTCGACTTCGCGTTTCAAATACACACGTTCATAGGCAGCCACTGCATAGGAGCAAAAGTAAACCATAAATTGGTACCACTAAGCCATAAGCTACAAAGTGGCGACCAAGTGGAAATTCTTACGTCAAAAGCGCAACACGTTCAGCCATCCTGGATAAACTTTGTGTCTACAGCCAAAGCCAAAGCCAAAATCCAGGCCATACTCAGACGTGAGGGAAGGGAAACACAAAAACAAGGAGAAACCATCCTCAACAAGTGGTTGGAAAACAACCATCTGCAAATGACGCCGGCCCTTCTGGACAAGTTGTGCGAAATGCACGACATCCAAAAGCACGATAGCTTCTACATTGCCCTCGGCAACAAGACCATCATTCTCGGCGACAACGACTTGGCAGAACTGCAAGAAAAGAAAAAAAAGCAAGGAGCCACCAACAATTGGCTCAAGTTCGTGCCCTTTATCGGACACAAGAATGAAGAGAAGGTCAAGACCGAAAAGGAACACAGAGAGGCCGAAGTGGCGAGCAAAAACGACTCCCTCTTTGTGGTGGGTAAAGACTTTAACCGCAAGAAGCCAATCTATATCAGCGAGCAGAACATTAACCAATATAAATTCACCAACTGCTGTCACCCTATCCCCGGCGACGACATTCTGGGATATATAGACAACAAGGGACATATAGAAATACACAAACGGGCATGCCATGTAGCAGCCAAACTGAAAACAAGTTTCGGCAACCGCATCATCGACGCCAAATGGGACATGCACAAACAGATGTTCTTTGACGCTACCATCGAGATACGCGGTATTGACAGAAAGGGGCTGCTCATGGATGTGGCAGAAGTCATATCCAACAAACTGGACTTGAACATCAAGAAGATAACCATCTCTACGGACGACGGCATATTCGACGGACTTATAGAACTTCGTGTTCACGACCGAGATGACGTACAGGTAATCATGTCTAACCTGAAAGGCATCAACGACTTGCAAGAGGTGCAACAAATCATGTAACTTTAATCAACAAGAAATATGAAAAGACTTTTCACGTTATTGGCCGTGCTGTTCTCGTTAACTTCCCTGATAGCCGCCAACAAGTATGACAACCCAGACACGATTGTTGTGGCACGGGATGGCACAGGCGAATTCCGCACTATAGACGAAGCCATTGAGGTCTGCCGGGCGTTTATGGAATATCAAAAGGTAATCTATGTAAAGAACGGAGTCTACAAAGAAAAGCTTATCGTGCCTTCATGGCTCACCAACATCACTATTTGCGGAGAAGACCGCGACAAGACCATCATTACCTATGACGACCACGCCAATCTCCGGTTGGAAGGAACCGAACGAAAGATGGGAACCTTCAGAACATATACTTTGAAAATCGAAGGTACCAACATCACCATTAAGAACATCACCATTGAAAACAATGCCGCAAAACTCGGACAAGCAGTATGCATTCACACGGAAGGCGACAATCTGACGTTTGAGAACTGCCGCATATTGGGTAACCAAGACACCATCTACACAGGAACTCCCGGTACACACTGTTACTTTCACAACTGCTACATTGAAGGCACCACCGACTTTATCTTCGGCCCTTCTACTGCATGGTTCGAAAACTGTGAGCTGCACAGCAAGGCCAACAGTTATATCACGGCTGCCTCAACACCACAAGGACAGAAATACGGATACATTTTCAACCACTGTCGCCTGACAGCCGAACCCGGAGTAGACAAAGTCTACCTTGGACGTCCATGGCGCCCCTATGCCCACACGTTATTCATGAACTGCGAGATGGGAAGCCATATCTGCCCATTGGGATGGGACAACTGGCGGAACAAGGAGAACGAGAAAACGACGCGTTATGAAGAATATAACAATAGCGGAGCTGGAGCTCCCGGAAAACAACGCGCAGCATGGTCACGCCAACTCACCAAAAAGGAAGTGGCTTCCGTGACCATCAAAAACGTGTTAGGAAAATAATATCATCTAAAACATAAGCAGGTCGACGGCGAGGTGAATGTCACACCAACCCGTCGACCATTTTTTTTAGTTCTTTCAACTGGTCACGTACCGAGATGAGAGTAGTGAGCACCTGGGAGCTTTTGTCTGCGCCTGAACGGTTTTCATTAATAAACTTTCTTGCGGCGGCAATTTTAAAGCCACGCACCTTGACCAAGTTATTGATGAGTTTCACCTGTTCAATATCCTTCTCAGTGTACTGCCTGACGTTATTGGCATTCGTCTTGGGTTTGAGATAAGGAAACTCCTTCTCCCAAAAACGCAACGTGGACTCGGAAACGCCTACCATTTGCGCAACCTCCTTGATAGAATAATACAACTTCAGATTCTTATCAGTATTCAATGCCATAAATCACACCTTTTTATCAAACTAATATTAAATAATTTGCAAAAATAGTCAAAACAAAGTATCTTTGCAAAACTTTTATAGAGAAATTATAATTAAAGCACAAAATAAACATGATGACAGCAAACGAAATCCGCGACTCATACAAGAAATTCTTTGAGTCGAAAGGACATACCATCGTACCATCAGCTCCTATGGTTATTAAGGACGATCCCACATTGATGTTTACCAATGCGGGAATGAACCAGTGGAAAGACATCATCCTCGGCACGCGTGACCCTGAACCACGCAGACGCACAGACTCGCAGAAGTGTTTGCGCGTAAGCGGAAAGCATAACGACCTGGAGGAAGTGGGACACGACACCTACCACCACACCATGTTCGAGATGCTCGGCAACTGGAGTTTCGGCGACTACTTCAAAGAGGGGGCTATAGACTATGCATGGGAGTATCTCGTCGACGTGTTGCATCTCAATCCTGAAGACCTTTATGTTACAGTTTTCGAGGGATCAGAAGAAGAAGGTTTGACACGGGATGATGAAGCTGCATCATATTGGGCCAAGCATGTGCCTGCCAACCATATCATCAATGGAAACAAGCACGACAATTTCTGGGAAATGGGCGACACCGGTCCTTGTGGTCCCTGCTCGGAAATTCATCTTGACTCTCGTACGCCTGAGGAAAAGGCAAAGACTCCAGGCCGTGAACTGGTGAACAAAGACGACCCACAAGTCATCGAAATATGGAACATCGTGTTCATGCAGTTCAACCGCAAGGCAGATGGCTCGTTGGAACCTTTGGCCATGAATGTAATTGATACGGGTATGGGATTTGAGCGTCTTGTACGCGCCTTGCAAGGCAAACATTCCAACTACGATACAGACATATTCCAGCCAATCATCAAAGAGATTTGCGCCATCTCAGGTATGCAGTATGGACAAGACGAAAAGACGGATATTGCCATGCGTGTCTGTGCCGACCACTTGCGGGCAGTTTCTTTCTCCATTGCCGACGGCCAGTTGCCCAGCAATGCAAAAGCAGGTTACGTGATACGACGCATCTTGCGCCGTGCAGTACGCTATGCCTATACTTTCCTCGGCCAAAAAGACGCCTTCATGTACAAGCTCGTCCCTGTACTTGTGTGTGAAATGGGCGAAGCTTATCCCGAACTGAAAGCTCAACAGGAGCTCATCAGCCGCGTCATGAAAGAAGAAGAAGATTCCTTCCTCCGCACACTGGAAAAGGGTATCAATATGCTTTCCACAGCTATGGACCAACTAAAGGCCGAAGGCAAGAACACGTTAGACGGCATACAGGCATTCCGTCTATTCGACACATTTGGCTTTCCACTCGACTTGACAGAGCTCATTTGTCGCGAAAATGGTTTTGCTGTTGACGAGAAGCAATTCGATGAAGAGATGCAGAAGCAGAAAGAACGTGCCCGCAATGCAGCCCAAGTAGAAAATGGTGATTGGATTGTACTTCGTGAAGGAGAACAGCAGTTCGTGGGATATGACTATACGGAATATGAATGTCACATTCTTCGCTATCGTCAAGTGACCCAAAAGAAAAACGTATTCTTCGAAGTGGTTCTTGACTACACACCATTTTACGGCGAGATGGGTGGACAGGTCGGCGACACGGGAGTGCTTGTAAGCGAAAACGAAACAATCGAGGTTGTAGACACAAAACGCGAGAACAACCAAAGCATCCATATCGTCAAGAAAATGCCGTCCGCTCCAGAAGCAGACTTTATGGCATGCGTCGATACCGACAAGCGTGAAGCCAGTGCTGCCAACCACACAGCCACTCACTTGCTTGACTATGCATTGAAACAGGTATTGGGTGAACATGTGGAACAGAAAGGTTCATATGTTTCAGCAGACACATTGCGCTTTGACTTCTCTCACTTCCAGAAAGTAACAGACGAAGAACTGCGTGCCGTAGAAAGAATGGTCAACGAGATGATCCGTGCCGACTATCCACTCGACGAGCATCGCGATACACCTATAGAAGAAGCCAAAAAGTTGGGAGCTGTAGCTCTCTTCGGCGAGAAATATGGCGACAAGGTGCGCGTTGTCAGATTCGGTCCTTCTGCTGAATTTTGTGGCGGTATACACGCCAAGAGCACCGGGCGCATCGGCATGCTTAAAATAGCAAGCGAAAGCAGCGTCGCTGCAGGTATTCGCCGTATTGAAGCGCTGACAGGCAAACAATGTGAAGAAGCTCTCTATACTTTGGAAGACACAATGCGTGGCATACGTGAACTTTTCAACAATGCAAAAGACTTGAAGAGTGTCATTGCCAAGTACATAGACGAGCACGAAAGCATGAAAAAGAATATTGAACAGTTCCAGGCGCAAGCTGTAGAACGTGCCAAAAACAGTTTGTTGGAAAAGGCCAAGAACATAAACGGAGTAAATGTCATCACCGCAGTTCTCCCCATCGAACCACAAGCAGCAAAAGACCTTGTGTTCAAGTTGCGCGAGGCGAAACCCGATAACTTGCTCGTGGTCATCGGAAGCAATGCTCACCAAAAGCCATTACTCAGCGTTATGATTAGCGACGATTTAGTCAAAGACCGTCAGCTCAACGCCGGAAAGATGGTACGCGAAGCCGCTAAATTGATTCAAGGTGGCGGAGGCGGACAGCCCCACTATGCTTCCGCTGGTGGCAAGAACGTGGATGGCCTTTCTGCAGCCGTAGACAAGGTCGTAGAACTGGCCAAACTGTAACAACATTAGCTTTCAAACCATCATTTGAAAAACATAAAGAAGCCGTATGTCTCTAAGTGTTATGACAAAAGCAGAGACATACGGCTTTTATTAGGCTCATTCTGAATAGGGAGTGACAGTTGTGGTTTCAAAGTATGGATTGATGCAAAAAACAGGTTGCCATCAAAGCATTAACATAGTATAGCCCTCTCACTTCCTTGTTTGAAGGACATTCCTTACGCGCGCACGAAAAGTTTTTCGATTTAAGGGCGCAATCCATCACCATTCTTGATATCCGACATTATTTTACTGATTACAAGCAAGATAAGCAGAGTGATAGATAAGTGATAGATGGTTTTATATCTATCACTTCCATCACCTATTCTTCCTTTGGAAAGTGAAATTAGAATATTCCCCAATTTGTCCAGCCGTTTGGACACTCGTTGCCCACGGAAGTGGCAATGAGTGCCTATACAGTGGAACCAAGTGCAAGTCAACCACTATCCCATCGTTAGTCCGCCATTAACATACCCTTAGTCGACCACTAGCACACTGTTAGTTTACCACTAACGAACTATAACCGAACTGTGTTGTAACCGTATCTGTTGTAGAGTGATTTACGCCCATTCAGATACTGCAGCATCAGGTATCACTCAAAACTCCGGACAGGCCTTTTTACTATATATACACAAAACAAATTGGAATATTAAAGAAAATATGTTTTCTTTCTTTTCGACGAGTCGGAAAAAATATGTAAATTTGCAACTATGAACAACAGTGCCAACCCTCACATCAAATGGAGCGAAAATGTAATTATTGCGGATGCTGACTACGTGGATCACGTAGCTTTTGACCTAATCGTCAACTTTGAACGCATGATAGGCCGGCGCATACCACCTGCCGACACTGCAAGATGGATAGACTGTATCGCTCTTGACGGTGGACTTCGCGAAGGAGAACATCAATGTCAGGCTATATTCATCCATAAAAAGTCATCAACAGACATGAGCAACTTTCATCCTGGCAACTTTGATGAAGACTTAAATGCCAAAGCATTCAAAGACAGACTTGGCGAGTTTATCCTCACATCATTACCCGCGGAAGAAGAATTCGTGTCGTTTAACGAGTTCTTTATCGACATTCTACAAACCGCTGCAAACAGCGGTGACACCAAACGAATCATGGTAATACCCAATGCGGAAGACGCAGAATTGTATGCCAAAATACAACATGCCCTGCGACATGTCGACGAAGACAAACATATCACAGTGTTCAGCATGCAGCCTTTGCCTGGAGGAAACTTCAAACAAGAGATTTTGGGATACTCGCTAATGAATGCATTGGGTATTAGAGCAGACGAACTGGAAGGCTAAAAACGGCAGTATCCTTTTAAAAAGAACAAAACAAAACGAACATACAGAAATGGGAAGAGTATTAATGATTGGCGCCGGTGGCGTCGCAACAGTTGCAGCGGTAAAAATCGCACAAAACGCTGACGTGTTTACAGAATTCATGATTGCCAGCCGTACGAAGTCAAAGTGCGACAAGATTGTGGAAGCTATCGGCAATCCTAACATCAGGACATCTCAGGTTGATGCAGATGACGTGGAACAGCTCAAGGCATTGTTCAATGACTTCAAGCCTGAATTGGTCATCAATCTTGCCCTCCCCTATCAAGATCTGACAATCATGGACGCTTGTCTTGCTTGTGGTTGCAGTTATCTTGACACCGCCAACTATGAGCCAAAAGACGAGGCCCACTTTGAATACTCATGGCAATGGGCCTACAAAAAACGCTTCGAAGATGCCGGACTCACCGCTATTCTGGGATGCGGTTTTGACCCTGGTGTAACAAGCATTTTCACCGCCTATGCCGCCAAACATGTGTTTGACGAAATTCAATATCTTGACATAGTAGACTGTAATGCCGGCAACCACCACAAGGCGTTCGCCACTAATTTCAACCCGGAAATCAATATCCGGGAAATTACACAGAAAGGCCTTTACTGGGAAGACGGCAAATGGGTTGAGACGGAGCCTCTGGAAATCCACAAGCCTCTCACCTATCCAGAAATAGGACCAAAGGAGAGCTATCTGCTGCATCACGAAGAGATTGAAAGTCTTGTAAAGAACTACCCGACCATTAAGCGCGCCCGGTTCTGGATGACTTTTGGCCAGCAATATCTCACCTATCTCGATTGCATACAAAACCTCGGCATGTCTCGTATTGACGAAATAGAATACGAGGCTCCTTTGGCAGACAATCCAGACCAGAAAGTAAAAGTGAAAATCGTGCCCTTGCAATTCCTCAAGGCAGTATTGCCAAACCCACAAGACCTCGGGTCCAACTACGAAGGACAAACCAGTATCGGTTGCCGCATAAAAGGCATAAAAGATGGAAAAGAGCATACCTATTATATATATAACAACTGCTCACACGAGGCAGCCTTTAAGGAAACTGGAATGCAGGGTGTCAGCTACACCACAGGTGTACCGGCCATGATTGGAGCCATGATGTTCTTCAAGGGACTGTGGCGTCGTCCGGGAGTGTGGAATGTTGAGGAATTTGATCCGGATCCTTTCATGGAACAGCTCGGAAAGCAAGGATTACCTTGGCATGAAATAAAGGACGGAGACTTGGAACTTTAACTCATAAAAACGATCTAAAAGATATGGCAAAAGAAGAAGCAACAAATGGAACAGCCAATGCAGCACAAGAGGGCAAACTCAAGGCTCTGCAAGCTGCCATGGCAAAGATAGAAAAAGACTTTGGCAAGGGATCAATCATGAAACTCGGAGACGAGAAGATTGAAAACGTAGAAGTAATCCCTACCGGCAGTATAGGCCTCGACGTGGCACTCGGTGTAGGCGGGTATCCACGCGGAAGAATCATTGAAATCTATGGTCCAGAATCTTCCGGTAAAACCACACTTGCAATCCACGCCATTGCAGAGGCGCAGAAAAATGGCGGTATTGCTGCATTCATTGACGCAGAACACGCTTTCGACAGATTCTATGCAAGCAAACTGGGCGTTGATGTAGACAATCTGCTCATCTCACAGCCAGACAACGGAGAGCAGGCCTTGGAAATTGCAGACCAACTTATCCGGTCATCAGCCGTAGACATATTGGTGGTTGACTCCGTGGCAGCCCTAACCCCTAAAGCTGAAATCGAGGGCGATATGGGCGACAACAAGGTAGGACTGCAAGCCCGTTTGATGAGTCAGGCCCTGCGTAAGCTAACCGGTACCATCAACAAAACCAATACGACATGTATCTTCATCAACCAATTGCGCGAAAAGATCGGTGTAATGTTTGGCAATCCTGAAACCACGACCGGTGGTAACGCATTAAAATTCTATGCAAGTGTCAGACTTGACATCCGCCGGTCTTCACAAATCAAGGAGGGTGATGAGATACTGGGAAATCATGTAAAGGTTAAAGTTATCAAGAACAAAGTAGCCCCCCCATTCCGCAAGGCCGAATTCGACATCATGTTTGGAGAAGGCATCTCTAAGGTCGGCGAGATTGTTGACCTCGGTGTAGAATACGACATCATCAAGAAAAGCGGCAGTTGGTTCAGCTATAATGACTCGAAACTGGCACAGGGACGTGATGCCACTAAGGCCCTGTTGCGCGACAACCCGGAACTATGCGAGGAACTCGAGGCTGCCATCAAGGCTGCCATCGCCGATAAACACGCGAATGAATAACCTTATTCCTAAATATTTATAAGAACATAATCCCTCATGGCCGCGACGGTTGTGAGGGATTTTCATCTTTCCTGTTCTGCCACGATTATGCCACAATGTCACACACGCTGACAGCTAATTGACACAAAATCCTCTTGGCATACGATTTGTTGATGAAAGAATCGAACTGCGACATGTTAAGCACACGCCACAGTAATAAAAACAACATTAATAAGAATAACAAATAAAAAAGATATAATTATGGGAAAGATTATTGGAATCGACTTAGGAACTACAAACTCATGTGTTGCCGTATTTGAGGGCAACGAACCTGTAGTTATCACAAACAGTGAAGGCAAGCGTACCACACCTTCCGTAGTGGGATTTGTGAAAGATGGCGAACGCAAAGTTGGAGATCCAGCCAAGCGTCAAGCTATTACCAATCCAAAGAACACGGTATATAGCATCAAGCGTTTCATGGGCGAAACCTATGAACAGAGTGCCAAAGAAGTGAGCCGTGTGCCATTCTCTGTAGTCAACGAGGGCGGTTATCCACGTGTAGACATTGAAGGCCGCAAATATACTCCTCAGGAAATTTCGGCCATGATTCTTCAAAAGATGAAGAAGACGGCAGAAGACTATCTCGGTCAAGAGGTAACGGATGCAGTCATCACGGTACCAGCATATTTCTCTGACTCACAACGTCAGGCCACCAAAGAAGCAGGACAGATTGCAGGACTTAACGTTCGCCGTATTGTAAACGAGCCAACAGCCGCAGCACTTGCTTATGGAGTAGATAAGGCAAACAAAGATATGAAAATTGCCGTATTCGACCTCGGTGGCGGTACTTTCGATATTTCAATCCTTGAATTCGGTGGTGGCGTTTTCGAAGTGCTCTCTACCAATGGTGATACCCATTTGGGCGGTGATGACTTCGACCAAGTAATCATAGATTGGCTGATTAATGGTTTCAAGGCAGACGAAGGCATTGACCTCTCCAAAGATCCTATGGCTATGCAGCGTCTGAAAGAAGCTGCCGAGAAAGCAAAGATAGAATTGTCAAGTACTACATCCACAGAAATCAACCTTCCTTACATTACAGCAGAAGGCGGTGTGCCAAAGCACTTGGTAAAGACATTAACCCGTTCACAGTTTGAGCAGTTGGCCCACAATCTGATTCAGGCTTGTCTTATTCCATGCCAGAATGCCATCAAAGATGCCAAACTGAGCACATCTGATATTGACGAGGTTATTCTCGTTGGTGGTTCAAGCCGTATCCCAGCGGTTCAGACATTGGTCAAGAACTATTTCGGCAAAGAACCTTCCAAGGGTGTTAATCCTGATGAGGTAGTTGCTGTAGGAGCAGCCATCCAAGGTGCCATTTTGAATAAAGAAGGTGGTGTCGGTGACATCGTTTTGCTTGACGTCACTCCACTGACCCTCGGTATCGAAACAATGGGTGGCGTAATGACCAAACTGATTGACGCCAACACGACCATCCCCTGCAAGAAGAGCGAAACATTCTCAACAGCTGTGGATAACCAAACGGCCGTAACAATCCATGTTTTGCAAGGAGAGCGTCCAATGGCATCACAAAACAAGAGCATCGGTCAATTCAATCTTGAAGGAATTGCGCCAGCTCGCCGTGGTGTTCCACAAATTGAGGTAACATTTGACATCGATGCCAATGGTATTCTCAATGTGAGTGCTAAAGATAAGGCCACAGGCAAGGAACAGGCCATCCGAATCGAAGCTTCTTCAGGCTTGAGTGAAGATGAAATCAACCGTATGAAAGCCGAAGCTGAACAGAATGCTGCAGCCGACAAAGCCGAACGTGAAAAAATTGACAAGATGAACCAGGCTGACTCGATGATATTCACCACCGAAAACTTCCTTAAGGATAATGTTGACAAGATTCCTGCAGACAAGAAGCCAGGTGTTGAGCAAGCTCTCCAACAGCTCAAAGATGCTCACAAGGCCGGTGATACTGCAGCTATCGATGCTGCAATTGCCAACCTTAACCAAGTGATGCAGGCAGCTTCAGCCCAAATGTATCAGGGTGGAGCACAACCAGGCGCTGGAAGTCAAGCAAACGCTGGTGCACAGACAGACAACGGCGGCACAAAGCAGAACGACAACATCCAAGACGCCGACTTTGAGGAGGTCAAATAGGGTCGATAAAAATATCGTAAGGCTTAATAAAATAATTATAAGAAAGCCGTGTAACTCAATGAGTTGCACGGCTTTTTCTGTTTCTTAACAATTCTAAATAAATTTGGTCAACTCAGAAAATAGCCGTATATTTGCCACATATTTGGCACAGGACTTAAACGTCTATAAGGTCGGACTTATTTGTACTTAAGCGTCTATGCCGTTAAAAACTGTAAGTAAATGGGTAAAAAACAAGCATAACATGGGTAAGGCTAAATTTCAAATGGAACGTAGGTGCGAGGTGTGCGGAAATCCATTTTTCGCAAAGACTCTGGAGTCTCGCTACTGCTCGGAGAAATGTGGACAAGTAGCGTACACTCGACGCAAACGTGAGGCTAAGAAGCTGAAAAAGCTTCAAGAGTTGACGGAACAAATAGATGATGACAGGGACTATATCACGGTTCCTGAGGCGGTGGCGATGTACTCTGTGAGCAGGACTTCGCTCTATCAATATATTCATGACGGAAGCATTCCGTCCATCAATTTAGGGGTTCGACTCATCCGGGTGAGCAGAAAGGAACTGGAGAAATATTTCCCCAAAAGGAACTTTGACAAGAAACCAGTCAAGAGATTGCCCAAACTCTATAACTTGGAACCAGAGAACTGCTATACTATTGGTGAGATAAGCAAGAAGTACAAAATTGACGATAGTACAGTGTATCTGCATATCCGGAAATATGGTATTCCAACACGACAGATTGGAAACTATGTGTATGTTCCAAAGTATGAAATTGACAATCTATACAAATAAAGAATATGAGAAGGACATTCCATAATACGAAGGTTTCGGTGAAACTGAGAAAATCTCGCTATGCCAACGAGTGGTATCTCGTTGTCGAGTCGTACCCTGTGTACGAGAAGGCGAACGGCAAGCCAAAGCGCATCAGAGAGAATATCAACCGTGTGGTGACAACTCCATTATGGGACAAGACCAAGACGACACGTGGAGGGACTGACGGCAAGGAGGCATATATGCCGAAACGTGATTTGAACGGTGTGATACAATGCAAGTCTGCCGCCGACCAACGAGCTTGTCTGTATGCAGACAAGATACGGGAGGCAAGGCAACGAGAATATGACAATGCCGCCCTGTACACGGATGTGGAAGCTGCCCAGGCGGAACAGAACGAGCGCTCGAAATGCAACTTTATCGAATATGTGAAGTATGTATCGGAAAAGAGACATGGAAACGGCTCGAAATCCATCATCGTCAACTGGAAACGTGTGTATGAGTTGTTGAAACTGTTTGCGAAAGGTGACTCTATCCTCTTCTCGGAAATTGACCTGAGATTGATAGAGGATTTCAAGCAATGGATAACAACGGCTCCGCAAGGCGGTGGCAAGAGCGGTACCATATCTCAGAATACAGCAGCGACCTACTTCTCCATATTCAAGGCTGCGTTGCACCAGGCTTTCATCGACGGTTATTTGACCATCGATGTAGCAGCCAAAAGCAAGAATATCCAGGAACAGGAAAGCCGACGAGAGTTTTTGACAACAGAAGAGCTGAACACATTGGCAGCGACACCATGCGACAACCCAATCATCAAAAGGGCTGCTTTGTTCTCGGCATTGACCGGACTGAGACATTGCGACATCCAGAAGTTGAAATGGTCGGAGGTGCAGAAGATAAACAATTCATACAGACTGAACTTCACCCAAAAGAAGACAAAGGGCGTAGAATACATGCCTATGTCGGAGCAAGCCTATAAACTGTGCGGTGAGCGCAAAGACCCAAACCTGTTGGTCTTTGCAGGATTGCCCGCCCCGGCTTGGATATCCAAACCCTTGAAGCGATGGATAGAGGCAGCTGGCATCACACGCAAAATAACCTTCCATTGCTTCAGACATACATACGCTACACTCCAGCTGGCGCATGGTACGGACATCTATACCGTGAGCAAGATGTTGGGACACACCAATGTGAAAACAACACAGATATATGCGAAAGTGATAGATGAGAAAAAGGAAAAGGCAGCGAATGCCATCCAGATAAATCTGAACGAAAAAGAGTTGGAATAGTTGAAGAGGATATTTCCTGAGGGTAATCGAGAATGCTGTTTCGACACAGCCAAAGGAAATCGCCAAACGAGATAGCCAAACGAAAATATCCGGTGAAAACTTCAAACGAGATAGTAAAACGAAAATATCAGGCGAGATGACCAAACGAAATCTTCAAACGAGATAGTCAGACTAAAGAGCCTGATGAGATGGCCAAATGTGATAATCAAACGAGATAATCAAACGAGATAACCCAATTGCCTTGCGAGCCACTTGTGAATAAGTCATAAGTGGCTCGTTGCATATAGATACGTTAGCAGCAATCGGGGTTGCGTACCTATTATGGTGGTCTTATGGGAGGCTTATGATGAGAGTCATCATGTAGGCGGAGCATGAAAAAGTTGTGTTTTGGGGGATATGAAGAAGTTAGGGCGAAATAAGGGGTTGGCAGGTTATGGAATTATGTTTCGATTATGGAAACGGATGCTGATGGGAATCATAAGACCATCAGTATTGATTTTTATGGTTATTTTGCACCCAGAAATCGTGATGACAAATAATATAGTAATAACCATAAAAACGTGATAAGATGACAGAAGAAATCAGATTTGAAGACCTGCCAAGAGTCACCCAAATGATGATGACCAAGCTGGAAGAGTTGTGTGCCAAGATGGACAAAATCATTCCGACCGTAGAGGAGCCTATCGACCGATGGTTCACCGTGGATGAATTGAGGGAGTATCTGCCAGAGCACCCTGCCCGGCAGACTGTGTATGGATGGACCAGCAACGCCATCATTCCATTCCACAAAAAAGGAAAGTCGCTAAGATTTAGAAAATCGGAAGTTGACAAATGGTTGCATGAGGGCTATAATCCTTATATCAAAGAGATCGAAGAGGAAGCCCAAGCATTCATTGAGAAAAAACGCAAACCATTATTCTAATATAGAATGGCATGGATACTATCAATCAAAACACCTGTGGCATCAAAAAAAACAAAAGCAGGGATGAAAAAGAGATTACATGGGAAAAACTCGAAGATGCCAACAAAGATGGGACAACAATTCCATTGGGGGCTTTCCCTGTAAAGATACAAGAGATGGCCAAGGTGCTGGTGGAATATGAGAACTACAATCAAGACTACCTGTTGGTGTCGATGTTATCTGCAGTGGCCACCGCCATAGGAAACACCTGCCAGATAAGAATCAAGGGATGCTGGACAAGCAGTCCTATCCTGTATATCATCCTGGTAGGACGACCGGGCGTTGGTAAGACACCACCCTTGGACTTTGCCTTCAAGCCCATTCGGGCGCACGACTATCAGTTGCTGAAGAAATACAAGGAAGATGACGAAGCCTATTCCTTGTTTATGGAAAAAAGGAAGAACAGGAAGTTTAGTTATTCGCAATCGGAGATACCAGAGATACCTATCCTGCAAAGGACTGTTATCTCGGACTTCACCCCCGAGGCATTGATGCAAGCGCATAATGTGAACCAGCGAGGCATTGTAGCATTCGTAGATGAGATCATGGGTATGTTCAACACCGTGAACCAATACAGCAAGGGCCAACTGATAGAGCAACTGCTGACGGCACACAGCGGAAAGCCACTGGACATCACCCGATGCAGTCTGGACATACCTGTCCATATCGAACAACCCTGCATCAACATCATCGGAACAACCCAGACCAAGCGAGTGCATGAGTTGGTGGACAAGGGGTATGGCGACAACGGACTGATAGACCGCATACTGTTTTCTTATCCCAAGAGGCACACCATCAGTCCATGGCAACTGCATGGTACAGAAGACGGATATGACGGCAGAGGATGTTTTGACCAATGGGAGAAAGTGGTGAACACAATTCTTTCCTTACCTTGCCATTATGATGAGGAGACAGGAATGGTTGTACCAAGAGTTATCAACTTCACCCCGGATGCGCAGCAACATTTCTTCGAATGGAGGAATCAAACCGTGGAGTATATCAACAACATCAAGGACGATGCCTTGATAGACGGAAGGATTATGAAGACCCATCTGAACACGGCTCGACTGGCACTGGTGATACAGATGATGCGATGGGCTTGCGAAGAAGCTGGTAATGACTATGTTGACATCGAATCTGTCAAGGCAGCCATACAACTGAGCGACTATTTTGAAGAATGCTATGCAAGACTTCAAAAGTATATGACCATAGACAGCATAAAACCAGAAAAGAAGATATTGTTGGATGGTTTGGAACAGAAGTTCACAACAGCTGACGCACTGAAGGTGGGTGAAGAGATGGGACTGTCGGAACGGTCGGTGATGTACACGCTGACAGACCTGCAGACCATGAACGTAGTCAGAAAGATAAAACGAGGCGAATATGAGAAACTGCAATAGAGAATATGACGGTGCAGCTTGCAGTTTTTGCAGGAAGCAGCACAACCATTGGAAGAAAAGTGATATCGCGTGGATAGCTGTTGGAAGAGTACGACACATATTGCATGCAAATAGTATGGTAGTAACATAGTAAGTAGTCATTATAGTCAATACATATCATAGTAAAGAAGTGATATAGTAAATTTGTATAAACTAAAAGAAAGAAGCAATGAGAATGAAACAAGGCTCGTTCTCTCTTTTTACCTTCCTGTAAATACTGCCCTGTGAGAAAGTATATGGAACATGGAAAAGCAGAGAACATCATCGCATTGGTGAAAGATGCGCAGACCTCCTATCTGGAGGAAGTTGAAAAAGGAAAGAAGGTGTATGGCCGCTATGTGAAGGACTTCCTGAACAGTCATCGATACAGTGGCAGTTGGGATGTTCGTGTGATGAACGAACACCGCAAGAACATGGGGATGGTGGAGGATTTGTTGGAAACGAGACAGGACCTGGTAGAGAAGTTCTTCCTGAAAGGAGAAATGACAGAAGAAGACATCAACCTCCTCATCCACGAGTTGAACACGACAGAAGTAACGGTAATCAGAACCACACAAGTAGGACTATCTCATGAGAGTGTTTCGACAGAAAAACATGGGGCTGTAGTGAGTTATATCCCTGCTACCAAACGAAATGGTGCATCATCATTACAACTGGCGAGAAAGGACGGACTGATTGGGCGCATCGTGGAAATGATGAACACCCTGAAGTTGTTCACTGAAAATGTGAATGAAGTACAGATTCAGAAACTGTTTGACTGCATGCTGGAAAAGCCGTTGGTGGCACGAAACAACAGAGTCGTCGCCTACTACTTTGACACCCTGTGCGAGAATGGACTGATTAGCAAGCAATGGCAGGAAACGATGGCAGCTCATCAGTTGATACGATCTTCCACTGGGAAAATCATGAAATCATCAGACCTGTCATCGGCATTGTGCAAGGCAAAAGCATCGGACAGAAGCATCTACGCTTGCATCAGAAACATGGTGAAAGAAATAACAAAATGGCAATAATCTGAGGAGAAGACCAGAATATGCCAACAAGAAAGGTTGATAGATGGATTGATACTGCCAAGGTATCAACCATCCATCAACCTTTTTTCGTAGTGAAAGGGGTAACTTTGCCACAGGAATGCGGATGGTGATAGAAGAAACGGCATGAAACCATCCCATGCCGTCAACAAGAAAAAGGATTATCCTTACTGATGTCAAACTATAAAACGAACAATATGAGCAATCAACAATTAGTGAGAAACGAGCAACAGGTAGCATCGGCCTCTCCACCCATGCGAACAGAGACCATGGAAGAGCTGTCGGCAGAGCAAATCGTACCAGCAATACTGAGAATACTGGAACGAATTGGGCAAATGGAAAATGCATTCAGACAACTTGGCGACATCGAGGAGCTACATGAACGAATGGAACAAATGGAAGAACATCTGTTTGCCGCCAAAGAAATCCTGACCGTGAAAGAGGCAAAAGAGTTCTTGGGCATATCAGAGAGCCAATTGTATAAGTTGACCAGAACATTGGCTATCCCCCACTATAAGCCAAGTGGGAAAACCATATTCTTCAGCAGACAGGAAATAATCGACTGGGTGAAGAGCCGGCCTGCCCGGAGAAAAGGTATGCAACAAGAGAACATGAACACGAATGTTTCCGAAGAGTCACCTTGCAATAACCTAGAGGAGCAGAATGTGGACGGTGAGAACATAAGCAATGACATGCCATGATGCCTATGGAACAAAGCAAATGTCAGACTGACAATGGAAAGGTGCTGGACGAGCTGCTGAAAGCCTCACGAATATTGGCAGACGAGACCTATCAGGTGCCGCCACAAATCATGTGGGTGGACAACTCGACCATCGCCACACTGGGAAACTTCAGTGCCTCGACAGGAAAAGCGAAAAGTAGGAAGACGTTCAATGTATCGGCAATCGTTGCAGCCTCGTTGGGCAACAGGCAAGTGTTGAAATACCGAGCCTGTCTGCCTGAAGGAAAGCGCAAGATACTGTATATAGACACGGAACAAAGCCGCTATCACTGCCATGTGGTGATGCAGCGCATACTGCGCCTGGCAGGGATGCAGCAAGATGTGAATGCCGCCAATCTGGTGTTCTATGGGTTGAGGGAATATCACCCAACGATGCGTCTGCAACTGATAGAACGTGCCCTGGAGCAAGAGCAAGGGTGTGGGCTGGTGATTATCGACGGCATCAGAGACCTGATGTTGGACATTAACGACCCAGCTGAGTCGGTAAGCATCATCAACAAACTGATGCAATGGTCGAGTGTGTATAACTTGCACATCCATTGTGTGCTTCATCTGAACAAGAGTGACGATAACGTGAGAGGACATATTGGAACCGAGTTGAACAACAAAGCAGAGACCGTACTGGTTATCGCCAAGAGCCAAACCCTCGCCAATGCCAGCGAGGTGAAGCCATTGAGTCTGCGAGACCGAGAGTTCGAGCCATTTGCCTTCAAGATAAATGAAGAGGGGCTACCTGTTGGTATCGCCGACTACGAGTTTGGGAAAGGAGAAGGCAGAAATGTAAAAATGACCATTGGGGACATCACAGAAGAACAGCACGAGAAAGCTTTGGCTATCGCCTTCCATAACCAGATTGTGTCTGGTTACGAACACGTGTTGACAGCATTGCACAAGGGATATGGCGAGATTGGATTTGCAAGAGGCAGAACCACCCTATCGAAACTGCTGACCTATCTGTTGGCAAACAAAAAAGTGGTGAAGTCGTCAAGCAACGAATACTGTCTGCCCAACAACTATCCAAGCCTCCCACTGATAGACGGAGAAACATAATTCCATGACGATGACTTCGTTCACTCCACATCTATATATAGTGTGGACAAATGAACGGACGCAGGAATAGGGATAGGGCGAGTACAAACAATAAAAGCAAAGAGACATGAACATAGCAACAGCAAAAAGCATCAGCATCA
>CAKPUA010000003.1:0-227278 GCA_934191235.1 uncultured Prevotella sp. | reverse complement strand
GTCTGCCATTAGCGCATCATAAGTCTGCCATTAGCGCATCATAAGTCTGCCATTAGCGCATCATAAGTCTGCCATTAGCGCATCATAAGTCTGCCATTAACGCATCATAAGTCTGCCACTAACAAGCTGCAACAGGGGCTTTTTATGACCGTGTTCTGGTTCGGAAGGAATCTATGCCATTCAGATAGTGACTGACATCAAGTGTCACTCCAGATTCCGGATAACCTTTTTTGGGCGTCTATATGGAATATCCTTCTCATTTATTTTGAGTTGTACTTGATTTGCACTACCTTTGCCGTATGAAACAGAATATCAAGATCAATCATCTCATTCTTATGTTGGTGGTGTGTGGCGGCATTTACGCCCTCACCGATTCCTTTTTCATGACGCTAGGAATCGTTATCCTGCTGCTTGTCATCGACCTACTCTTGGCTCAATATGAACACCGGAAAAAGAATGAAGAGATAGAATAAAGGAAATTATGGACAAATTACTGAAACTTTATGCCGATTGGGCCGGAGCGGCTCCTGCTCATATACAGCAACTTGCAGGTTCCGGAAGCAATCGGCAATATTACCGCATCACCGCCGCCGATGGGAGTACTGTGATTGGGGTAGTGGGTACTAGTCGTGATGAAGACCACGCTTTTGTTTACCTGGCCAATCATTTCCGTGAGCGCCGATTGCCCGTGCCAGAAGTGCTGGCTGTGAGTGACGATGAATTGAGGTACATTCAGAGTGATCTTGGTGAGGTGTCGCTCTTTGATGCTATAAAAGGTGGACGGGATGCCGGAGGCAGATACAATGCCTATGAAAAAGAACTTTTGAAGCGGACGATCCGCGAATTGCCTAACATGCAGATGCGTGGAGCTCGTGGATTGGAGTGGGGTAACTGCTATCCTCAGCCTGAGTTCGACGAGGAAAGCGTGCTTTTTGATCTTAACTACTTCAAGTATTGCTTCCTCAAGTCTACGGGACTTGACTTTCATGAACTTAAGTTGGAGGCTAACTTTCATCTCTTTGCAAAGGATCTGACAAGCGAACATATCGACAGTTTTCTGTATCGCGATTTTCAGGCGCGCAACGTGATGCTTGATGCCAAGGGTAATCCATATTTCATCGACTTTCAGGGCGGCCGAAAGGGACCATACTATTATGATGTAGCATCTTTCCTGTGGCAGGCCTCAGCCAAATATTCTCACAAATTGCGAAGAGAACTGGTCTACGAATACTATCACTCGTTGAAAGATTATACCGAGGTGCCTTCCGAACGCCATTTCGTGGAGCGGCTCAGCCTGTTCGTTCTCTTCCGCACGCTTCAGGTTCTCGGTGCTTATGGATTCCGGGGTTACTTTGAACGCAAGAAACATTTCCTTGACAGTATTCCGGCAGCCATTCAGAATCTCCGTGAACTGTGCCAGTTGAAATGTTTTCCTTACCCCTATATGATGGACATGCTGCGTCGCCTCACCGAACTGCCCCAGTTTACCGTCATCGACCAGCCTGTGCTCAATCGTTCCGACGGTTACAGAACCGCAGAAACCAATGTCTATCAGTCTAATCCTCAGGATGGTCCCGCTACATACTCTAAGTACGACGGTAGGGGACCTCTTGTAGTGCGTGTCTACAGCTTCAGTTTCCGCAAGGGCATTCCTGACGATCCTTCGGGAAATGGTGGAGGCTATGTGTTCGATTGCCGTTCCACCCATAATCCAGGACGTTACGAACCCTACAAGAAACTTACGGGGTTGGATGAACCTGTCATCCGATTCCTTGAAGACGATGGAGAAATCCTCACCTTCCTGGATAGTGTCTACAAATTGGCGGACCACCATGTGCAGCGTTACATTCAGCGCGGGTTCACCAGTTTGATGTTCTCGTTCGGATGTACGGGCGGGCAACATCGCAGTGTCTATTCGGCCCAGCATTTGGCGGAACACATACATGAGAAGTTCGGCATCGAGGTGCGTGTCTGCCACAGGGAGCAGGGCATCAGTCAGGTATTTGAGGCCAAAGACGCAAATAGCCCGATTCATGAATAAATGAAAAATCTCTTTTTATATGCGGCATCTCGTTCTTCCATGGATAGAGATGCCGTTCCTTTTGTAAGGAGCATAATGCATGAAAATGATGGAAGGGCAAAGTGAAGCCTTATAAAAATGCAAATGTCCGCCTCTTCGCAGAGGCAGACATTCAATCTCAATAGGTATTAGCATTCTAAGGTAAAAAGATTGTATTCAGGATAACGGTTGCAAAGGTACAACGTTTTTTTGCATTAGGCAAATGTTTTTATATGTTACATAACATAAATTCGGATAATCTCTCAATTACTCAAGGAAGGAAAGCCTCTTGGGGGCCGTCATTCGTGGCTCGTTGGCAATTCTTCTTGTATTTTTTCTCTTTCACATAACATAATTGCGGATTTTTGACTAAATTTGCAGAAAAATATATAACACTATATGGCAACTACAGAAATGAACAATACTAACGAAGAGAAGCGTAGTCTTAGCTTCGTTGAACAATTCGTGAAGGAAGACCTTGAGAATGGTAAAAACGGAGGCCGACTGCAGACCCGTTTCCCACCAGAACCTAACGGCTATCTGCACATTGGACATGCCAAGGCCATTTGCATGGACTTCGGTGTGGCTGAACAGTTTGGCGGCGTTTGCAACCTTCGTTTCGACGACACTAATCCAAGCAAGGAGAACAACGAGTATGTGGAGAATATTCTCAATGACATCTCTTGGCTTGGCTTCCATTGGGGCAATGTGTTCTATGCATCCGATTATTTCCAAAAGCTTTGGGACTTTGCCGTTTGGATGATTAAGAACGGTCATGCCTACGTAGATGAGCAGTCGGCAGAGGAGATTGCCAAGCAGAAAGGCACTCCTACAGAGGCTGGTGTGGCTTCACCTTATCGTGACCGTCCGGTAGAGGAGAGTCTGGCTTTGTTCGAGAAGATGAACCAGCCCGAGACTCCGGAGGGGTCCATGGTGCTGCGTGCCAAACTCGACATGGCCAACCCCAACATGCATTTCCGCGATCCTATTATCTATCGCATCATCCACACGCCGCACCATCGCACGGGAACCAAGTGGAACTGCTATCCCATGTACGACTTTGCCCACGGACAGAGCGACTATTTTGAGGGCGTTACCCATTCCATCTGTACACTTGAATTTGTGCCTCACCGTCCGCTCTACGACAAGTTTGTTGACTTCCTCAAGGAAATGGATGGCACAGCCGACAACATCACAGACAATCGTCCACGACAGATAGAGTTCAATCGCCTCAACCTCACTTATACGGTGATGAGCAAGCGCAAACTCCACACATTGGTTGACGAACATCTCGTCAGTGGTTGGGACGACCCTCGCATGCCTACGCTCTGCGGCATGCGTCGCCGTGGCTATTCGCCAGAGAGCATCCGCCAGTTCATCCGCAGCATCGGCTACACCAAGTTTGATGCCCTCAACGATATGGCATTGCTTGAGGCCGCTGTACGCGAGGATTTGAACAAGAAAGCATGCCGCGTTTCTGCAGTGGTGAACCCTGTGAAACTCGTCGTTACCAATTATCCCGATGGACAGGTGGAGGAAATGGAAGCCGTGAACAACCCCGAGAATGAGGCAGACGGCACCCACACTATTAAGTTCACCAAGAACCTATGGATAGAGCGCGAGGACTTCATGGAGGATGCTCCCAAGAAATTCTTCCGTATGACGCCCGGCAAGGAAGTGCGTCTGAAGAATGCCTACATCGTGAAGTGCACAGGTTGCACCAAGGATGCCGACGGTAACATCACGGAGATACAGGCCGAATACGATCCTTTGAGCAAGAGCGGACTTGAGGGTGCTAATCGTAAGGTGAAAGGCACTCTTCACTGGGTTTCGGCCGACCATTGTCAGCAGGCTGAAGTGAGAGTCTATGACCGTCTCTTCAATGTGGAGAACCCTTCTGCCGACGAGCGTGATTTCCGTGAACTGCTCAATCCTGATTCGCTTAAAGTCATCAGCAACTGCTATGTGGAAGACTATGCAGCCACCAAGAAGCCCGGTGAGTATCTTCAGTTCCAACGCATAGGCTACTTCATGGCCGACCTTGACACCACTGCTGAGCACTTGGTGTTCAACAAAACCGTGGGGCTGAAGGATACCTGGGCTAAGCAGAACAAGTAAACGAACACAAGTGTGGGGTAATCCCTCAACCCTTCCTTAGTAAGACAGAAAGGTTCGACTACCGGTGACGTTGATTCACAAGTGTGCATCTTCCGCACGGTGGCCGAGCCTTTTCCTCTTTATATACCTCTCGGGAATCTCATGTTTCCCGATCTCAACAGCTAAATGGAACTTAATTATGAAACGATACAGCAACGACAGGGAAATCCGAAAACTCCAGGAAGAGTACGAGAACAGTCAGAAAGAAAACCGATACCCCAAGTTTGGGGCCGAAGACTTTGCCGACTTGGCGCAGTACTATTATGAGAATGGTGAGCCCGACACAGCCAAGGAAGTGGCTGACACCGCTCAAAGCGTCTATCCCCATTCTGATCCTGTCACGCTTTTCTTCGTACGCTATGCCATCCTTGAGGAGAACGACATGGAAAAGGCGGGTGAACTGCTGGAGAGCATTGCCGACAAGTCATCCGACGACTTTGTCTTCGACAAGGCCGAATGGCTTGTCTATGGCAAACGGGCCGACGAGGCGAGCCTATTGTTGGCCGATCATATTAACCTGGTGTGGGGAGACACGGAGGTGGCCAATTATGTGGAGGATGCCTGCCGCTTGTTCCTCAATTTCAACTATGCCGACATTGCCCGCACATGGCTTCAGCGCATGCCAGACAAAAAAAACGAGCGTTATATCCTCCTTCTCGCAGAGGTTAAGCGGGTGGCAGGCGATTGGGAAGGCTGCAGCGACGTGCTCGGAAAGCTGGTGGAGAAAAATCCATTCTCGAGTGCGGGATGGGTGGAACTCTCCAAGATACAATACGATCTTGGGCGCAAGGAAGAGTCTGCGGAATCGTACGGCTATGCCTTGGCAATAGATCCTGACAATCTCGATGCGTTGCTTGTCAAGGGAGACATCCTTGTTGCTGCGGGAAAATACGTTGAGGCAGAGGAGTGCTACAATCGTTATCTCGATGCCTATCCGGCGTCGCCGGCAGTGCTCAACCAGTTGGCCTATACATTGTTTTGTGAGTCAGAAGATAATTTGCCGAAATCTCTTGAGCTCCTCCAAAAGGCCAAGCGCTATGTCAACCATATCCATGAAAAGTCTATTTATGCCGACATTCTGCAGACCGAAGCTACAACGTTGGCTGGCTTGGGCAAGTTTGATGAGGCCATGGCAGACGTGGAGGAATTGGGCAAACTCAAGGTGTGGAAAGATGACGACGTGGAGTTTGTTCGTGCCCACATCTATGTTCAGTCCGGCAAACCGTTGGAAGGCTGCCTGGTCTACGACATGATTCTCCGTCGCAGTCATTGGCCCATCGACATGATGGTGCGTATGGCTCCGAGTTTCTATATGGGCAATTTCTTCGAGATAGGCAACTATGAGGTCAGTCAGACCTTGGCTGCTCATCCGGAGAGCGAGTATACCGCCGAGTTGCTTGCCGTAAAGGCAGTTTTTGCCAAGAAATGCAAGAATGAGGCAGAGTATGAGGAGTTTCGTGACCGTGCTATGGAGAAAGACGAAAACAAGGCAATTTCCATTTTGAAAATATTGGAGGAAGAAGAATAGGCGTCTTGTCCCTCGGCAAGAAACAGTAGGTTTCTTCTCTCTTTTAGTTTAATCATTTAAAGCAAGAACAATGACTTGGTTATCTTCCCTTTTGGGCAATTTGAATTACTTCACCATTCTGGTGCTCATGCTCCTTGAGAGTACTGTTATTCCTGTGCCATCCGAGTTGGTGGTGGCTCCGGCTGCTTATCATGCGGCTGGCGGCAATCTTCACGTGTGGCTCGTCATACTGGCAGCCACAGTGGGGGCCTGTATCGGAGCTTCCATTAACTATGTGGCGGGCTACTATCTGGGTCGCCCCATTATCTACCGCTTTGCCAATAGCCGCTGGGGCAAGCTCTGTCTGCTCAACCAGCAAAAGGTGGAAAAGAGTGAGAAATATTTCTATGACAACGGCAAGTTGGCAACTATCACCGGACGACTCATTCCGGGTATTCGCCACCTAATCTCTATTCCTGCCGGATTGGCCAAGATGAACTATTGGACTTTCCTGCTCTATACAGCCATTGGTGCCGGTGCATGGAACTGTATCCTTGCCACACTTGGTTGGTGGCTTCATTCGTTTGTGCCCGAGGAGCAACTCAACGATAAGATTCTTGAGTATGGAGAATATATCAAGGTGGTCATTATGACGCTTGTTGCCCTGGCTGTAGTCTACTTTATGGTTAAGTATTTATACAAGCGTTTCTATAAGAAAGGATAGAAACATGGTGTGCAACCTTGTCTTGAACAGGCATTCCGTGCCTGTTCTAAGTGGGTTGTCATTTATAAAAGAAAAGTCATCTTAAGTTTAGGCCGGTATTATTGCCCGTCCAAATTTAGGATGATTTTTTAGTATGCATAGATGGGGGGGAGGCAACAATTTGAGCTTTGGTCTGGCAACCCATTTGCCATGCTTCAGGTTCTGAAGTTTGTCCGATAGATACGAAAAAACCGTTAAGGCAAAGCCTTAACGGTCGTTTTCTCTCGTTTTTTCAGTTCGAACTATCGAATTTACTTAGCGAGTGTGTCAGCAGCAGCTGTATCAGCAACAGTTGTATCAACAACAGCTGTGTCAGCTACAGAGTCAGAGTCCTGAGCAGGAGCCTGAGCTGTTTTGTTACCACAAGATGCGAAAGAGATAGCTGCGATAGCTACGAACATTAAAACTAATTTTTTCATTTTCTTTGCTTTTTAAATCTGTAAAACAATCATTTGTTTATTAAAACGTTGCAAAGGTAAGTATTTTTTTGATACGTTGTTCACTTTTGACTAACTTTTTTTCGCCGTCTTTTGTAACAAATTTGTAAACGGTTGAATATCAGCTATATATATAAGTTAAACAAATGTTAAACTTGTAAAATACCATTCGGCTACCATTCTTGGAGGGTAGTTTTTTGTCGATAGTGTTCGTGCACACCAGGTGTTTATGGGGCGGTTCAGCTCCAGTAGTAGCCTTGATACGGATTCAGACAAGACGGGTTAAGAAGTTGTGATGAGGTATGGCGAAATGATAGGTCCATTCGGGAGGTGTGTTGATATAGACTATTTCCAGTTACTTAAGTTCTATAAATTAGGCCGGGTACTGGTTTGTTTCCCGTCCCAACCCATCTTGCCCTCAGATACCGGCAATATGCCAGACTGCACCTTTCGCCTGAAGAAGCAATAGTGGACTCTTCCCAGCAAATCCCATACTGCAGTATAGTTTGTCTTTCTCAATTCCGGATGGTCAAGCGAAAGGCGGGGTAACGCATCGATAATGTCACGTTTACTGGAAGTCCAAGACCCGGGTAATGAAGTCACAGGTCGTGGGCATTCATGGCCCAAAGTGTCGGACGGATTTTGGTCAGCCGTTTTAACATTAGTCAGTCGACTTTTCTTACGCTCTGAAAGCGTGATAGAGTGATGGATTATTTTGTATCTATCACGTATCTATCACTTTTGCTATATTGCTTATTGTCAAATTGTTAGGTTTCTTTAAACGTGATTAGTGATAGATAGTGGTGATTTTTTGAAAACTTACGCGTGCGCGTTCGCGCGCGTAAGACATCAATCATTACGCCTTCTGTTACATTCAAGTAAACAAAATCGGCGGATGTGGCTCTCACCATTGTAGTGCAAATAAACAAAGTATTCTCGGATTTATGACTGGTGTACAGATGATTGCTATGTCTGGACTGTATGGATAGCAGCACAAATGACATTTGTATAATCATTGTTCCAAATCTTGGATGAACTAAATAAAAATGGTGAAACAGTTTTATATTCCACTCATTTGCACTACCTTTGCACCTCAAAATATACATTATTATATATATGATAGATTCTTCGGCCTTTCAAGGCAAAACAGCTGCCTACTATACTTTGGGTTGCAAACTCAATTTTTCAGAAACCTCAACCTTCGGTCGCCTGCTTCAGGACATGGGCGTGCGTACCGCAGATAAGGGTGAGTCGGCAGATATATGCATCATCAATACTTGTTCGGTTACCGAAGTTGCAGACCACAAGTGCCGACAGGCCATCCATCGTATGGTGAGAGAATATCCGGGAGCCTTTATTGTGGTCACCGGTTGCTATGCACAGCTTGAGTCCGAGGAGGTGAGCCGCATTGACGGTGTAGACTTGGTGTTGGGCAGCAACGAAAAGGCAAACCTCATTCAATATCTCAGTGATGCCTGGAGTGGCGTGAAGGAAGGCGACGGCAAGCACGAATTCCACTCTGTGAAAACCAAAGATATCACCACGTTCGCACCCAGTTGTTCGCGTGGCAACCGCACCCGTTTCTTCCTCAAGGTACAGGATGGATGCAACTACTATTGCACTTATTGCACCATTCCTTTTGCTCGTGGCAACTCGCGCAATCCGACCATCGCCTCGCTTGTGGCACAGGCGGAACAGGCTGCGGCAGAAGGAGGCAAGGAGATAGTCATCACGGGTGTTAACATAGGCGATTTCGGTCGCTCTACCGGAGAAACGTTCCTTGATTTGATTAAGGCTCTCGACCGGGTGGAGGGCATCAAACGCTATCGCATCAGCAGCATAGAACCCGATTTGCTCACCGACGAAATCATTGATTTCTGTGCCCGGAGCCGGGCTTTTATGCCTCATTTTCACATACCTATTCAGAGTGGTTCCGATGACGTTCTCAAGCTTATGCACCGTCACTACGACACTGCTCTCTTCGCCCACAAGATTCAGCTCATCAAACAACGCATTCCCGATGCCTTCATCGGTGTGGATGTTATGGTGGGTTGCCGTGGCGAGAAACCGGATTTTTTTGAGGAGACCTACAACTTTCTCCGTTCACTTGACATCACCCAACTTCATGTCTTTCCCTACTCGGAGCGTCCCGGCACGGCAGCTCTCAAGATTCCCTATGTGGTGGACGAGCGCGACAAGAAACTCCGCAGCAAGCGGCTGCTGGAACTTTCCGACGAGAAAACCGAGGCATTCTATGCTGCCCACATCGGTATGGAGGCAGAAGTGCTCTTCGAGAAGGCCTCGCGCGGAAAGGCCATGCACGGCTTCACCCGTAACTATGTGCGTGTGGAGTTGCCTGCCTCACAGGCTTCCGACTCGCTCGACAATCAACTCGTGACCGTTCGGTTGGGCGGATTCAATCATGACAAAACCGCCTTGAAAGTATCATTGGAATAGAAAAAACGTATGAAAGTAGCTGTAGTTATACTCAACTGGAATGGTTGCAAGATGCTTGCCACTTATCTGCCTGGGGTGGTGGAGTACTCGCGTGATGATGCCAAAGTCATTGTCGCCGACAATGACTCTACCGACGACTCCATCCGTCTGCTCCAGACGCGCTTCAAGGATGTGGAGATTATACGTCTTGATCGCAACTGGGGCTTTGCCGAGGGCTATAATAAGGCACTTGCCCGGGTGGATGCCGACTATTATGTGTTGCTCAACTCCGACGTGGAGGTGACCCACCATTGGCTCACACCACTTGTGGAGTTTATGGACGCTCATCCCGAAGTGGCGGCTTGTCAGCCCAAGTTGTTGTCGGAGAAGAATAAGGATTTGTTTGAGTATGCAGGTGCCAGTGGCGGCTTCATCGACAAGTACGGCTATCCATTCTGCCGTGGCAGAATCTTTGAATCGGTGGAGGAGGACAATGGACAGTATGACTATCGCCAGGAGGTGTTTTGGGCCACGGGAGCCTGTCTGATGATTCGTGCCGAAGACTATCGCTGGATAGGCGGACTCGACGGCAAGTTTTTTGCTCATAACGAGGAGATTGACATGTGTTGGCGCTTGCACCTGGCTGGTCGCAAGATTTTCTGCATACCCGAGAGCACGGTCTATCATGTGGGCGGCGGCACACTGCCCAAGGGCAATCCACGGAAGACCTATCTCAACTTCCGCAACAACCTGTTGATGCTCTATAAGAATCTTCCTGAGTCAGAACTGCGTCCGGTGCTTCGCACGCGAAGGTTTCTCGATTATCTGGCTGCTTTCCAAATGCTTGTGCTCGGCAGAAGTTGGGGCGACTTCAAAGCGGTGCTCCGTGCCCGTCACGACTTCCGCAAAATGAAGGCCGACTATGCAGCTGTGCGCCAAGCTATACAGTCGCAGGCAAAGGTGGCTCATATCGCACAACGTCGTCCTTATTCTATTCTGTGGCAATATTATGTAAAAGGTATCAAGCGTTTCTCAGACCTTCACTGAAGAAGTCTTCAGTGAAAGTCTGTATGGATGAATTGTCAATTCCTGAGTTGGGTGCCGTCTATGGTCTGAAGGCTTCGGATCCTTGGCTATAGCGGTCTGCTGATGTTGCTGACTCAAAAGACATTTGCAGGAAGCATTAGGTATAAATGAAATGTCCCTGCATTTTAGTTCTGTTTTATGCCAGGCAAACGAATGTAATGCTGTACTTTGCAGTTTCTGTTCCGTGCATGGTACGAATCAATGTCTGTTCTTTGTCTCTGCGAATCGTAACCGTCACTTGTATCCGAGAAACGCCCGGCTTCTCTCACAAGCCACGCATAGCCTGTTTGCTGACGTCTTCCGTTTCCTATGGTAAACGCTTCTCTTGTTTCTGAAGCCATGCCACGTAATATCTAAAGTCCCTGCTCATACCATTACGCTTCCCAATTAAACCGCATAACCAGCAGATTTGTGTTACAGCCCTTGTTTGTCCAGAATCTTGCCCAAGGCGAAATAGAAGAACGAAGGTCTGTCCTCTTGACTCCGTTTGTTGTAGTCGTCAAGCATTTCATCAAGCTCGTGGCAATCATACGCCTCCCTTAAATAATCGACATCCTTGTCTATAAGGGCCATGTAGTCATTGCGCTTGCACTCGACATCCAATCCCCAGCTGTTGTTATAGTTGTGAAAATGAATCCGCTTTACAGGACGCACATTGTTGGCAAAGAACGACGCGTCCTCGTCTTCTTCTTCGTGCTCTAAGATCCAGTTGGTGACATCCTTATCAAGGATACGGCTGCAGTAGTACTCCGAAAAATCGCGGAACTCCACGGTCTTCTTGCCTTCGATAATTTGCTCGGCAAAAGTTTTGCGGAGCAGCAGGTTCAAGCACTCAATGGGTTTCGGGGCCGGCATATCCGGATATTTCTTCAGGAGTTCTGCCTTCGCCTTGTCATACTGTTCTTGTGTCGTGATTTCTTCTACTTTCATAGTCGTTGTTTTATAAATTTTTGCAAGGTACATGGTAGTACATGCATATGCAATTTCGTTCTGATTTATGCTTACTCTTTTACTTATTCTGTAACCATGAATACGACAAGCGAGAGCAAGAATACGACTTCAAGTCATTTATTCGTATTCATGTTCTCGCTTGTAAAGGATTCAAATCCGTATGTGTCTGTTGATGATTACAGATTAAACTTATAACCCAAGGTGATTTGGAACACAGAGTTCTTGCTGTCCGATAAACCTGTAAGCTTGGTCAAGCCGAAATTATAGCGGGCGTCAATCACAAAGTCGGAAATCTGGTATGAAGCTCCTACGGGTATTGAGAAATCGAAGGTCTTGATTTCCCCCTCAGTGTCTTTGAAATACTTGTTCCAGTCCACACTGATGCCATCTGCTTTCACTTTGCTGCTGACATTGAAGGCAGGCTGGATTCCAGCCTTGAGAGCGAATCCTTTTGCCACATAAAAATTGGCAAGAATCGGAATGTTGATGTAGTCAAGGTTCATCTTTACGTCATCATTCTTTGAGCCTTGCATAGAGTAAAGTGCACCAAAAGAAATGCTGACAAGCGGGTTTGCCTGATACTCAAATTCGGCACCTGCTATGGCTCCAACCTTTATGTCGCCGTCACCCTTGGTGATGTTGGCCAAAGTCATGCCGACTTTAGGTTGGATTGAAAAGGTTCCTGTAGACTCTTGTGCCTTAACGCCTAACGTAGAGAGCAGGAGGGCTGCTGCAAATAAAATCTTTTTCATAATTACATGCATTTTTATTTGAGGACCATTCCTATCCTCGTAAACATTATTTATATAACTATAGGAATGTTATAGTCGCTTTGTAACTTCGGCAAAGATAGGAAAATATGAGTCTTCTTCAAAAAAAAACGGAAGGAAAATCAGCTTAAAGAGCCATAAATGAACATAATGAAAAACTTTGCGGAAAAACGGAAGAATACATTGATGATAAGAGTAATGTATTTACTTGTTATTCGGAGAGCCTGGACTTATGGCTCGTTAGTGGCATACTTAGCACCTGTTAGTGGCATACTTAGCACCTGTTAGTGGCATACTTATGCATCGTTAGTGGCATACTTATGCATCGTTAGTGGCATACTTATGCATCGTTAGTGGCATACTTATGCATCGTTAGTGGCATACTTTTATGGTGGCACACATTGTTGGAAGAAGTTTCATTCAGGTCTCTATTTATCCCTGTTTAGACGAAAGTCGGAGGTATCGTGGACTTCGTGTCAGTGTTTAAGGAGAGCCTTTAGTCTTACTGCCAGATTCCTGAATCTAAGGCACGGCATCCAGAGCCACTCATGCCCCATGATGAACGAAAGCAGGCATTGGCGAAAAGACGGCTTGACCTTCCACAGCCTTTGGCATTGCAAGGCTTCAGAAAACAGCGAACGGTCGTGGCTACGGAAAGCGTGCATGAGGAGAGCGAAAAGCTTGTCGGCAAAAAAACGGTCGGAGAGGGCTGTACGTGTCACTCCGAATCGGGTCATGAGCCGGTGACTAAGCTGGGCGGTGCGCTGCACAAAGCGGAACTGTCTGCGTTCACCGTCATTGCCCCATTGGGCGTTCGACACCGAGCAACTGCCTACGCTGTAAGAGAGCGTGGCTTGAGGCAGATAGGCAATGCTGCCGTGGAGGGCGCAGAAGAACACAATCTGCAAGTCCTCGCAACCCAGTTGCCTGCCGTGGAAAAACTCAGGATACTCCCGGTAGGCACGACGTATGGTGTCGGCGCGGTAGAGAGCAGTGCAGAGGTGTACCACGGGCGATGTCTCTTGGGCGAGGATGGCTTCCAGCATAGTGTGACCGTCGGTGACGGGTTGTGGAAAGGGCGCGAAGGTATTGGGCGAGGTGAGTCGGGTATTGGTGTTGAACCGCTGCCAGCCAGTGTGTATGAGCGTCACCTCCGGGTGTGCCAGCATCACTTCGTATTCCCTTTGCAGTTTGGTGTCGTCCGTCCACCAATCGTCACCTGCACAATCAGCCAAATACTGACCGCGAGCCGCCATCAGACAATCGAAATAGTTGTCAACCACTCCTTTGTTGGGAGCCTTTGGCATCAGGCGCACCATGTCGGGGTGCTTTTCGGCATAAGCTTCGCACACCCGACGTGTGCCATCAGTGGAGCAATCTTCTCCTACCACGATTTCAAAGCCTACACGACAATGCTGACGCAGGATGGAATTGAGCGTGCGGCCTATGGTATCCTCCTGGTTGAAGGTCACCACGATGACAGAAATGACGGGTTGGTTGTTCATTTGGTAGCGGCAATGGTGGTGAAGAGCACACGCAGGCCAATCTTGGAGGCCGACATACGTGCAAAGGCATAATACTTCTTGCTGTAGCGTTGCAAGGGTAGCGGATAGAGACCGCGGTCGTAAAGTCTGTCGAGTCTGAGCCTCAGGTTGCGCCAGTCTTTGGTGAGATGCATGGTGTTGTAGATGTAGTCCATGGTGAGCTGGTCTATGCGGCGTTGCAAAGCATGTCTGTCGGCAGTAGGCAATAGTTGTGCCCGTTCGTAGAGCCGGTAGATGATGGCTTCGCTGTCGTTGAGTCGCTGGGCTATGCTTCGCTTGTCTCGTCGGCAGGTCACCGAGGTGGAGTTCTTGCGGTAGAAGTAGGCCTTGTCGCCCGTGTCGAGCACCCGGTCGCAGCGCAGCATGAGTTGTGCGGTGAACTCCTCGTCCTCGCCGTATTTCACCCCCGGAGTGAAGCGCAGGTTGTGGAGCAAGTCGCGGCGGAAGATGCACGAGCAAGCCGAGCCCCGCAGGTTGTTGTGCCTCATGTATTCGGTGCCGTTCACTGCTTGTGGCAACACGAATGGAGTTGCCGCCTCAGTCTTGTCGGTGGCCTTAAAGAGCACCAAGTCGGGGTTGTGATAGCGCACGAGGTCAAGATTGTGCTCATAAGCGTTGCGGATGAGGTAGTCGTCGGCATCCACAAACTGGATGAACTTTCCCGAGCAAGTCTGTATACCCATGTTGCGGGCTCTGCTCACGCCGCCGTTACGTTGACGTACGTAGAGCACCCTGTCGTTGAGGTCGGCCAGTTCGTTGAGTGGACATAGGTCCGAGCCGTCGTCAATGAGTACGATTTCACGTTCAGCCTCCGAGAGCGAAAGTCCGAGAATACTCTCGATGCATTGACGGAGCATTTCTACGGGTTCGTTGTGGTATGTGATAATGAAACTTACCAGCGGTTTTTCTTCTGTCTTCATGTTGAGGGAGTCTTTCATACATGAGCAAAGGTACGGCTATTTGGCGGGAAAGCAAAATAAAAAGAGAAAAAAGTGTGGGCTTTGCAGGTAAGGCGTGAGTGTGGTCTACAGGTATATATGAGAACAGACACACATTTCCGTTTCAATTAATTGGCTATGTCATTCCTTTTCCTTAATTTTGCAATCCTATGGACAAGGACCAGAATATCTACCGGCATATCTTGAAGTACACTGGCGTTTTCGGCAGTGTGCAGGGGTTGAGCCTACTTGTCTCGTTAGTGCGCAACAAATTCGTGGCCGTATTTCTTGGCCTTGAGGGCATGGGGCTTCTGGGACTTTACAATGCGACGGTGAAACTGATGACAGACGCCACGGGATTTGGCCTGTCCACCAGTGCAGTGCGCAGCGTGTCGCAGGCTTTTGATGCCACGGACATCCATCGAATGCGCCATGCCATAGCAGTGCTCCGCACATGGGCAGTACTGGCTTCCGTGTTGGGCTTTGTCCTAACTGTGGTGTTCAGTCCTTGGCTCAGCCGATTCACTTTTTCATCGGCCGACTATACCTTGCCGTTCATCATTCTTGCTCCGGCAGTGGGACTTGCCACGTTGGTGAGCTGCGAGATGGCAGTGCTCAAGGGGATGCGTCAGTTGTCGGCCCTTGCCACCATCACCATTCTCAATGTTCTGTGGGCTTTGGCAGTCACGGTGCCTGTCTATTGGATATGGGGCGTCAACGGCATTGTCGCTTCGCTGTTGGCGGTGGCAGTACTTCAGTTGGTCTTCACCCTCCACTTCTCGGCCCGGGCGTGCCCCTGGCGTTTCCGTGCATCGTGGCGCTTGTTTCGCCGATTGCTCTCCGAGGGATGTCCTATGGTCCGGTTGGGCATGGCTTTTCTGTTGGCCTCCCTGTGCGGCAGTGCAGCCGACTGGTTTGTGCGTATAGCCATCAACGCCTTCGGGTCTACCACCGATGTGGGACTTTTCAATGCCGGCTATATGATGACCATGACCTATGGCAGCATGGTGTTTTCTGCAATGGAAACAGATTATTTCCCTCGTCTTTCAGCCTGTGCTGACCGTACTGACGAAATGAACATCATTGTCTGTCGTCAGATGGAAGTTTCACTTCTCCTAATTTCTCCTATGATGGTGGCATTCAGCCTGTTACTTCCTTTGCTGCTTCCCTTGCTTTTCACGGCTCAATTTGTTCCTGCCATACCTATGATGCAGGTGGTCATCATAGCTCTATACCTGCGTGCCGTAAAGTTGCCTGTGGCCTACTTGCCACTTGCCAAAGGCGACTCACGTGCTTTCTTGTTCCTGGAAGCACTCTATGCCGTGGTCATGGTGGTGCTAGTGTCAGTGGGCTATCGGTGTAAGGGGCTGGTGGGCACAGGCTACGCCCTTCTGCTTATGTCGGTCATGGATCTTGTCGTACAGGCGCTTTTCAGCCACTATCGCTATGGCTTCACGTGGGGTAGGAGCGTGGCGCGCTATCTTGCATTTGAACTCTTGATGGCTGCTGCCGTCTATGGGTGCACCTTGATTGAGGGTTGGCTGCGCTGGGGCTTGGGGGCTGTGCTGCTGACTGTTAGTCTGGCATTCTCATTGCGTGTGCTACACGACAAAACGAACATTTATTCCGATCAGCTACGAAGATTCAAAAGAAAATAATCCCGCTTTTCTATTAAATTCGTGTTAAACGTGGATAAAAAACGACTGCAAAGTTTTTAGTGTACAAACTTTTTATTACTTTTGCCGTGGATTATTCAGAACAACATGACATTAATCATTGTAGCCATAATGCTGTTGGGCTATCTTTTGATAGCCACCGAGAGCATAACCAACGTGAACAAGGCCGCTGTGGCCATGTTTGCGGGCACTGTCGGATGGGTGCTCTACATCTGCTATGGCACCGATTTCGTGACCAGTATGCACAGTTCTGAATACTTCGTTTTCCTTAACGGACAGGAACCAACCAGCTCCAATGTCAAACAGTTTATCGCCCAAAATGTGTTTCTTGGCTATGTGGGCAAAGCATCCGAGATAGTGCTCTTCCTGTTGGGCACCATGACCATCGTGGAGATACTCAACAACAATGGCTGTTTCGACTTCATTTCGCAACTTATGCGCACTCGCAGCAGTCAGAAGCTGTTGTGGACATTGGCTGTGGTGACCTTTGTCATCTCCGCCAACCTTGATAATCTCACCACAACCGTGATGATGCTGACCATCATGCATTCCATAGTACCCAACCGCCGGCAACGCTTGTCATACGGCAGTGCCGTGTTGTTGGCTGCCAATTGCGGAGGGGCGCTTACCGTCATAGGAGACCCTACGGGCTTGGTGCTTTGGAATATGGGTGCAGTGACAGCCACCAACTTCTCGCTTTCACTCATCGTTCCCTGTCTTTTGGCATGGCTTGTGCCCACCTACTTTATAGGACGGACATTGCCAGACCAGGTTGAGACAGAATGGATTGTGATGCCTTATCGTGGCGACGACACCCGGCTCAATGTATGGCAACGTTTGCTTATGCTCTTTGTTGGTATTGGGGGGTTGTGGTTCATTCCCACCTTTCATAACATCACCAAGCTCAGTCCCTTTCTCGGTGCACTGTGCGTGTTGTCCGTACTGTGGGTGGTCAATGAGGTGTTCAACCGTAAACTGATGAATACCGAGCAGATGATTCAGCGCCGTGTACCCCGCGTACTGCAATATGGCGTCATCCAGATGATGCTCTTCGTGATGGGCATGATGCTCGCTCTCGGCGTGTTTGTGGAGACGGGTGCCATGCACAAGGTAACTGCCTTTGTGGAGCAGAATGTCCACAACATTTGGATTCTCGGCACCTTGGCAGGCATTGTCAGTTCGGTGCTCGACAACTTCGCCACCTCGCTCAGTTTCATCTCTATCTATCCTGTGGTCGACTTCACCCGCTACATGAACGACTACATGCTGCAGTTCGTGCAAAACGGCGATTACTGGAAAGTCATTGCCTACTGCTCTGCTATGGGCGGCAATGTGATGGCTATCGGCTCGGTGAGTGGATTGGCGCTGATGAAGATGGAACGCATGCATCTGGGATGGTATTTGCGCCACGTGGGATGGTATGCCATGGCCGGCGGACTGCTTGGGCTGTTGGCACTATGGATTGTAGTTAATGTGTAGTTATATATATAGGTATTCAAAAAAGCTTCAAAGTTATGGCAAAGATTAAGACAATTGGAGTATTAACATCAGGAGGCGACGCTCCGGGAATGAACGCAGCTATCCGTGCTGTGACGCGTGCAGGTATCTGCAACGGGTTCAACGTAAAAGGAATCTACAGAGGCTATGACGGTCTCATCAACGACGAAATAAAGCCCTTTACTACCGAGAACGTCAGCGGTATCATTATGTCGGGAGGTACTATCCTCAAGACCGCTCGTTCAAAGGAATTCATGACCGACGAAGGACAAGACAAGGCTTATGCAAACCTGCGCAAGGAAGGCATCGACGCATTGGTGGTTATTGGTGGCAACGGCTCGCTGACTGGTGCCATGAACTTCGCCATGAAATATGATGTGTGCTGTATCGGTTTGCCCGGCACTATCGACAACGACCTCTACGGCACCGACTCGACTATAGGCTACGACACCACCATGAACACCATCGTGGAGTGTGTTGACCGTATCCGCGACACGGCACAGAGCCACGAGCGCATCTTCTTCATCGAGGTGATGGGACGTGATGCTGGCTTCCTGGCTCAGAACAGTGCCATTGCTTCAGGTGCCGAAGCTGCCATCATCCCGGAGGACAGTACGGATGTGGACCAATTGGCGCGCTTCATGGAACGTGGCATCCGCAAGTCGAAAAAGAGTTGTATAGTTATTGTGTCTGAGAGTCCCAAGTGCGGTGCCCTCTATTATGCCGACCGTGTGCGTAAGGAGTTCCCGGACTATGATGTCCGCGTGTCTATCCTCGGCCACTTGCAGCGCGGCGGACGTCCGTCTGCCCACGACCGTATCCTTGCCTCACGTACAGGTGTTGGTGCCATCGAGGCCATTATGCAAGGACAGCGCAACGTGATGATAGGTGTTCGCAACAACGAAATCGTCTACGTGCCCTTGAGCGAAGCCATCCGTTCCGACAAACCCTTCGACAAGAAACTCATTACTGTGCTCGATGAACTGAGCATTTAGTGTAAGTATAGGCAATAAGTATTAAATTTTGTTCAAAAAGCGAACAATGCCAAAAACTTTTTTGTGCCGTAAATTTTTATTTAGTACTTTTGCCACACAAATCAGAAGATAAGGAAATAAACAATAAGTTAAACCAAACATAAATCTTATAGCTTATGTCACAAATTAAAGGACGCATCTCCCAGATCATCGGACCTGTCATTGACGTGTATTTCGACACGGCTGGTCAGGATGCAGAGAAGGTGCTGCCAAAGATACATGAGGCATTGAAGATTAATCGCCCGGACGGACGTGAACTCATCGTCGAGGTGCAGCAGCATATTGGCGAGGACACGGTGCGTTGTGTGGCTATGGACAATACCGACGGATTGCAACGCGACTTGGAGGTGCTGTCTACAGGAAGCCCTATCACAATGCCTGCCGGCGATCAGATCAAGGGCCGAATGATGAACGTCATCGGACAGCCTATCGACGGCATGAAGACTCTCGATATGGAGGGCGCCTACCCTATCCACCGCGAGGCTCCGAAGTTTGAAGAACTCTCTACCCACAAGGAAATGCTTGCCACCGGTATCAAGGTCATCGACTTGCTCGAACCTTACATGAAGGGTGGAAAGATTGGACTGTTCGGCGGTGCCGGTGTGGGCAAGACCGTGCTTATCATGGAGCTTATCAACAATATCGCCAAAGGCCACAACGGCTATTCCGTTTTTGCTGGTGTAGGTGAGCGTACCCGTGAGGGTAACGACTTGATTCGAGACATGCTCGAGTCTGGCGTAATCCGCTACGGCGATAAGTTCAAGAAAGCCATGGAAGAGGGCAAGTGGGACTTGAGCCTCGTTGACCCGGAAGAACTGAAGAAGTCGCAGGCCACCCTTGTCTACGGACAGATGAACGAACCGCCAGGCGCACGTGCTTCCGTTGCCCTTTCAGGACTGACTGTGGCAGAGGAATTCCGTGACCATGGAGGCAAGAACGGCGAACCCGCCGACATCATGTTCTTCATTGACAACATCTTCCGTTTCACCCAGGCAGGTTCCGAGGTTTCGGCTCTTCTTGGCCGTATGCCTTCAGCTGTGGGCTACCAGCCAACACTGGCAAGCGAGATGGGTCAGATGCAGGAGCGAATCACCTCTACCAAGAAAGGTTCCATCACCTCAGTACAGGCTGTTTATGTGCCTGCCGACGACTTGACAGACCCTGCACCTGCCACAACCTTCACTCACCTCGATGCCACCACTGAGCTTAGCCGTAAGATTGCAGAGCTGGGTATCTATCCCGCTGTTGATCCGCTGGGTTCCACATCCCGTATTCTCGATCCGCTGATTGTGGGTAAGGCACACTACGATTGTGCACAGAGAGTGAAGCAGATTCTGCAGCGCTACAAGGAGTTGCAGGACATCATCGCCATCCTCGGTATGGATGAACTCTCAGACGAGGACAAGCTCACCGTGAACCGTGCACGTCGTGTCCAGCGTTTCCTGTCTCAGCCTTTTGCCGTGGCAGAGCAGTTCACAGGTCTTCCAGGCGTGATGGTGCCTATCGAGGAAACCATCAAGGGCTTCAATGCCATACTCGACGGTGAAGTGGATGACCTGCCAGAGCAGGCATTCCTCAACGTAGGAACCATCGAAGACGCCAAGGCCAAAGGCAAGAAGTTGATGGCCCAGGCCCAGGCCCAGTAATTTGCAATCATAAATTGTATCAACTATGGGTTTAAGATTAAAGATAGTTTCCCCTGAGAAAACCGTGTTCAGCGGTGATGTGGACAGTGTGGCCGTACCCGGCAGCAAGGGTGCTTTCGTTATACTCAAAGACCACGCACCGCTCATCTCCACCCTTCAGGAAGGAGTGGTGGAATACGGAACGCAAGCCGGCAAGAGCCAACTTGCCATCAAGGCAGGCTTTGTGGAAGTTCAGAAAAACGTCGTGAACCTTTGCGTGGAAGTATAAAGCGTATGGTACATTTGACAGTCGACCAAATCAAGGCTCGTTACACCAAGTATGGACTCTGGCTTCTGGCAGCCCTGTTTGCCGCAGGCATGATCTACGACAGCATCAACGGAATTTCCGTTCAGTGGAATCTTGTAGTGTCGGTGATCTACAGTCTGGTGATGCTCTTCGCTTATGGCGCCTGCTGGAAAGGAGTGGCAAAAACTTCTCCCGGCAACCTCGCCAAGTTCTACATGGCAGGTTCAGTCCTTCGGATGATGAGTGCCTTGCTTGTGGTGGTGGTCTACTGCTTCGTTGTAAGACAGTTCGACTCCATCATGCGGTTTGTGGTCTACTTTCTCGTATTTTACGTCGCGATGCTGATCTACAACGTCGTGTACTTCACCCAAGTGGAAAAAACAATTAAAAAAGAAAACTAATATGACAAGACTAAGACATTTGTTCCTGATGCTCCTGCTTTTCTTTGCCGCCATGCCATCCGTGGCTGCCGGACAGGATAAAGGTGGAATAGACTTTCAGGGCATATTGTGGGGTCATATCAAAGATTCTTATGAATGGCATGTAACCAATATTGGCGACAAGCCTATCGTTATCAATCTGCCTGTTATCGTGAATAGTTCCACAGGTTGGCATGTGTTCTCCAGTAGCAAGTTTGCCGAGGAGAAAGATGCTAAGGGCAATCGCCCGGGACCCTACGGACTCTACATATCAGGCAGCAAGGACAACGAAAACAAGATTTGTGAACAGGTTAATGGCGCAGAGGTTCGTCCTTTCGACATTTCAATCACGAAGACTGTTGCCGTGCTCTTCATTGATGCGATTATCCTGTTGCTTTGCATATTGATACCTGCCAGATGGTGTCGCAAACACAAAGCTTCAGATCCCGCACCGAGAGGATTTGTGGGGCTGATGCACATGTTTGTGATGTATGTCTACGATGAGGTGGTGAAGCCCTCGCTCGGCAAGGAGGCCGACAAGTATGGTCCCTATCTGCTCACGTGTTTCTTCTTCATCTTTGTGGCTAACATCATGGGTGTGGTTCCGTTCCCTCCTGGTGGCGGAAACCTCACTGGCAATATTGCCTGCACCTTCTTCCTGGCTCTCTGTACGTTCCTTATCACCAACCTGACGGGAACCAAGGAGTTTTGGAAGGAAATCTTCTGGCCTGAAGTGCCTACGTGGCTGAAGGTGCCGGTTCCTCTGATGCCGTTCCTTGAATTGTTTGGTATCTTTACAAAGCCGTTGGCATTGACCATTCGTCTCTTTGCCAACATGATGGCCGGTCATGCCATAGCCCTTTCTTTCGCCTGCATCATCTTCATTATGTTTGGGGTAAATGCCTTTGCGGGAAGTGCCATGACAGTGGTCAGTGTTTTGATGAGTGTCTTCATGATGCTCCTTGAGGTCCTTGTATGCTTCATCCAGGCATTGGTGTTCACCATGCTGAGTGCAGTGTTCATCTCTATGGCCCATGTGCATCCGCACAAGGCAGAATAAAACAGAAACAGTAAACAAAGAAATAATAACTTAAAAAATTAAGATTATGTTATCATTATTATTAGCAGCAGATGCTTTAGCAAAATTAGGTGCCGCTTGTGGCGCAGGTTTAGCCGCTATCGGTGCAGGTATTGGTATTGGTCGTATTGGTGGCCAGGCAATGGACGCCATGGCTCGCCAACCAGAGAAAATGGGCGATATCCGTTCAAGTATGATTATTGCCGCTGCTCTTGTTGAGGGTGTGGCATTCTTTGCAGTCATCATCGCCGTGCTCGCACTCTTCGCTTAATTCCGGCGAAACTTTTAGAGTAAAGATATTACATAAACTAAATCACAGCTATGGGTTTATTGATGCCGGATACCGGTCTGCTTTTTTGGATGGCACTTGTGTTCTTCGTGGTGCTCTTCATTCTGTGGAAGTGGGGCTTTCCTGCCATCATCAAGATGGTGGATGAAAGAAAACGCTACATAGACGAGAGCCTGCAAAAGGCACACGAGGCCAACGAGAAGCTTGCCAATATCCGTAAGGAAAGTGAATCCATTTTGCAGGAAGCGCGAGAGAAGCAGGCCCAGATACTGAAAGAGGCTGCCGACACGCGTGATGCCATCGTTGAGAAGGCTCAGGACAAAGCCCGTGACGAGGGCGCCCGGTTGCTCACAGAGGCCAAGGCCGAAATTGAAAGTGAGAAACAGCGTGCCATCGGCGAGATACGTTCGCAGGTGGCAGAACTCTCGGTGAAGATAGCCGAGAAGATTCTGCGCCAGAACCTCTCTTCGGAAGCCAAGCAGATGGAAATGATTGATAGACTGCTGGATGAGGTTTCTGTTGACGACAAAAACAAGTAAACTATGGAAATCGGAGTAATTTCGGTAAGATACGCCCGAGCTCTTCTCAAGAGCGCTACCGAGGCACAACTCGACGAGCAGGTGTATGGCGAGATGCAGACTCTTGCACAGAGCTACATCCGTGTTCCCGAGCTGCGATTCACGATAGACAATCCTATGCTCGCCAAGAGCCGTAAGGCAGAATTGCTGCTGGCGGCTTGCGGTGGCAAGGGGGTGAGCCAGCTTACCTCGAGGTTCATCGCTCTTGTTCTGAAGGAGGGTAGGGAGAAGGTCATGCAGTTCATGGCCAACTCTTATGTCACTCTGTATCGAAAACAGAAGAATATCACCCGCGGTAGACTCATCACCGCTACTGCCGTGTCGCCCGCTACAGAGGAGAAGATGCGGCAGATGGTGGAGAGAAAAACTCAATGTACTGTGGAATTCCAGACGGAAGTGAACCCCGAACTTATCGGTGGTTTTGTTCTCGAGTATGGAACTTACAGAATGGATGCCAGCGTGCAGTCGCAGTTGCGCAACATCCTGACACAGCTTAAACGCTAATAATTTAAATTAATTAATGTGTCTTTGTCTGCTTCGGCTGACAAAGACCAAGATTAAGATTTCAACATGTCAGATAAAATAAAACCAAGTGAAGTATCAGAAGTTCTCCTTCAGCAACTTTCCGAGGTTAACGGCGGACAGAAGTTCGACGAGGTCGGCACTGTGCTTACAGTGGGCGATGGTGTGGCCCGTATTTATGGTCTGCGCAATGCTGAGGCCAACGAACTGCTGGAGTTCGAGAACGGCACGATGGCCATCGTGATGAACTTGGAGGAAGACAACGTAGGTTGTGTGCTCTTGGGTCCTACAGCTGGCATCAAGGAGGGTATGGTGGTGAAGCGTACCAAGCGTATCGCTTCCATCCGTGTCAACGACAACATGCTTGGTCGTGTCATTGATCCTCTGGGCAACCCTATCGACGGCAAGGGTGAAATAGACCTGACCGATTCTTTTGAGATGCCCCTTGACCGCAAGGCTCCTGGCGTGATATATCGTCAGCCCGTGAAGGAACCTCTTCAGACTGGTCTGAAGGCTGTTGACTCCATGATTCCTATTGGCCGTGGTCAGCGTGAGCTCATCATTGGCGACCGTCAGACAGGTAAGACAGCCATTGCTGTCGACACCATCATCAATCAGAAGAGTTTCTACGATGCAGGCAAGCCTGTATATTGCATTTATGTAGCCATTGGTCAGAAGGCGTCTACCGTTGCAGCCTTGATGGAAAACCTCAAGCAGCACGGCGCCATGCCTTACACCATCATCGTGAGTGCTACGGCTGCAGACCCTGCAGCCATGCAGTACTATGCGCCTTTTGCCGGTGCCGCCATCGGTGAGTACTTCCGTGATCGTGGTTATTCAGCCCTTGTGGTCTACGACGACCTCAGCAAGCAGGCTGTTGCTTATCGTGAGGTATCGCTGATTTTGCGCCGTCCTTCCGGTCGTGAAGCTTATCCTGGCGACGTGTTCTACCTCCACAGCCGTCTGTTGGAGCGTGCAGCCCGTATCAACGACCAGCAGGAAGTAGCTGAGCAGATGAACGACCTGCCGGCTTGCATGAAGGGTCATGTGCGTGGTGGCGGTTCGCTTACCGCACTGCCTATCATCGAGACTCAGGCAGGCGACGTGTCGGCTTATATCCCGACCAACGTGATTTCCATCACCGATGGTCAGATATATCTGGAGACCGACCTCTTCAACCAGGGTTTCCGTCCTGCCATCAACGTGGGTATCTCCGTGAGCCGTGTAGGTGGTTCGGCACAGATCAAGAGTATGAAGAAGGTGGCCGGTACGCTGAAGATTGATATGGCTCAGTATCGTGAGTTGGAGGCTTTCTCCAAGTTCTCGAGCGATATGGATCCAGTGACTGCCATGACTATCGACCGCGGTCGAAAGAACAACCAGCTTCTCATCCAGCCTCAGTACACGCCAATGCCCGTAGGCGAGCAGATTGCCATTCTCTATTGCGGCACACACGGCCTAATGTCAAGTGTACCGGTAGAGAAGGTACGCGAATGTCAGGACACTTTCCTCGACAAGATGCGTTCCGCTCACCAGGATGTCATTGACACACTGGCTTCCGGCAAGATTGACGACGAGTTGGCCAAGGTCATTGAAGACACTATGGCCGACATTGCAGGACAATATAAATAAATAGCCTATGCCGTCATTAAAAGAGATAAAAAATCGTATAGCATCCGTCAACAGCACTCGTAAGATAACGAGTGCCATGAAGATGGTGGCATCGTCTAAGTTGCATCATGCGCAGATGATGATTGGCAACATGTTGCCCTACGAGAACATGCTTGAGCATATCCTCAAGTCGTTTCTCGCTGCCATGCCAGACATCCGCACTCCGCTCAATGTGGAGCATGTACAGGTGAAACGTGTGGCATTGGTGGTCTATTCCAGCAACAGCAGCCTTTGCGGCGGTTTCAATGCCAATGTCATCAAGATGATGAACCATGCTATCAGCGATTACAAAGATCTCGGTCCCGATGGCGTAGTAGTCTATCCCATCGGCCGCAAGGTGGCTGAGGCGGTAGCCAAGCTGAATGTCACGGTGGGTGGCGACTTCATTGGATTGGTAGACAAACCCAATGCTGCCCAGTGTCAGCAGATTGCAGAAGAACTCTGCGAGAAATATATGGCTGGTGAACTCGATAAGGTGGAGCTGATTTATCACCACTTCAAGAGTGCCGGTTCGCAGATTCTTACCCGCAAGACATTCCTGCCCATTGACGTTACTTCCGACTTTATGGCTGACAATGAGCGTGATCTCACGTCGACTGTTGCCACGGAAAAGGCTCAGGAGTATCTTCGCAAGAACGGCAGCAATAATGCTGAATCCTCCATGGATGAGGTGAAGCCACTCAATGACGACTTCATCGTGGAGCCAGACTTGCAGACTGTGCTTGAGGAACTCATTCCGCAAGAGCTCAAGTTGATGCTCTATACCGCCTTGCTCGACAGCATTGCCAGTGAGCATGCTGCCCGAATGGTGGCGATGCAAACCGCTACCGACAACGCCGACGAGCTGTTGCGCGACCTCAACTTGCAGTACAACAAGGGACGTCAGCAGGCTATTACCAACGAATTGCTCGATATTGTTGGCGGATCGGTCAACAACTGACCCCTCTGTCTCCTACGCATATCAGTGTGGACACATCTACCTTTGTGGTTGGTGTGTCTGCACTTTTTTATGGTTCTTCCAGGATATGTAGTGATGGTTGTATGTTCAGCGTTCACCTAAAGGGAAGTGTTGGTCTTTCAGCCCGCCTGCCATGCTCCCTCTATACTACAATATCAAGTGTCACTCCTGTTCTCGTATGAGTCAGTATTAGTGGGGTAATAGTTAGAGGGTAAGAATTTTTAAAGTGATTTGTTTCTTTTCCCACACTTTTCCACTACCTTTGCATAAGTTAGGCTGCGTTCGGCAATCAGAATGCAAGCATTCATTGCGCTCACTTGCACTACCTTTGCATAAGTTAGGCTGCGTTCGGCAATCAGAATGCAAGCATTCATTGCGCTCACTTGCACTACCTTTGCATAAGTTAGGCTGCGTTAGGCAATCAGAATGCAAGCATTCATTGTGTATGCCCACCCCATGCTATCACCCTCAACCCGACATGAATATGATGAAACAAAACCACGAACAACCTTTGCGCGGAAAACGAATAGACGAGATAGACTGGCTCAAGTTCGTCTTTATTCTCCTGATGATAGCCTTTCATTTGGTTTACATTGGCAATGCCTATCCCGAGGTGAAGCGGTTTGTCTACACCTTCCACATGCCCGCATTCCTGCTCATTTCGGGGTATATGCTCAACTTTGCCAAGTTGCCAAGAGCCTTTCTCCGCAGCATGCTGTGGATTGCCGTCCCCTACCTACTCGTCGAGTCGGGCTACATTGTGATGGCGAGCCTGCTGCCTATCCGTGAACATATTGACCGGTTGACCTTTAGTTTGTTCTTCAGCAAACTCTTTCTCCACCCCCTCGGCCCTTATTGGTATCTTCACACGCTCGTTGTGGGTGGTCTTTCCGCCTATGTGGCTCTTGGGCTTGCTCCCGTGAGGCGTCCGGTAGCCTATGTGCTGCTCTTTTCTCTTTACTGTGCCTTGTCTATTGGCCTGGGATTAATGTCTTTTGCCAATGCCATGTATCTTTTTGCCGGCATTGTGCTGAGGCAGAGTGGGGCATCGTTCCTTTCGTTTTTCCGTGCCTCGTGGTTGTCAGTCATCCCCATCGTGCTCCTTTCGCTTGATTTCTCCAATTTCAGCAAGTCCACCGTGGGTGGCGTGCTCATCGTCTACTTCGTGATGAGCCTGTGTCTGGCTGTGTACCCTCGTGTAAAGGGCATTCCACGCAGCATTGCCCTTTACATTGGCCGCCACACCCTTTTGCTCCTCGTCTTTTCTCCCGTGTTCACCATCCTTGCCAAGAGTTATCAGCCTTTGTTGCTAAGGGCGGAGCCTACCGGCATGCTGTTCATGCTCGTTTCCGTCGCTTTTGCCGTTGCCGGCAGTTTGGGAGTAGGGTGGCTGTGTGACAGGTTGCGGTTGTCCCGATGGATTTTCGGTAGAGAACGTGTACTGCAGTCTATTCATTTATAAAAGAAACGATATATGGAAACCACTTATTCAGAAATTGCCATCCGCCTGTTGCTTGCCCTTGTCTTGGGTGGCGCCATTGGCGTTGAGCGTGAGTATCGTGCCAAGGAAGCCGGATTCCGCACTCATTTTCTTGTGGCGCTGGGCAGTGCACTCTTCTGCCTGGTGTCGCAGTTCGGCTTCGGCATCGACCTGAAAGACTCTTCCCGTGTGGCGGCACAGGTTGTTTCGGGCATAGGCTTTCTCGGAGCCGGCACTATCATCTTTCAGAAGAATGTGGTGCGTGGTCTTACCACGGCAGCCGGACTATGGGTGACGGCTGCCATAGGACTGGCTTGCGGCACGGGCATGTATGTGGCGGCAGCCATCACCACTGTTATGGTGCTCTTGGGGCTGGAAGTGCTCAATGCGTTTCTGCCCCAGTTGGGCAACACCACCATGGTGCTCACCTTTTCCGCTCCTTCGCGCGACAAGGTGAAAGAACTCATCAAGCGCATCAAGCTCGACGGCATGGAGGTTCATTCCTACGAACTCAAGGACCGTCGCACCGCCAAGGCTGAGTTTCTTGAAGCCACCATTGAAGTGCGTGCCAAACGGGGCAACCACACACTGAAGCTCATCGACTATATGAATGAGTTTACAGATGTCACCATTTCCACCATCGAGTGACGCTGGGCACCGCCATTTCCCCTTGCTTCCTGGTGCGATGCCAGGCAACGCAGTATTGGTGGCGTATGACTTGCGGGGCTGAAACTACAGGCTTTCCATAGCCCAGGGTAAAGCGTAGCGGCACCATGGGTTTGGCGACAGTCAACGCCACGCCCTGTAAGGGTGATGTAAAGTTAACCGTCTGTGCTTCAGTCTACTTTGCCCTTTCAGGGCGTATGTATGTCCCTTCTTTACCCAGGGTGTCGCTTCGCTTGCCCTGGGCTGTGTAGAGGTTGGGCTTTCAGCCCGCTCTCTGTTATTTCACACAGGTTTGTTCACTGTTTCTTCCTTTGTTGCTCCACTCTTTCAGCCCGCATTTTATTAGTTACAAACAGTTTCTTCCTCTACTTCTTCCTTTTCTGTTCTATTCTTTCAGCCCTCACTTTGTTATTTTGAAACTGGTTCTTCCTCTACTTCTTCCTTTTCTGTTCTATTCTTTCAGCCCGCACTTTGTTATTTCTAATCAGGGCTTTCCTTTGTTTCTTCCTTTGCTGTTCCATTCTTTCAGCCCGCACTTTGTTTAGTTATAAACGCTGGAAAACAATCGTCACTCCAAAATTCGGAAGATTTAATAAATGTTATTTCATTGTTTTTAATCTGTAAGCCAATCTGTCTGTATGGCCCTTTCTGTTTATGTGATTTTCTGCAGTCAATAGCCTCGAAACATCCGTATTTACGGGGGAAAAGGTTGCCCACAAACTTACTGCGTGACACTTTCCTCAAAAATGCATACTTTTTGAACCTTATTGCAGTGTGCAATAGGGTACAACAAAAAGTGTGCCAAAAATGAATAAAATGGTGAAGAAACTATTTGTCTAATTAATATTGTAATAAAACAATACTTATTCTGTGTCAGTGTTAAAATGCTTAATCATGGCCTAATGGCGCACTAATGAATGCTAATGGCACACTAACAGGTTGCTAACGGCACACTAATAATTGCTAACGGCACACTAATGAACTTATCTTCCGTTGATGCGTTTGGTGAAGTACCATGTAGAACAGATGCAGACGTGTATGATGATATATAGGATTGTGAAGTGTAAAACTATCTTACCTTCATTTCCCCTTCAATTGTCTTGTTGCCGGATGACGAGTGAAGTGTGACGTCACGTTTTATATATGCGTGGTAGGTGTCACGAATCGTAAGCATGAAAAAGTAATATAATATATAATATATATTATATTAAAATAATTAACAAATATACCCTCTACGCATATTTTTCAAGGTGTCACGTCACAAACCCCTGTTTTTAACATTTTGAGTAATTCCAATAGTCTGTGCAAAGTGACTGATGTGCAGCAGAATGAATGATTTTTGATGTATGTCTGTAGAAGGCTCCAAAAAGTGTGACACCTTTGAAAACCCCGTTTCTTAGGAGTAAAAGTGAAACGGAAACAGACTGAAAAATGCAGTTCGAGGCCCAAAGTCGCGTTAATTTCGTGTTAAACGGTCACGATTGCACACAAAAAGTTGGGTAAAAATCATGTGGTTTTTGTCCGCTTTTCCCGTTCATCAATCACTGTTTCCATTAAAAGTTGCTCTTTTCCCCGTTTTTGTTGCATGGTTTGGTAATTCGTTACTAACGAATGTTAAACATCGGTTGTCGGTGCCGCTTCAATCCTTCGGTTGTATTTCTTGCCAGCTTGTCATTACAGCGAAACTCAATGTGGGGAAGATTTTTTTCGTATGCGGTGATTCGCCGCATGATCCTTACATCCGTTAGGTGGAGAGGGCGGACTTGGTGAAACACGATTCAATGACATTTCTCTTGCAGTCTTGGATAAACATAATGGAGACTCTAACAGTCTTTCCCAATCCCGGATGTCCCTTTCTGTTCCTTCTTGTTCTGGCAGTACTTTTCTCGCTCTCCGTCCTAACGTCAAATTCCATGTTGATGTTTTAAATGTATTTAACGTATTTTTGTCAGCTAAATGATTGTAAGTTTGGAAAAATTACTATATCTTTGCAATTAGATAATAGTCGTAAAGACAAACAGTTATACCCATTGTGCAACGAGACTAAAACCAAACCGATCCCGATGTGGCGCTTAACGCGCAGATATGAGAGAACTGTAATCGAATCCTTAATATACGTAAAAACATTTAACTGAAGTCAAGACGTGCGATATACCATTATCCTGTTCATAATGATTTACTGCTTCGTTTCGAATGCTATTGGTCAGGTGAAAACCACTGACAGTGTGTTCGTCAGAGGTTCTCGTCCCATCCAGTTCGTGGTTGGAACGACGAATCTGAGCGACGCAGACAGACGGTGGATAGCCGACACCTTGCGGCCTGCCTTGCAGGCTTTGGGCGATAGGGGTATTGTGCTTGGCCGTTCGGCAGCTTCGCCCGAAGGTCCGGTGGCAGGCAACCTGCGTCTTGCCAACGGCCGCCTTCAGGCTGTGACAAGGCAACTCGGCAGTTTCGGCATCCGCCCAGACCGCATACACTATGATGTCGTTACGGAAGACTATGGCTTGCTTCATTCGTTGATGAAACTTGGCCATGATTCCTATTTCCTTGTTGTTGACTCCCTAATGGAACGATACGCCGACAACGACAGTCGGCTCAAGGCCGCCATGATGAATTATGATGGTGGCAGACTGTGGAAGTATTTGCTCCGCCGCTATTTTCCCCGTCTTCGTGCCGTGCGCATCATGGCCATCGACCAGTCTTTGGTTGACCACCCCATGCCGTCATGCACCTCTGCTGTGCTTTCTGCCGCGCCCCTCGTTCCCGTGGAGCCGTGGCGCATACCCCGACTGTCGACTCTCGAAGTGGCTGGCTGGCAGTCACGCTTGCGTGAGCCGCGGCGAGAGTTGCTGAGTGTGAAGACCAACCTGCTTTTCGACTTTGCCTACGTGCCTGGCTACAACCGCTTTTGTCCCATCCCCAATGTGGCGGTAGAACTCTATCCCTATCATGGCCACTTCACCTTTGGTGCCAGCTTCGATGGCCCATGGTGGCAACACTATGCCGACCACAGATATTTCCAGGTGCGCAACTATCAGCTCTTCACGCGTTACTATCTGCGCAGTGGCGACATTCTCTATCGCCGGCCCGGCAGTGGCGCCGCCTTCAAGGGCTTCTATGTGGGAGCCTACGCCCATGCCGGCATCTACAACATTTGTTTCGGCGAGAAGCGCGGATGGGAAGGCGAAGGGTGGGGCGCCGGACTCGGCATCGGCCATGTGCTGCCCCTCGGACGCACGGAACATTGGCGCCTGGAGTTCGGCTTGCAGGCCGGTTTCTTCACCACCAACTACGACCCCTACCAGTGGCGTTGCCCCGTGAAGCCCGACACCGATCCCGAGCAGTACTATTACAAATGGTATGGCAATGCCAGCGACTTCAGGAAGCGCCGCCACCGATACTCCTGGTTAGGTCCCACGAGACTGGAGGTGACGCTGAGCTACGACCTGCTCTACCACCGCAACCATCGCAAGGGTGTAAGCTTCCGAAGCTATGAACCGCAAAAGCAAAAGCAAAGATAAACATTCGTCACACAATTCACCAACAGAATAGATTCTGAAAACCATGACCCACATGACAAGAAACCTCCACACCGCCCTCCATACGGCAAGCCGCAAGGTCTGGCGCATGCAGGCTGTCGTGTGTCTTGTCTTGGTGGTTCTCTCCCTCACTGGGTGCGAGCGCGAACCGATGCTTCACCTCCATGAGGAGGGCACCGACATCAACATGCAGCTGCCCACGGTAGACCTTGAACTGAGTGTTCTGTGGGACTACCATTTCGACTACGACGTGGCGTACGACTGGCAGTCGGAGTGGCTTTACGGTTGGGACGATGCAGACGTCTCGCTCTCCGGCATCCTCGGCTACACCGAGCCGCAGGCCTTCGAACTTCGTCGCTATTTCACCGGCGACGTGTCGCTCGGCACCCATACCGCCCCCTACAAGCATTACCTCACAGACAAGTTCCTCTCGGCCCGCTACGACTTCGGCTTTTGGGACTTTCTGGCCTGGAGCGACATACAGACCCCCGACGGCGTGCAGAGCGTGCGCATCGACGAGACTTCCACCTACGACCATGTCACAGCCTCCACAGGCCAGACCCTGATACCCTCGCGCTACAATGCGCCCCGCTACACCCACGCCTTCTATCAGCCCGAAGAACTCTTTGCCGGCTACGAGGGTGGGGTGGAGATCAACCGCAACCTCGACGGCTTCACCTTCGACGAGGAGCGCAATTGCTGGACACGCAGGCTGGAGATGCAGTTGCAGCCCGTCACCTATATCTATCTTGTGCAGGTGATTCTCCACCACAACAACCGCACGCAGCGCATAGTCACCTCCATCGACGGCAATGCCAACTTCAGCGGCATGTCGCGCTCGGTGAACCTCAACACGGGCGTCACCGGTCCCGACCCCATCACCGTCAACTTCAACATGCGCATGAAGCAGGACGTCATGGGTAAGCAGCAGGAGAAGGTGGACATCATCGGCGGCAAGGTGCTCACTTTCGGCATACCCAACCTCAACCCCACCAAGGTGAACACCCGTGCCTACAGCGAGGCCATGACCAAGGTGATGGAGGCTGACAAGGACAACCGCCACTATGTAGACCTGACCATGCAGTTCTACAACGGCAAGGACTCCACCTTCGTGTTCGACGTCACCGACCAGGTGCGCCGTCTCTACCGCGGAGGCGTCATCACCATCGACCTCGACATGGACAAGGTGCCCATACCCAGCAGTTCCGGAGGCTCGGCTTTCAACGCCGTGGTCAAGGACTACGAACAGCGGGAATGGGAGTTCGACATGTAATCAGAAATAAACAACAAAATAGTATTAATTGTCTTAAACCAAATTAGTTATGAAGCATTACTTCTTAATTGCAGCTTCCGCATTGGCATTGGCCAGCTGCTCAAGCGATGACTTCCTGGGTGGTAACGCAGGAAACGAGACAGAAGCCTCTAACTTGGCTATCAATTTCAACGGTGCCACAGGCAAGATTACCCGTGCAGCAAACAATGCACCCGAATTGCTCAACCACCAGTTTATCATCTATGGCGTGAAGAAAGGCACAGAAGCCGACAAGTATCTTGACGTGTTCAAGAACTACAAGCTTTGGGATGCCACCACAGCCTCTGCTTCCTGCACCAATGGTTGGGAGTATGTAGGCGAAGCCGGAACGCACGGACAGATATCCTTAACGTCACCACAGTACATCAAGTATTGGGACTACTCTTCTGCCGACTATCGCTTTGTTGCCGGTTCGCCAGTAAGCAATTTCTCCTTTGAAACAGATGCAAATGGCAGCGTTTCAGCAACCATCACAGGTTTGGGTGGCCACATCACTGCAAACACCGAAGGAAACGCCAACACTTACGCTACAGTCTATGTGGCAAGCCCGGTAGTGGTAGCCAAGACAAACTATCAGAAGCCAGTTGAGTTCTCATTCGTCCGTCAGCAGTCGAAGGTGCGCGTGGGTATCTATGAGACCATCCCCGGTTACTCCATCACCGAAATCAAGTTCTACAAGCAGGGTGATGACGAACTCACCGCAGACGGCACCAACCTCGTGCTTACCAACGCTACCGCCGATTACTTCGTGGGTGGCACCAATGCCACAGGCAAAATCACTTATAGTTGGGGCGAAACTCCCGGCTATACTTACGCCTATGAAGATGCCGTCCTGACCAAGGCTCGGAACTGGTATGCCGGAGCATTCGCCAATGGCGTGAAGGCTACTTCTTCCACTGCCGATGTCGCTGACCTCTATGGCACAGACCAAGACATGGACGCTCAGACAGGCTACTTCTCCGTGTTGCCCACACCTTCTGCCACAGAAGCCAATGCTATCCTCATCAAGTGCGACTACACGCTGACTTCACTCGACGGTAGCAAGGAAACCATCAATGTGAAGGGTGCCACAGCTGCCATTCCTGCCGCTTTCAGCAAGTGGGAACCCAACACGCAGTACACCTACATCTTTAAGATTACGCAAAACACCAACGGTACTACGGGCGATCCTACCCAGAACGACCCAGCCGGTCTGTTCCCCATCTCGTTTGCCGCAGCCGTAGCCGAGTCTACCAATGCCGAGATTGGAACCGTCACTTCCGTGACAGCTCCTTCCATCACCACCTATCAGCCTGGTTCAGTGGCCGACAACACCGTTGCCTACAAGACGGGTGAGGACATCTATATCACCGCTGCCGAAATTGTCAAGGGCGAGTTGCTCGATCTCAAGAGTGGTGACGAGGTGAACGCCTTGAAGGTCTACAAGCTCACCAAGGAGTATAGCGAGGCAGAGCTCCAGACCAAAGCAGTGGCTGATGAAGAGCTGAAAGCCGATCATCTCTTCTCCGGCTTGACGATTGCCACCGCAGACAAGACCATTGGCTCTGCCACTCTGCCTGCAGGCAAGTATGCCACCTTCAATCCTACTGACGAAGGCTTCTATGCCATCCAATGCAAGATTGGCGACAATGCCTACACCTATAAGATAGTAAGCGTGAAATCTGCTACCCAGGGGGGAATTAATCCATAACATCGCCCTGAATGAACATTGTTCCAAGGTGTATTTCCACCTTGGAACCTTCTCGATTAAAAACAGTAAACCCGAAGCGTGACGAGACCGGACAAGTCTTGTCACGCTTACCTAAAAAGAAGAAAAACATGCATATCCGCATCCTCCCTTTGTTGCTTCTGTCAGTGAGCCTGTGCGCCTGCTCCTCTTCCGGGCAGGACAGTCCCGTTGACCCAGACCCCGAACCCAATCCCGGTCTCGTAGGCATTGCCTTCGGCAGTAACAGTGGCGCCTGGAAGGATGCACCCACGAGCCGTGCCGCCGAGGCAGGACTCGAAACCCTTTTTCCCTCGTTCCGCGTGTGGGGCTACAAGACCACTGCCGACGCCACGCAGACCGTCATGGACGGCTATCACGTGCTCTATACCGCCAACACCTCTGGAAACACCCCAACCAACACCGCCAACTGGGAATACGTAGGCATCCAGAACCCCACACTTTCCACATCCCAAACCATTAAATACTGGGACTATTCAGCCTCCAGCTACCGCTTTTTCGCCTACAGTCCCGTTGAAACCAACGTCACGGTCAGTGCCGACGCCACCACCACCTCGTTTGCCTACGGCTACGACATCGACACAACCACCTGCACCCCCTACATGAGCGACCTTTGGACCTCTACCAATGCCGCCGACGGTCCCCGCTACGGCGAGTGCGTGAAGCTCACCTTCTCGCCCCTTCTTGCCAAGGTGCGCTTCAAGTTCACTTATCCCGACGGCGTCAAGGCCAGCGACATCAAGGTCAAGGATATACAATTCTGTGACAGCCGCTATATCGACAATGCCGAGGCTGCCGACACCCCCTTGCGCGGCTCCCTCATTACCCACTATCCCCATACTACCGCCGCCGGCAATGCCCCCACCTACAGCTGGCAGCCTGCCGCCGGCAACGCCACAGGACGTCTGGTGCTTACCGTGCCCTACGAAGAGGCTTCCGACATCATCCATGCCGTCGACGACGAGCGGTACTACGGCAAGTGGTACTTAGTGCCGCCACTCGATGCCGTCCCCTACGAGCAAGGGCCCTACACCATCAGTGCCCGCATCAACGGAAACCATACCACGGCAGCCGTGCCTGCAGCCTACATGCAGTGGAAGGCAGGCTATCAGTACACTTACATATTCAAGGTCACCCATGCCGGTACCGACATCACCTTTGCCGACCTGCAGGTGGAGCAATGGCTCACCGGAGAGAACATAGACAACGACGGCACAGGTACTGCCGGTTGGTAAACAGAAACCTCGCGCGGCAGAATCTTGACACTGCCGTCGGCGCAAATAATAACAAAGACCACATGAAGCATCCGCACACCATATCCCTCCTCGTACTCCTTGCAGCGCTCACCGCCTGCAGCACCCACGACATGCCCCTACAGCATGCCGACGACTACGGCCTGATAACCTTTTCCGTGCAGTCGCAGCAAGTGCTCACCCGCACCAATCCCTACGAGGCCTACAATCCCGCACTCCATCCGCAGACCATGGGCGTGTTCGGCTACCATGACATAGGCAGCTATGAGGCGCTTACTCCTACCCGTGCCTCTTCTCCCCAAGCCAATCCCATCTTCAGCAACGACGTGGTAACCTACAATGCTTCCACCACCAACTGGACTCCGTCCACTCCCAAGAAGTGGAATGACTATCTCGGTGCCACCTCGTTCGACTTCTTTGCCTGCATGCCACAGACACAGGGCACCACCCTTGAGCGCACCGCCACCGATACCTACACCCTCAGCATGCCCTTCACGGTGCCCGACGGCCAGGCCGTACTCTTCGACCGCAGGCATGCCCCCATCGTCTGCGCACTGCCCGACCATAAGGAAGGCACCACCGCCGACGGCGACGAGTTCACCTTTGAGCGTGTGGTGAAGATGCAGTTTGACCAGACCCTCACGGGCTACCGCCTGCTCTTCCAGCTCGACAGCAAGATGAATGCCATCCGCCAGTTTCGCATCCGCCAGGTGACCCTGGCCGGCTCCATAGCCACTTCAGGCACCGTGAACCGTTCCTACACTTGGGCCAACAAGGAATGGACGGCAGACGGCATAGAGTGGACCAACCTCAAGCGCACCGTCTTCGGCGGCACTGTCGGTGAGACAGAGATACCCTATGTGGACTCAGACGCCAAGACCGCCGACAACGTCGGCAAGACACAGCTCGTCACCACGGGCGACTACACCCAATGGGGCTCCGACTTCTATGTCATTCCCGACGCAGACTTCCAACCCACCATCAGCGTCACCTACGACGTGGTGTTCATGGACCAGAACCAACAGGAGGTAGTAACCCGACAAGGCGTGACCTCAACCATCCAACTGAACAAGACCAATTTCAACACCCTGGCCGATGGTGGCTTGGCTACTGTCAATCCTGTGCGCATCCTCATCCAGCCCCGCTATCTCTACGTGCTGGCAGACGAAGACGCCTACACAGGCAGGCTGCTGATAGAATAAGAAAACCTTCATACAACATACCAAACCAAAGTGTACAGACATGATGAAATGTTACTTTCATAACACATACAAATTCTTGACCCTTCTTCTGTTTGTCATGGCAGCAGGTGTCGGCATGGCGTCGGCCCAGACCATGAGCAGCAGTGACATCACGGAGACGACTCTCTTCAAGGACCGGACCGTATCGTTCACAATTCCTGCAGAATATGTGCCCGAAGGGAGCACCTGCGCTTGGACAGTGGATGGAAAGGTTGTGACGGGCGGAACGTCGGACAATGGCCGGACCATCACCCTGTCTCTTTCCAATGTCACCCGTAGCGCCAAGGTTACGGTAACCCAGTCTGAAAGCGTGTTGCAGGAAGTGTCGTTCACTATAGAGCCTAAAGAATACGGCAAAAGCTATGACGGCCAGAATTTCTATGCCGACACCTATCACGCTTATGCCGACGGCACGCAGGGTGACGGTAGCAAGGAGAAACCTTATCTTATCAGTACAGACTTGGAACTTGCCAAGTTGGCACACGACGTGACCAATGGCAGCAGTGAGCAAATGTATTCCGGAAAATACTTTAAGCTCGGTCATGACATTATTCTTGACAAGGGACTCTGGACGCCCATCGGAACCTGGAGCACCCGCACCCGGCACTTCTTTGCCGGCAAGTTCGATGGTGACGGGTTTACCATCAGCAACATGCGGATTAATTGGACGGTTGACGACAAGTATGAAGCGTCGTGGGGCTTGTTTGCCCGACTCTATGGCAAGTCGGCCGACGCCGCAGGCTATGCATCGGTAACGAACCTTATTATAGAAAAAGCTTCTGTGGAGAAAAAGCCCGACTATAAGCCTTCAGGGTCGGGAACCGTCAAGATAGGTGTCGTGGCGGGCGACTTGACCGACAACGCAGAGATAGGCAACATCATTATCCGCCAGTCGAAAGTGACCGATAACCAGGAAACTTACAACACCGGCGGCAAGTATCGTGTGGGTGGCATCGTGGGATATCTGGACGGCAAGCGCTACAAGATATACAATATCACGGCTTCGACGGAAGTGAACATGCTCAAGAATGCACAAGTCAACAATGACGTGACCATTTCTGCAGGTATAGGATGTGCCAGCACGTTCAGAACTGACAATGCTATCCTGCCCACCAACATCTATGTGAATGGTCCAGCCCTGGTCACCGGCAGTTCGAACAGAATCCGCAGGGGTGGTGTGTTGACATTTTACAACGGCACTTACAAATTTTCCGATGCCAACCAGCAGAAGACACTCTATTATGCCCCCGAACTGAAGATGACGGGAAACAATGTAGACAACTATGGTTCGGCGCAGGAAACAGCCGACTTTGGCAATACGTTTGTCAATCAGTGCAACACGTTCGTCAGCGACAATGTGCTTGATGGGAAAATGTGGGCGTTTTTCAGCAACACCAACACTTTCTCGTTCAGCTCATTTGTGTTGAAACTGGAACGTGGCGATAGCGATGTGCTGACAGTGGTAGACATAAACGGTCAGCCATCTGCCGATGCTTACGATTGGTATGTCTCCTATGACAACATCAATTGGGAAAAGCAAAACACAGAATCCTGCCCTTCACTGACATTGCCCCGTCAAAACTACAGCCAGTACGTCTTTGCTACGTTGCCGGACGGAAGTTCACGTACCAATGTAACTTTGGTGAAGGCCATTCAAGTCACTGCGATTATTGACACGGATAGTCAACCGGGTACCTATATAGTCAAAGTCAGCAACGACACACAAGTGAGCAATGAAGACTTGGGGCTTACCGTAGACTATCATTGGTTTAACGGAGAAACCCCATTAACGGAATACGACGGCAAGGATACCTTTACCCGTCCATCCTCGGCAAGTGAATCAGACATATACAGTTGTCACGTCATCGTGAAGAGCGGCGATTTGACACTGCTCGACCAATGGTTCAGCGCCACCAAAGTGGTCTACCTCAACCCGAGCGACACTCAGGCTGTATCGGAAACCCAGCGTATGCAGGACGATAGTTGGGGATATAGTCCAAAGAAACCCATGCGTACCTGGAAGGGAGCCTACACCAAGCTTTCGCCCAATGCCTCATGGAATGAGAACTATATAGTGTTGATGGGAACGAGCAGTGTGGACGTTACTAATGACAAGACTACCGGTTTCTCCATCGTGCCTACCTATCAGAGTGAAAACAATGTGCTTTTCACCATGGACGATTGGACGAACTACGTTGCCCAATCACCTTTGCGCCGCAACGCCACTATCACGGGAAAATGGAATAACCATGATTATGAGGGTGTGATAGAAATCAGCGGCGCCAATGCCGGTTTGCCTCTTTGGGGCGACACCCGGTTCCAGCATCTCACTTTTAATAAGAGTGCAGGGGGACAATACTACAATATTATCTATTGTCAGTATCACAACCTTGAAATGGGGGACAGCATCAAGATGACAGGATACAATCGGGTGCTGCCAGGCTACGGCACCATTGATGGTGCCGTGACCAATGCCTTCCACATATTTGGAGGCTTCAACAACGATGCCAGGTTCTACCCGCTGAATACCAAGGAAAAGATAGAACAATACGAGAAGTCCATGCCGCATGGCCGTGACGGTTTCAAGATAACCATCAAGTCGGGCTTCTATTCTTGCATCTGCGCTGGCGGACGCCAGATTGGCGATGACAATCTTGTCAGCCAGCTAAATGGTGTGATGGGCACGCCGAACCTGCCCATCAAGTGCACCATAGATGTAGACATAGACAGGAAGTGGAATGACAAGAAAAACGATCTGCGAAAGCTGACAGACGGGTCAACCAGAAAGAATGATTACGATATAGGTATTGTCCTTGCGGGAAATCACGAGGGTGCCATGTATGCCGATGTAGACATCAACATCAAGAGTGGAACGGTGGCGCGTGTGGTCAACGGAACCCTGGGTAGCCAGCATAAATCCACATTGACCTATCCCGCTGACGGAACAGGTACGTCATACCCCTTGCCGGACAATACCTATATGGGGCGCGCCAATATCGTACTTGATCCAACCGCTTCTGTTAACAACGATGACACAGACGTGGACGGACGTGTGGTTGTCACTGAACTGTATGGCGGAAGTACAGGGCGTGGACAGGCTGAAAACACCACCATCAACAATCCTTTCTATGGTTACAGCTCCATTAATATAAAGGGCGGAACTTTTAGAATCCTGCCGGATGACAACAAGGAGAAAGCCAATATCAAGGCTGGCATTTATGGCGCAGGAGCAGGCGGCATGAACGGCATTGGATATGGGGAAGCCGACGACGCTACACTCACGCCAGACAAGTGCATTCCCTATTGGAATGAGGACAAGACGGTGATGCTCTATGGACCTTATGACAAAGCCAAGGACAATTTGGTGAAGTATCATTGCTATAATGCCAATGACAATACCTACACGGATGTGGATCCTATGGATACCAATACAAAGATAGTTATAGATGGCGGAAAATTCGGTTTGCTTGGGGAGTCTATCGATGGCATCTATGCCTGCGGCAGCGGCTATATGAGTGACGGCTTGTGGACGACGAAAGTGGCTAAACCCAATACTTGTGGCGGCAATGTCTATGGTAAGAAAGGGCAGACTGTGGCCACATTGACCATTAACGGTGGCGAGTTCTTTTGCAAAAATGGCGTCTTTGCCGGTGGTCGTGGCACTGATTACTATTATTCGAAAAATGCGTATAAAGGCACAGCTACCGATTACACAGACTTGGGCAAGACCTACGGAAACGTGGAAATGAATATCAATGGTGGCATCTTCCATTGCTCTGTCTATGGAGGTGGATACGGTGTGGCCGACGTCAAATCGTTGGACACAGGTCAATACGCTACGCTTTTCAATATGGCACGTATATATGGAAAGACGACAGTCAATATTCATGGGGGCACGTTCTATGAAAATATCTATGGCGGAGGCGACATGGCTGTGGTGGATTATGACGGCAGTGATTATGCCACCAATGTCAACGTGAGTGACAAAGCCGATATCCGGGCTTCGGTCTTTGCCGCAGGCAATGGCCGTCCTTATGGTGATCCTTCTGCCTCTACGGACAACCAGAAATTTACCCGAAACCCTGACCAGGTGGGACGCGTGAATGGAAACACCAACCTCAGTTTCTATGGCGACACCAATTCCTCACCCTCTGTTTATGGCGATGTCTTCGGTGGAGGAAACCTCGGACAAGTATCGGGTGACACGCATGTCAATATCTATGCCGGCAACTTTGCCGGACAAATATTCGGTGGAGGCAAGGGACTACTCAATGCCGACAACACCGTCAACACCTCGGCAGATGTGATGGGCAACACCTATGTTCTGCTCGACAGAGACGAGGGTATACAGGAGACAAGCGAGGCCGACAACAAGAATGAGGACAACTTCTCCATCAACGTGATATGGAACAAATTGTGGGACGGCAATCAATTCATAGGCTGGGACGAGTCTGCCGGTGCTGATGTGGTAGACAAGAGTCAGTTCTATGCTGACGGTAAGTTTATCTATCCTCACAATATTTTCGGTGGCGGCAACGTGGCGTGCCGCGTGGGTACCTACGACACGGTAGATGGCGTGGACACGCTTCGTGCCAATACAGGCCTTGCCACGGTTATCGTGCGCAAGGGCATGACACCCTATTCCCTGCTCAAGACTTCAGAATGGAAGGCTTCCTACGACGATGACGAGAATCCCCACTTCTATGTGTTCGGCGGCGGTTATGGAGCCGACACCAAGGTGGGCAGCACAGACGTGACGGTTGATGTGGAGGGTGACTATGGCATTTATGACGCCGAGGTCGGCGATGACGACGAACAACTCTCCAACAAGTTCAACTTCTTCACTCCGGCAAACGGCAAGAAGCAGAAGAAAGTCTCTAAGCGGAAAGCCTCGGCAGGAACTATTGGTTCGGCTCAAGCATCTTATTCGGCACGTTCGCCCCAATACACAGGTGAGGCTATGCGCGACTCCCTGCCCGTGTTCGACAACTCGAAGGGCATTCCCAACTTCACGGTGCTGGGCGTCTTGGGTGGCGGCTATTCTGGTGTGGTGACCAACAACACCAAGGTGACCGTTGACGGCAATACCTTTCTCCACCGTGTCTACGGCGGAGGCTTCGGCTATCCTCTTTCTTCTGTCGACAACGAGACCGGTTCCGTCGGTGGCAACACGGAAGTGCATGTGCAGGGAGCCTATACCTATGGCGACGTGTTCGGCGGTGGAGCCGGTGTGGCTCCCAAGAACGATGTCTATTTCACCGGTGTGGCTCGAGTGTTGGGCACCACCAAGGTGGAAGTGTCCGACGACGCCCATGTCTATGGCAATGTGTATGGCGGTGGCGATATGGCGAATGTCGGTGTGTACACTGCCGACAAGCCTTCGGACTATTACAATCCGGACAAGTTGAAGAGCGTGTCTACTTTCAACCAGACCACAGGTGCTTATCTTTCCTACTCCGCATCCGGCTACAAGTCTTTTGTCAACCTTACGGGTGGCGACATCTTCGGTCAAGTGTTTGGTGGCGGTAAGGGTCTGCGTAAGGAAGTAGCCGAACAATATGATAAGGTGGGACGCATCAATGGCAACACCTTGGTCCACATAGCCAACACCAATCTCTTCTCCACCTATACTTTCGACCATGAAGGCAACAGTGTGCCCTATGTGTGGAACCGCATCTATGGCGGTTGTGCCTATGGAACCGTGGACGGCAATACGCTGGTTCACGTGGAGGGCGGCATGCTCGGACTCAACGTTTTTGGCGGTGGCTTTGGCCATGTCACCATTGATGGTGATGAAGGAGAAGACTATGGGGAGTCCACCTCTATGGAGGTGCTTCAACAGGTGCTCGGCAGAAAAGACACCGACAACGAAGGTACCTATGCCAACGTGCTGGGCAATACCAAGGTACAGATGGACGGCGGTGCCTGGATATGGGACCGCAAGGCCGACTCGCAAGGCAACATCGTCACCTGGCTTGCCGCACAGGCTGATGGCGAGAAGGTGTGCGACAAACTTGATGAGTTCAAGCAGATGGTGGCTTCCATCAAGAGTGCTGCTACCATTGACGACATCAAGGACGAGAAGGCAAAGGCTGCCCTTGAAAGAATACAGAACGACAAGAGTACGAAGGAATTCTTCCAATTGGAAGAAGGAAACTTCAAGGCTGGAGATTTCAAGAAAAACCATAATATCTTTGGCGGCGGCAACCGGGCATGCTTTGTGGGAACCTATGGAGAAGACGGCAAGGTGAAAGCCGGCACGGGAACGGCAGTGGTGGAAATCAACCATTCTCCGTTGTCAGACCTTACGGATGCCAACGGCAAGACGCTCACTCTGCTTGATCCTACCACCCTGCAGGGATTCTGCTTCTATCTGGGCAGCAAAAACTTCTCTCATCCTCAGTTCTCCGTGTTCGGTGCCGGTTATGGCGCCAACACCAAGGTGGGCAACACTAAGGTGTATGCCCAGCCGGGAGCCATGGTCAAGCAGAATGGTGAACTCTATCAAATTGACGGCAAGTATTTCCGCTATCCATTGCAGGAAACAGACCGCCAGACTTACACCGACTTCGAGACCAATCTCTTCATGGACTTCATGAAAGTGCCGAAGTTAGACAAGAAACTCTATTACGGCAGTGTGGACGGCACGGAAAACGACCCCAGCACCTTCCGTCGTTACTACATAAGCCGTATGGCGTGGGCGCTCGGCATACCGGGTTTCACCTTGATGGAAGTGCACGGCGGCGGATTCTCAGGCTATGTGGCAGACAGCACTTATGTGGAAGCCAACAACCAGCTCACTTGCAACAATATCTATGGTGCCGGTTTGGGTGCCAAGCCCTATGGCACCCTCAATGAGAAGGACGCCCAAGGCAACGGCTACGACTTTGGCTCGGTGGAAGGCAATTCCAAAGTGTTCATCAAGTCGGGCAACGTGTCGCAGAATGTATATGGCGGCGGCGCCGGTATAGAGTCGATTCGTGTGAGCGGTGATGAGGAGGTAGACCTGAATGCCAAGTCGGGCGCCCTTGTCGACTTCCCCGACATGGCGCGTGTCAAGGGCAAGACCGAGGTGCATATCTATGGAGAGAACGTCGGCGTGCCACCGATGCTTGTTGACCGCACCCTGATTCTCGGCAGTGTGTATGGCGGTGGCGACGTGGCAAACGTGGGTACAGACAAGGCTGAGCCGGAAGAGGTGACCCACGAGGCTTATGTGTCAGGCTTCAAAAACCGTACCACCACGGTCAACGTCCGCGGCGGTGTCATCTGTTCACATGTGTTTGCCGGCGGCAAGGGCCGTACCAAGGCAGAATGTGGCGACTACAGGAAACTCGGTGGCGTGTATGGCAACGCGTGCTTCATTGCCGACAAGCCTATGATGAGCTATCCCTATTGCGACACAGACGCCAAGACCGCCACTAACTATGACCCCTCTTCAGGTGCAAACCTGAAGCATCCCCAAGACAGCATTTCCACACCATCATTCCTTAACCGTGTGTATGGCGGTTGCCAGAACGGTACGATTTATGGCAATACTATTGTGGCCATCAACGATGGTTATTACGGTCACAACATCTTCGGAGGTGGTTGGGGCAACTGCGACACTTTGACGGTAGACAACCAGACCACGGTGAACACCACTTATGCTGACGTGACGGGCAATACAAATGTGTTTATTTCCGGCGGTGAAATGTTGCTCACCTCCTATTGGCTGGAGGACAAGCGTTTCTGGGAATCTGCCTCTATCTTGGGCGACAAGACCTATTCGCCACAGTATAATCCGAATACCCGCAAGTTCAAGATTAACCACAATATCTATGCCGGTGGCAATACGGCATGCGTGGTGGGCGACAGCCTTGCCACGAACCCAGGTGGCAACACCTATCTGACCATGGTCAAGGGAATGCTCTATGACTATACGCAGGTAAGGCCGGGCCAGACCGCCGACCAGAAGTTCTTCGACAGTATGGAGTGGGAGGAAGTGTACGACAAGGTTGGCTCGCCACACTTCTGTGTGTTTGGCGGAGGCTTTGGCGAGAATACTACTATTCTCGGCAACACCAACGTGAACATCACCATGATGAAACGCGGCTCGGTCAAGGATTTCGACATCGTGGCAGGCCAGGAGTATCGGCATTTCCTGAGCGGAACTTCCGTGATGGACATTGTCGGTGGCGGTTACTCGGGCAAGGTGGTTGGCGACACCTACATCATGGGCAATGGCGGCGTGTTCTGCCGTCGTGTGTTCGGTGGTGGCTTTTACAATTCGGTCAATGCCACCAACGTGAACCTCAAGGCCATCGACACGCATGACGTGTTTGGTGGCGGCTTGATGGGCGATGTGCTCAAGAGTACCACTGTCAACATCGGCACAGAAACAACAACCTCTTCAGAGGAATCTACCAACAACGATATCTATGTGCACGGCAGTGTGTATGGAGGCAACGACGTGTCGGGCTATGTCAACGTGTCGCTCGACGACAATGGCTACTTCAAGGACAACGGCGGTACGGGAACCCACATCAATGTCTATGGCGGACACATCTTCGGCAACGTGTATGGTGCCGGCAACGGAGACTATCTCTATGCCCTCGACAAGAAGGGAAACACCAAGGTGACGGTCAACGAGGAGTATCCTCTCAACCCCAATAACCCTGACTCCGAAACAGAGCCGTTGGTCTACACCGTACCCATGCGCGACAATATGCCCTCCTATAAGGCAGCCAGTGACGCCGCCAAGATTGTGAACATCAATTCATGGCGTCCCATGACCAACAAGGTGGACATCAACATCAAGGGCAATTCTGCCTCCGACATGGCGATTGTCAGTGGCGCTGTTTATGGTGGTGGCAACTCTGCCACGGTGCAGAAGGTGCAGCGTGGCAATGTTCGGTCAAACACTACCGTCGGATGGATTAAGGTGAACCTGGGCAGTAACGTCAATATCCAGGATGTATTCATGGGCTGCAACGGCGATGCCCTCTTCAAGGCTTCAGAGGACAATGACTTCATGTACAAGTTCCAAAAGCTCAATGGTGATGTGAACGACTATACCAAGGAACTCGACTTCGCGCAAAAGATAGACTGGTTGAACGATCCTTCCAACAAGGACATCAGCACCCTCTATCTTTCCACCAAGAACGAGGACCGTCCCTTGGTGTATCCCTATTTGCTCGACCTTTATTTCCAGCCGGTGGAGACCGACATACAGGGAGATCTCACATGGAACGGAACCCGGAATGACGCTGGCAACTATGTCGACGATATGGACAATCTAACCAATTGCGTCATCGGAACCTTCTGCTGTGGCGGTAACCGTGGCAACATGAACGTGTATCCCAAGACTGAGGACGACTATGCCGTTACCGATACTCACAAAAAGGTGGGCAACGTGCTCGAATACACCTTCCCCAAGGGACTCACCATCACAGACAAGATTGTGGGCGGATGCAACAATGCCAACTATGACTATAAGGGCAAGGTGGAACACGAGGGAGGCTATCTGCTCGGTCTGGCACATTCAGACTATCCCTTCATCAAACTCAATGTGCAGTGCCAGTTCCGCCCCGAGGAAAACGACAGTGCCTATATCGGCGGCAACGTCTATGGCGGTTGCTATAAGACGGGTACCGTGCGTGGTGATATCACCATTGATTTCCAGAGCGACATGTTGGCTGGCAAGTCAAGGGAAAAACTCGATATGTCCAACCTGCTCATAGCCACCAATCCCGAATACTCCACCCTCAATGTCTATGGCGGCGGCTATGGTATGGAGAGCTACGTGTATGGCAACACCAACATCAAGGTGGCAGACGGTGTGGAATGTGAGGCTCCATCCTCCACTTCTTCCACGACCTTTAATCCTACCGGCACTTCTGCCAACTTCATCTATGGCGGCGGTCAGCAGGGCAATGTCATCGGCGTTACCAATGTGGAAGTGTTCAACGGACATGTCTACAAGTCGGTAACCGGCGGTTCCTACTCTGGTTATGTGTGGGGTTCCACACAGGTCAAGGTGGGCTATCCTAAATATTACAAGGTGAACCTGCACGAGTCGGGACGCTACTTGCTGAAGCGTGCCGACCAGAAGAACAAGAATATAGACCACGGCAGGAACGTGGCATCGGAAACCATCAAGCAGCACATCAACCTCATTACGGACGATATGATTTCGCAGGCTGTCTACGATGACATTGTGGCAAAGTATGACAGTCTGAACCAATGCAATGACACCATCACGGCAGCCAACAAGGCTCGCTATTTCACCCTTTATCCAGCCTCAACTCCCAAGGTGGGGTGGGACAAGGTGAACATCAAGATTGGTGAGGCTGTCTATGGAGGTGGTTATTCGCTGGCACAAGGTTCGTCTGTCATGGCGAACAACACCACCGTACTCAAGTTCACGGACAAATATAATCTTGACGATGCGTTTACGACCAATGCTGCCCACATAGCCGAACGTGACAGTTTGCCAGGCAGCACCACGGCAGGCTTTGGCGGCAACACTACCATTCTCATCGGTGATAATGCCGTGAAGTCTACCGACAGTGAAGACCGTGACCATATCAGCATTTCCCACCAGGAGATGAAAAGTGTCTCCCTGCCGGCAGGCACCGACCTCTATGGCTATTACTATATGCATCAAGACGGCAACTACCATTTTATCTCGCTTCAGGACAAGTATTTCTTCGGCGAGGGATATGCCAAACCCGACAAGCAAAGCACAACCGACACGAAAATCTATGAGTACGACAGCGACGGTGGAATCTTCGGCGATGGCCACCTGTCGTATGCCCAGGGATTCCGCAGTGCCGACCTGACAGGCTACGGCTTTGCTTCGACAACCATCAACACCCCCAAGATTATCAATACCTTCCAGCGTATGGATATCCTGCGTTTGGAAGACAACTGCTTCACGGTGCTTGGTGCACGCGACTATGCCACCAACGCCACCAACAAGACTCCTTATTCCATAGCCCGTGTGGGTGAAATCCAGATGCATGCTTCCAGCAACGTGGTCACAGGTGCCAACGGACAATTGATGGGCTATGCCGACTTGCGCTCGCGCAACTATATGGGCCTTGCCAACAACATTCACTATGTGGGTGCTGTCACCTCCAACGTGGTTTTCAACGATGCCGCCAATTACCCTTGGCACAACGGAGATGGCAGTCTGCCCGTCGATGGCAACTTTGCCGGCAAGTCCTACCAGGAAGTGAAGCAAAGCTATATTGAGGACTACCAGAGCGGGGAGAACAAGGACAACGTGTCCATCTTCCAGAAACGCAACGACGGAACAGCCAAGAACATGATTGGCATAGCCTCTGGCTACGCCTTGAAGATACAGAACGTTCAGGCTCTTTGGGATTCCAAGAAGGTGAATGTGGTGGACAGTGTCTTCTATGGACCCGTCTATGGCGTTGTGGAGATGAATCTCATCGACGTGCGTTCAGACGAGGGTGGTGGCTATGTGTATGCCGACAACGTGCACAAACGCGACAATGGCGGCCATTCCGACTTCCTCCAGACCACCGGCAACTTTGTCTTCCCCTACACGGCGGAAGAAGGACGCTTCATTGTGGATGATTGCTTCCCGACCGGTTTCTATGCGTTGAATGGGAAAGACCCCGATACGACTGAAGACGTGCACTATTGGTATGTGACAGGTTTCAACTACTACTACAATGCCCATATCACAGGCTACACTTATCAGGATGCCTTGGTCTTCAACAGTGACAACTCCGACGGTCTCACGGTGCTTGCCGGACTGAAGGCCAACCAGAAGGTCACCATTCTTCACTGGAAGATGCGCAGTGGACATTCTGCAGACGAAAAGGATTACACTTGTGATTTGGAGCACCGCAACTATCTTGCCAAGAACATCAAAGACAATGTGGACGTTGACGGCAAGGATGTCAGCGGCAAGTATAGCCTTTATATAGGAGCATCCTCTTCTAAGAATTTTAACGACAGCAAAGGTTTTGTGGCCAAACTTCCGATGAACGCTACGGGCGACAATGAAGTCTCTCAGTATCTCAGACAACAGTTGCCTGCCGATTTGACGGAAGACGCCAAGATTACATTCCAGTTGCGCGACAGTGTGAACAACTCTACGTCGGATTACTTCACCAAGCACCTCGCCCAGAAATGTCAGGCTACGCTTGTGCTGAAGGCCCCAGCCTACGAGAGTTACAAGAGCGAGACGGACAACAAGCCTCTTGTCAGCAAGACATTGACTACGCACTTCTTTGTGTCCGATGGCAATGGCGGCTACAATCAGGTGGCCGACAGCACGAAGTTGTCTGCCGGAACGCAATATTATATCAGAAATGGAGTGGCAGAAGAATATACGACCGTCCACAACGACAGTATCTATGTGAAGTCGGGTGACGACTACAAGAAAGTTGCCCAGTCCGCTGTAGTGGCTGGCAGAACTTACTATTGCAGTGTCCCACGCTTCTACACCTATACCATCTACCTCACCATCGAGTATGTGCAAGGTCCCAACATCGAGGGAAAGATTACCGTGGAGAACTGCGCCTTGCCAGGAGAGATGATACGCATCAAGAAAGACAAGGTGGTCATCAAGGCAGACCAGTCATTCTCTGTCAACGGCTACTATTGGCGTATAGGCAAACGCGAGAAGGACGGCAACAAGTGGGTGTTTGAAGACAAGACAGATTGGCAAACCGAAACCACGGCTAATGGCTACGACTCCTACAAGCAGGGAGACACCGATGGCACAGGCGTCTTCGAGGGCTGTCATTATGACCAAACTGAAGACTATCTCGATATACCAGCCTACTACTATATGAACGGATATGCCGTGCAGCTCGGTGTGACCATGAACGGTCTTACCCGCATATTCCCTGTGGAGATGACGGATGCCGACACCCTCACCATCCACAACTACCACCGCATGGATCCGCAGCGCAGCGGCATCAATCTTCGGTTGGCAAAGGCCATTGCCCGAGCCCACGATTATCAGCAGTATCTGGACACTTCCGGTTCTGCAGATGGTGGAACACAGTCGTCTGACAAGACTCCAACTCCATTTGCCGCACCACGCATTTATATTGTCAACCAGAGCGACTTCGATGCCTTCACCCAATTCATCGATTCCATCGGAACAGGTGGCAAGGTGATTGACGGCAAGGAATATGTCAAGCTTGGAGGCAAGGAATATGAAGTGCCACGTTACGGAGCCAATGCCGAGTTCATTCTCCAGAACGATCTCACATTGGGCAATGCCAACTACGACGGGTCGTCGCTCGCCAACTTTGCCGGCAAACTCCATGGCAACGGACACACCATACACGGACTTGCCGACAACCACTGCTTGGTAAACTCCGTGTCGGGTGGCATCTATAACCTCGGGCTTTCCTCAGGGAGCATCTCCAACATGACTGCCACCGACGGGAAAATCAAGAACTATCATTGCTGCTTCGAGTATGCCAAGGCTGGAAGTGAGGCAACCTCGTCTGTGGTGTACCGCATGGACGGAACTGCCGACACACACTACACGAAAGACGACTTCCGGCTGGGACGTGTGGCTTACGACCTCAACGAGTACTATCTCCGTGCACGCTACAGCCATGCTACGGCTGAGGACAGACAGGCACTGCAATATCTCTACGATTACTATGCCAACGGCGACTATCAGTATGCCCATCGTTCCGACTCGATTACGGGCAGGGTGACCGGCATTACCTTCCTCCGAACCGGTAAGGACAGTGACCTGCCCAACTATGAGCAGGCTGCCACCCGTCACGACCAGTCGCACACAGTAGACAAGGCTCGTGCCACCACCATAACCCTGGCAGACGGCACAACCCGCATTGTCTATGAGCCTCTTTTCAATGACAATCACAGTGAAGGTTCAACCACGTCCATGAACGACTTTCTCTTCTGGGGACAGTCGCTTCAGTCTACTCCTGCCGACTATCCCACAACGATAGGCTATCAGCAGTATGCCGACAAGGTGTATGCCCATAGGCTGGACTACATGACCAACCGCGTCTACCGTACGGCTGGCTACTATGGCAACACCCAACTTGGACTCTTCCATTATAATGCCTACACGCGAAGCGGCAGCAACATGGACACCTACGTGCACATACCCACCACCACAGCCATTGACTTCACCTGTCAGAACGATGAGGCCAAGGCTATAGGCATGGTCGCCACAGGCATCTTCTATCCGCCGGTCGGCGACAATGCCACCTCGTTCTCCGACTTCAGCGTCAAGGACGGCGTGAGCCAGAACCTGTTGGTGTATACCGCTGCCAATAGCGCAGACGAAGGCAACACCACCGAAGCCTATGACGTGGTGAACAAGTCGTTGGGTTATGGCGAAACCACCAAGGAATCGTTCATCACGGGCCATCATGTCGTGGCTGGTGCTGACGGCTTTGCTGCCACAAACCTCCACTTGGTGGAGCGCACGCCCGACGGTAAGAACAGCGAGGGCGACCGCTGTGACAACAACGACTTCTGTGTGCCGATACCATTCCGGGTGAGCAACCGCGCCTGGTACGTGCGCCAGCCCCAGAACTATGCCAACGACAATACCGGTTCATGGGAAGGCATCTGCCTGCCGTTCACCGTGCAGAAGGCGGTAGCCCAAATCAACGGTGAGATTACTCACTTCTATGGCTCTGCCACAGCTGAAGAGGAAAACAATCCTGCCAGCAACATCCATACGCTGCACCATGAATACTGGCTCCGCGGACTGACTGCTGTCGCCGACGGTAAGGCCACCTTCCAGCGTCCGGGCACAGAGAGCGGACTGTTCAATCCCTTAGATGATGAGGGCAATGCCTTGAGCAGCGTTGTCTCCTACAACTTCGAGACACCGTTCTTTGTCAACACCTACAGCGACATGCTCTACAACAAGGATGACAATCCATACTATGCCGAGGCTCACACCTACGTGGACTACCCACAACTCACTTCCGGAGTGCCTTACGTGGTGCGCTTCCCTGGTGAAAGATATTACGAGTTCGACTTGTCGAGCAAGTTCTACAACAATATCCTCAACCTCAGTGCAGCCGCCCAGACTGTCACCTTCAATGCCTATGGACGTGACATTTCCGGCACAGAAGTCATGGTACCTGTCACCCAGTCCATGTTCACCACTGCCGACGGCTATGCCCATCATGGCACGTTTGCCGCCCAGAGCGTCAAGGAAGGAACCGTATATGGCATGAACGCTGCCGGCACCGCTTTCGACGCTGCCTCATCATTGTCCACCGTGATACCTTTCCGCACCTATATGGGCTTGGCTGCCCAACAGGGTAAGAGCCGTGCCCTGCACTCCGTGATTTATATTGCCGAGCCAAGGGGCGGCGAACAGATACTTCCAGCGTTGAGGGGTAGTGAGGATGACTCCTCGGTGGGCGATTATCTCAGGGTGCGCCCCGTAGGCCAGCAGCGTGTGCGCATCGAGAGCACCCGTGCCACTTCTCTCAGCGTGTACACCCTAACAGGTCAACTCTATCGCGTGCTCGACGTGCAGCCAGGCTCTGCCACCTACAGCGGCTTCCAGCCGGGAATCTACATCTTCGGTACTGCCAAGGTGATGGTACGATAATACTAATATGAAACACTCACGATATATGAAAACAAAAAACAACATATTGACTACCCCTATACTTCGTGCCCTTTTCCTGCTACTCATGGTGGGATGGGGCAGCCATGCCTTGGCTGACGATGAAGGCGCTACGTTGTCAGAGAAACTCATCTATCAAACCGACTTTTCCGACTGGGAAAGCATTGACCGCACTACGGCGGACAATAAGGTGGTTAACCTCAAGACCCGATTCAGCGAAGAACCCTTTTCGTTCACCCTTACAGGTGTGGGTGTCGACCCGATAGGCACTAACCCAAATAAATTCGCATATAAGGCTTACATGATTACAGCCAAATATACGGAAGAGTACAGCAAGGCTATCCCTAATGCGGTAACGTCTCCGTTGTCGAGCATTACCAGAATAGAACTCATTCAGGCTGCAACAGGATCGAAACGTGGTCTGCAAGTGGCGGTGAAAGGTGACAGCGATGCCGACTGGGTCGTTATTCACAACAGTCCTATTGGTAAGGGTGCGGGAGAGAAACTCTTGCTTGATGTCAATCGCACCAATTGCCAAATCAAGTTCTCGGCTTACTGTGAAAAACCTGACGACAAAGACAAGGACGGACGCAAGCAAAATGCTTATATTGTGGATTTGAAGATATACGGCAATGTGGCATCTCGGCCGTTCAAGGATTTCCGTATTAATTTCCGCACGAACCCCTATACGGTAGTATCTTCCTCAAGCGGTTTGCCCGATGGCGTGGAACTGACCGACGGATCTTTCAAGGACGACCAACATGGCTACAGCAATGCAAAGGTTACCGTGCCTGTGTCCGGTCCTGTCCGCTTCATCATTGGTGGATGTGCCAACAACGACGACAAGGCTACGGTGTCGGTCAATGGCGGTGACTTGACGGTAATCGACACGCAGAGTCCCGGGTGCGACACCTCAACTGGTTACATGATGAATGCCACTTATGTCTACAACTCGACAGAGCCTGCTGTGCTCACGTTCAATCTTGGCAAGGCTTGTCCCTATTTCATTGCTGAAGAAATATACAAGATTCGTAAGTTGAACTTTGAAAAGCCTGAGGGGACAGTGGGAAAATACCCGGAGTCCATCCAATGCAACAAAGACGGCAATGCGGTGATGCCAGAGCAAAAACTGTTTTCTGTTGACGGCTATACTTTGGAGGGATGGACAGACGGCACACGTGACTACGAACCAGGCGGTAGCTATACCTTTACCGAAGACGAGACGACCATTCGCCCCAAGCTGCGCAAAAATTCCCTGGAACTCTACGACGGCAACAAGGAGACTTCCGTTGTGTGGCCTTTTGACCACACAGAAGCCCCTGCCATCAACATATTTCCCAGTAATGCGCAGAAGAAAGTGGCTTACATACAGCCTGCCACAATCTATGTGGATGAGGAAAACCATCCTGTTCAGGACTTGCCGTTGGTGATTGATGCTTCCGAGGGCAGAATGGTCAACACGGATGCGAGGGTGAACGCACTCAGTGGGGGAGCCAAGGGCGCATGGGTAAGCAACAATGTGAAGTTCTCCTTGCATGCTGTCTATGGCATGAAGGTTACGGTGCATGCGTCGGACAAAGTGGATGTGGAGAATGGAAACGCCACTACTGTTTTCGGTAAAGGAGAGAATGACGCACAAGTAGTTCTGATAGACGAAGCAAATGATACCTTGAAAGTAAAGGATGCCGTGGTATCCGACGACGGAAAAACAATTACTTTCACCTATACGGGTGATGCCCAAAACATTACGCTTCTCTTGAAGAAAGCCAATTGCAACGAGAATGGAACAAGCGGGTTCCTCAAGGATGTCATGGCAGTCTATCCCTTTCTTCCCAGCGTGACTTGCCAGAAAGTCATTTCTAATGCAGACCCGGAGAAATTCCCTTACGAAAGGACCGAGAATGTGGGAGAATATACTCTTGTGTTGAACACTTCCGAATCAGTGTCGCACAAGAATACAGGAAATAGATACAAGGTAGGTGACGTGTTGACCCTTACGGCAACAGATACGTACTATGGCTATGATTTCAAGGGCTTTAAGGTGGACGGCACTCTTTATCCATCTCCATATAGCCATACAGTGTCAGAAGGCATTAATACGATTGAGGCTGTCTATCAACGCAAAGTGATGCACAAGGTGGTGGTGAAATCTTCTGATTTGACTCTTGGAACGGCTACTTTGTCGCCCATATATGAAAACTTCTACCACGAAACCCGCGGCACCGACGACGTGCTGACTCAAGCGGAAAGTTGGTATGTTGAGGGCACGGAGGTTTATGTTGGTGGGGAGGCAGCCATCAATTACATGTTAGACTATTGGTCCGACGGTACAAACAAATTGACGGAAGCCAATCCGTACACCTTTACTATGGGGACCGAAGACCGTACCCTTTATGCCTATTTTGCCCTCGGCAATCCAGGGTCAGTTGTATTCAAGATAGCCGATGGGGTGGTGAATGGAGCTTCCGACGAGTTCAATGGTTCCTATAGCATCGTGCCGGGAAGTCTAACCAATGTAGGTTCGTTTGCCATTCCGTCCAACTACACTTTATACCGCCATCAAGACGAGAATGGTGCAACCTTGCAGTATTGGGTAGAAGAAGGCGGCGATGGTTCTGTCCACTATGAACCGGGCCGACTCTATTCGTTCAGGGAACCCAACGAGACACTGAACCTGGTGCCTGTATTCCAGGACAACCCAGCCTCCTACACCAATCGTCTGAACGACGTGGTGGTTCGTTACGATTTCAGTAGCACGGCTCATGAATATGTAGACCCTACGATGAACAACCAACGCCGCAAGGTGTGTGCACAGATTGTGAATATCGGGCCGAACGAAAAACCATTTTGGACGGCACAGGTCTATGTGAAGGTGCTGGAAGAGGGTGAGGAAAAGTCCCACAAACGCGACGTCGCCATTTATTGCGACACTGGCAAGAAGGGTTACATCCGCAACAGCAATCTGGACAACTGGTGCGCCTTCGGTCCTGGCACTCGGTTCTGGGTGCCATCGGGTGTGGGCACTAAAATCACGATGCTGACCTATTCGCCTATCACTACGACTACCTTTGACGGAGTTGTGCCTACACTCGATGAGGCACGTACTGCCGAAGAACGTACCAAGGCAGGTTCCGACAAGATATATGTCTACACGCATACCATACAGGGCACGGCATCTCGTGTGCCGATAGTTATTGGCGACGACTATTCCTATTATAAGTGGATGGAGGTATCTATTCTTAAGGCCAACCTGGTGAATCTGCATGTACAGCCAGACGACAAGGCACGCGGCATGCTCACAAAGGTGGAATCCGTGGCAGGCAATGAAGTGGCAAAACTGGACGATGGTGGGCTTGCTTTCCATCAGGGCGATCGTGTGCGTATGACCTTCAACCGAAAGTTTGGCTATGAACTCGACAAAATTGTAGACCCGGACAAGACCGACCCTCAGGGCAATCCGCTTGCTGTGCTGAAAATGAACGATGACGGAACTGTGGACATGGTCGGTCAGAACGACGTGTGGACCACATTGCCCGTTGCCCGAAACGATGACGGCACATGGGGCGTGGCTTCCGGTGACGGAAAGACCGTGTTCGTGCTGAGCGAAAAGACACCTACGGCTGAGGAACTGAACGACAGTCTTCGCACGCACTACGAGGTGGAATTCGACATTACCAACCACCGCAGGCTTGAACTGCATTTCAAGGAGAAGCCCACTTATTATGTTACCTATAACGGAGGAAAGTTGGCGCTTGGCGCACCGCCGGAGGCTGAATGGGTGGAAGCCGGCGACAAGTTTACCATTCCCAAGAACCGGACCCTCTATTATGAAGGAAACACGCTCGACCATTGGGAAGACCGCCAAGGAAACGTGTACACGATAGGCCATGCGTACGAGGCCAAAGCTGAAGACCTCCGTCTCTATCCTGTTTTCCTCCCCAACAAGTTCAGCCTGCTTGACTTGAAGAAGCCAACTACGGCCGTCTGGTATTTTGCCAAGGACGACGGGGCACCTTCCATCAACTATCAAAAGAACAAGGGCTTTCTGATTACGCAAATCAAGAACTCCGACGATCAGGAAATAGACCTGAGTCTGGTGCTTGACGGCACAAACGGAAAGTTCGACAATACAAACATCGACACACCGTATCGTATACAGATCAATCAAGGATCATCCATGTCGTTTCCCGCGACTAAAGGGTGTATCGCCCAACTTGTTGCCACGGAGCGGGCGGACAAGAAATTGGAGATTGAAGGCAAGAAGGCGACCATCAACAACACGGCACAGACGGCTCAGGTAACGTGTGATGCCGATACTTCCGTGGTACAGGTTAACTTCATTGACGGCCCGTACTCCAAACTTTTCAGTGTGACGTACCAACCGCAAGAGGCTACGCAGAGTGTTTTGGAAACGCTGAAGTGTGACGACGTGACTTATACTGCAGCCCAGCTTAAGGAGATGATGGACGCCAACGACGGGAACATTGTCCTTACCATTTCGCCTTGGAGCAATGGCGAGCAGATGCCTACGTTGACAGGCACGGCTTCGGAAGGTGGACATGTCGAGGTGTCGGAAGCTACACTGTTTACCCAGGAGTGCGTGGCGACCGTGCGCACAGCCAGTGGCATTGTGGTCAAGACATACCCTATCAAGTTCAAGTTCGCCACACCGCCGGAAGGCAACAATCCCGAGTTTGTCAGCGTTACGGTCAATGGAACATCTTCTTCTTCCTTGTCGAACGAGTTCAACAATGTTGCGCAGAGCGGTGTCATCAAGGTGAAGTTCAATCGAACCATGGCGGCAACTACCATATCCGTGCCTAACCTGAACATCCAAAGCACTTCTACGTCGGGCCAGGAGTTGGAGTTCAAGTATTGGGATGTGCCCGACAACAGCACCATTCAACTTGACTTTACACCCGAGGCAGGCGTATTTACCGATATCTATGGAAAGACGTGCCAGCAGACGCTGTCGCTCACACTTCACGTGGTGAGCAAACAAAACCGTTATCATCACCACACATTCGACTTTGTTGTCGGCCCGGATGGAACGATAGACCAGGCAATAGCTGCTGCCAACACACACACCAAGGACAGTACGCACCGATATTTCATCTTCGTACCCGACGGCGAATATCAGTTGACGGGCAACGAACTTGTTGCAGGTTTGGGCAACAAGCTCAACGGCATGACAAAAATTACCAAGCCTCGAGTATCGCTCATTGGGCAGAGCAAGAGTGGCGTGACGATATGGAACAAACCGGAAACGGGCGGTATCAGCTATTCGGCTACGTTGCACCTTGACAAGTACAGGGAGGAAAGAAGCAAAGACGGAAAGCTTGTCGGTGTGATTTCCGATGCCCGCGATTTCTATGCACAGGACTTTACCATGGAAGACCGACTTGACTATTGGGGTGCCAATGCTGCCGGTCAGCCAACATGGGGTGTGGTGTTTTGGGACCAGTCCAATAGGGCCGTGCTGAAGAATGTTGCTCTCAAGAGCTATCAGGACACTTACTATTCCAACAATGCAAGTGCTGACTTCCGCAGTTATTTTGAGAACTGTGACATTGCTGGTGTTGTAGACTTCCTTTGCGGCGACGGTGACATCTGGCTCGAGAAGTGCAACCTCATTCTCCGTGACCGTAGCGGAAACAATATTGTTGCCCCCGGACAGGGAACGAGCCAGAAATGGGGATACGTGTTCCACAATTGTACCGTCAAGCCCGAGTCGGACCATGTGCAGTCACTGAAGAACTACAACTGGACGTTGGCTCGTCCGTGGAACAACTCTCCAGCCTGTACCTTCCTCAACACGAAGATGAATATTCTTCCTACCTTGGTGGCATGGGGTAAAATGAATACGGACTTGGTGCTCCGTTTCCACGAATACAGAAGTACGGATGCCAACAACACGCTTATCTCACTTGGCTCTCGCTCGCTCACACCGTGTGTGCCGGGTCCTGGTTCTGATGAGTGCGTGCTCAGTGAGGAACAATCTAAAGAATATACCCTGCGCAATGTCGTGGGTGGCGCAGATTCTTTTGAGCCAAATGATCTTTGTCGCCAAATAGATGCCGCTTCGGCTGTGGAGGGCAAGGATGAGAACAGCGAGACGTGGGACGACGACATTCTGGTGGACGACGACATCTTGCAGTGGAACGCCTATGAACCGGCACTCTGCTATTTCCTCTTCAGACTGGATGAGGCTACGGGCAAGTGGATTTATCTATCCAATACCACAGACAACAGCATAGCCCTGATGTCCTATGGTTCGGGCTACTACTGTGTGCGTGCCGCCAATCAGCGCGGCGGTTTGGGCGCCGCAACCAAAGCGGTGCACTACATTCTCTTTGACTCGTACGAACTCAACCTCAAGCAGTTGGACAACCTGACTGTAGACGGCGTCCCATACGGATGGAGCACCATCTGTCTGCCTTACAATGCACGTGTGCCTGAGGAGGTGACGGTGTATGCTGCCACTGCTCACGGCAAGCAGACTGCCGAAGACAAGGTGCTGGACTACACCATGACGCTCACGCCCGTGGAGGTGATGGAGAGCGAACGGGGCTACATAGTCTATGGTCCAGCGGGTATACACGCCTTCCGTCCAACATCGCGCCAGAGTGATCCGGAAAAGCCCACTATCCTCACCGGTAATCCGACCAAGGCTCCTGTGTCGTCTACCAACAACAATGGCTACGTGCTGGCCAACAAGACTTGGGGACTGGGCTTCTACAAGTTCAACGGAACCACCTATGCTCCCTACAAGGCATGGCTGCCAAAGGATATGGTAGGTGAGAATGTGCAGTTGGGGCTTTCCACCGACTCTCGCGCCATTCGATTTGTCTTTGCCGAAGGCACCACGCCTGTCGAGGGACTCCACTACAGTGTGGAGCGCAAGACCGATGCCGTCTATAATCTCTCGGGGCAGCGTATGGATAAGCCCGTGCAGCAAGGGGTGTATGTGGTCAAGGGCAAAGGAAAATATCTGAAGAAATAATCGCTTAGTTTTTCAACGACAGAGGGCAAGTAGTCACAAGCGCTTCTTGCCCTCTGTTCTTTTCGGTTCATTCGTGATTTGGAGTGACACCTGTTATCGTAAGTATTAGGATTGCATGACATGCGGGCTGAAAGCCCAACCGGTCCATAGCCCAGGGCAGCGCCCTGGGGCGGACTGCAAAGGTAAACGTAAAGACAACAGCCTGTGTTTCAGACTACTTTTGTCTCTTCAGGACGTACTTATGACCCTTCGTTACCCAGGGTGTCGCTTCGCTTGTCCTGGGCTGGGTAGAGGTTGGGCTTTCAGCCCGCTTTTTGTTTAGTTCTAAACACTGACATTCTATCACCACTCTAAATTCCAGAAGAACCTTTTTCCTTCAACTTTTCACTCGCACTTTCTTTCGCGCGCACGCGTAATTCAGCGAAACATGGATTATCTATCACTTTTTCGAAATCTTTACATGAATCATATTGATGATGAGTGTGTTATGTGGAGTGGTAGATGAGTGATAGATGGGATTTTATCCCTCACTATCTATCACTCGGATGGAGATTTTGCTATTTACGGTGTGCTAAAGGCAGAGTTACGGTGTGCTAAAGGCAGAGTTACGGTGCGCTAAAGGCAGAGTTACGGTGTGCTAAAGGCAGAGTTACGGTGCGCTACAGGCAGGGGTGTGTGCGGTTGACATTCAATTCCCAAACAGAGAAACCAAGTTTGGGCACATTGTGGGGCTTTCCGGAATTTGGAGTGATATGGAATATCCGGGTTCTCGTTTAGCTCGAAAATGCTGGTAGACGAGTGGCGGACAATTGATGTTCCAAGAACTGAACTGCTAAAATCTACGGAATAACTTACACAAACAGTGTTTGATATATGTTAAAAAAAAAAAACAAATAGTACATTCTGTTTGGGGGCTTTATGGCTGTGTATTATTCCTTTTTTTATATATTTGCAACTATAATATGTATTCGTCAATGGACAATTAAATAACCGAAATATCACAACATGAGCCGAACGGGAAATGTGCATATAATGTCCTGCAATCTACAATGAAACAATACTACCTTTCTTTGCCTCGGTTTCTTATGGCAACCCTTGTCTTGTTCTTTTCCATTTCGATGTGGGCCGATGAGGTTAAATCGTTTACTGTCGATGGTTTTACCTATAGGGTCAATGAGGACAAGACGTCTGTCACGTTGTCTTCCTGGAGCAAGTTCTATACGTTTGCCGACGATACGCGCTTACCGGAAAAGGTGACCTATTCCGATATTACGTATAACGTGACCAGGTTGGGTGCTAACTGCCTGAAGAATTTCAAGCATTTCAGGAGCTTTGTTACTATTCCTAATTCCGTTACGAGTATAGGCGAAAATGCGTTCCGAGGTTCCAATTTACAAATGGTGTATGTGGGTACAGGTGTGGAGTCGCTTCCTGCCAACGCCTTTACGGATTGCACGAAACTCCATAGGTTGGACGGCGCAGCGAACGTGAAAACCATAGGTGCCCAATGTATGAAAGGATGCTCCTCCTTGGGAAACTTTGCGTTCACTGGTTATTATGACAGCATAGGCGAGGAAGCATTTGCCGATTGCCGGGCTCTTGATATCTTCGTCAACTTTTCTTGTGGCAGTTTGGGCGATCTCGCTTTTAAGGGATGCTCTTCTTTGGAAATGGTTCAAACGAATTTCGAAGCTGTCTACAGCGGAACTGCGGCTCCTTCACCATTCTTAGGCTGTAGCAGTCTGACCAAGGTGATACTTGTGCCTTATACGGAGAATAAAGTGGCCTTTACGGCTTCAGAAGAGCAAGTCAAACTCAAGAAGACCAATTTCCTTCGGGTGGCAGACGGTGTGTATCCTATAGTGTTTGTGCGGGAAGAAAAGCAAGAGGAGTGCAAGAAACTGCTTGAGGGCGATGGCGTGAAAGGATGTGCTGACATACTTCCTTATACTTCTCATTCTGCCCACGGCGGTGGACAGAAATATGCGACGATTTGCCTGCAACAAGGCTTTGATGTTTCTGGTCTGGACGAACGCTATGGTGTAGAGAAAGTATATGCCTTTACGGGGATTGTAGACGGCAAGTTGCATTTCAATGCCGTGAACAAGGTGGAGCCGGGAAAGCCCTATGTGCTGAAAATCAAGGAGGGCGAACGTGGCTATTTCATCAAGCAAGAGGGCACATTCTTGGACTATAATGCTGATTTGCCAGCCAATGACAGCCCGTTCAAGGGCACTATCAAGGCGATGAACTACAATGTGGATTGCTATTTGCTAAATGGTAATAAGGGCAAATTCTACAAGACAACAGGCTTTGTTCCTGATCATTCTGCCTATCTTGTCTACGACTCCACGGCCGCAACCCTTGAGGCCGTCTATGATGATACGGTCACGGGTATCGGTCAAACCACGGCTGTCAAGCTGCCTGCCGACGGCAAGGTCTACGACATGCAGGGACGTGAGGTGAAACATCCACAGCCGGGCAGTCTCTATGTGAAGAACGGCATGAAGTTTATCTGCCGCTAACGCTACCACACCAGACTCAAACAAGAAATCCGCAACACTGGTCTTCCGTGGCCGGTGCTGCGGATTTTCTGTTGGGAAAAGAAAGGGTAGGGCTAGTGGACAAATGCTCGGCCGGTAACATTGGATCCGTGGTTACGCACATATGTGCCTTTCGGCCTGTTTAACCCGAACAGGAAACGTCGGTTCACTAAAAACATATAAAAAACGCAATCTTTTGCCCTCTGACGCGTTTTGTTACGAAAAAAAGTAGTAATTTTACACCTTGAAACAAAAGGTGAAAATCGCTTAGAGCGGAAACAAACGCCCTTAGATTGAATTTAAAGTCAAAATAACACATAGAAAATTAATGGACGATACTCAGACATTTGATTACGACAGAATTGAGAAAGTCGACATCAAGAAAGAGATGCAAGACTCCTACATCGACTACTCCATGTCGGTGATTGTGTCGCGCGCTCTTCCCGATGTGCGTGATGGATTCAAGCCCGTGCACCGCCGCATCCTCTTCGGTATGCTCGGCATCGGCAACACAAGCACAAGCCCCTACAAGAAGTGTGCGCGTGTGGTTGGTGAGGTGCTCGGTAAATATCACCCTCACGGCGACAGTTCTGTCTATGGCGCACTGGTGCGCATGGGCCAGAGCTGGAACATGCGCTACATGCTCGTCGACGGACAGGGTAACTTCGGTTCCGTGGACGGCGACTCTCCGGCTGCCATGCGTTACACGGAGTGTCGACTCTCCAAGATGGGCGAACACATCATGGACGACCTCGACAAGGACACCGTGGACATGGAGAACAACTTCGACGACTCTCTTCAGGAGCCGTCAGTGATGCCGACCAAGGTGCCAAACCTGCTGGTCAACGGTGCCAACGGCATTGCCGTGGGTATGGCGACCAACATTCCAACCCACAACCTGGGCGAGGTGATCGACGGATGCTGTGCCTACATAGACAATCCAGACATCGACATTGACGGACTGATGCAGTATATCAAGGCTCCCGACTTCCCTACGGGTGCTTATATATATGGTATTCAGGGCGTGAAGGATGCCTACGAAACAGGCAAGGGCCGCATCGTGATTCGTGCCAAGGCAGAGATTGAGCCGGGCGAGAACCACGACAAGATTGTGGTGACCGAGATTCCTTACGGCGTGAACAAGGCACAGCTCATCGAGTATATTGCAGAACTGGTGAAGGAAGGAAAAATAGAGGGCATCTCCAACGTGAACGACGAGACCGGCCGACAGGGTATGCGTATCGTGGTGGACGTGAAGCGCGACGCCAACGCCAACGTGATACTCAACAAGCTCTTCAAGATGACTGCCCTCCAGAGCTCGTTCTCTGTGAACTGCATCGCCCTGGTCAAGGGCCGCCCACGTCTGCTCACACTCAAGGACTGCGTGAAGTATTTCGTGGAGCACCGTCACGACGTGACCATCCGCCGCACCAAGTACGAACTGCGCAAGGCGCAGGAACGTGCCCACATACTGGAGGGCTTGATCATAGCCTGCGACAATATCGACGAAGTGGTACACATCATCCGTGCCTCGAAGACTCCTTCCGACGCACAGCGCAACCTGGAGAAGCGCTTCGAACTCGACGAGGTGCAGAGCAAAGCCATCGTCGACATGCGTCTGTCGCAGCTCACGGGTCTGCGCATGGACCAGTTGCACGCAGAATACGAGGAACTGGAGAAGACCATCGCCTACTTGGAGCAGATTCTTGCCGACCCCGAACTCTGCAAGAAAGTGATGAAGGACGAACTCATAGAGGTGAAGGAAAAATACGGCGACGCACGCCGCACCGAAATCAAATATTCCAGCGAGGAGTTCAATCCCGAGGACTTCTATCCCAATGACCCCGTGGTTATCACCGTGAGTCATCTGGGCTACATCAAGCGCACACCGCTGAGCGAGTTCCGCGAGCAGGCACGTGGCGGTGTGGGTTCCAAGGGCGCGCACACGCGCGACCAGGACTTCACCGAGTTTATCTATCCCGCCACGATGCACAACACCATGCTCTTCTTCACCCGCAAGGGCCGCTGCTACTGGCTCAAGTGCTACGAGATACCCGAGGGCGCGAAGAACTCCAAGGGACGTGCCATCCAAAACATGCTCAACATCGAGGCAGACGATAGCGTGAACGCATTCCTCCGCCTGACCAGCATCAACGACACCGAGTTCCTCAACAGCCACTATGTGGTGTTTGCCACCAAGAAGGGCGTGGTGAAGAAGACCTGCCTGGAAGCCTATTCCCGTCCGCGTGCCAATGGCGTGAACGCCATCAACATTGTGGAAGGCGACGAGGTGGTAGACGTTCGCTTGACCAACGGCCACAACGAACTCATTCTTGCCGACCGCAACGGACGTGCCGTGCGCTTCGACGAGAACACCGTGCGCACCATGGGCCGTGTGTCTACGGGTGTGCGTGGCATGAAGCTCGATGAGGGCGACGATGAGGTGGTAGGCATGACCGTGGTGAACGACGCCCAGACCGAGAGTGTGATGGTGGTCAGCGAGAACGGCTACGGCAAGCGCTCGCTGGTTGACGACTATCGCAAGACCAACCGTGGCGGCAAGGGCGTGAAGACCATGAACATAACCGACAAGACCGGTCGTCTGGTGGCCATCAAGAACGTGACCGACGACAACGACTTGATGATCATCAACAAGAGCGGCATCGTGATTCGTCTTGCCGTGGCAGACTGCCGTGTGATGGGCCGTGCCACACAGGGCGTGCGCCTCATCAACCTCACCAAGAAGAACGACGTGATAGCGAGCGTGTGCAAGGTGATGAGTTCAGAGAAGGAAGCCGACGCCGAACAGGAAAGCCAGGAGGCATGGCAGCATACCAGCGACGCCATCCGTAAGGACACTGTGCCCGACGTGCCGGCAGGCGACGAACCGGCTGATGCCGAAACAGAAGACAACACTGAAGAATAAACAACCGAATGGTGGGCGGAAGTCTTGTGCTTCCGTTCCACCATTCCAAAGACACAACTAAAACTATATTGAATATGAAAAAGATTATGATTGCGGCTATGTTGATGGCTTCCGCCTCAACAGCCTTCGCACAGGATGCATTCAAGCAGATGTCCAAGATTAAGGACTATGCAGAAGCTGCCAAGATTCTGGAGCAGAACCTCGGTAGCCTGTCGGCCGAGCAAAAGGCCAAGTGCTACAACTATCTGGTGAACCTCGCCATGGCCAAGGTGACCAAGGAACAGGGCACAGAGACACAGAACCAGATGAACCGCCAGCTCAAGCAGGGCAAGATAGAGCAGTATGACACCCTGGGCCTCTACACCGCTGTCTACAATGCCGTACACGACGGCTCCGAGTGCTACAAGTTTGACCAGCAGGAGAACGACAAGGGCAAGATTAAGCCTAAGTTTGCCGACCTTGGCGAGAAACTTTACGGCTTCCGTCCTCACCTCATCAATGCAGGCGTGTACTATCAGAACATCCACAATGATGCCTTGGCCTACAAGAACCTGGCCTACTATGTGGAGACAGCCTCCGACCCAATGTTCAAGGCCCAGATTGAGAAGACTCCCGATGCTAACCTCACGCAGATTGCCTACTATGCAGCCATTTACGCCTACCAGGCCAAGGACTACAAGAACGCTGAGAAGTATGCAGGCATTGCCGTGAAGGACAAGGACCACGGCAAGGACGCTTTCAACATCCAGCTCGCCGTGATGCAGGCCCAGCTCACCAACCATGCCGACAGCGTGGCTTATGCCGAGAAGGTGAAGGCCCTCTATGAGAAGGACCCCAACAACGAGATGCTCTTCGGCACACTCATCAACCTCTATTCTTCATTCAAGGACGAAGCTTCTGCCAACAAGCTTGTTGAGGAGAAGCTTGCCCAGGACCCCAAGAACTTCACCGCATGGGCTGTGAAGGGTCAGAACCTGATGGTGGCCCAGAAACTTGAGGATGCTATCGAGGCATTCAAGAAGGCACTGGAGATTAAGCCGGAGAATCCTCAGGTGAACGCTTTCATGGGCGCCTGCCTGTTTGACCGTGCACAGAAGGCCGAAGACCGTGCTTCAGGCAAGAGCGGTCGTCTGAGCCAGGCTGCCAAGGATCAGATTTGGCCTATCTATGAGCAGGCCAAGGGTTACCTGGAGAAAGCCAAGAGCCTTGACCCCAACCGTGAGCAGTCTAACTGGGCTTATGCTCTCTATCGCTGCTACTACAAGCTCCTCGGTGCCAACGACCCACAGACCAAGGAAGCTGAGGCTTTGACCAAGTAATTGACAGAAAGTTCTCAATACAGAGTTGTCGGAGGTTGCCACCGTGAAGAGGGCAGCCTCCCTCAACTCTTTCTTTATTTCCCGGATAAGGTTTCCGATAGTCCACGTTGTATTCAAATAACATTATGTATAAATACAAGTATTTCTTAGTCCTGTTCGCAGTTCTTCTTTTCCTGCCGCTTTCCGGCCTTGCCCAAAAGAAGCAGATTTCCCAGGCACGCGACTACATCAAGAGCGGCAACAACCTGCAGGTGGCAGAACAGTTGATGACTGACTTGCTGAAGGATTCTGCCAACAGAGGCAACATGAAGATATGGACCACCCTGTTTGAGTCTGTCAAGGCACAGTATGACCAGGGCAACGAGAAACTCTATCTCAAGCAACAGTGCGACACGGCGGCAATCTTCAACACCACCTATCGCCTTTTCTCCGTGCTTGAGCAGATGGACTCAGTGGATGCCATGCCCGACGAAAAGGGAACGGTGAAACTGAAGTTCAGAAAGAGCCATGCCGAATATCTCAACACCTATCGTCCCAACCTCTTCAACGGCGGTGCTTATTTCATCAACAAGAAGAACTACCAACGGGCCTTCGACTTCTTTGATGCCTACATAGACTGCCATCGCCAGCCACTGTTCTCCGCCTATCATTATATGGAGAAAGACAAACACATGGCGGAAGCTGCCTACTGGGCTTCCTATTGCGGATACAAGGAAAAGGATGTGGCGAAGACGGGCAAGTATCTGCACCTGGCGTTGCGCGATTCAACCCGCCGCGACTTTCTGTTGCAGTTCAAGTGCGAGATGCTCAAGATGAAAGGAGACTCGACAGCCTATGTCAGAACATTGCGTGAGGGGTTCAACCTTTATCCTTCGTTTCCCTTCTTCTTCCCCCGACTGATAGACTATTATGCGGAGCACGACCTTCAGGACTCTGCCATGGCGGTGGTCAACAAGGCTTTGGCCATTGACAGTGACAATGTGCTCTATAGGTTCACCAAAAGCACCGTGCTGCTCAACACCGGCAAGTATGACGAGTGCATTGACGTCTGCAAGCGCCTGCTCGCCGAGAACGACACCCTTGCCGACGCACACTTCAACATAGGCTTGGCCTATTTCAACAAGGCGATTGAGCTCGACAAGGTGTCGCAACGCTATGCTTCGGCACGCAAGAAGATAATAGAGAACTACACCAAGAGCCGCCCCTACATGGAGCGTTACAGGCAGTTGGCACCCGACCAGAAGCAGAAGTGGGCGCCCGTGCTCTACACCATCTATCTTAACCTCAACATGGGAAAGGATTTTGATGAGATAGACAGGCTGATGAAGAAATAGAACTGCTGCGTACAATCCCGTGGTGCCGTTACATCACGGGATTTTTTATCCGGTGTTTGTTGAAACAAATGGCCGGTTCGTTGAATAAAGTTGCCTTTGTTGCATATTTGTCTTACTTTTGTCGGCGTAATGAACAAGCCGTGACAAATGTTCAATAAGGGAGACTGTTTGAATCACATATAATTATGAGAATCTCTTTTCCGTCCCGTCTTCGTGGTGGAGACGGGCGGAAACAGGTTTCAGACAAGATGAACAGTATGAAAGAAATGACGAGACAGCGCATGGCATTGGCCGCTTTGTCGCTTGTCTTCACCCTGGGCATGCAGGCTCAAGACACTTCCGACTTCGGTTTGTGCATTGATGCCGGCCTGGAAAAGAAACTGGACAGGCACTGGACGGTAGGTGCCAAAGTGGGTGCACGCACCCGTAACAACTCAAGCGACATGGAACGCTGGAGCCTTGACCTGGATGCTGCTTACAAGCCCAACCGCCATGTGAAGCTGTCGGCAGGCTACGATTTCTTCTATGATCGGCATGCCACCGACATGAGCAGTCACCAGGACGGCTCTGTCTTCAAGTTCACGCCGCCCTATTGGTCGCCCCGCCACCGTTTCCGGCTGGCCGTTACGGGCAGTCTTCAGGCAGGGCCCATCGGTCTTTCGTGGCGCGAACAGTACCAGTACACCTATCGTCCGGTGGCGCAGGATCGCAAGCACAATCTCGACACCGGCGAGTGGGAAGACGTGCAGAGCAAGAGCCAACACCAGTTGCGCTCGCGCCTGCAGGCCAGCTACACCATCAGGAAATGCCCTGCAAAGCCCTTTGCAAGCGTGGAGGTGTACCATGGCAAGGGTGGACTTCAGAAGACCCGCTACACGGCGGGTGCCGACCTTAGCCTGTCCAAGCACCATGCCTTGAAACTCTACTACCGTTTCCAGACACCGAGCAGCAAGGTGAAGAACGGGCAGGACATGCACTCCTTGGGCTTGGCCTACACCTACAAGCTCTGACAGTGAGCTAATTATAAGAGAGAGAGAAAGAAACTCGAAGAAGACGTTGGCCTGTGAAGGCTATGCCAGACAGTTTAGTTTATCAGTTTATCGCATTCCGGCCGAAGCGTTGGCCCTCTTGCATTGCGTTTCGGGCTGACGCTTCTTTGACTTTCTTATCGTGGAAACATTGACAAACCAACATATTTCAGCTTATGAAGAGATTGATTCTAATGATGACGGCATTCCTCGCCGTAGCGGTAGGCAAAGCCGCCGATTATGGATTCCTCACGTTTCTATCGGCTGACGGAACCCAGGTTTCCATGAATGTCACCGCACTCACGATGACCTTCGTTGACGGCAAACTTGTTGCCTCAAACGGAACTGAAACCCGCGAGATGAGTGTGGCAGACCTGAATAGCATGTGTTTCACCGACCAAAACCTGACGGGCATTGCCGAGACCACGGCTGCTGAAGAGGACAACGCCAAGCAGGTCTACACCCTGGCGGGCGTTTGCCTCGGCACCTACACCGACCTGTCTGCTTTCTGCCGTCAAGCCAAGGGGGGCATTTATGTGGTCAAGACTCCAAGTAGAACCTTTAAGATGATGGTGAAATGAAAAGACTTTTTTCCTTATTCCTTTTGTTTGTATTGATGGTTATGTGTGTTGATGCACAGACACTTAACGTGGTCGTTGGAAATGTAACCTATGCTTTCCCTGCCTCCGAAGCCGGCGTCATGGACTATCAGGGCGGCGAGACCCTCACCGTGATGGGCAAGACCTTCCGGGTGGCAGATGTCGCCAAGATGTATGTAGACGACTATGAGGTGACGGACAACAGCGTGACGGTGAACTACAACGGTACTGTTGCCACCATGACCGTGGCGGGAAACGTGGCAAAATATGTCACGCCAACGATTGCCGGCGCCCACGTATCGCTCGTGCAGAGCGACGCTGTGAGCGACGCCGAGTGCGGGGAAATCACCTACGTGCTTGCCGGAACTTCTACCGACGGCGAGTTCTCGCTGGAAGGTTCCTACAAGGCTACCGTTGAACTCAACGGCCTGTCGCTCACCAATCCCGCGGGAGCACCCCTCAACATCCAGGACGGCAAGCGCATTGCGCTCAGCGTGAAGAAGGGCACGGATAATACGCTTACAGACGGCGTCTCGGGCGCGCAGAAGGGCTGCATCGTGTGCAAGGGGCATCTGGAGATGAAGGGCAAAGGCACGCTCAATGTCTATGGCAACACCGCCCACGGCATCTATTCCAAGGAGTATGTGGAGCTGAAGAACTGCACGGTCAACGTGCTTGCTGCCGTGAAGGACGGTATCAACTGCAACCAATACTTCCTCATGGAGAGCGGTACGCTCAACATATCGGGCACGGCCGACGACGGCGTGCAGGTTTCCTATAAGGACGCCACCGACCGCGAGGCAGAAGACACCGGCACACTCACCGTCAACGGAGGCGCACTCAACATTTCCGTTACCGGCACAGCCACCAAAGGACTGAAGGCCGACGGCGATGTGGTGATTGCCGACGGCGAACTGAACCTGACCACCTCGGGCGGCGGAAAGTGGGATGCCGACGACGTGAAGACCAAGGCCAGCTCGTGTATCAGTGCCGACGGCCACGTGCGCATTGACGGCGGCACACTCACCCTCGCCAGCAGCGGCAGTGGCGGCAAGGGCATCAGCTGCGACTCCACCCTCACCATCAACGGCGGCATCCTCACCGTGAGCACCACGGGCGGCATGTATGCCTACGTGAACGGCAAGGAATACACCAACTATACAGGCAACACCGACAATCTTGACAGTGACCTGAAGTCGTCGCCCAAGGGCATGAAGGCCGACGGCAACGTGACCATCAACGGCGGCAACATCAGCGTGACCACCACCGGTAACGGCGCCGAGGGCATAGAGAGCAAGGCGGTGCTCACCGTGAACGACGGCACCATCGTGGTCAACTCCTGCGATGACTGCCTCAACTCGTCGAGCCACATGTATATAAAAGGTGGCGACATCACGGTGGTGGCATCAGGAAACGACGGAATCGACTCAAACGGCAACCTGTATATCAGCGGCGGTGTTATCAGGGCGTTCGGCACGTCTGCCCCCGAGTGTGGCATTGACGCCAACGAGGAAGACGGCTATTCCGTGATTTTCACCGGCGGAACCCTGCTTGCCGTGGGCGGCGGCAACTCCGTGCCGAGCACGGCAGCCTCCACGCAACCCTACGTGACGGGCAGCATGTCGGTCACTGCCAACTCCACCGTCACGCTGAAAAGCGGTTCTACGGTGCTTGCCACGTTCACCGTGCCGAGCAACTACACGTCGTCCGGTCAAGGAGGCGGTGGCTTCGGTGGCAGGGCCTTCGGCGGACCTGGCGGTCAGGGCGGACCTGGTGGCGGAGCCATGGGCGGCTGTTCGGTGCTCGTGTCTTGTGCCGGTCTTGCTTCGGGCAGCAGCTATACACTCACCAGCGGTTCCTCCTCGTCGACGGTGACTGCCCAGCTGAAAGGCAGCGGCAACGGCACCCGTCCCTGACCACAACCCTCATACCTCCAACCATCTTCCTCACGACAACCATTGTCCGGTAAGAGCCTTTGGGTAAGGAATGCCGACTTGCACCCCGTAACTCGCCGACTTGCACCCCGTAACTCGGCGACTTGCACCCCGTAACTCGGCGAGTTGCACCCCGTAACTCGCCGACTTTCCAAACGTTAACCTTCCTGTCGGAAACACGGAGGCATTGTACTGCAAACGGCATGCCTGCCTGTGAAACATGAAAAACTTGTGCCGGCTTCAAGAAATAATCTACCCTTTAACACGTTATATAGAAAATTGAAATACACCACACTCATGATTAAGGGACAGAAAAAAGGAGAATTGGTGCTCTATGGCGTGCTGTGGAGCGTGCTCTTCATGGCCCCTCTTCTGTCTATGTATGTGGACTACGTCACCTCAACGTCCACAACCACTTTGCTCGATAAGGCAGGCCTGTTCAATGCCTGGCGCCTGCTCCTCATGTTTTTTCTAACCTTCTGTCTCCACAACTTCCTCATTGCTCCATGGCTTGTCTATCGCAACCGCCACTGGACTTATGCCCTTTTTGCCGTTCTTCTCTATGTGGCGTTCGGCTGTTATCAGTGTCGGCAGTCGCCTCCAGAACCTCGCCCGGACTTCCTGGGGCAGGAAAGGGGAGGCGCAAACGCACCTGCCGGCCCCATGCCGTCGGCACGCCCGACGGCCGCTCCCTTTCATTCCGAACCGGGAACCGTGCCGCAAGACAGGCGCTTGCCCGGCAGAGAGGCTCCCTCATTCCACAACCGGCAACCTCGTCCGGTGCCACCAAGGGTCTTCGGCGGACAGGATTCGGTGGCACTTATCATCATGGCGCTTCTTTTGGGGCTTAATGTGGGCGCGAAATACTATTTCAAGTCGCTCGACGACCGCAAGCGATTCAGGGCATTGGAACGCGAGAACCTCAACCGGCAGCTGGAGTATCTGAAATATCAGATCAACCCCCATTTCTTCATGAACACCCTCAACAATATCCATGCCCTGGTAGACATAGACCCGGAACAAGCCAAATACACCATCGAGGTGCTATCGAAGCTCATGCGCTACGTGCTCTATGAAGGCAACAAGCCCATGGCACCGCTCAACAAGGAACTGGCGTTTGTCAGCCACTATGTGGACCTGATGCGCATCCGCTACACCGACAAGGTGAACATAAGCCTGTCGCTTCCGGATTCGCCGGGCGACGTGGAGGTGCCTCCGCTGCTGTTCATAACCTTCGTGGAGAATGCCTTCAAGCATGGAGTGAGCTACGCCCGCCATTCGTTTATTGAAGTGAAGGTAGGCGTCACCCGGGAGTCGGTGTGCTTCAGCTGCCGCAACAGCAAGAAGCCAACGGCCGAAGACAGCCACAGAGGCGTGGGACTCGACAACGCCCAGAAGCGGCTGCAGCTGATTTACGGCTCCGACTTCGACCTCAAGATAGAGAACAAGGAAAATGAATATGATGTGGAGCTGAGGCTCCCCGTAAAAGCTTAGACCATGATAAAATGTTTGGCCATTGACGACGAACCGCTGGCGCTCATGCAGCTGGCGTCCTATTTGCAGAAGGTGCCCTTCTTCCAGTTGGCAGGCAGTTGCCAGAGTGCGATGGAGGCTATCCGCATGCTCGACGGGCAGGACGTGGACGTGCTGTTCGTAGACATCAACATGCCCGACATCAACGGGCTCGACTTCGTGCGCTCGCTCCACAATCCCCCTATGATTGTGTTCACCACTGCCTATGAGGAATATGCCGTGGAGGGCTTCAAGGTGGACGCCCTTGACTATCTACTCAAGCCTTTCGGCATGGGCGATGTGCTGCGTGCTGCCGACAAGGTGAAGCGGCAATACGACCTCATTCATGCCGCCAGTATGTCGCCGATGGATGCCGACGACGCTCTTTTCCTCAAGACCGACTACAAGGTGGTGCGCATTCTCGCTTCCGACATAGTCTATGTGGAGGGCATGGCGGAGTACCTGCGCATCCACATCTACAGTCAGCCCAAGCCGCTGGTGGTGCTGTTCAGCATGAAGAAGATGGAAGAGAGACTCGAAAGTCACGGTTTCATGCGCGTCCACAAGTCTTACATCATCAATCTGCGCCACCTCTCGGAAATCAACAAGAGCAGGGTGGTGCTCGACAATGGCACCGACTTGCCCGTGGGCGACAGCTATCGCGAGCGGCTCAACGACTACATTTCGGAGAAGTTTCTTGGCAAGGGGTAGGAGATTCGTACAGCCCTTCTACTTCAATCCTCCGCCTTCCAAAATCTTTTAATGGCAGACTAATTCATCGTTAATGGCAGACTAATTCATCGTTAATGGCACACTAACGTATGGTACACACCTCATCGAGGAACATTCTACTACGGTGAAAAACACTTTTGGGCGCATTTGGTCACACGAAAGAAATATTCTCCTGTTTTCTTGCAAGTGCGGACAGAAAAACGTATCTTTGTCAATCTTATCATCCAAGAGGCAAGCCCGTGGCATGCTTCTCATCAAAAACACAGACAATGGACATCAACAGAATACTTGGCAAACTGGGCATAGAAACCCTCAACCAAATGCAACTCGACACGGCAGACGCCGTGCTCCACACCGACAAGGACGTGGTGATACTTTCACCCACGGGCAGCGGCAAGACACTCGCCTACATGCTGCCACTCATCCAACGCCTCAACCCGGCAAGCGACGAGGTGCAGGCGGTGGTCATAGTGCCCGGAAGAGAGCTCGCCCTCCAGTCGGCCACCATCCTCCAGAACATGGGGTGCGGACTGCGAGCCATGAGTCTTTACGGCGGTAGGCCCACCATGGACGAGCACCGCAAACTGCGCCAGGTGAAGCCCCAAGTGGTCTTTGCCACACCCGGCCGCATCAACGACCACTTGGACAAAGGCAATATCGGAGCCGAAGCCATCGAGTGGGTGGTGCTCGACGAGTTTGACAAATGCCTCGAGATGGGGTTCCGCGACGAAATGGGCCGACTGTTCGGCAAACTGCTGAACGTACGCCGCCGCATCCTCCTCTCCGCCACCGACACGGCAGACATACCCCGCTTTGTCAATCTCAGCCGCACGGCACGTATCAACTATCTTGCAGCCGACGAGCAGGTGCCCGACCGGGTGACCGTCTATGAGGTGCACAGTCCGGAGAAAGACAAACTCGACACTTTGTCGCGCCTGCTCCGCCACCTCGGCAACCAGAGCAGCATCGTCTTCCTGAACTACCGCGACAGCGTGGAGCGCACCGACAGCTACCTGCGCGACCGGGGCTTCGCCACCAGCTCGTTCCACGGCGGCATGGACCAAAAGGCGCGCGAGGATGCCCTCTACAAGTTTGCCAACGGGTCGGCCAACATCTTTGTCAGCACCGATCTCGCCTCGCGTGGTCTCGATATTCCCAACATCGACAACATCATACACTACCACTTGCCGCAAGGCGAAGACGGATATGTTCACCGGGTAGGCCGCACTGCACGCTGGGAATCCACCGGCCGCACGTTCTTTGTGCTCGGACCCGAAGAGCACTTGCCCGACTTTCTCGAGTGTGCACCCGAAGAGTTCGTCATTCCCGATGAACTGCCTCAGCCCGCACAACCGAAGATGACCACCATATATATAGGTAAGGGAAAGAAAGACAAAATCAGCAAGGGCGACATCGTGGGGTTCCTCTGCAAGAAAGGACAGTTGGACAAAGACGATATAGGGCGCATCGACGTGAACGACCGCTATGCCTATGCCGCCATCTCGCGCGGCAAACTCAAGCAGGTGCTCCAGCTGACTAAAGGCGAAAAAATCAAAGGCGTGCGCACCGTGGTAGAACCCGTTAGGTAATGACGAAGTGACAATTTACAAGTAAATAGGGCATATTTTGTAAATTTATGCTCTATTATTTGCTTGTGTGAAATAAATATTGTAATTTCGCACCGCAAACAAGTAACCAGGCAATTAGTATAACTTAAATATTTATTCAGATGAAGAAGTACAATTTTAATGCAGGTCCCTCAATGCTTCCCCGTGAGGTGATTGAGAATACAGCCAAGCAGATTTTAGACTTCAACGGCAGCGGACTTTCTCTGATGGAGATTAGTCACCGTGCCAAGGATTTCCAACCAGTAGTCGACGAGGCAGTCTCGCTTATCAAGGAACTGCTCAGTGTTCCGGAAGGCTACTCCGTTATCTTCCTCGGCGGTGGCGCGTCCTTACAGTTCTGTCAGGTGCCCTACAACTTCCTGATCAACAAGGCCGCCTATCTGAATACAGGTACTTGGGCCAAGAAGGCCATGAAAGAGGCTAAACTCTTCGGCGACGTGGTGGAGGTGGCTTCCTCTGCCGACGCCAACTATACATTCGTTCCCAAAGACTGGACATGCCCCACAGACGTGGACTATCTGCACATAACGACCAACAACACCATCTACGGTACAGAGATCCGAAAAGACCTTGACGTGCCCGTGCGCTTGATTGCCGACATGAGCTCAGACATCTTCAGCCGTCCTGTAGACGTGGCCAAGTATGACTGCATCTATGCCGGTGCACAGAAGAACCTCGCCATGGCAGGTGTGACGGTCATCATCGTGAAAGACGACGCCCTGGGCAAGGCTCCCCGCCAGATTCCTACCATGCTCGACTACCGCACCCACGTGGAGAAGGGCAGCATGTTCAACACTCCTCCTGTGGTGCCTATCTACTCAGCACTCGAGAACCTGCGCTGGCTCAAGAAGAACGGTGGCGTTGAGGCTATGGACAAGCGCGCACACGAACGTGCCGACATGCTCTATGCCGAAATAGACCGCAACAGACTTTTCCGCGGCACAGTGAAAGAAGAAGACCGCTCGGTGATGAACATCTGCTTCGTGATGAACGATGAGTACAAAGACCTTGAGAAGCCATTCCTCGACTACGCCGTATCACAGGGCATGGTGGGCATCAAGGGCCACCGCAGTGTCGGCGGATTCCGTGCCAGCTGCTACAACGCACAGACTGTGGAGGGCGTGCAGGCTCTCATCAAGTGCATGAAGGACTTCGAAGCCAACCATTAAACAGCATACAATCGGAAGGGCAGACGAGCGTCAGTGACTATGACTCGTCTGCTTTTCTGATTTTTCTTTTTTACAACAACCCAACTAATTTAAAACCGAATAACATGAAAGTACTCGTAGCAACAGAGAAACCTTTTGCAGCTGCCGCTGTGAAGGGAATCAAGGAAGAAATCGAAGCAGCAGGCAACGAACTCGTACTGCTCGAAAAATATACAGACAAGGCACAATTGCTCGACGCCGTGAAGGATGCCGATGCCATGATTGTGCGTTCAGACAAGATTACCCCCGAGGTGCTCGACGCCGCCAAACAACTCAAAATCGTGGTGCGTGCCGGTGCCGGATACGACAGCATCGACACAGCCTATGCCAAGGAGAAAGGCGTAGTGGTGGAGAATACACCTGGACAGAATGCCAACGCCGTGGCAGAACTGGTGTTCGGACTGTTGGTATATGCCGTGCGCAACTTCTATAACGGCAAGGCAGGCACCGAACTCAAGGGCAAGAAGCTGGGCATCCTCGCTTTCGGCAACGTGGGCCGCAACGTGGCGCGCATCGCCAAGGGTTTCGGCATGGATGTCTATGCCTACGACGCCTTCTGCCCGGCAACTGCCATCGAAGAGGCAGGTGTGCATGCCGCAGCCAGCCAGGAAGCTCTCTTTGAGAACTGCGACATTGTGAGCCTGCACATTCCTGCTACTCCCGAAACCAAGGAAAGCATTAACTACGCCTTGGTAAACAAGCTGGAAAAGGGCGGCATACTCATCAACACGGCACGCAAGGAAGTGATTAACGAACCCGAACTGCTCAAGCTTCTTGCCGAGCGTCAGGACCTGAAATACATTACAGACATCAAGCCCGATGCCGACGCCGACTTCCAGCAGTTTGAAGGCCGCTACTTCAGCACACCCAAGAAAATGGGCGCACAGACGGCAGAGGCCAACACGAATGCAGGCATTGCCGCCGCCAAGCAAATCAATGCCTTCTTCAAGGATGGTTGCACCAAGTTCCAGGTAAACAAATAACCGTAGGCTTATGGCAACTATCAAACCTTTCAAGGGACTCCGGCCGCCACAGAACCTTGTGGAGCGTGTGGAGTCGCGTCCCTACGACGTGCTCAACTCTGAGGAAGCACGTGCCGAGGCAGGCGACAACGAGATGAGCCTCTATCACATCATCAAACCGGAAATTGACTTTGAACCCGGCACCAGCGAATATGACCCTCGGGTCTATCAACGGGCTGCCGACAACTTCAAGAAGTTTCAGGACAAAGGGTGGCTCGTGCAGGACGACAAGGAACAGTATTACATCTATGCCCAGACCATGAACGGCAAGACACAGTACGGACTGGTGGTAGGCGCTTATGTGGAAGACTATCTCAATGGCGTCATCAAGAAACACGAGCTGACACGACGTGACAAGGAAGAAGACCGCATGAAGCATGTGCGTGTGTGCAATGCCAACATAGAGCCGGTGTTCTTCGCTTATCCCGACAACAGTGTGCTCAACGACCTCATCAACAGGTATGCAACCACTACGCCGGTCTACGATTTCATCGCCCCGATAGACGGCTTCCGCCATCAATTCTGGATTGTGGCTGACGACAACGACATTGCTACTGTCACGGCAGAATTCGCCAAGATGCCCGCCCTCTACATTGCCGACGGCCATCATCGCAGTGCAGCAGCCGCACTGGTGGGCGCGGAGAAGGTCAGGCTGAATCCGCATCACACGGGAAAGGAAGAATACAATTACTTCATGGCCGTGTGCTTCCAGGCTTCGCAACTCACCATCCTCGACTACAACCGCGTGGTAAAAGACTTGAACGGCATGTCGGCAGAGGCGTTCCTGCAGGCTTTGGAGAAGAATTTCAAGGTGGAATGTAAAGGCTCGGACGAATACAAACCACAGCATCTGCACGAGTTCTCGCTCTATCTGGACGGTCAGTGGTACAGTCTTGAAGCCAAGGAGGGAACCTATGACAACAATGATCCCATCGGTGTGCTCGACGTGGACATCTCCAGCAGACTGATTCTCGACCAGTTGCTCGGCATCAAGGACCTCCGTTCCGACAAGCGTATTGATTTTGTAGGCGGACTGAGAGGGCTCGGCGAACTGAAGCGCCGCGTGGACAGTGGAGAGATGCGAATGGCATTGGCTCTCTATCCGGTCACCATGAAGCAGATTATGGACATAGCCGACAGTGGAAAGATAATGCCACCCAAGGCTACGTGGTTTGAACCTAAACTGCGTTCGGGACTTATTATTCACAAACTCAGTTAAATGATTGACGAATACAAGACAATTACCAATAAAATAGGCGAGGGCACTTACTCTGAAAAGCGGAGTAAGTTCCTCGCCTTTTCTCATCATGTGGAGTCGCTTGAGGAGGTGAAGGACATTGTGGCTGCTTACCGGAAAAAATACTACGACGCACGCCATGTGTGCTACGCCTATATGCTCGGTGCAGAACGAACGGACTTCCGGGCCAACGACGACGGCGAGCCGAGCAGTACGGCAGGCAAGCCTATTCTCGGCCAAATCAACAGCAATGACCTGACGGACATCCTCATCATCGTGGTGCGCTACTATGGTGGCGTCAACCTGGGCACCGGCGGACTCATCGTGGCCTACAAGACTGCCGCTGCCGCTGCGATTGATAATTCGGAGGTGGAAGTGCGCCAGGTAGAAGAGCTGGTAAAGTATGACTTCCCCTATGTGATGATGAATGATGTGATGCGGGTGGTCAAGGACATGCAGCCCCGCATTGTCAAGCAGGAATATGATAATACCTGTTCTATCACCCTGTCCATCCGCAAGTCGGAAGCCGACACTTTGCGGGGAAGACTCAGCAAACTTTCGTTTGAATAATCATCCAAAAAATATTTTGCGGCTTATGAAACACATCTTCCTATCTTTTTTCCTCCTGGTGTCTTCTGGCTTGTGGGCACAGAAGTTGTATGTCAATGAAAACTTCGACCATTGGAGTTATGATGCTGTAAAGGCCGAAGTTGACAAGGGAAATGTGGCAGCTATGTGCCATTTGGCAGAATCTATGGCGTATGGAAAGGAAGCAAGTACGCTGCACTTGAAGAAGAACTTGAAGAAACGGCTGGAATTTCTCAACACATGTGCAGACTTCGGTTATCCCTATGCTTTGAAGGCTTTGTCCCTGACTTATGGTAGTGGTCAACTGGGACCCAAAGTAGATTGGACCAAGTCGGAAGTTTACGAAAAGAAAGCATTCGAGGCTTTCAAGATATATGCAGATAAAGGAGATGCCCGGGCAATGGCCGAACTTTCTGGCTATTATGATAAGGAACATTTGTTCAGCAAGGTGTATTGGCTGGCGCTAAGTGTCCAGCATGGGTATGACCAAGGAGCCAAAGGCATGAAGCAATTGTTTTCTTTCAACATCTACACGCCGAAGAATGACAAGGTGGCCCAGATGTGGAATGCCCGATATAGTCTGCTCGCCAATAAAAAGACGGCTGATTTAATGCATGACGAGCAGCAGCTTGCCCGTCTGACATATAGTAGGGTCGCTGTCATTCCCTCTTCCGACGAAGTGCGTATTGAAGTGGAGGGCAAGAGATTGTTTGACTTGTATTGTGGAAATGTGCCTGCCAAAACCCAGGCAGCAGTCTCCAAACGAACTGTCAACAGACAGTACAACTCCACAAAAAAACCTTCGGTAAAGACGTCTGTAAGAGCTAATGCTACTGTGACCCCCAAAAGAAAACAAACACCGAAACACCCCTCAAACACAGGTATAAGCGTAGCCAATGGTTCTTTGCCTAAGAGTGGAGAATATTATTTCCAACGACCGAGCGACGGTAGGGTTGCTTCGGCAAGGTTTTATACGGATGACGGTGATTTGTGTTTGAATGTTACGTCGAATAGCTTTGATTTCCACTCTATTGTTTATGTGTATAAGGGTATAGTGAATGGAAAGCACAAATTTGTAGGATTCCTGAAGGTGCCCAATACACGCTTGGGAGTTGGCGGCATGTCGGGCGTATCTGTACCTGTCATGACAGGAGGATATCATAAGCAACTAAACAATATGGATTGCATCTTTCTGTTGCCCAAGCTGACGCAACTTCAGGCCATACAGGGGAATTACACGCGCAGGATAAGCAAGGAAATGTTCTATAGAATATATACTAAATCCATACAAAACGGTCAGAATAATCAGACTACACCAAGTGGAACCATTCCTCGCGCTCCCAAGATAGAGTATCAGAAACGTGACAACAGGTTGTATGTTGACTGCCGTATTTGTGGAGGTACCGGACGGTGCCGTACTTGCAACGGAACGGGCGACCGCGGCGACACACATAACTGGGACGATTCACAAGTGTTTTGGAAATGTACGAGTTGTGGAGGGTCCGGTCGCTGTGATGCGTGTAGAGGAACCGGTAAGATTTATAGATGATGATATGAAAGACAGGGCAGGTTGCCTTGTGCATAACGAAGAAATCATAAAAAACATTGACATAAACGAAATCATGGCATTATCCAACATAGAGAAACATTACAACAAACACCCTGAAGACAAGCGCTTGCTGCGCCGACACGGCATTGTGGAGTTTGAAACCACCATGTATCATCTGCATCGTTTCCTTCATCCGGATTCTTTCTTGCTCGACATTGGTGCCGGCACGGGCCGCTACACTTCCGCACTCATGGCTGAAGGCTATCGGGTGAAGGCGGTGGAACTCGTGCGCCGCAACATTGATGTTTTTCTCAAGCGCGAACCCACAGCCGATGTGGTGCAGGGAGACGCACGCAGTATGCCCTACATTCCTAATGCCACAGCTGACGTGACGCTCTTGCTGGGCCCGCTTTATCATCTTATCGGTGATGGCGAGAAACTGAAGGCTCTCCTGGAGGCCAAACGTGTCACGAAGCCTGGTGGTCTTATCTTTGTGGCATACCTGATGAATGAATACAGCATTCTGTCGTATTGTTTCGACGAGGACCGTATGGGTAAACTGCTCGAAAAGGGAGTAGTGGACCGCAACTTCCACATTCAGGCGGATGCTGACGAACTTTATGATTATGTGCGGTTGGAGGATATAGACCGCCTTGACTGCGAGGCAGGTCTTGCTCGTGTCAGCATCTTTTCGCCCGACGGTGCGGCTGACTATATGCGGACTCGGCTCAACCGCATGAGCGACGACACCTTCGCTCATTTCCTGGAATACCAGAAGTGTATCTCAGAACGCCCCGACCTAATAGGTGCAGGCAGCCATGTGGTGGACGTGGTGCGGGTGCCTAATGGATAAACGTCAGGGCAGATGACACGCAAGTGTTTTATAAACATTTCAGTTGCAGTGATATAGAGTGTTGCAGAGTGTCCGGAAGACAAGTCGAAACTATGGCCGTTGCTTTCTCCGGAGGGTTAATTATTGCAAACGGCACAAGATTAGTGAGCATATCCTTACTCCGTTTGTCATTATTTGTATAACTTTGAATCCGCAAAAGGAAAGTTGGCAGAGTGACCGAATGCGCTGGACTCGAAATCCGGTATACCCCTTTTCGGGTATCGGGGGTTTGAATCCCTCACTTTCCGCCATGCCGCAGTGGTCATGCAAGCACCGCGGCTTTTTTGTGCGCCTGCCTATATGAGCACGTCTATCATGCAAGAACGCCTTCAAGGAGATGCTTCCCTTGAAGGCGTTCTTGATAAAAAGTCTATTCTTATTCGTTGATGGTCTTTGACACGTCGCCCACATCGGGCAAGTGGAACTTGTATGACTTGTCGAACACCTCTTTCACCTTGTTGATTTCAAGGAAGGTGGTGCCGCCGCCGGTACCGAAGCTACCGCTCAGATAGGCAATCTTGTCGTTAAGGCCCAAATATCCCTTTTGGCGGAGCATGCGTATGGCAGCCAAGAAGATGTATTGCGAATCAATGTGCTTCTTCTGATAGATAGGGGTCACGCCATAGCTGAGGTTGAGCAGTCGCTGGAGCTTTTCGTGATAGCAGATGGCGAGCACGGGATTAGGACCGCGGAAGGCTGCAAGATTGCGGGCCGTCTGTCCTGTTTCACTGTCGGTGATAATGCCCTTCACGCCCAACTTGCGTGTGGCTTCGATGGCGCTCTTTGCCAGGAACTCGCGCTGGTCGCAACCCTCGCTCAGGGGAATGTCAAAGGTGCGCACAAAGCCGAGCTGCTTGTCCTTCTCTGCCTGCTCGGCAATGCGTGCCATGGTCTGAACGGCCTCTACCGGATATTTGCCCGAAGCCGTCTCGCCACTCAGCATCACGGCATCCGTGTTGGAGTAGATGGCGTTGGCGATGTCGGTCACCTCGGCACGCGTAGGACGTGGGTTGTGAATCATGGTGTGGAGCATTTGCGTAGCCACGATTACAGGCTTCTTCTTCTGTACGCACTTCTGGATAATCATGCGCTGAATGCCCGGTATTTCCTCGATAGGAATCTCTATACCCAAGTCGCCACGGGCAATCATGATACCATAGGAAGCGTCGATAATCTCGTCAATATTGTCCACGCCTTCCTGGTTTTCAATCTTTGATATAATCTTGATGTCACTGTGGTGCTCGTCAAGTATGCGCTGCACTGCCATTACGTCTTCGCGTGAACGGACAAAGGAGTGGGCGATGAAGTCGATATCCTCTTCTATGGCAAGAAGAATGTTGCGCTTGTCTTTCTCTGTAAGTGCTGGAAGGTCTATGTGCTCACCTGGCACGTTGACACTCTTGTGAGACCCCAACACACCATCGTTCTGTACCTCAGCCACGAGCATTGGACCCGTGTTCTCCACTACCTTCATGTCGATGAGTCCGTCGTCGAGGAGAATGTCGTCGCCCACCTTCACGTCTTCCGTGATGTTGGGATAGGACACGTTGAGGATTTCATGGTCGGAATCCATTTCCGGACGGCCGAAAATCTTGACCACGTCACCGGTGTGGAACTCTATGGGTTCGGCTATACCCGTTGTGCGCACTTCAGGTCCCTTGGTGTCGATCATGATGCCGATATGTGGAGATACCGCTCTCACGTTGCTGATGATCTTGCGCAGGCCGTCGGGAGTGGCATGAGCTGTATTCATGCGCACCACGTTCATACCTGCGAAGAAGAGTTTACGGATGAAATCCTGGTCGCATCTCAAGTCGCTGACAGAAGCTACAATTTTTGTTTGTTTCATTCTTTTTACCTATTTTATTGCCCGCCCATGGGCGTTTTACCTAATAAAAGTAATGGTTTGTTCCATTAAGCCACAAAATTACAAAAAATCCTACAACGTCGCAATTAATTCGCAGGTATTTTTATAAACATTTTGCCGAGTCTTGGCAGTCTTGTCGGCGGCATTCATTTTGTTTGTCTCTTGAAAGGAAATGTGGTTGTTGTCGGCTCTTCCTGAATTTGCAGCGGCCACGGATGCATCAGTGTCTGAATGGACGTTATTTCATTTCAGCCCCGGATGCAATCTTTTAACAGACCAGGTGCCGCTTTTTCATGGCAGACTAATGATGTGTTAATGGCAGGTTTCTTCTTGGTCCCGCAGCTTGGGCACTCGTTGCCACTGCCGCGGGTAACGAGTGCCCAAATCTGTCCTGCGGTTTGGGGCATTCCGTTTGAATTTTGCAAAGGATGAATTGGTGATAGAAGTGATAGATGTTTAGCCATCTATCACTCATCTATCACTTCCGTTATATGGCTTACAATCAACTAAAAAATGTAAGATATCAAGAAAAATGATAGATAGTGGCGAAAAAACGAAAAACATTACGTGCGCGCGTACGCGCGTATGAGGTGGACATCAAATCATTTGGCAAGCGTACAAAGCCACGTGTTTGCATGGGTTTCAGCCCGTTATTGCATGAATGCAATCATGGAAACGGCAGGCAACACTCCGTATTCCTGTTGAACCTTTGTTTAGAGACAAGTACTTGCTTGTGGTAGATGGTTATTGTGAAAGAGGGTAGGAATGGAAAAGTTTTTGAGGCGAAAGTATTGGCGTTTCAGGGAAAACGAGTAATTTTGCATTGATATGCAAGCCTCAAAAGAATTTCTCTATGGTGTGTTTGACGCCTATAACCGTCGGTGTTTCGGTGGAAAACTCCAGCGCCCAATCATCGTGACAACAAATGCAAAAAGAATGTTGGGCGCTTTCTGTCCGACACACCCTGTTGCAACCATCAAGGTGTCAAACTATTACGATCGGTCGGAAGCCGATTTCGTGGATACGATGGTGCACGAGATGATACATTACCACATCTATTCAACCGGCATGAGAGACACGAGTTCCCATGGCAAACTTTTTCGTTCGATAATGGATGAAATCAACCACAGGGAGCAACTTCACATGTCTGTGAGGGTCAATGCGCAGAAGTGGCAACCGTCCGTTCCCAAGGCCCGGATTAGGGATGTTCTTTTCTTGAAACTCAGTAACGGCCGACATTACATCTCTGCTGTATCGCCACGTCATGTCAACGACATTGAACGGCAGCTGCTTGCCTTGGGCGCCAAGGTGGAAATGCACCAATGGTATGTCACCAACCATGCCGATTATCAAAGTCTTTCCATTGTAAGAACCCTGAGAGGCACGCTTGTCAGTGAGGAGGAATTCAACCGGAAGAAGGAAGAAATGGATGTAAGAATCAAAGGCTGCCGAAATGACATTATATAATAAGGTGAAAACAGGGGCAAGTAAAGCATATTTACACTATTCTGTGGCTGTCGTGGGGTGAATACGTAAAGTTTTATTCCTCCCGTTCCTCAATACATACGAAATAAAGACTTTTAATACAGAATATTACGTCGTGGAATAAAAAAAAGCACGAGAAATTTTCGTATGACGGCAAAAACAACTATATTTGCAACACAATTTTAGATTAAAAGTAAATAAATCGAACATTTTAAAGGACAATATCAAGATGACTAAAGCAGAAATTATCAAAAAGATATCTGAGTCTACAGGAGTGCCCAAGCCAGATGTGGCCGTAACAGTAGAGGCATTCATGGAGGAAATCAAAAAGAGTATGCTCGATAAGGAAAATGTGTATCTCCGTGGCTTCGGTAGTTTTGTGATCAAGCACAGAGCGGAGAAGACAGCCCGTAACATCTCAAAAAACACAACCATCACCATCGCAGCTCATGACTTCCCAAGCTTTAAGCCAGCCAAGAGCTTCGTTGAAAAGATGAAAGGCGAATAATCAAGTAACAACATTATAAACAACATTAAAATTTTTAAGCTATGCCAAGCGGAAAAAAGAAGAAGGGCCACAAGATGGCTACTCACAAGCGTAAAAAAAGATTAAGAAAGAACAGACATAAGAGCAAGTAAACTCTTGCTACAGTCTATTCCGACTGAGGGGTATGTCAGAAAGACGAAAGTGACTTCATGACATACCCCGTTTTGTATGTAGAACCTAAGTAAGCAACAAAGAGAAATGACAAGCGAAGTAATCATCGACGTCCAACAGAAGGAAATTTCCATTGCCCTGCTCGAAGACAAAAGGCTGGTGGAATATCAGAACGAACCCCGTTCGGCCTCCTTTTCTGTGGGAAACATCTATGTGGCTAAGGTCAAGAAACTGATGCCCGGGCTCAATGCCTGTTTCGTGGATGTGGGCTATGAGCGCGACGCCTTTCTGCATTATCTTGACTTGGGTAGTCAATTCAACTCTTATGCCAAATACCTGAAACAGGTAAGTAGCGACAGGAAGAAACTTTATCCCATCTCTAAAGCCACCAGATTGCCCGACCTCAAGAAGGACGGTAGCGTGCAAACCACGCTCACAGTGGGACAGGAAGTGCTGGTGCAAATCGTCAAAGAACCCATTTCGACCAAGGGACCCAGGCTCACGGGCGAACTCTCGTTTGCTGGCCGTTACCTTGTGCTCATGCCGTTTAACGATAAAGTTTCAGTTTCTTCAAAAATCAAGAGCGGAGAAGAGCGAGCACGACTCAAACAACTCATCCAAAGCATCAAACCCAAGAATTTCGGTGTCATCGTGAGAACGGTGGCTGAAGGGAAAAGGGTGGCTGAACTCGACTCGGAACTGCGCCTGCTTCTCAAACGGTGGCAGGACGCCATCGCCAAGGTGCAGAAGACACAGCAGCGCCCGCAGCTGGTGTTCGAAGAGACCGGCAGGGCCGTTGCCTTGCTGCGCGACCTCTTCAATCCCACCTACGAGAACATCTATGTCAACGACGAGGAAGTTTGCAAGGATGTGAAACACTATGTCTCACTCATAGCCCCTGAAAAGGCGGACATAGTGAAACAGTACACCGGCAAAGTGCCCATTTTCGACAACTTTAACGTTACCAAACAAATCAAGGCTTCGTTTGGTAAGACCGTGAACTACAAGCATGGGGCTTACCTCATTATCGAACATACCGAAGCTCTGCATGTGGTAGACGTGAACAGTGGCAACCGCACTCGCTCGGAAAACGGTCAGGAAGCCAACGCATTGGACGTGAACCTCGGTGCTGCCGACGAATTGGCTCGCCAGCTCAGGCTGAGGGATATGGGAGGAATCATTGTGGTGGACTTCATAGACATGAATCTGGCCGAAGACAGGCAGATGCTCTATGAGCGCATGTGCAAGAATATGCAGAAAGACCGTGCACGCCACAACATTCTGCCACTCAGTAAGTTCGGTTTGATGCAAATCACCCGCCAGCGTGTGCGTCCTGCCATGGATGTCAATGTGGAAGAAACGTGCCCCACCTGTTTCGGAAAAGGCAAAATCAAGTCAAGCATCCTGTTTACAGACCAACTGGAGAGCAAGATTGACCATCTCGTCAACAAGATAGGCGTTAGAAAATTCTATCTTCATGTGCACCCCTACGTGGCTGCCTACATCAATCAGGGCCTTGTTTCCCTGAAGCGTAAGTGGCAAATGAAATATGGACTGGGCGTACACATTATCCCCTCGCAGAAACTGGCTTTCCTGCAGTATGAATTCTATGACAGCAAGAAGCAGTTTATCGACATGAAGGAAGAAATAGAGACGAAGTAAACCACTTAACCACAATAAAGGCGCATCTCAATCGGGATGCGCCTTTATTGTGGGCGTTAAAATTGCCACCAGTGTTTTTTCTTGTGATGGTGGTGTGGACGACTGGTCAAGTCAATGTCGGGCGGAAGCATTTCCGCATACTTCCGGTGATTCTTGATCATCATGTATATGGTGCCCCAATCTGGTAGTCCGCCCAGGTTGCGGTCGTCAATGAAAAGGTCTGCCTTGAGCTTACGGCTGAAGTGCTGGTTGGCATCCTTTCTTTCTTCTGGGTAATCCCGGTTGACGGCATAGAACTCCACTCCACGTTCCCTGCACCACTCAACAGCCTCGTCAAGCAATTTTCCTTCACGCACGCTCCATAGGATGAGCTTGTGGTGGTCGGCGATGAGCATCTTGAGCGTTTCGGTGGCAAATGGAATCTCGTTGCCTATTTCAGGGTAGCGGTGCTCCACAATAGTACCATCAAAGTCTACAGCTATTACCATTAGTCTTTGCCTCCTTTTTTAATCGTTCACCAATCGCATGAGGTACTTGCCGTAGTCGTTCTTGAGCATTGGCTTGGCTACTTCTGTCAGTTTTTCCTTGTCTATCCAGCCACGTTTGTAGGCAATCTCTTCAAGGCAGGCAATCTTGAGCCCCTGTCGCTTCTCGATTACTTCAATGAACGTGCTGGCCTCGCTCAGACTGTCGTGCGTGCCGGTGTCGAGCCAAGCAAATCCACGCTGCAGGGTTTGCACCTTGAGTGATTTGCGCTTCAGGTATTCCTGGTTGACACTTGTGATTTCCAGTTCACCTCGAGCACTGGGCTTGATGTTCTTGGCTATTTCCACTACGCTATTAGGGTAGAAGTAAAGTCCTACCACGGCATAATTGCTCTTGGGATGTTCCGGCTTCTCCTCTATGCTCAGGCAGTTTCCGTCGGCATCGAATTCAGCTACGCCATAGCGCTCCGGATCATTGACAAAGTATCCGAACACGGAAGCCAGTCCCTGCTTGGCTTTTTCAACACAATCGTGCAGTATACTGCTGAAGCCGGCGCCATGGAAAATGTTGTCGCCAAGAATGAGGCACACATTGTCGTTGCCGATAAACTTCTCGCCAATGATGAAGGCTTGCGCCAAACCGTCGGGCGAAGGTTGCTCTGCATATTCCAGTTTCACACCGAAGTCACTGCCGTCTCCCAGCAGGCGCTTGAACCCTGGTAGGTCATAAGGCGTGGAGATGATGAGAATTTCCCGTATGCCGGCAAGCATCAACACCGAAAGAGGATAATAAATCATTGGTTTGTCAAAAATAGGGATGAGCTGCTTGCTGATTCCCTTGGTAATGGGATAGAGTCGGGTGCCCGATCCTCCCGCCAAAACAATACCTTTCATAATTGCCTGTTTCTTTAGAATCAATAAATCAATTTGTGTTGACAAAGTTACTAACAACAATCCTACAAGCCAAATATTCTGACTATTTTTAGTATATTATTTTGGTAATTGACCGCTTTGTTGTAAATTTGCAGCATAAATAGGCGCGTTTATGCGCACTTTCTAAACACATTATACTAAAAGAAACAAATGGGAATACTATCTAAATTGTTCAAGAAAAGCAATGCCGATGAGCAGCGTGTCGGCGGTATGGAAGACTATATGACCCTCATCCGCGTATATTTCCAGGCATCTATGGCTTCGACCATCGGCATTACCAATCTTGCCATGCTGCCGGATTTGCGCACCTTCAAGGCCACACTTCATGTGCCTACACTCAACAACAAACTTGGGGTTGGCGAGAAGAGCCGCTGCCGCAAAATGATGCAGGAAATCTACGGAACAGACGAAACCTTTTTCAAGGAAATAGACCAGAGCATACGCAAGAATTGTAGGAAAATACAGGACGTACAAACCTACCTTATTCAGTTCCAGGGTTTTACCCAAGACATCATGATGCTTGCCGGCAACTTGATGAAGTTCAAACTCCGCTTGCCCTCTTTCTTCAAGAAGGCCCTCTACACCATGACCGAAAAGATGGTGAACGACGTGTTCGACAAAAACGACTACAGCGATCCTGGTGTGGTCAAAACAGTGCTTGCCATCCGCAATTATGACAAGCATCTTGGCTTCTCGCGCAAGTGGATTACCGACTTTGTCTACCAGGTTCTCATGCTTGCCAAAAAGGAACCTAAGCCTCAAGAAGACACTAAGTAAAAGAAAAAGGTGCCTTATCTTCCTCACTTTCAAGCGAGCAGCTGCAAACAGGAAAATAAAGGCTTCAAAGTAAAAAGACATCAAAAGATTTGGAACTTACGGTAAATTATCTTAATTTTGTAAGCAAAATGTAATTGTATGAGAACAGACGACAAAACGTTGACGCAATTCACCACACGCATAAGGCAGATGATTCTCCAGTATCAAGACATCAAAAAGGAGAATACGGAGCTTTATGCCATGGTCGACGAGCGCGATGAAGAAATAGCCTCACTCAAGGCTCAATTGTCGGAAGCGCAAAACAATTACACGCTGCTGAAAATGGCAAAGATGCTTGAGATAACAGATGGCGACATGGAAACCACACAAAAGCGCATTGCCAAACTCATCCGCGATGTCAACAAATGTATCACGCTCTTGAGCGAATGATTTCTTAATCCATGGCAGAAGACGACAAATTACATATCAGATTGCATGTCTACGATACAGAAATTCCCGTGAACGTAAAGCGGGAAGAAGAAGAACTGTATCGTAAAGCAGCCAAGCTTATTACCGAAACAGTCAATACTTATGCAGAACTGTTTAAGGGAAGAAAAAGTGACAAAGACTTGCTCTATATGGCTCTTATAGACATAGCATTGAGATATGAAAGGGAAAGTCTGCGTAATGATGTAGGCCCTGTCAATGATATTCTCGCCAAACTGACCGGTGAAATTGAGGATGCGCTCAAAAGCAAACCAGACCCTGGGAAATAGGGCGTGGCAAAATAGAAATGAACGAGAATATTATCACTAAACACAACTAATAATGAATGTAATCATGATCATAATTCCGGTTGTCGCTCTCCTTGCCGGAGGTGCAGCCGGATACTTGATTTTCCGCTACGTCATCAAGGGAAAATATAATGCGATGATGGAAACGGCGAAAAAAGACGCCGAAGTAATTAAGGAAAAGAAACTGCTCGAGGTGAAAGAGAAGTTCTTGAACAAGAAAAGCGAGCTCGAGAAGGAAGTGCAACAGCGCAACCAGAAGATCCAGCAGGTGGAGAACAAACTTAAGCAACGCGAACTCTCACTCAATCAGAAACAGGAAAACCTGGGCAGACAGCAGCAGGACATCAACCAGCAGCAGAACCGCATTGAGAACGAAAAGAAACTCATGCAACTTAAGCAGGAAGAACTTGACAAAATGCAGATTCAAGAGCGGGAGAAACTGGAAGAACTTTCAGGACTCAGCGCAGAAGAGGCCAAGACACGATTGGTTGAAAGCCTGAAGGACGAGGCCAAGATGGACGCTGCCAGCTATGTGAATGAGATTATGGACGAGGCCAAACTTAATGCCAATGCGCAGGCCAAGAAAATAGTTATCCAGACTATTCAGCGTGTAGCTACGGAAACAGCCATTGAGAACTCTGTGAGCGTATTCCACATTGACAACGACGAGGTGAAGGGACGAATCATTGGTCGTGAAGGTCGTAACATTCGTGCACTCGAGGCTGCCACTGGTGTGGAAATCGTGGTCGACGATACACCCGAAGCCATTGTCATTTCAGCATTTGATCCCATCAGGCGTGAAGTATGCCGTTTGGCACTCCATCAGCTTGTCGCCGACGGACGTATCCATCCGGCACGTATCGAAGAAGTGGTTGCCAAGGTAAAGAAGCAACTTGAGAACGAAGTTATCGAAACAGGTAAACGTACAGCCATCGACCTCGGTATACATGGCTTGCATCCCGAGCTTATCCGCATCATCGGCAAGATGAAATATCGTTCATCTTACGGACAGAATCTGTTGCAGCACGCACGCGAAACAGCCAACCTGTGTGCCGTTATGGCTGCTGAACTTGGATTGAATCCAAAGAAGGCCAAGCGTGCCGGCTTGCTCCATGATATCGGTAAGGTTCCTGACGAAGAAAGCGAGCTCCCACACGCACTCTATGGAGCAAAGATTGCAGAGAAGTATAAGGAAAAGCCGGATATCTGTAATGCCATTGGTGCTCACCATGACGAAATGGAGATGAAGACCCTTCTTGCCCCTATCGTTCAGGTGTGTGATGCAATATCAGGTGCTCGTCCTGGTGCACGCCGTGAGATAGTGGAGGCTTACATCAAACGCCTCAACGACCTTGAAGCTATTGCCATGAGCTATCCTGGTGTTACCAAGACATATGCCATCCAGGCTGGTCGTGAGTTGCGTGTCATTGTTGGCGCTGACAAGATGGACGACAAGGAGTCTGAAGCACTTTCTGCAGAAATTGCTAACAAGATCCAGAACGAGATGACATATCCTGGACAGGTGAAGATTACCGTAATCCGTGAGACTCGTTCAGTGGCTTACGCCAAGTAGCAGACAACAAGCGTTATCATTAATAGAATCCTCCGGTTGCACTTGATTTTTTGGGGCAATCGGAGGATTCCATTTGTCGGCAATTACATTTTTCGGTTTCAATATGGTAAAAAGGGCTATCGTCATGGGGGCCACATCTGGCATAGGAAAGGAGGTGGCAGTACTTCTTGCAAGCAAAGGATGGATTGTTGGTATTGCTGGCCGTAGGACAGAACTGCTTCAACGGCTTCAGAGACAATACAAAGGAATTGTATGCTGGGAGTGTATAGACGTGACAAAAGATGATGCTTCCGATAGATTATTACAGTTAATAGACAGACTTGGCGGCATGGACTTGTATTTTCACAGTTCCGGCATAGGGTGGCAGAACAATTGTCTGGATGAGTATAAAGAGATGAAGACCATACAAACAAATGGCCTGGGATTCGTGCGTATGGTTACGGCATCATTCAATTGGTTTGCCCAACACAAAAGTGGTCACATTGCATGTATTACTTCCATTGCCGGTACCAAAGGTTTGGGCGCAGCGCCTGCTTATTCGGCTACCAAGCGATTTCAAAGTCACTATCTTGAATGTCTTTCCCAACAGGCATATATGCGCCATCTGCCCATTCACATAACTGACATTCGTCCGGGGTTTGTTGCCACCGCTCTTATAGCTGGTAGCCATTACCCTCTTCAACTGAATGTAGAGAATGTAGCTAGACGGATAGTGGAAGCATTGGAAAAGAAAAAGAGTGTCGTCATCATTGATTGGCGTTACCGTTTGTTGGTTGGTCTTTGGCGTTTGGTTCCCCGTTGGCTATGGACAAGACTCAGGATAACTAAATAGTGTTTACTGAATAAATCATTGTCATAAGATATATAACAAACTATATTGTTTTCTCTTTGGTGTGCTTAACTTGAAATCTGTACCTTTACAGTATTAAGCTATTAGTGAACCGTTGAATCGGGTGTGTATAACAGAATAGAGATAAATAAATTTAAAGTAACAAGATTATGATATTTTCAACAACTCCGACCATTGAGGGTCATCCAATCCGCGAGTATCGTGGTGTAGTGACAGGCGAAACTATTATCGGTGCCAATTTCTTGAAAGACTTTATGGCAGGCATACGCGATTTCTTCGGCGGACGCAGCGGTTCGTATGAGAAAGTGCTGCGCGAAGCTAAGGATACCGCAATGCGCGAGATGGCGGAACGTGCCGAGAATATGGGTTGCAACGCCGTTGTGGGCATTGATCTCGACTACGAAACTGTGGGCGAGAGTGGTTCAATGCTCATGGTGACATGTAGTGGCACGGCAGTGGTGATATAAAAACGATAGCAAGATGCACGGACAAAGACTAATGCGCCGCAGTCGCCAGCAATTGCCCGAAGAAGAGGCGATTGCCCTACTTGACCATGCCACATCGGGAGTATTGTCAATCGTCGACGACAGCGGCTGCCCTTATGGAGTGCCAATAATCCATGTGTACAGCAATCGCAAACTGTATTTCCATTCGGCACTCAGTGGACACAAACTCGACGCCATACGCCATTGCGATAGGGCATCGTTCACCGTGATATGCAAGGACGAGGTTCACCCTGAGGTGTTCGCAACTTATTTTCGCAGTGTGATTTGTTTCGGACGCGTTCGCATCGTTGAGAATTCTGTCGAGAAACTCTCTGCTTTGCGGCTGCTGGGCAAGCGCTACAATCCGGATGACGAACCGGCGCTCGCAGCCGAGATAAAGAGCGGTTTCAACCGTGTGGCTGTCATTGAGTTCTCTATTGAGCGGCTCACTGGCAAGGAAGCCATAGAATTGGTGCGCAAAGAAAAGTAGCGGTGGGTGGGGTGGAACATCCTTGTCCTGCCCGTGGCATTAATCAATTCTGCGAACATAATTATTCACTTTCTACTCATAATATGGCAAGAAACAATGAAATAGATATGCTCCACGGACCTCTGTTCGTCAAGATATTGAAGTTTGCTGTCCCCTTGGCAGCCAGCAGTGTCTTGCAGCAGTTGTTCAACTCTGTCGACGTGGCTGTGGTGGGACGTTTTGCCAGTAGTCAGGCCCTGGCTGCTGTAGGAAGCAACGGCCCGGTCATCAATCTTCTCATCAATCTCTTTGTCGGCATTTCTATGGGAGCCAATGTCATTATTTCCAATCACATTGGTCAAAATGACCATCAGAGCATTCGCAAAGCCATCAACACGGTTTCCCTGGTGAGTGTTTTCGGAGGTGTTTTCCTTTTGGTGTTAGGATTGCTGGCTGCACGACCGATACTCGAAATGATGGATTCACCATCTGATGTGCTTGATATGGCAGTGCTTTATCTGCGCATTTATTTTCTTGGCATACCGTTCTTTCTTATCTTTAATTTCGGCGCCTCTGTTCTCCGCAGTATGGGCGATACACGCCGACCGCTCTACATCCTGTTAGGGGCAGGCATTGTCAATACGGTGCTGAATCTCTTGTTTGTCATATGCTTTCATATGGGTGTAGCAGGTGTGGCGATAGCTACGGGCATAGCCAATGCCGTGAGTGCTGCTTGTATCGTCTTGCTTTTGATGCACGAGAAAGATCCATACAGACTGAACTTCAATGCTTTGAAAATAGACGGAAGTGAACTGAAACGCATTCTTCAGATTGGTGTTCCTGCCGGCATACAGAGCATGGTATTCTCTTTCTCAAATGTTTTCCTCCAATCCGCCATCAACGGTTATGGCTCTGCGGCTGTTGCCGGTTCGGCTGCGGCATTGAACTTTGAGTACTATTGCTATTTCCTTGTTGTGGCTTTTGATGGCGCAGCCATCAGTTTCATAGGTCAGAACTATGGTGCAGGAATGAACGACAGAGTGAAGAGGGTGTTTTGGATTTGTCTGGCCATGGCCATGGCTTCGTGTGGTTCGGCCAATCTGCTTTTTGTCGGCTGGCACGATTTCTTTCTTCATTTCTTCTCTACCGACAGTGAGGTGATACACTACGGAAGTGTGAGAATGGACGTTGCTCTCTCGTTGCAATGGATAGCTTGCATCTATGAAATTTGCGGTTCCTCGATGCGTGGTATGGGCAAGTCACTGTTGCCTGCCGTTATCACTGTTTTCGGCACCTGTCTCGTTCGTATAGGGTGGGTCGTGCTGTATAGCCCCCACCATCATGACTTTGGCACGCTCTTGAGCATCTATCCCATTTCTTGGGGCTTGACAAGTGTTTTGATGTGTATAGCGTTCTATTCTGCTACCAAGCGATTGTTGTCGCATCAATCTTCATAAGTAGATTCCATATTCTAGTGATGCATCACAATAACCAGAAGAGTTGTGGTGTTCTTGGGATTACTCTGCCATTAACGGGTTGTTACTCTGCCATTAACATTCAAGTAGTCTGTTACCTGAATGACGGATGATAACGTATGTCTCCCTTCATCAATGGCATTAACGTTTGTCAAAGATAGGGACGGACTCAATAAACAAAGAAGCGCGTTATACCTCATTCTGGGGCGTAACGCGTTTCTGTTAAGTTCAAGTTTGTCTTGTCTACTTGTGCAAGGCAATTTTTTCCACTCGTCTTTCGTGACGACCGCCTTCAAATGAAGTATGGAAGAATTCGTCCATGATTTTGGCAGCAGTAGTGTTGTCGATGAATCTTCCGGGCAAAACAAGTACATTGGCATCATTGTGCTGGCGGATGAGATGCGAAATCTCGGGTGTCCAACACAGACCGGCTCTCACTTGCTGATGCTTGTTGAGGGTCATGCACATGCCTTCTCCGCTACCGCAGATGCCTATGCCGGGATATACTTCGCCGCTTTCTATCCCTTCAGCCAATGCGTGGCCAAAGTCAGGGTAGTCGCAACTCATGTCACTGTATGTGCCATAGTCCTTGTAGGGGTAGCCGTGTTCTTCGAGATACTGAATGACAAATTTCTTCAGTGCAAAGCCTGCGTGGTCGCAAGCGAGTCCTACTTTTTTGATTTCCATAAGCCTTAAGAGTTTAAAAGGTTTTAACTGAAAGACCTTTCGCAGAGAATTGTTTCCCCCTGCGAAAGGTCTTGTATATGCGGAATGTTTACAACATTTCCTTTACTTGCTTGTACACGTTTTCAGCAGTGAAGCCGAGCTTCTCGTCAAGCACCTTGTAGGGCGCAGAGAAACCGAAGCTTGGCATGCCCCAAACTTTGCCGTTGGCTCCAACCAATCCCTCGAGGGTTACGGGCAATCCTGCTGTCATGCCGAATATCTTGGCACCTTGAGGGAGAATCTGATTCTGATAGTCCTTGCTTTGTGAGCGGAACAATCCTTCGGAAGGAACGCTTACAATACGCACTTTTACACCATCCTTGCGGAGCAATTCAGCACCGGCTACAAGCGTGGAAACTTCCGAACCGCTTGCCAGGAGGATGACATCGAAGTCGGCATCGGAACCTGCCACAATGTAGGCACCTTTACGAGCCTGCTCATAATCAGTTCCTTCGGGCAACTTGGCTATGTTCTGGCGTGAGAATATGAGTGCTGTTGGCGTGCTCATGTTTTCCATGGCCATGGCCCAGCATACGGTAGTTTCGTCGGCGTCGGCAGGCCGGAACACGCGGATGCTGTCCTGTCCATGATGGTTTTTCAATTTCTCCATCAAGCGAATCTGTGCTTCCTGTTCCACGGGCTCGTGCGTAGGTCCGTCTTCACCCACGCGGAAGGCATCGTGAGTCCAAATAAACTTGATAGGTACTTCCATTAGAGCTGCCAGACGTGCTGCAGGTTTCATGTAATCAGAGAATACGAAGAATGTGCCGCAAGCAGGTATGACACCTCCGTGAAGATACATACCGATGCACATGCAAGCCATGGTGAGTTCGCTCACTCCTGCCTGGAAGAAGGCTCCAGAGAAGTCGTCTGCTGTGAGTGCATGGGTCTTCTTGAGGAAGCCGTCGGTCTTGTCGGAGTTGGAAAGGTCGGCTGAAGAACAAATCATGTTGGGAACCTGTTCAGCCAAAACGCCGAGGCAGGCAGAGGAAGCTGCACGTGTGGCACTTCCTTCTTTCTGTACCACGGCCGTCCAGTCCACTTTGGGAGCATGTCCGCTGAACCATTCTTTCATCTGTGCAGCCTTCTCCGGGTGGGCCTGTGCCCATGCCTTTTCCTGTGCGTGACGGTCGGCAACAATCTTTTTCAGTTCCTCGCGACGGTCGGCATAGAGCTTTTCAACATCGGGGAAGATAACGAATGGATTCTCGGGGTCACCGCCCAGGTTTTTGATGGTGTTCACATAGGCATCGCCGCCCAAAGGTGCTCCGTGTGTCTTGATGCTGTGCTCATAGCTTGAGCCGTCGGCCTGGCGTGCGCCTTTGCCCATTACCGTCTTTCCAATGATGAGGGTAGGGTGGGTCTGCTCTTTCTGTGCGTCGGCAAGAGCCTTGCGGATTTCGTCTGGATCATTACCGTTGATGACGGTCACGTTCCATCCCCAGGCACGATACTTGGCCTCTGTGTCTTCGTTCATCACTTCCTTGCACTCTGTCGAGAGCTGGATGTCGTTGGAGTCATAGAACATGATGAGGTTGTTCAGTCCGAGGATGCCTGCCAGACGACCTGTGCCCTGGGAAATTTCTTCCTCCACACCTCCGTCTGATATGTAGGCATAGACCTTGTGCTGCATCACTTCGTGACCGAGTCGAGCCTCCAAGAATTTTTCTGCCACAGCAGCTCCGGCTGCGAAAGTGTGTCCCTGTCCGAGTGGACCGGAGGTGTTTTCAATGCCCCGGTTGATGTCACGTTCAGGGTGTCCGGGAGTGGGTGACCCCCACTGGCGGAATTCTTTCAGCTCGTCAAGGGTAAACTTGCCCTGGAGTGCCAGTGCCGAGTAGAGCATTGGCGACATGTGGCCAGGATCAAGGAAGAAGCGGTCGCGTCCTTCCCATGACGGGTTTTCTGGGTCCCAAACGAGGAACTCCGAGAAGAGCACGTTGATGAAGTCGGCTCCACCCATAGCGCCGCCCGGGTGTCCAGACTTGGCTTTTTCAACCATTGAAGCTGCCAGAATGCGGATGTTGTCCGCAGCATGATTCATTAAATTCTTGTCGTTCATGTTATATGGTATTTTTGTTATTATCCTAACTTGCTTACAAAGTTAGTTGTTTTCAGTGTATCTGCAAAATTATTGCGATGCTATTTCAGGGTGAGTACCACAATCGATTTGGCGGGAAGTTTCACTTTTATCCCGGTTTTGCTTACCTTTGTTCCTGTGAACGAGGCGGGCTTAACCACTTCCGGATGTTCAAAGTCGTTGAAATCGCTTACGTTCTTGCAGGTGAGTATTTCTCCTGTAGCAGTCTTTTTGTTGGCACCGTCCAGCGAGATGGCCACTTCTTGCATCTTGTCCAGGCTGATGTTCACCAGCGAAACGATGATAGCTCCATCTTTTTGCTTGGCTGCCGATACGCTCACAAGTGGAATTTTCCTTCCATTCTTGGCGTGTGAATCTCCACGAGCCAGAATGCTGTCGCATTTAATGTCTGTGGGCAGATAGGTGGCCTCTTGGAATCCTTTATACATCTTGAAAACATGGTAGGTTGGTGTGAGCACCATGTGGCCGTTTTCCTTCTGGTCCGTGAGAATCATGGACTGCAGCACGTTCACCACTTGAGCGATGTTGGCCATGCGTATGCGGTCTGTGTGGCGGTGGAACACGTTGAGCGTGAGGGCTGCAACGAAAGCGTCACGCATGGAGTTCTGCTGATAGAGATGTCCTGGGATGGTGCCGGGTTCCTCGTCCCACCAGGTACCCCATTCGTCAACGAGCAGTCCGATTTTCTTCTTGGGGTCTTTTTGGTCCATTATGGCTTCGTGCTTCTTGATGACGTCTTCTATGCCGAGACTCTTGCCCAGTGTCCAGTAATAGTCATCACCATTGAATTTTGTAGCGGAACCCTTGCTTCCTGTCCATCCGCTCACGGTGTAGTAGTGCAGGCTGATGCCGTTCATGCGGTTGCCCACCTGGTTCATGAGTACTTTGGTCCAGTTGTAGTCGTAGTCGCTGGCTCCACTGGCTATCTTATAGAGTTGGTGGCCATCGTAGTTGCGGCAGTAGGTGGCGTAGCGTCTGTAGAGGTCGGCATAATAGTCGGGACGCATACTTCCGCCGCATCCCCAGCTTTCATTGCCCACGCCGAGGAATTTCACATTCCATGATTTCTCTCTGCCATTCTGTCTGCGCAGCTTGGCCATTGGCGTGTCGCCGTCGCTGGTCATGTACTCCACCCATTTGGCGAGTTCTTCCACTGTGCCGCTGCCCACATTTCCACTGATGTATGGTTCGCAGCCGAGCATTTCGCAGAGATTGAGAAACTCGTGGGTGCCGAATGAGTTGTCTTCTATTGTTCCGCCCCAGTTGTTGTTCTGCATTTTGGGGCGCTTGTCTTTGGGGCCAATGCCGTCCATCCAATGGTATTCGTCGGCAAAACATCCGCCAGGCCAACGCAGTACGGGCACCTGTAGGGCCTTGAGTGCTTCGAACACATCTTTTCTATAGCCTTTGATGTTGGGAATCTTGGAGTCTTCTCCAACCCAAAGGCCACCGTAAATACAAGAACCGAGGTGCTCGGCAAACTGTCCGTAAATCTCTTTGTATATCTTTTGCTTGCCCTCGTTCACATGTATGGTGGCTGTGGCATTCTGAGCCTGAATGCCTAATGTGCAAGCCGCTGAGAGTAGGGCGGTGGTAATGAGTTTTTTCATTGTCGCTGATTGTTTTTGTATGAGAGTCCTATAGTGTTTGTACAATCATGTTGCTGTGTCAAACCGATTTATGTAGCTCTCTGTCAATGATAGTACGTAGGCGCGTGAGGGTTCACTGAAAAATAAAAAAGACGCGATGCACTTCCGCGCCAGCGAGTGCACCGCGTCTTGGTATTGTGGCTATTTCTTGCAATTGACGGCAGCCTGCTCAATGGGCAATCCTGCCTCATAATTCTTGATATAAGCATTGAAGCCTTCCACGTCGGCTGTGGTGGGGGCGATTTCTTCGCCCGTGTTGCCGGCAAAAACTTGCTCGTCGAGCCAGTCGGCAAGCGACAGATGTTTTTCGTTGTTCACCTCGTAGGCTGCCAATAGAGCTATGCCCCATGCGCCGCCTTCACCGGCCGTTTCCATAACGGAGATGGGCGAGTTGATGGCAGCGGCAAGGATGCGCTGTCCCACACCTTTGGTCTTGAAGAGTCCACCATGCCCCGTGATGCGGTCCACTTTCACATGTTCTTTGTTGAAGAGAATGTCGTTGCCGATTTTCAGTACTGCCACCGATGCATAAAGGTTGGCACGCATGAAGTTGGCCAGTGAGAACTTGTCGTTGGCGGAGCGGACGAAAAGAGGTCTTCCTTCGCTAAGGCCCGTTATAGGCTCTCCGGAGAAATAGTTGTAAGCCACCATTCCTCCACAGTCGGCGTCACCTTCGAGGGCATGATGATAGAGTTTGTCGAAGATGTCGTCCATGTCTACAGGATGTCCCATGAGCATTTGGAACTCCTTGAACATGCCAACCCATGCATTGAGATCAGATGTACAGTTGTTGCAATGCACCATGGCTACCGGACTGCCGTCGGGTGTGGTCACCATGTCAATTGGTTCGTAGGGCTGTGAGAGATCCTTTTCAAGGACAATCATCGAAAAGGATGAGGTTCCGGCCGACACGTTGCCTGTGCGTGGCCGTACGGCATTCGTAGCCACCATTCCTGTTCCTGCGTCGCCTTCCGGAGGACAGAGCGGACAACCTGCCTTGAGGTGTCCCGACACATCAAGGCGTCGTGCGCCTTCTTCGGTCAGAATGCCTGCATCGTCGCCTGCGTTGAGAATGGAGGGCAGAATGTCGAGCAGAGTCCATCCCAGGTTCTTGCTGGCAATGAGTCGGTTGAACTTCTCCACCATTTGGGCTGAATACTGCTTGGTCTGGGCATCAATAGGGAGCATGCCCGATGCATCGCCAATGCCTAAGACCTTCTGTCCGGTGAGCTGCCAATGAATGTAGCCCGCCAGAGTGGTGAGGAAATCAATGTCTTTCACGTGTGGTTCTTGGTTGAGGATAGCCTGGTAAAGATGGCTGATGCTCCAACGAAGGGGAATGTTGAAATGGAAAAGTTCCGACAACTGTTTGGCTGCTTCTCCCGTGTTGGTGTTGCGCCATGTCCTGAACGGTACGAGAATATCCTGGTTCTTGTCGAATGCCATGTATCCGTGCATCATGGCACTGATGCCGATGGCCGACAAGTGCTCTATTTCCGTGTCATAGAGCCTTTTCACATTATCGCGCAGGTTGGCGTAACAGTTTTGCAGTCCGTACCAGATGGCTTCCGTACTGTAGGTCCATATTCCATTTTCAAGTTGGTTCTCCCATTCGTGTGCCCCTTGGGCTATGGGAGTATTGTTTGCGTCTATCAAGACAGCCTTGATTCGAGTAGAACCGAACTCAATGCCGAGAATGGCGTTGCCACTCTCGATGGTTGTCTTTGCATTTGGTTGTGTCATGTTTCTGCCTTTTGCTTTCTTGTTTATCTTAATGCCTTGTTCAGCATATAGTATACTTCGTTCACGCGCAAGTCTTGGCGAAAACGCTCATAGTCAGTGTCCTTGTTGATGATGCAACATTCTATGTCTGCAATTTCTGCATAGTCGCGCCAATACTCGTCGGTCAGTCCGAAACCGAAGCACGAATGGTGTGTGCCACCGGCATTCATCCAGCATCCTACACCCACCTCGAATGTCGGTTCAGGAATCCACAGTGCCGAAGCCACTGGCAGTTTGGGCAGAGGCTTGCTCTTGATGAGATTCACGTCGTTGGCAATGAGCCTGAACCGGTTTCCCATATCCACGATGGTTGCTGTCACGCCGTGTCCCTGTTTGGTGGTGAAGACCAGTCGGGCGGTCTGTGTCTTGCGGATTCCGATGCCGAGGAAATGCACTTCCAGTCTTGGCTTTTCCTCCTCCGAGATGTCTGGGTTGATTTCGAGCATGTGGGATTCAAGGATAGACGTGTTCTCGCCGTCGAAATTGAGCGTGTAGTCCTCAAGGAATGATGTTCCGCCTTCCAGTCCTTGGCTCATGAACCAGGTGGTGCGATAGAGAGCGGCACTCTTCCAGTCGCCTTCGGCACCGAATCCGTAGCCGTCGTGCATCAGTCGCTGCGAGGCAAGACCCGGAATTTGGTCGAATCCTCTGCCTGTTTCCTCCACGTTGTAGTCGCCCAAGTCATCAAAATTTGTAGTGAATCCCTTCGCACCGAAAGCTTTGAGAACGGCTCGCAACGTGAGTTCGGCTTTGGCGGCATTCCATATTTTGCGGTAGGCCTCTGTGCTTTCGTCTTTCAGTTCTTCTGTCACCGTGTATTGCTTGAAGTACACGTCTTTCACCAGTGCTGTCACATCCTCGTCCTTGATTTGGTCGAAATACTGCATCACGGTTGAGAATGGGCAATAGTCTACGTGATAGCCCAGCACTTGTTCGGCAGCCACCTTGTCGCCGTCGGTTACAGCCACGTTGTTCATTTGGTCGCCGAAGCGCAGGATGAGACAGTCCTGAGCGTCAGCCCAGGCAGCACACACGCGTTCCCAAACGGCAATGTGGTCTTGGGTCCTGGCGTCTTTCCAGTAGCCGATGACCGTCTTGCGTGGCTTGCGGAGTCTGGACAGGATATGGGCATACTCGCGGTCTCCGTGAGCACTCTGGTTGAGGTTCATGAAGTCCATATCCATTGTCTCATAAGGAATGTACTGATTGTATTGCGTGTGGAGGTGGAGCAAAGGCTTGCGCAGAATCTGCAGACCATGTATCCACATCTTGGCAGGTGAGAACGTGTGCATCCATGTGATGACGCCCACGCACTTCTTTTCGTTGTTGGCTGCCGCCATTACGTCTGCCACTTCATGTGTGTTGTTGGCAGTGCCTTTATAAACCACTTTAATAGGAAGTCTGCCAGACTGGTTCAAGCCGTCTACCATCTCCTTGGAGTGTCCGTCTACTTGTTTCACGGCGTCACCTCCGTAGAGGAGCTGTGCTCCGGTGACGAACCATATTTCGAAATTCTCAAAAGCTTTGATCATAGTAATAAGTTTTGTTAGTTGTTGAATAAATAAAGTTGCAGGTCTAATCCGTGAAAATTTGTTCACGTGGCCTTTACGTCATTGTCATTTAGTGCTCTTTCTTTTGTCCGTAGTAGGCATTGGGACCATGCTTCCTACTGAAATGCTTCTCTACGAGTAGGGGATTCATGGTGGTGTTGGGGTTGACACTGAATGAAATGAAAGCCATCTTGGCCACTTGTTCCATCACCACGGCATTATATACTGCATTGTCGGCATCCTTGCCCCAGGAGAATGGTCCATGGTTTTTCACGAGAACGCCGGGGGTATGCACCGGGTTGATATTGCCATCCTTGATTCTTTTCACGATGACGTTTCCTGTTTCCAACTCATAGTCGCCCTTAACTTCAGCTTCCGTCATGTCGGCTGTGCAAGGTATGTCGTCGTGGAAATAGTCAGCATGTGTGGTGCCGATGTTTGGAATGTCTTTGCCAGCCTGTGCCCAGGCAGTGGCGTAGGTGGAGTGGGTGTGCACTATGCCACCTATTTCGGGGAAAGCACGATATAGTACCAGGTGGGTCGGTGTGTCGGAAGATGGGTTCAGGTCTCCTTCCACCACTTTTCCTGTCTGCAGGTCTACCACCACCATGTCAGATGCTTTCATGGTGTCGTAGCTCACGCCGGACGGCTTAATGACAACCAAACCTTTTTCTCTGTCTATGCCCGACACGTTGCCCCAAGTGAAAATCACGAGGTTGTGCTTCACCAGGTCAAGGTTGGCACGGAATACTTTTTCTTTCAGTTCTTCAAGCATATCTTTTGTTGTTTAGTTCCTATAATTTGAATACAGCTTCTTCCTTAAAGGCTTTTTTGTTGAAACGGAAGAGTGCAGCACCGCGTTTAGAAGTCTTGTGGTCTATCAGCTCTGTCTTTTCAATGAAGTCCATGTTCTTGATTCTTTTGCGGAAGTTGCGCTTGTCTGTCTCTTCTCCTTGGATAGCTTCATACACGTGTTGCAGTTGTGTCAGTGTGAAGAGACTCGGCAGGAGGTTGAAACAGATAGGCTCTGTAGCGATTCTTCTTCTAAGAATAGACAAGGCTTTGGCTACCATATCGTTGTGGTCGGAATACAATTGGGGCATTTCGTCCATGTTGACCCATTCCACTTGGTGCTCCTCGCGCAGTGCGTCGTCGTAGTCTTTCACGTTGATGAGCGCGCAATAGGCAATGGAAATCACGCGTTCGCCTGGATCACGGTCAACGGCACCGAATGCGCCTACCTGTTTCATGTACACTTTGCTCATGCCCGTGAGGGTCTTCAGCACGCGGTTTGCGGCTTCGTCAACACTCTCATTGGCGTTGACGAAGCCTCCGTATAGCGACCATTGTCCACGTCCAGGATCCATCTTCCGCTTCCCGAGGAGAATCTTGAGCTTGTCTTCCTCGAAACCGAAGATGATGCAGTCCACCGAAACGTAGACTTTGGTGTGGTCTTGATAGAAATCTGTCATTTTACCAGAAGTAAATATAGAATGCTACAGTAATGCCAAGGATAATCACTGTGTGTATTACATCCCACTTGTTCCAGCTGGCACGAGTGGCTGCACGCTGTTCCGGTGTGGAAGTGCCGAACACGAGTCCTTGTATCTTTTGAGGGTCGGGAGCTTCCGTGCAGAGGCTCACGATGGCCACAATCAGGCAGCATACCACGAGCATGGCACCGCAGAAGTAGAGCCAGTTGAAATCATAGAACACAGCTTTGAACCAGTTGTCCTGGGCATCGCTGACGTTGCTGTAGTACACCTTGGCACCCAATCGGGTAAGGCCAATGATGATGCCGGCAAGCAGTCCCCACATGCCTCCCTTGGCAGATGTGCGTTTCCAGCAGATTCCCAGCAGGAAGGCTGCGGCAATGCCCGGTGCCAGCACACTCTGCACATCCTGCAGATAGTTGTAGAGCACGTTGCCGACACTGCGCATGATAGGAATCCACAGGATGCCAAGCACCACAATGACCACTGTGGCTATTTGACCGATGCGCACCAGTGCCTTTTCTGAGGTCTGCGGGCGCAGACGCTTATAGAAGTCAATGGTGAAGAGCATGGCCGATGAGTTGAAAAGTGATGCCAGTGAACTCATCAGGGCAGCCAGAATTCCACATACTACGAGTCCTTTAACTCCAGCGGGAAGCAGTTTGGCCACGAGGGTGGGGAAGGCAGCATCGCTCAAAACTGCACCGGTGGCGTCTACAGGCAGGAATCCTCCGTTCTTCTGGTTCAGGGCGTAGGCAATCATGCCGGGGATGAGGAAGATGAACACGGGCAGCAACTTCAGATATGCACCGAAGATGGTACCGCGGCGAGCTTCCTTTTCGTTTTTGCCGGAGAGCACACGCTGAACGATATACTGGTCTGTACACCAGTACCAAAAGCCGATGACGGCCGAACCTACCAATGCTCCGAGCCATGGATACTGCGGGTCGCGGAGGTCACGTATCAAGTCGGTCATGTGATCACCGTATTCGTTGACAGGTTCTAGAGAACAGATAGTCATCACCTGGTCCCAACCGCCTACTGCTTTCAGTCCGAGCACAAGGATAATCAGGGACCCCAAGAGGAGTATAGGCGTCTGTAGTACGGAGGTATAGAGCACGCTCTTCATGCCGCCGAAGATGGTGTAGATGGCAGTGATGAGCACCAATCCGATAGCCGCAATCCAAAAGAAGTCAATGCCCCACAGTTCCTTGATACCGAACACTTGCTGGAACACCAGTCCTCCGGCATACACGGTCACAGCCACCTTGGTAAGTACGTAGCTGATGAGCGAGATGACCGATAGAATTGTACGGCTTTCCTTGTTATATCTGCGCTCGAGAAACTCTGGCATGGTGTAAACCATGGAGCGGGTATAGAAGGGGACGAATACCCATCCAAGAATAAGAATCATCCATCCTTGGATTTCCCAGTGGGCCATGGCCATTCCGCTCGAGGCACCGGCTCCTGCAAGTCCAATCAGATGTTCCGAACCGATATTGGAGGCAAAGATGGAAGCACCGATCGCTATCCAGGTAGCGTCCTTGCCTCCCAGAAAGTAATCGGCTGAGTCATTGTTCTTCTGCTTGACTACCCATAATACGATACCGATAAGTGCCAAGCAGAAGACACCTATCACAATCCAGTCTAATAATTGCATGTCTTTTTATAGTTATTGGTTTTCTTTGATTATTCTTCCTTGGTTCTTACAGAGAACTTGTATGCCACATGGCTGTAGTACTTTTCTCCGGGCTTGAGATATGGCGAAGGCCATTTCTTCTTGTTGGGAGAGTCTGGATATTTCTGGCTTTCCAGGCAGACGGACACGTGCTTGGGATATTTGATGCCGTGCTTGCAGCTGATGCCTGTGCCCTGGAAGTTGCCTGTATATACCTGCACGCCTGGTTCGTTGGTATACATTCTCATGAAGATGCCCGTTGTGGGTGAATAGAGCGAGGCACACACCTTGGTGTCGTCGCCTTTGCCGTTCTTGTAGGTGTTCAGACACCAGTTGTGGTCGTAGCCTTGTGCATTCTTGATGAGATAGTTGGTGGTATCGTCAATAGTGGTGTAGAGTGCTCTTGGCTTGCGGAAGTCGAACGGACTGCTGAAGACGGGCAGAATGTCGCCAGTAGTCATGTAAGTAGAGTCTGTGGGGGTGAAGTTGTCCGCATTGACATAGAGAATCATGTTTGTGCCAGGCTTCGACGGGTCACCGTTGAGATTGAAGTAACTGTGGTTTGTCATGTTTATGACGGTCTCTTTGTCAGTCGTTGCTTCAAACTTGATGTCCAGCGTGTTGTCGCTAAGCACTGTATATGTGGCTGTTGCCTTCACCGTTCCGGGGAATCCGTTGTCGCCGTCGGGTGAAACGATGGACAGTTTCAGTGTGCTGTCGTTGGGCTGTACGGCGTCGTATACCTGATACATCCATCCTGAAGTTCCCCCATGCAGGCAGTGGCCGAAGTTGTTTCGAGGCAGTTGGTATTTCTTGCCTGCCACCGTCAGTTTGCCCTTGTAGATGCGGTTGGCATATCGTCCTACGGTAGAGCCAAAGTCGCTCGGACTGTTCACCGAATCTGTGTATTGCTTCAGATTGTCATATCCGAGCACTACGTCCGTGGGAGTTTTGTTCTTGTCGGGAACCACAAGCGATACCACACGACCGCCGAAGTTTGTGATGCACACCTCCATGCCGTTGTCGTTTTTAAGGGTGTAGAGTTTCACGGGCTTGCCGTTGACGGTAGAGTCGAAAGCCGTTGGGTCGAGACCCGATACGGTCAGGTTTGACTGTGGGGCCGATTGGCAGGCCGCGAGGAGCAACGTGGCGAGGCCTGCGCTCCAAAGAAGTGTCTTTGCTTTTCTCATGATTTGGTTGTTGGTTTTGTTGTTCTTGATTTGGGTGTAAAATTACAATAAATATCTATACATTGTATCTTTTGTTCTCTTCTTTTTTCTCCAAAGAATGTTTTAATAACACTTTTTAAGTGTTGGGATTGCTGTGTGCGCACAAAAGAAAAGCGTGCAAGCCTATGGGCAAGCACGCTTTTCTATTTTCGAGGGTAAATGGTTAGCAGACTTTTCTTGAGCCGTCGCTGATTACTACGTCGTACACCTTAGGCTCATGTCCGTATTTGGCGGCAAACTTTGCCTTGGCGTCAGCAATGAACTGGTCGTAGATTTCGTCTTTCACGAGGTTGATGGTGCATCCTCCGAAACCTCCGCCCATGATGCGGCTTCCTGTCACTCCATTGGCTTTGGCGAGATCGTTCAGGTAGTCGAGTTCCTCGCAACTCACCTCGTAGTCTTTCGACAGTCCCTCGTGAGTCTCATACATTTTCTTGCCTACGGTTTCGTAGTCGCCCGCGTTAAGGGCATCGCAAACTGCAAGCACACGGTCTTTCTCACCGAGAACGAAGCGGGCACGCTTGTAATCCTCTTCGCCCACTTCCTGACGCACCTCGTCGAGTTGTTCCCATGTGCAGTCGCGCAGGGTCTCAAATTTTCCCTCCGGATGTTTGGCGGCAATGTGTTTCACCACGTTCTCACAACTGTTGCGACGATCATTGTAGGGCGAGCCTGCCAGCTCGTGTTTCACCACGGAGTCGAGGAGCACGAGTTTGTAGCCTACCGGTTTGAAGGGGAAGTATTCAAACTCACGGCTACGGCAATCCAAACGCATCAGGCACCCTTCTTTGCCGAACACGCTTGCAAACTGGTCCATGATGCCACAGTTCACGCCGCAGTAGTTATGCTCCGTGGCTTGGCCTGCCAATACCATATCCCACTTGGATATGCGGTTATTGGCAAAAAGATCGTTGATGGCATAGGCAAAGCAACTCTCTAAGGCTGCTGACGAAGACATGCCTGCTCCGAGCGGCACGTCACCCGAGAAGGCTGTGTTGAATCCCTTCACGTCTACACCCAACTTGCGCATTTCCTGCACAATGCCGTAGATGTAGCGTGCCCAACTAGCACGCGGCCCTTGTGGGTCGTCAACCTTGAATTCTACGCGGTCCTTCAGGTCAATGGAGTAGCACATCACGGTGTCTGTGCCGTTAGGACGCACTTCTGCCATGATGCCTTTGTCCACGGCACCAGGGAATACGAATCCTCCGTTGTAGTCTGTGTGCTCGCCTATGAGGTTGATACGTCCCGGTGATGCGTATATGTTTCCTGTTTGTCCATCAAAATGCTTGATGAAACGACTTCTCACATGTTCTATTTCCATAGTTATAAAGTTTTAGTTTGTTGATTGATAATGTTAGTTATACGGGGATGTCTTTGTTCACGTTCTTGCTTCCGAAGAGGGTGTACAGCAGGATGTAACCCACCATGGCGATGATGAGCCAGTAGCTGGCGATGGGGCCTGCAGCCTTGGCGATGCCGTCCTGGAAGAGGGGCATGATACCGCCGCCTACCACCATCATCATGAATATGCCGGATGCTTGGGCCGTGTATTTGCCGAGACCTTCAACGGCGAGGTTGAAGATGCCGCCCCACATGATGGATGTGCACAGTCCGCAAATGGCAATGAGCACACACTTGGCCGGAATGGTGAAGGCCACCATGCCCTGTTCGTTGGCTGCCAGTTTGAAGAACTTGGCCACGCCGGAGTCACCTGCCATGTTGAAGTTGATGGTGCTGGATTCAGGCATGATGATAGCCACGAGCAGCAGCGCTATGGCCACTGCCGACACGACGGTCATTTGGACCTTGGTCGACACGCTGCCACTGATGAACGAACTGAGGAAGCGGCCGCACATCATCAGCAGCCAGTAGACGGCAGCAAAGGCTCCGCCCACGGAGGCAGCGCCTTCGAAGCCCATGTTGGTGATGTAGAAGTTGAGCTGGGCTGGGATGCCTATTTCCACACCCACATAGAAGAAGATGGCAATAACGCCCAATACGCAGTGGCGGAATGCCCAAGGACTGCTTTCGTATTTCTCGTCCTTGTGTTCTGCCTGTGGTTCCGGTATGGTCACCATACTGATAATCACGAAAGCTGCGGCAAATACGCCCATGCCGATGAACAGCAGCGGAGCGACATTGCTCATGCTTGTTTCCTTGGTCACTGTGCCCACCATCACGCCGGTGAGCAGTGGGGTGAGGGTTGCTGTGAGCGAGTTGAGCGTTCCGCCAAGTTGAATGAACTGGTTGCCCCGGTTGCCGCCGCCCCCCAGAAGGTTGAGCATGGGGTTCACTACAGTGTTGAGCATGCACACGCAGAATCCGCAGATGAAGGCGCCTATCAGATAGATAATCAGGTTGAGGCACACATCACCTCCGTTTACTTTGAACAAGGCTATGTCGTCGCCCACGATGCTCGATGTGTATTGTATGGCCAGGCCCACAATACCCACTCCGAGTGCTATAAGGGCTGTTTTCTTGTATCCCTTGCTTTCCAGCATCTTTCCTGCCGGTATTCCCATAAACAGATAGGCAGCGAAGTTCATCATGTTACCCATCATGGATGCCCACTCATATTTGTAGCCCCAGATGTTGCCGAACGGGGCGCCCATGTTGGTGACGAACGAAATCATGGCGAAGATGAAGCACATTGTGATAATGGCCACCATGTTTCCCCCTTGTTGTTTTGCTTGATTGCTCATTTTGAGTTGTTGGTTTCTGTATTGTTTTGAATGAATAGCCATAAGTTCAAGGGCTGTAGCTCGGAATTACGATAATCGGAGACTACAGCGCTTGAACCTGCTAAATGATTAGTTAATTAATATAATAAGGTGTTTTCACGTTTACTTGGCCACGCCGAACTTATAAATGGTCTTTTGCTTGTATTGTCCGTCAGGTGTGAGCACCACTGACGGGAAGTATGGATGGTTTGGCGTGTCGGGGAAGTGTTGTGCTTCCAGGCAGACGGCACTTCTTTTGGGGAATGTGGCACCGTGTGCACCCTCAAATCCGAAGAGGAAGTTGCCGGTGTATAGTTGTATGCCCGGTTCTGTGGTGTATACTTCCATGGTGCGTCCGCTGTTAGGTTCGGTGAGTCGGGCTGCAAAACTGAGCTCGCCCTCTTCCTTCTTGTTCAGCACGTAGTTGTGGTCATAGCCTGTGCCGTTCTTGATTTGCTCATTGTCGGCATTGATGTCCTGTCCTATGGCCTTGGGCGTGCGGAAGTCGAAAGGAGTGTCTTTCACGAATCTCACTTCGCCTGTGGGGATAGAGGTCTCGTCGATGGGCAGGTAGTAGTCTGCGTTGATTTCGCAGAGCACGTTTTCAACTGTCGGTGATGGATTGGCAATGCCTGCCAGGTTGAAGAAACCGTGGTGGGTGAGGTTGACAATGGTCTTCTTGTTGGTGGTGGCCATGTACTCGATGGTGAATTCGTTGTCGTCGGTGAAGGTGTAGATGACGGTAACTTTCAGTTCTCCGCTGTATCCCTCTTCACCGTAGGAACTCACGTAGTTCATCACCACCGACTGGTCGTTCATCTGCAGGGCATCCCACACTTTCGTGTTGAATCCCTTGTCGCCGCCATGCAGTGAGTTGGCACCGTTATTGAGAGCAAGTGAGTATTCCTTGCCGTGCAGTTGGAACTTGCCTTTGCAGATGCGGTTGCCGTATCTGCCGATGAGGGTGCTCAGATATGGCTCGGGACTGTTCACCACGTGCTCTATGCTGTCGTGTCCCTCGATCACGTTGGCATAATTGCCGTTGCGGTCGGGCACCATGATGGCCAGCACTGCTCCTCCGTAGTTGGTTACTGCAACTTCGTTGCCTTGCTTGTTTCTCAGGATATACAAATCTGTATTTTTCCCATTGATGGTGGTCTGGAAATCTTTTCTTTTCAGACCACAGCGATTCTCGGTTTCGGTCGTGTTCATCATGAAGAATAGTTTTAATTAGTGATTGATTATATTGCAAAGTAAATAAAAAACTGTGAATGTGACAAGACATTGACAGAAAAAGTTGAAGACAGTGTAGTTAAAAACAATTAAATGCGCGCGTGTAAGTATAAAAAATAAGGCGACAGACCTTGTGCCTGTCGCCTTACAACTATTCTGGATTATCATTGACGTCTTTACTTGCCGATCATTTCCACGCTTCTTTCAAGGAACTTGTTGAGGGCTGCGCCCTTCAGCATGCCGTTCTGCAAGAGGGCGAGGTCGATGAGTTGGTGCACCACCTTGTTGTCTTTTGCATAGTCGGCTATAATCTTGTTTTTCTTCTCACGCTGGTCTTCTATGGCCTTCTCGGTGTTCTTCAGGTCGTCCTTCTCTTCCTGTGTGAGTTCTTCCGGCTTTTTCTTGCTCTGTGTCTGGTGCAGGGCTGCGAGTCGTGCCTCTTGTCCCTTCATTTCGCTCTCGATGGGCTTGAGGGCTTCTGCACAGTTGGCTGTCTCCTCTTCGAGCACTTTCTTGATGAGTGGATGCTCACTGTTGAGCACCAGGCTGTAGGCGTCTGGCATCTGTGCATAGAACGACATGCCGCTCTGGTATCGGCTCATGTCTTTCATTCGGCGCATATACTCGCTTTGCGTGATGAGCACAGGCTGGCCTTCTTCGCCCAGGGGCTGCACTTCCACGTTGAATTCCACCTTGTCGAGTGTTGGCAGTTGTGACCGGAATACCTGTGACAAATTGGCACGGTCGGTGTCATTCAGTTCACTCTTCTTCAGGTCTTCCTTGACGATGAGTCTGTCTACGGTGTCACTGTCCACGCGTACGAAGCGGCTCTTTTCCAGTTTCTGTTCCAGCATGGAGGCCATTGGCGTGTCGAGTTGTCCGTCGAGCAGAAGCACGCTGTAGCCTTTCTTCTTGGCGGCCTCGATATAAGTGTACTGCTCGTCCTTGTTGTTGGCGTAGAGATACACCAGTTGGCCGTTCTTGTCGGTCTGGTTGTCCTTGATGAGAGTCTTGTATTCCTCGAAGGTGAAGTACTTGCCTTCCACGTCTTTCATCAGCGCGAAGTCCTTGGCGCGCTCGTAGAAGTCTTCCTGTGAGAGCATGCCGTAGTTGATGAATATCTTCAGGTCGTCCCATTTCTGTTCGTAGTCCTTGCGGTCTTCCTTGAAGATGCTCTGCAGGCGGTCTGCCACCTTCTTGGTGATGTAGGTGGAGATTTTCTTCACGTTGCTGTCGCTCTGCAGGTATGAACGGCTCACGTTCAGCGGGATGTCGGGCGAGTCGATGACACCGTGGAGCAGGGTGAGGAATTCGGGCACGATGCCTTCCACCTGGTCGGTGACGAATACCTGGTTGCAATAGAGTTGTATCTTGTTGCGCTGTATGTCGATGTTCGACTTGATTTTCGGGAAGTAGAGTATGCCGGTGAGGTTGAACGGGTAGTCCACGTTGAGGTGTATCCAGAACAGCGGCTCGTCCTGCATGGGGTAGAGGGTGCGGTAGAAGCTCTTGTAGTCCTCGTCTTTCAGTGTGCTGGGTGTCTTGGTCCACAGGGGGTCCACGTTGTTGATGATGTTGTCCTCGTCGGTGTCCACCTGCTTGCCGTCTTTCCATTCTGTCTTCTTGCCGAAGGCCACGGGTACAGGCAGGAACTTACAGTATTTGTTGAGTAGCTCTTCTATCTTGCTCTTCTCGAGGAATTCTTTGCAGTCGTCGTCAATATAGAGCACAATGTCTGAACCGCGTCCTTCTTTCTCTGCTTCAGAGATTTCGTACGAAGGACTTCCGTCACAACTCCATTTCACGGCCTTGGCGCCGTCCTTGTAGCTGCGGGTGATGATTTCCACCTTCTTGCTCACCATGAACGAGGAGTAGAAGCCCAGTCCGAAGTGGCCGATGATGGCATTGGCGTTGTCCTTGTATTTGTCGAGGAAGTCGTTCACGCCAGAGAAGGCAATCTGGTTGATGTATTTGTCTATTTCCTCTTCTGTCATGCCGATACCGCGGTCACTGATAGTCAGCGTGCCTTTGTCCTTGTCCAGGTTCACGTGTACTGTCAAGTCGCCCAATTCGCCTTTGAAGTCTCCCTTCTCGGCAAGTGTTTTTATCTTTTGCGTTGCGTCTACTGCGTTTGACACCATTTCACGGAGAAAAATCTCGTGGTCTGAGTAGAGAAACTTTTTGATGACGGGGAAAATGTTCTCGGTTGTAACCCCGATATTACCTTTCTGCATATTTTTAGTTGTTTTGTTTGTTTATGAAGGTGTCAAGCAAAATGTGTGCCAAAAAGATATTTGTGGTTCCTGTGTGTCATTTTTTGTTGTCATTTGATTGGGAGTGATACTTGTGCCTCCGGTTGGGATGGAGACTGGTGGGCAGGAAAAACGATCGGTTGCTTGGCATTGTTCTCTTGTAGTCCCGTTTATTTCACAGCCTCGCACAGCACGTTTCTCAAGTCGTCGCCAGGCTGCAAGCCCAATTTCTTGCGGATGTGTATCCTTACGGTGCAGACATTGTTCGCGCTCTTGTCCATAATGCGGGCTATGTCGTTCACGGTCTTTCCGTTCATCACCAGCCGGCAGACTTCCAGTTCCGTGGGCGTCAGTTGAGGGTAGAGGCGGGCAAAGTTTTCCTGTTGGAGCCTGATTTCGGCCTTTCGTTGCTCCACGGCGTTGAGCAGGTTCTTCTCTGACTGTTCGTCGAGATTGTTGAAGAAGTTTGTGATGGTTTTCTGTTCCTGTCTGTTGTTGCGGCACATTTGCAGGTAGGCCACCAGTTCTTGCTTGCTCATTCCGAATGCTTCAAGTATGCCGTCCTGTGTTTTCATGTATTCGGTAGTTTCCAACTGCAGGATGTGCATGCTGTGCCAGATTATGTAGCCCAATATGCACGAGAAGATTTCTATGAACGAGAAGAGGAGCAGGAAGTGGGGGCTTACGGCCTGCGGGTTGATGTGAGATGCATAGAATATGGTGAGCAGGTTGATGGCGGTAACTATTGCGGGCACGGTCTTGACGAAAGCAAGTACCAGGTAGATGACTATGGCAAACGATATGACCAGGTTGACCACAATCACGCGCTCGAAGTTGTCTGGCATTTCGATGGCAAGATAGAGTATACGCACCGATTCCGTCAGTTGTGAAACGATGGCAAAGACGCTGATGGTTTGTATCAGCGTGACCTTTTTATATAAATAGAGGAGAAGATTGATGACGAGCAAAAGCCAAAACACGGCAGATGTGGCATGCAGTATTTTGTCGTCTGCACCAATAAAACCGAGAATGTGCAGGGGCATTCCCGTCAGGAACATCACGTTGCTGATGAGGAACACGATGAGGCGGGTTCGCTCTTCGCGGTTGACAGTGCGGCTGTTGATAAATGTCTCTAACCGCTCTTTGAGTTGAAAGGTCATAGATATAGTGTTGGTTCGTACGGCAAATATACGGCATTTTCTTGTCTTTTTACGCCTTTTTATGTTTGTTTTTTTGCTTTTTACGTTCTTTTACGTCTGCCGATATTTGCATGGCATCTCTTCTTGCCTTACTTTTGCAGCACAAATCGAACGAAATAAAACAGTATGATATGATTAAGATGGAACAAACTTCAGTGCGCCCGTCATGGCCATCAAGGGTTTACTCTTGGCTCAGGAAGAATGAAGAAGGTTTGATGCATTTGTTTTGGGGGCTGTTCATCGTTGCCGGTGAAATAGTCTTGCTGCTGGCCTTCGAAGTCGTACCGTTCTGATGTGGCGTTTCTTTTCGTGCAAAGGTATACATTACTACCTGGAACAATCTGTTTCTATTGCCCTGTGGCAAAGGCGGTGGGGAAAGAAGTATCTCGCGTCAGAGAACTTCTTCCTTCCGCTGTAACAGCTTTTTATACAGAATTTTCTGTTTGTCTCTCATATTCTTATTATAGTACGCAAGAATTTATTTTAGGGTTTTTATAAGTAGAGGGTGACCATGGTCCGTGACGGCTTGTGGTCACCGTTTTGGCTTTAAAGAAAAATCGGGTAGGAGAGCCCTGCTGCTCTTCTACCCGAATATGTGTTGTCTGTGGTTTTGTTCCTTTATTCCTCAGGCACGTTCTTGAGAATCTCCAGCAAGTGATTCCACACCATCTCTACAGTCGGAATCAAGAGTTTCTCGTCGGGTGTGTGCACACCACGGAGTGTGGGTCCGAACGACACCATGTCGAGGTCGGGATAACGCTCTGAGAACAGTCCGCACTCCAGGCCTGCGTGGATGCCGCGTACCACGGGCTTCTTGCCGAACAGTTTCTCGTAGGTCTTCACTGCCAGCTCTGTCAGTTCACTGTTCGGACGCATCTTCCATGCGGGGTATCCGTCGGTCTGGGCTACTTCGGCGCCAGCCAGTTCAAAGGCCGCTTTTACGGTGTTGCACATGTTGTCCAGGTTGCTCATCACGTTGGAGCGCTGGCTTGCCACGATGCTTATCTCGTTTTCCGAGGTTACGATGCTTGCCACGTTGCTCGAAGTTTCCACCATGCCGTTGAGTTCCGGATCCTGGCAGATGGCGAACACGCCGTTGTCGAGAGCCTGGATGGCACGGATGAAGTTGTCTGCCACCTTCTTTTCTATCACCTGGGCTGCATCGGTGCTCTCCAGACGATGCTCCATGCTGTGGTCGGTCACGTGGAACTCGTCTTCCACGCCAGCCATGAACACGTTCCAGTCGGCCTTCACCTGTTCTTTCTGTGCGGCAGGCACGGCAAACACCACCTTGCCGTCGCGTGGGATGGCATTGTGCATCTTGCCTGAGTTGAACGACACAAGGCGCAGGTCGGTCTTCTGCAGCTCCATGTAGAGGAAGCGGTCGAGCACCTTGATGGCGTTGGCACGCTTCTTTTCGATGTCGTCGCCGGAATGTCCGCCGTTCAGTCCCTTGAGCGAAGCTTCCATGAAGAAGTATCCTTCGGGTGCCTCTTCACGGTTGAACTTGAACAGGGCTGTGGTGGCGCGTCCGCCAGCACACGACACGAATATCTGTCCCTCGTCTTCAGAGTCGAGGTTGATAAGCATCTGTCCCCTCATGAATCCGGCTTTCATGCCCATGGCACCGGTGAGCTGTGTCTCCTCGTCGCGTGTGAACACGCACTCGATAGGGCCGTGCTCGATGTCGTTGCTCTCCAGGATGGCAAGCTCTATGGCGTCGCCGATGCCGTCGTCGGCACCCAGTGTGGTGCCCTTGGCTGTGAGCCATTCGCCGTCGATATAGGTCTGTATGGCGTCCTTGCTGAAGTCGAAGTCCACGTCCACCAGCTTGTCGCACACCATGTCCATGTGGCTCTGCAGGATGACGGTCTTCTTATTTTCGTAGCCTTTGGTGGCAGGCTTTCTGATAATCACGTTTCCGGTTTCGTCCACTTCCGTTTCCAGTCCGTGGCTTTCGCCGAAGTTCTTCAGATACTCAATCATCTTTTCCTCGTGCTTGGAAGGGCGGGGAATGGCGTTGATTTTAGCGAATTGCTCGAATACGCATGCGGGTTTTAAATCACTTTTATTCATTATTTGTTGAATTTATTGTTGTATTCATAAAGAAATCATTACCTTTGCAAGTGCAAAGTTAGGAAAATTGGCACAAACACTGCCATTTCCCGTGTTAATTATTGCTATATACAGAAACAAACATCATAACAGAAAATGAAGAAAAGAAACTTTTTCCGCACCGTGGCTTTGGCGGCTTTCGCAGCTGTTGCCATGACTTCTTGCAACAAGCAGAACGCGCAGGCTGACGAGAAGCCCGCATCTGCTTCGCAGGCTTCCGGCGACGTCAAGTTCGCTTATGTCGAGGTAGACTCTATCATGTCGCAGTATAAGTTCTGCAAGGACTATTCGCTCATTCTCGAGAAGAAGGGGCAGAACATCCAGAACACCCTCGGCCAGAAAAACGCCAACCTGCAGCAGGCTGCCGCCAAGTTCCAGCAGGACATCCAGGCCAACAAGTATACGCGTGAGCAGGCAGAGGCGGTGAATGCCAACCTGCAGAAGCAGAACGCTGACCTGCAGAGCCTCAACCAGCGTCTGAGCAGCGAATTCCAGACCGAGACGGCCAAGTATAACAAGGCTCTTTCCGACAGCATCCACAACTATCTGGCACGTTACAACAAGGACAAGAAGTATGCCATGATTTTTGCCAAGCAGGGCGACAACATCCTTTGTGCCGACAAGGCATACGACATCACCAACGAGGTGATTGCCGGACTCAACAAGGCATACAAGCCAGCGGCCAAGAAGTAACTTATATACCTTTATATATTTATGTGGCAGAAACGTCCGTGACGGATGTGTTCTGCCACTTTTTTTGTTGTGCCTGCCCGAATCGTGCTGTGGCAATCATGGAATTTGGCTCCTTGGACCGGCGAGCGAATGGGGCGGAAACATAATGCCGGTTGCTTGCCGGGCGGACAGCAAGCATAGCCCGGGCATGGCGAAGCAACACCTTGGGCAGCAGGGCCTGCCGCATGAACCCATGTCGGGCAAAAGTAGGGATGGCCGATACGGGTGTGTACACATTCATGGCCCGTGCCTTGCATGACAAGCCGAACCGGGAAAGGGACAATCGGGAAATTGCAAATTATTGTTATCCGTCTGCAGTGAAACTGTAAGTCACACCCGCCAAAAGGCTTGCTGCTCACGGAATGTCCTCTCCCGACAAACAAGCGGAAACCTCCGTGTTTACGGGCCATGTGGCCACAGAATCAGTAAAAACGTGACAGTTTCCCAAAAATACTGCATTTTTTCGGCCTTTCGCAGTGTGCAATGGGCTATAGCAAAAACCATGCCAAAAAGACACGAACAATAAAAAAACAAGTCGGACTATCAATTCGTGTAAAGAAAGAGGAAACGTTCCGCAATCTCACGAGCACACCTGCACACCGTTAACGGCACACTAACGGATGCTAATGGCACACTAACGGGGCGTTAACGGCACACTAACGGATGCTAAGGGCACACTAACGGGGCGTTAATGGCACACTAACTCAACTATTCACTTCAGTGACAACGAAACGAACGGTAGTCTGCAAACTATTGCAGCGGAATGATGGTACAACCCCCTTACGTGATATGGATAAAGTGTAAAGAAAAACTGTTATGAAATAAAACGCCTTTTCCGCCTTGCTTGCAAACGCTCGAAACGTGACGTCACGCTTTATATATACGTGCTATATGTCACGAATCGTAAGCAAGAAAAAATAATATAATATATATAATATATTATATTAAAACTATTAACATTCATACCTACCACGTATATATTTTGAACTGTCACGTCACACTCGCCTGATTTTAACATTTAGAGGAATTATAAAAATGATAGTAAAGCGGCTGATACTAAGGTTGATATTGCTGAAATATTCAATTCTTCGATTTCTTCCTTTTTAAGATTTTCGGGCGTGACACCTTTGAAAAAATCATTTTCAGCATGCAAAACTGTGCATGCAAGACGCCGTTTCGTGACGCAAACCAACGAAACGAGTGTTAATTTAATGTTAACGGAGCATTTTTGCACACATAAAAACACACTTCGTTCATGCCGTTTTTTGACATCAACTTCTGATGTTTTTTCACTTTTGCGTGGAAAAGATAATCTTTTTGCCCTGCCTGTTCTATTCTTCGAAATCTGTTACTAACGAATGTTAACTGATTGGTTTTGTCCCGACAGATTCGTCATCCTCCCTCATGAAAAGAGTAGACACGACGGAATACCTCATGTGCAGGAGGGGACAGACAGATTTCAGGATGCGTGTAACAGAAAAGTGGTGCAGGTTTTTGGCAGTTAGGAAAAGAAAGTGTAATTTTGCGCTTGGCTTCCGGAAGGTGCAACAGTCTCTTTCGTTTCGGGAGTTGTGCAAACCTCAAATAAAGCAATTTGAAAAAGATGAAAAGATTGTATCCTTTGTTGTTCCAGCCCAACCTCCATACTGTGGTGTGGGGCGGTGACCGCATTTGCGGCTACAAGGGACTGGACATGCAGCAGAAAAATATCGGTGAGAGTTGGGAAGTGAGTGCCGTGCCGACAAGCAAGAGCATTGTGAGCAATGGCGAGTTGGCAGGGCGCGACCTTGTGTCGGTGGTCGACGAGGCGCCCGAGGAAATTCTCGGCAAGGCCGTGAGCGAGAAATACAACGGCCAGCTGCCGCTCCTGGTGAAGTTCATCGACTCCGCCAAGCCCCTCAGCATCCAGGTGCATCCCAACGACGAGATGGCTCGACGGGAGCACGGCAAGTCGGGAAAGACCGAGATGTGGTATGTCATCGACGCGCAGCCCGGCAGTTTCCTCTATGCAGGATTCAAACAGGAAATCACCCCCGAGGAATACAAGCGCCGCATAGCCGACGGCACCATCACCGACGTGCTTGCCAAGCACGAGGTGAAGCGCGGCGACGTGTTCTATCTGCCTGCAGGCAGGGTGCACGCCATCGGCAGCGGGATATTGCTCTGCGAGGTGCAGCAGTCGTCCGACGTGACCTACCGCATCTACGATTACAACCGCCCCGGACTCGACGGCAAGCCCCGTGAACTCCACACGGAACTGGCTGCCCGGGCTCTCAACTTCCATGTGGAGGAGGAGTATCGCACCATCTATCGCGACGAAACCAACAGCGCCAACCTGATTATAGATTCTCCCTATTTCAGTGTGAGAGTGAGCAGTGTGACCCATCCCTTCCACCGCAACCTTCTGAAATACGACAGCTTTGTCATCTGCGTGTGCATGCACGGCGACTGCAAAGTCAAGATGCGCGCTACAGGCGACGAGATAGTGCTCCGCTCGGGCAACAGTTGCCTGATACCGGCTGCCATAGCCGACTATGATGTGGTGCCGCTCGACGGTTCCTCCACTATCCTCGATGCCTTCATAGACAATAAGGATCGCAGTGTGGGCCACATGATTACCCGCTTTCTGCATCTGTCGAGCCGCTAAACGCTCCACGATGTTCCCGCGCCCGTTCCCGCATGCCCGGCTTTAGCATGAGGGAACGGGCGTTTCTTTTTATCTCTAATTCCGTCACCGGAGGTTACTCACGTTCCGTCATTTTCTACCGGATAGACTTGCATATATGGAATTTTTTTAGTAACTTTGAAGCAGGATTGCAAAGGTTGACCCGCGCGCTGTGAATTCGTGCTGGAGCCATCCTTGACCTATAGCCAAGCGACAGTCTTGAATCAATAATACGAACCATGAACCCGAGTAGAAAAATTCTTTCTTTGCTATTGGTGTGCCTGTCGGGCCTGTCGGTTCCCGTCAGTGCGCAGTATCAAATCTTCAAGGACGAGGAAGTGACGGCCAACCGCCCCTTGTCGCAGTTCGTGGCAGACCGCCACAGACTGTTCAACTTTGGATGGAAGTTCTGTCTGGTCACCCCGTCTAACCGGTCCACCGACTTCGCCTCTCCCACACTCGACGACTCCTCGTGGCGCACGCTCGACTTGCCCCACGACTTCCAGTTCGAGCAACCCTGGTCACGCCAGGCCAAGGGTTCCCGGGGGTTCAAGCCCATGTGCGAGGGATGGTACCGCAAGACCTTCAAGGCCGATCCAAGGTGGCGCGGACGCAAGGTGAGCCTTGATTTCGGCGGCATCATCTATCTGGGAGATGTCTACCTCAATGGCCACAAGATAGCCTCTACCGACTATGGCTATGTGGGACTGGAAGCCGACCTCACCCCCTATCTGCGCTACGATGCCGACAATGTGGTGGCGGTCTATGCCTCGACCGGCCCCGACAAAGGCTCGCGCTGGTATACCGGCGGCGGACTTTTCCGTGATGTGTATCTCCAGGTGCAGAATCCCACGCGCATAGCCCGTCACGGCGTGTTCGTTTCCACACCCGAGGTGAGCCCCTCGCGTGCCACGGTCAGTGTGCAGGTCGAAGTGGAAGGATGGCAGAAGCAGGACGTCAGTCTGCTGGCTCGCTTGAAAGACGGTCAGGGCCGTGTGGTAGGACAGGCCGAGGCCACTATGCCCCGGCACACCCACCACGCCACGGAAGAGGTGAAGCTGCCCGAGATAGAAGTGGCGGGCCCAAGCCTGTGGTCGCCCGACAATCCTCAACTCTATAGCGCTGAGGTTGTCGTCAGATCTGGGGGAGTGACGGTGGACAGTGTGGTCGAGAGCTTCGGCATACGCAAGCTGGAGTTCTCGCCCGAGTTCGGATTCCGGCTCAACGGAGAGAAACTCTTTCTCAAGGGTAACGCCAGCCACCACGACATGGGAGCCTTGGGAGCCGCTTGCTTTGACCGCGGCATAGAGCGCATGATGCGCCAGCTCAAGGCTTTCGGGTTCAACACCATCCGATGCTCCCACAATCCCTACAGCGAGAGTTTTGCCCGTATAGCCGACCGAGTGGGCATGCTGGTGGTAGCCGAGCTGATAGACAAGTGGAGCGACAATGCCTATTGGGGCGGACGGCAGCCCTTCACCAATATATGGTACAGGCTGATACCCGAATGGGTGAAGCGCGACCGCAACCGCCCGAGTGTCATCCTCTGGAGCTTGGGCAACGAACTGCAGGTGCAGGAAGCCTGGACAGGCTTCGCCGGCACCAACGACTGGGGCATCACCACCTACCGCATCTTCAACCAGTTGCTCAAGCGTTTCGACCCCACACGCCTCACCACCGTGGCCATGTTCCCGGCCAGAGCCGGAGCCATCACCCGCCACGACAAGGACTTCAACGATTACCTTGTGCCCCCGGAACTGGGCTGTGCCACTGAGGTGGCGTCGTTCAACTACCAGTCGGACAAGTACGATGCCTACTGCCGCTACAAGCCGGACCTGATTCTCTTCCAGAGTGAGGCCGAGACCTACAAGATGCTGGAGCCCTACTACAATATGGACCACGACCGCCATGTAGGCATGGCCTACTGGGGTGCCGTGGAATACTGGGGCGAGTCGAACGGATGGCCCAAGAAGGGTTGGAACTATTCTTTCTTCGACCATACGCTCCATCCCTATCCCCAGGCCTATCTTGTGAAGTCGGCCTTCAAGCCCGACGATCCGTTGGTGCGTGTGGGTGTGGTGGACAGCAAGAACGGCGAGAGCGTGAGCTGGAACGATGTCATTGTGGGACGCCCCATGATTCTGGACCATTGGAACTTCCCCGAAGGCAGCAGGCAGACGGTGGTGGTCTATTCCAATGCCTACAGTGTGGAGCTTGTGGTCAACGGGCATAGCCTTGGCGTGAAGGAGAACAGGGCAGAACGGAAAGACCAGCACGGCAGTTTGCTTTGGACAGACGTGGACTATGGGCATGGAGGCAGTGTGGAAGCCATTGCCCGCAACGAGGCAGGACAGGTGGTGGCACGCCATAGGATAGAAACGGCCGGCAAGGCGGTTGCCCTGCGCATGGAGCCTGAAGACCGCCAGTGGCATGCCGACGGCATGGACCTGCAATATGTCAACATAACAGCCGTGGACGCCAAGGGACGCACGGTGCCTGGCTTTGCCGAACCGCTCTCCGTGAGTCTTTCCGACAACACGGTGGCCCGCTTTGTGGCTCTCGACAACGGTGACCACTACACCGACGACCTTTTCCTCAACGTCTTCACCAAGCCCATGCGCGCAGGACGCATGCAGCTCATCCTCCGCAGCACCCGGAAGGCAGGGACGGTCAAGGTGACGGTCAAGGCCGGCCGCCTGAGCCGCACGCTCAAGACCTTCACGGAATAAGAGCCTTGGGGCATGGTTCTTCCCGAGCTTTGTCACGTGGTTGCCTTTTTTCTCTACAGACAAGAAGCGTGGGAACGCATGAAAACAAGAGTCCGCGTATGCCACATGCAAAGGTATACGCGGACTCTATCGGTAAATTGTCATGGTGGTCAGCCCTGTTGCAGGCCTTTCATGCTGAGCGAGATGCGGCCACGCTTGAGGTCAACGCCCGTCACCCGAACGCGGACATGCTTGTGAAGTTTCACCACCTGTGTCGGGTCGGCCACGTAGCGGTCTGCCAGTTGGGAGATGTGTACAAGTCCGTCCTGGTGCACCCCGATGTCGACGAAGGCACCGAAATTGGTAATGTTGGTCACGATGCCGGTCAACTCCATACCCTCGTGCAAGTCTTCGGGCGTGTGCACGGTGTCGTCAAACTTGAACTCCTCTATTTGTTCTCTTGGGTCGCGTCCCGGTTTTTCAAGTTCCCGCATGATGTCGGTGAGCGTCGGCATGCCCACATCTTTCGTGACATAGCGTTCGACGTCTATGAGCTTCTGCTTTGCCTTGTCGTCCACCAGTTGCTTCACGGTGCACCCCTGGTCTTTGGCCATTTGCTCCACAATGGCATAGCTCTCCGGATGTACGCCGCTGTTGTCGAGAGGGTTCCGGGCACCGGGAATGCGGAGAAATCCAGCACACTGCTGGTAGGCAGCAGGGCCGAGCCGCGGCACTTTCTTGAGTTGTGCGCGCGACGAGAACGGCCCGTTCTCCTTTCTGTAGTCCACAATGTTCTTGGCGAGGGTTGGGCCCAGTCCGCTCACGTAAGTGAGCAGATAGCTGCTTGCCGTGTTGAGGTTGACGCCTACCGAGTTGACACAGAATTCCACGGTCTGGTCAAGGCTCTTCTTGAGCTTGGCCTGGTCCACGTCGTGCTGATATTGTCCCACGCCAATGCTTTTGGGGTCAATCTTTACCAGTTCTGCGAGCGGGTCCATGAGTCGTCTGCCTATGGACACGGCACCGCGCACCGTCACGTCTTCGTCGGGGAATTCGTCGCGTGCTGTCTTTGAGGCCGAGTATACGGATGCTCCGTCCTCGCTCACCACGAATATCTGCACCTCATGGTCGAAATGGAGCGAGCGGATGAAAGAGTCGGTCTCCCGGCTGGCTGTTCCGTTGCCGATGGCAATGGCTTCAATGGCATACCGTTTCACCATCTGTTCCAGGGCTAAGGCTGCAGCCGGTTTGTTGGCCTTGGGAGGATGGGGAAAGATGGCTTCATGGTGGAGCAGGTTGCCCTGTGCATCAAGACACACGATTTTGCAACCCGTGCGGAATCCCGGGTCAACACCCATCACCCGCTTCTGTCCGAGTGGCGCCGAGAGCAGAAGCTGGCGCAGATTCTCGGCAAAGACGTTGATGGCCTCCTCGTCTGCTTTCTCCTTGCTGAGAGCGGCAAACTCATTCTCTATGCTGGGCTTGAGCAGGCGCTTGTAGGCATCGTCCACCGCTTCGCCCACCAAGGCGGCACAAGGGCCGTAGCCATGAACGTAGCGGCGCTTGAGGCGTTCGGACGTGTTGACGTCGTCGGGCGATATGCTCACGCGGAGTATGCCTTCGCTTTCACCTCGCCTGATGGCGAGCAGACGGTGGGACGTACAGCGGCGGAGAGGCTCGGAAAAGTCAAAGTAGTCGGCAAACTTGGCTGCCTCTTCCGTGTCGGCTTTTGTCTTGGCCACTTTGGCTGTTATGACGGCCTCCCTTTTGAACGAAGCCCTCACTTGTCCTCGTGCCTGCTCGTCCTCGCTGACGGTTTCGGCAATGATGTCCTGTGCTCCCTTGATGGCAGCCTGCACGTCGCTCACCTGCTTGCCGACAAACCGCTGGGCTGCCACCATCGGTCGCTGTTCGCGTTGCATCATGAGAATGACCGACAACGGCTCGAGTCCTTGTTCGCGTGCCACTTGTGCCCTGGTGCGCCGTTTCGGCTTGTAGGGCAGGTAGATATCCTCCAGTCCGGTGGCGTCCCAGCAGTCGTCAATGCGCTTTTTCAGTTCGTCGGTAAGTTTGCCTTGCGAGTCGATAGTGTTGCGGATGGTGTCCTTCCTTTTGGCCATCTCCTTCATTTTGTCGTTGCGCTCACTGATGGCGGCTATCTGCACTTCGTCCAGTCCTCCAGTGCGCTCCTTGCGGTACCGGCTGATAAAGGGAATGGTACACCCCTCTTCGAGCAGTTGCAGTGTGTTCGCCACCCCACGTTCCGGAAGCGACAGCTCGTGGGCTATGATGGCAGTAAATGTGTTGTTTTCCATTGATACGTTTTAAAAATGAGGACGCTAAGTTACTACTTTTTGTTCTGCCTGCCAAGTGAAACGCGAAATATTCCATGCAAGCAGGGGCAGGTCAGGCATTTCGGGAGAGGCATGTCAAGGGTGCCTCAGGCAGGCGTTCAAGGTTCCTCCACATAAATATGTTAGATTTGTATGTCGCTTATTCCAATAATAATTCGTACTTTTGCATCCGCAAAGAAACAAGACAAAATGGGAATTGTAATAGGCATAGACGTAGGTATCAGCACTACGAAGATCGTTGGCATTCGCGACGGAAAGGTGATTTCACCTATCCGCATCAAGGCCACCGACCCGATAACATCGCTTTACGGAGCATTCGGAAAATATCTGTACGACAACAAAATACAACTCACAGAGGTGGAGCACGTGATGCTCACCGGCGTGGGCAGTGCATACATAGACAAGCCCATCTACGGACTGCCCACCGACAAGGCCGAGGAGTTTGTGGCCGACGGCTTGGGAGCCCGCTTTGAGTCGAAGAAAGACCGCATGATTGTGGTGAGCATGGGCACGGGCACTTCGCTTGTGAAGTGTGACGGCGACGACATAGAGCATATTGGCGGCATCGGCATCGGCGGCGGCACCCTGCAGGGACTCTCCCGGCTGCTCCTCAACACGGACGACATACTGCAGGTCTCCAATATGGCCATGCAGGGCGACATATCCAACATCAACCTCCTCATAGGCGACATCAGTGCCCGTCCGCTGCCCGGACTGCCCATGAACGCCGTGGCGTCGCTGTTCGGCAAGGCCAAGAACAATGCCTTGCCCGAGGACATTGCCGTGGGACTCATCTGCACGGTGCTCCAGGCTGTAGGCTCTGCCACCATCCTTTCTTCGCTCGGCAGTGACATCCGCGAGTTCGTGCTCATCGGCAACCTCACGCTCCTGCCTCAGTGCCGCATGGTCTATCCCGCCATGGAAAAGCTATACAAGGTGCATTTCACCATACCGAAATATTCAGAATTCTGTACAGCTATTGGAGCCGCATTGAGCTACAGTATGCTGGAGAAAAAGTAAAAGGACAACATGATATCAGTAGAAGGACTAAAGGTCGAGTTCGGGGTGAAACCCTTGTTCTGCGACGTGAGCTATGTCATCAACGACCACGACAGAGTGGCGCTGGTGGGCAAGAACGGAGCAGGAAAGTCGACCATGTTGAAAATATTATGCGGACTGCAGCAACCCACCGCCGGCACCGTGGCTGTGCCACAGGGCACCACCATAGGCTACCTGCCCCAGGTGATGAAACTGCAGGACGACACCTCCGTCAGGGAAGAAGCGCGCAAGGCTTTCGCTGACAACACCAAGTTGAAGGAACGTCTTGACCGGATGAATGAGGAATTGGCAGAACGTACTGATTATGAGAGCGAAAGCTATCTGTCTCTCGTGGAAAAGTTCACCCAGGAACACGACCGCTTCATGATGCTCGGAGGCGAAAACTATGAGGCGGAGATAGAGCGTACGCTCACCGGTCTGGGCTTTGAAAAGACTGACCTGGAGCGCCCCACGTCGGAATTCAGCGGCGGTTGGCGCATGCGTATAGAACTGGCCAAGATTCTGCTCCGCAAGCCTGACGTGCTACTCCTCGACGAGCCCACCAACCACCTCGACATCGAAAGCATACAGTGGCTCGAACAGTTCCTGGCGCAGAGTGCCAAGGCGGTGGTGCTGGTGAGCCACGACCGCGCTTTCATCAACAACGTGACCAACCGCACACTGGAGATCTCCTGTTCCAAGGTCATCGACTACAAGGTGAAGTATGACGAATACATGAAACTGCGTGCCGAGCGGCGCGAACAGCAGTTGCGTGCCTATGAAAACCAACAGAAGGAAATAGCAGACATGAAGGACTTCATTGAGCGCTTCCGCTATAAGCCCACCAAGGCCGTACAGGTGCAGAGCCGCATCAAGCAGCTGGAGAAAATCGTGCCCATCGAGATTGACGAGGTGGACAACTCCGCCATGCACCTGAAGTTCCCGCCCTGTCTGCGTTCGGGCGACTATCCTGTGATATGCGATGAAGTGCGCAAGGATTATGGCGACCACACCGTGTTCTCGCATGTCAATCTCACCATCAAGCGCGGCGAGAAGGTGGCATTCGTGGGCAAGAACGGCGAGGGAAAGTCAACGCTCGTGAAGTGTATCATGGGCGAGATTCCCTATTCCGGCACCCTGAAGGTAGGCCACAACGTGCAGATAGGCTATTTCGCACAGAACCAGGCACAGCTTCTCGACGAGAATCTCACCGTCTTTGAAACCATCGACAACGTGGCCAAGGGCGAGATAAGACTCAAAATCAAGAACATTCTCGGTGCCTTCATGTTTGGCGGCGAAGCTTCCGACAAGAAAGTGAAGGTGCTCAGTGGCGGCGAACGCAGTCGCCTGGCCATGATAAAACTGCTGCTTGAACCCGTCAACCTGCTCATCCTCGACGAGCCTACCAACCATCTCGACATGCCGTCGAAGGACGTGCTCAAGGAAGCCATCAAGGCTTTCGACGGCACAGCCATCGTGGTGAGTCACGACCGCGAGTTCCTCGACGGGCTGGTCACCAAGGTCTATGAGTTCGGAGGCGGCAAGGTGCGCGAGCATATCGGCGGCATCTATGACTTCCTGCAGGCACATAACCTGGAGAACCTCAACGAGTTGGGCGGTAAAGGCATCAATGCAGCTTCAACCACTCCCGTTGCCCAGCCCAAGACTGTGGAGGTGGCAGGGAAAAGCTCCAGACAGAGCTATGCCGAGCACAAGGAACAGCAGAAGAAAATCAAGAAGGCAGAGCGTGCTGTGGCAGAGTCGGAAAAGAAGATAGAGCAGATGGAAACAAGACTTAAGGAACTCGACTCCATTCTGTGCACTCCCGAGAACGCATCCAACATGGAACTCATCACCGAGTACACCTCCACCAAGAAGGTGCTCGATGAGGAGGTGGAGAAGTGGGAGCGACTCTCGGAAGAACTTGAAGAACTGAAAGCATAAAACCATAAAACATAGTAACAATGAAAGTTAAAAGCATTATTCCCATGATGGTAATGGCTGCCATGCCCCTTGCTGGCGTGGCACAGACGTTGGGCTCGGGACTCCACAGTGCCGACTTCGACAAGACTGTCCAGCCCGGCACAGACTTCTATCAGTTTGCCTGTGGCGGGTGGATCAAGGCCAACCCGCTGCCTGCCGCCTATTCACGCTACGGCAGTTTCGACCGTCTGGCAGAAGACAACAACAAGCGCATCAACGGTATTCTCAACGAACTGCTCAAGGGCCACTATGCCCAAGGCACCGTGGAACAGAAGTTGAGCGACTACTACAAACTCGCCATGGACTCCGTGCGCCGCAACAAGGACGGCGTGAAACCGCTCATGCCGCTCCTCAAGGAAATGGAGAAAGCCAAGGACGTGAAGTCGCTCCAGACTCTCCAGCTCAAGTATGCCGTGGAAGGCTACGGCTTCCCCATGGGCGTAGGCTTCGGTGCCGACGAGAAAAACGCCAGCCAGAACATCCTCAACATCTACCAGGGCGGCATTACTCTCGGACAGAAGGAATACTACATCGACAACGATGAAGCCACCAAGAACATCCGTGAAGCCTACAAGAAGCACATCGTGCGCATGTTCGGCCTGTTCGGCTTCAAGCAGAAGGTGGCAGAACAGAAGATGCGCGACATACTGGATGTGGAGACGGCTCTTGCCAAGGTGAGCAAGAGCCGCACAGAACTGCGCGACGTGGAGGCCAACTACAACAAGATGACACTTCAGCAGTTCAAGCATCTGTATCCCGCTTTCAACGTGGAAGGCCTGTGTCTGGCACAGGGCGTGAAGGCAGCCGACATTCAGCAGATGATTGTCGGCCAGCCCACATTCCTCGAAGGAGCCAACAAGTATTTCGCTTCCATCAGCGCCAATGCCCTCCGTGCCTATATGGAGTGGGAGGCCATCTGCTCTGCCGCCAACTATCTGAGTGACGAGGTGGAGGATGCCAACTTCGACTTCTTCGGCAAGACCATGCGCGGTCGCCAGCAGAACTTCCCCCGTTGGAAGCGTGCCACCAACCTGGTTCAGGGACAGATGGGCGAGGCTTTGGGCCGCATGTACGTGAAGCAGTTCTTCCCGCCGGCAGCCAAGGAGCGTATGGAGAAACTGGTGAAGAATCTGCAGACCTCGCTCGCCGAGCGCATACAGGCACAGACCTGGATGAGCGACACCACCAAGGCTGCAGCCCTCGACAAGCTTAACCACTTCTATGTGAAGATTGGCTACCCCAACAAGTGGACCGACTTGAGCAAGCTCACCATCGACCCCGCCAAGTCGTTCTATGAGAATGTGGTGGCATGCCGCCGCTTCTGGAACACTCATGAGGTGGAGACCAAGGCTGGAAAGCCCGTCGATAAGGACGAGTGGCAGATGACACCGCAGACGGTGAATGCCTACTACAACCCGACAACCAACGAAATTTGCTTCCCAGCAGGCATCCTGCAGAAGCCTTTCTTCGACATGGATGCCGACGATGCCTTCAACTATGGTGCCATCGGTGTGGTGATTGGCCACGAGATGACCCATGGATTCGATGACCAGGGACGCAATTATGACAAGGACGGAAACATGCGCGACTGGTGGACAGCCAGCGACGCCAAGAACTTCAACGAGCGTGCCCGCATGTACGCCAACTTCTTCTCGGCCATCAAGGTGCTTCCAGACCTCAATGCCAACGGCGACCTGACCATCGGTGAGAACCTGGCAGACCACGGAGGCCTCATGGTTTCGTTCAACGCTTACCGCAACGCTACGAAGGACAATCCGCTGCCCGAGAAAGACGGCTTCACCGCCGACCAGCGTTTCTTCCTGGCCTATGCTGGCGTGTGGGCCGGCAATATCACCGACAAGGAAATACGTAACCTCACCAAGAGTGATCCCCACTCACTCGGCAAGTGGCGCGTAGACGGTGCGCTGCCCCACATAGACATGTGGTATGACGCGTTCGGCATCAAGGAAGGCGACAAGATGTTTATCCCCAAAGCACAGCGACTGGAACTCTGGTAGGATAAAAAGAAAATAACTGGAAGGGTGAAAGGCCGTGGCTGCAAAGCCGGTCTTTCACCTTTTTTTGCCTATCCTGAATTTGGAGTGATACTTGATGTCGTTCTCTGTCTGAATGGCAGTAAATTCCGACCGAACCAGATATGAACACTAAACAGCTCTGTTACGGTGTGTTAGTGGCAGACTAATGATGTTTTATTGGCCGACTTGTGCCCGGCTCTAATGCCCGGGCAATCATTGCCGCCGCCGTGGGCAACGATTGCCCAAACTGCTGGACTGATTTTGGGCACTCCACTTGAATTTGGCGAATGGCGAATCAGTGAGAGAAATGATAGATGTTAAACCGTTCATCACTCATCTGTCACTCTATTTATCTTACTCTCAGTCAGCTGAAAAATGCCGGATGGCAAGAATGTGATAGATTGTGGCGAAAAGACTATGTAGTTTCCATGCGTGCGTGCGCTCGTGATGGCGGTCATCGAATAATGCTGCAAAAGGAAAATGCCAGGTGTTTGTAGGGTTTTCAGTACGTTTTATATCAAACCAGACATTGAAACCATAAGCAGCACTTCAAATGCTGGATGAACCACCTTTTTTGTGTGTTAAGTTTTGTCATCTCTCTGATTTGTTGTAATTTTGCAACAAATTAAGTATAGCTATGCCTTTAAGATTACCCGATAAACTCCCGGCAATAGAATTGCTGAAGAAGGAGAATATATTTGTGATGGACAATACGCGTGCCACGACACAGGATATCCGTCCGCTGCGCATTGTCATTCTTAACTTGATGCCCCTCAAGATTACCACCGAGACCGATTTGGTGCGCCTGTTGTCGAACACGCCCTTGCAGCTCGACATCCACTTCATGAAGCTCAAGAGCCATACGCCCAAGAACACGCCCATAGAACACATGATGATGTTCTATCGCGACTTCGACGAGATGAAGGACGAGAAGTTCGACGGCATGATCATTACCGGAGCACCTGTGGAACAACTCGAATTTGAAGAGGTTGGCTACTGGGAGGAAATCACCCAGATATTCTCTTGGGCGAAAAACCATGTCACCAGCACGCTCTACATCTGCTGGGCTGCCCAGGCAGGACTCTACTACCATTATGGCATCCCCAAATATCCGTTGAAGAAAAAGATGTTCGGCGTCTTTCCCACTTATCCCCTTGACCCACAGCAACCCATCTTCCGTGGGTTCGATGACGTATTCAATATGCCGCACAGCCGCCACACGGAGATACACAAGGACGATGTGCTTGCCAACAAACAGCTGGAACTCCTCGCGGAGTCGCCCGAGAGCGGCGTGAGCATGGTCATGGCACGAGGTGGCAGGGAATTCTTTATCACCGGACACTTGGAGTATTCGCCCATCACGCTCGACTGTGAATACCGGCGCGATAGGGGCAAGCGTGACGATGTGGACTTGCCGAAGCACTATTACCGGAACGACAATCCCGACGAACAGCCTATCGTCACTTGGCGTGCCCACGCCAATCTGTTGTTCAGCAACTGGATAAACTACTACGTTTATCAAGAGACTCCATTCGACATCAACGACATTAAATGATGACAAGAACTATCGAACTCCTTGCACCTGCCAAGAACCTGGAATGTGGCATGGCTGCCATAGACCACGGGGCGGATGCCGTCTACATGGGCGCACCGCAGTTTGGCGCACGAGCCGCAGCGGGCAATTCGCTTGCCGACATAGCCACTCTTTGCCGCTATGCCCACCAGTTTGGTGCCAAGGTCTACGTGACGGTCAACACCATTGTCTATGAGAACGAACTCGAACAGCTGCGGGCCACGCTTGTCAGTCTGGCAGAAATTGGTGTGGATGCCATTCTTGTGCAGGACATGGCCGTGCTGGAGATGATGGCGCACGAGATGGACGACGTGCGTCAGCGGCTCCGTGCCGAAGGCAAGCGCATGCCTGCCTTGCACGCCAGCACACAGACCGACAACCGCAGCAGCGAAAAGGTGAAGTGGCTCCATAGTATTGGCTTCGACCGCGTGGTGCTTGCCCGTGAACTCTCTATCGAGGAAATCTGCCAAATACACCGCGACAATCCCGACGTGGAACTTGAGGTGTTCGTTCATGGTGCCTTGTGCGTGAGCTATTCGGGTGCGTGCTATGCCTCCCAACACTGCTTCGGACGCAGCGCCAACCGCGGTGCCTGTGCGCAGTTCTGCCGACTGAAGTTCGACTTGGTGGATGCTTCGGGAAAGACCTGGGAGCATGACCGCCATTTGCTCTCGCTCAAGGACATGTGTCGGATAGACGAACTGGAAGCCTTGATGCAGTCGGGAGCCGTGTCGTTCAAGATAGAAGGCCGACTCAAGGACGCAGTCTATGTGAAAAACGTGGTGGCGGCCTATAGCCAGCGCATCAACGAAATCATAGCCCGTAACCCAGCCCTCTATCGACGTGCCTCGCTGGGCAAGGTGAGCTACACGTTCCAACCCAATCTGAAGAAAACGTTCAACCGTGGTTTTACCCACTACTTCCTTCACGGCAGACAACCCGACATTGCCTCGTTTGACACGCCTAAAGCCATGGGAGAGTATGTGGGCTATGTGAAGGAAATGCGGGGCAACTCGTTCAATGTGGCAGGAACAGCCACGTTTGCCAACGGTGACGGACTTTGCTTCATCAATGAAGACCGTGAGCTGGAGGGCTTCCGCGTGAACCGCGTGGAGCGTGGCAACCGATTGTTCCCACTCAAGATGCCCCGGCACTTGCACGCCGGCATGGCTCTCTACCGCAACAACGATATGGAATTCGAACGAGTCTTGTCGAAGCCCTCAGCCGAGCGCAAGATGACAATAGGCATGAATCTTGGGGCTACTCCATCCGGCTTCTCGCTCATTGTCACCGACGAGACCGGGCGGAAAGGCAGTGCCGAGTGCGTGTTTGCCCATCAGGCGGCACAAAAGCCGCAGGAAGAAAACATTCGCAGGCAACTGTCCAAGTTGGGCAACACCCCCTATGAAGCAGCGGAAATAGCCATTGCACCCGAGGTGAAGGCTCTATTCATTCCATCCAGTGTACTTGCCGACTTGCGTCGTGCTGCCATAGACAGGCTCCAGCAACAGTCGCTGGCACATGAAGAGGGAGAGGCCATTCCACATGCCCAGGCATCCAGCGTAAGGGGAGATGCCCCGAGGGCGTTGACTCTTGCCAATGTGGCCAACAGCAAGGCGCGCCGTTTTTATGCCGAATGCGGCATAACCGGAGTGCCCGAAGCCTTTGAGTTGGCGAGCGACCCACACATAGCCCGGTTTGACAACCATGGAGAGGCAGTGGCAGACTTGCGTCACATCATGACCTGCCGATACTGTCTGCGCTATACGTTGGGCTACTGCGTGAAACGTGGCGGCAAGCAACCCGCTTGGCGAGAACCCTTGTTCCTCACTTTGCCCGACGGCAAGATGTTCAGGCTCGAGTTCGATTGCAAACACTGTCAAATGAATATTTATGCGGAGAATACTTAATCTCATTGGGGTGATGGCAGTTTTGCTGGCATTCACCTCGTGCTACAGCAACTATGGTCATCGCGGTGTGCTCACAGGCTACAGCGAGCGTCAACGCGACTCTATATCGTTCTACGACAAGCACCACTATACCAACAACTACAACTTCGTGGTGAAGAGCGATTCGCTCGTGCTCCTCCGCCAGCAGCCCGAAGAATTGCTCAGCCATTTCGACACTGACTCGGTGGTGGTGTATCGGCACGACAACCTGGTAGTGGCAGACATACGTGTGTTGCCAGCCGACTCCGTAGACTCTGTGTGGGTGCAGTTGGCACGCGATCAGGAAACCTTCGGCTGGACACACGAGTCGACCTTGCTCAAGAAGGTGGAACCCGATGACCCAATCTCGCAGTTCATTTCCACATTCTCCGACATTCATTTGCTTATCTTCCTGGGCTTCATCGCTCTGATGGTGTCTGCCTACCTGATGCGCAAGATTGCCAAGAAGAATGCCAAGATAGTGCACTTCAACGACATAGACTCCTTCTATCCCACGCTGCTTGCCATTCTTGTGGCGTCGGCAGCCACGTTCTATGCCAGCATACAACTGTTCGCTCCTGAAACGTGGCGGCATTTCTATTTCCATCCCACACTCAACCCCTTCTCGGTGCCCACTATCCTGAGCATTTTCCTTGTGTCCGTTTGGGCGATGCTCATCGTGGCATTGGCAGTGGTAGACGATGTGCGCAAGCAGATGCCCTTGGGCGAAGCGGTGCTCTATCTCTGCGGCTTGGCAGGCGTGTGCGCCATTGATTACATTGTATTTAGCATCACCACCTTATATTATATAGGCTACATTCTTTGGGCAGCCTATATCTTCTTTGCCCTTCAACGCTACTGGTTCCATGCCCGTTGCCGCTACGTGTGCGGCAATTGCGGAGCCCAACTGCACCGCAAGGGACGTTGCCCTTATTGCGGCATGTGGAACGACTGATGCGACAGCCTTGTTGCCGGAAGATGAATATCCTCATAAATAAGGATTTCCCATGCTGCAGTATTGTTGTAATTTTGCACCCGTTAAAAGGTAACAAAGCAAAAGCAATGACAAGTAAAAAGATTGCCGGGGCACTCACGGCATTGATGTTTCTTCCTGTTGCAGTCTGTGCATCTTCTTTGACGGATGTAAATGGAGAACACAACCTGAGTGACTCTTCCAGGGTACATGACATCGACGAAGTGGTAGTGGTGGTGCAACCGAAGGAAACATTCCGGTTGCGTCGCCAGCCACTCAGCTCTTCCTCTTATTCGCAAACAGAACTCAAAAGTCTTCACGTGGACGACTTGAGGGCACTCTCTTCCTATGTGCCCTCGCTGACCATGCCTGCATACGGTTCGCGTCTCACCTCGGCTGTCTATGTGCGTGGCATCGGTTCACGCATCAATAATCCTGCTGTGGGGCTTTACGTGGACGGACTGCCCATCGTCTGCAAGTCGGCCTACAACCTCCACACTTATCAGCTCGACCGTGTAGACGTGCTGAGAGGTCCTCAGGGCACACTCTACGGGCAGAACACCGAGGGCGGTCTGCTCCGCATCTACACCCGCAATCCGCTTCAATATCGAGGCACGGATGTCCGCTTGTCATGGACGAACCATTTCGGAAGGGAAGTGGAATTGTCGCACTACGGCAAGATTTCCGATAAGCTGGGCTTCGGAATAGCCGCCTTTTATGACGGGCAGAACGGTGCCATGCGCAACATCCATACCGGGAGTAGGGCAGAACTTGCCAACGAGGCAGGCGGCAAGTTGCGTTTAGGCTATACTCCCAGCAACCGCCTTTCGTTCGACTTTCTTGCCGATTATCAGTATGTAAGGCAGAATGCCTTTCCCTATGGCGAACTGGATGAGCCCACCGGCTGGGCACAGATGCCCAACACCACGTTCGACAACAAGTATATGCGCAATGTGCTCAATGCGGGTCTTACTGCCGTATACCGTGGAGAAGGCTATCAGCTGACGTCGACAACCAGCTATCAGTATCTGCGCGACAACATGGAGATGGACCAGGATTATCTGCCCATCGACATGATGAGGCTCAACGAGCGCCAACTTCACAATGCCCTGACGCACGAATTCGTGTGGAAGAGTACGGGGGAGCGCAGGTGGAACTACACTACTGGAGTGTTCTGCAGTTACCAGTGGCTCAAGACGCAAGCCCCTGTGGATTTCGGTCCAGGAATGACTATCCGTATAGCGCAGCCCATAGAAAGCGCAATGAAGAATGCCATGGCTGCTTCCATGGCACAGCGTTTCCTGGCTCAGGGCATGACCGAGGCACAGGCCATGCAGATGGCATTGCAGACCATTGAGCGTGCCGGCGGTGTGAAGATGGACGTGGCGATGACCGTGCCCGGCTTGTTCCATACACCGCAGTTCAACCTTGGTCTGTTCCACGAGTCGAGCCTTGCCATCACATCCAGGCTGACAGCCACCTTGGGACTGCGCTATGACTATAACCACGTGAAGATTGGCTATGACACGCAGGCGCTGATGAACATGACCGCCCACGTGATGGGACAGGATGCCGCCAACCACTTGGTGTCGCATCTGAACAGGGAAACATGCAATTCCTTCAACCAATTGTTGCCCAAGGTCGGCATTTCGTGGAGATTAGATAAAAAGGAGAGCAATGTGTATGCCGTGGTGAGCAAAGGCTATCGTGCCGGAGGCTACAACATACAGATGTTTTCCGACATTCTTCAGAGCGAACTCAATGCCAACCGCTCGCAGGCCATGCGGGGTGACTATGAGGTGGCGCACACCGATGATGACTACGCTCGCATAAACTCGACCATAGCCTACAAGCCGGAAACCAGCTGGAACTATGAGGCGGGAGCCCACCTCAATCTCTTTGGCAACGCCCTTCATCTTGACCTTGCCGCCTACTATATGCAGGTGAAGAACCAGCAGCTTTCCGTCATGGCGGGAACCTACGGATTTGGCCGCATGATGGTCAATGCCGGCCGCAGCAGGAGTATGGGGGTGGAGATGTCGCTCCGTGGAAGTGCAGTAGACGACAGGCTCTCCTGGACCGCAAGCTATGGCTACACCCATGCTACCTTCCGTCAGTATGCCGAGACACAGTCAGTGGATGGTGAAGACGTGGAAGTTGACTATCGGGGCAAGTATGTGCCCTACGTGCCCGTCCACACCATTGGTGCCACAGCCGACTACCGGCAGCCTCTTGCTTCCCGTCTGCTTCGCGCCGTCACCTTCGGCGTGAATGTCAACGCCCAGGGCAAGGTGTATTGGGACGAGGCCAACACCCATACCCAGAACTTCTATGCAGTGCTCGGTGCGCACGCCGACTTGGATATGGGGGCTTTGACCCTATCCGTTTGGGGCAGAAATCTCACGCAGACACACTATAATACATTCGCCCTGCAGAGCAGTGCCTCAGGTGAAAAACAATGGTTCGGCAATCGTGCCAATCCTCGCCAGATAGGTGTAGACGTACGCCTGCATTTCTAAGGCAAATACCTAAAAATAGTTATAAACCGCAATACTCAATATCATGGATTTTGGGTATTGCGGTTTTTTCGTTTGTTCCATACCTTTGCATCCGTTTTCGTAATCAACAATAGAGATAGTATGCAAAGGATAAACATTTTGTTATTGACGTTGCTTTTCGCCCTCACAGGATGGGCGCAAGGCAACCATTCATTCTCGGGAATACTCATGGTTCACTACGGCACGCGGAACGATGCCAGTCGTGCAGCCACGGTAGACCGCCTCAATGCCCTGGTGGCAGAACGTTTCCCACAGTCGAAGGTGGTGGAAGCCTATGTGGCACCTGCCGTCATCAAGGCACTTGCCAAACGTGGCATAGTGAAGCCCACCGTCAGCCAGGCTCTTGACTCCCTCCGAAACATGGGATGCCGCAGGGTGGTTGTGCAGAGCACGATGCTTCTTGACGGCAACATGACCGACGCACTTCAGGCTGACCTTGACCGCAAACGTGCCTTTTTTGAGCAAATAGAGGTGGACAAACCGCTGCTTTGGTCGGTAGACGACTGCCGGAGCATGGTTGCCATGATAGCCCGTCACCTCGGCAACTCCGTAGGAAAGGCGCAGGTGGTGCTGGTGGGACATGGCTCTGACAATGCCGCCAATGCCATGTACAGCCAAATGGACTATATGCTTCAGGATGAAGGTCATGCCCAATGGCATGTGGGCACCATAGAGGGCTATCCCACACGAGAGTGCGTCGAACGCCGGCTCCAGGCCTCGCACCAGAAGCAAGTGGTGCTTGTGCCGTTGCTCTATATCGCCGGCAACCATCTCCGTGAAGACATTGACGGCGTTTGGCGCAAGGAATTGGAAGCCAAGGGATACAACGTGAACGTGGTGAAAGAAGGACTCGGCGAAATGAAGGAAATACAGGAGATGATTCTGGACCGCATCAAGACAATGCTCGACAACCAAACAAAACACAAATAAAACAGAAAAGAAATGAAGAAAGGAATGATAGTCATGACGCTTGCTGCCGCTCTTTTTACGGCACAGCAGGCTGCCGCCCGCCAAGGGGGCGACAACACCAGCGACAACAATGCCACCGCACACGAAGTGGATCTCAACCCTGTGGTGGTGACCGGCAACGGACACCACCAGTTGCTCAAGAACACTACCACCCCAGTGCACGTCATCTCGCAGAAACTTATCAAGGAGACAGGCGTGACCGACTTCCAGGAGGCACTCACCCGACTGATGCCCCAGATATCGTTCTCTCCCAACACCATGGGTTCCTACATCCGCGTCAACGGATTGGGCAACAAGTATGTGCTCATTCTTGTGAACGGGAAGAAACTCATCGGCGACATTGCCGGCAATGTGGACTTGAACCGTATCGACATGTCGCGCGTGAAGCGCATTGAGGTGCTCGACGGCGCTGCCTCTGCGCTCTATGGCTCCGATGCTATCGGCGGTGTGGTGAACATCATTACGGACCAACCCGTCAAGGACAACGTGCGCGCCAGTTCCGACACACGCGTGTCTGGTAAGGGACAGTTCTCGCAGGGAGTCAACCTCGACGTAAGCTCCAAGTATGTCAACTCACACACCTCATTCTTCCACCAAGAGGCAGACAGTTATCAGAACAACGACCAGACCATTGACAAGAGCGGCAACCAGTTGACCACCGTCGACCCGCTTTTCGTGGGCTTCACGTCGAACGTGGTGAGCCAGCGCCTGGAGTTTAATCCGCTGAAGAACCTCTCATTCTACGGACAGGCAAGCTACAACTACAAGGTGACAGACCGCCCTACACCAGTGGAAGGTCTCGATGGCGGCAGCAACTATGACATGCGTAGCGAGGGCTGGCGCTGGGAGGCAGGCAGCAAGTACACCTTCGGCAAGCATGCCCTGCAACTCGACTTCGTGAACGACAACTATCACTACGGCAACCTTTATCGCGTGGCTGTGAAACCTTATGAGGTGGGCGACTTCTCTCGCTCGAAGACCCAGAAGTACTTCGACACCGAACTCAAGGGCATCTTCCATTTCTACGACAAGGGCACAACTATCATTGGCGCCGATTGGCGCAACGACTTCCTCAATGCCACCAGCGGTGATGTGGACAACCATGTGTACACCCTCGCCGGCTATGTGCAGCACGACATGGAGATTGTGCGCAATGTGAGTGCTACCCTCGGAGCACGCTACACCAAGCATGGTGCCTTCGGCAACAATTTCACCCCCAAGGTGTCGCTCATGTATGCACCCGGCAACTTCCGTTTCCGCGCAGCCTACTCACGCGGATTCCGTGCACCCGGCCTTGACGAACTCTACTACCATTACTTCAAGCTGATGAAGGGCAAGCCCGTCATCACCTTCGGCAACAAGGACCTGGAGTCGGAAAAGAGCCACTATGCCTCGTTCAGCGCCGAGTATAGCAACCGCATATTCTCGCTTTCGGTGATGGGCTACATGAACTTTGTGAAGAACATGATTGTCAAAGAGAACATTGCCATCGGCGAGGATAACCTCTCGATGCTCAAACGGGAGTTTCCCGAAGTGACCGACGCACAGTTCAGCAAGATGACCACCTACGGCCAGTATATCAACAGCGACAAGGGCGTGGTGAAAGGCATACAGGTCAATGCCACGGTGAACCTCACGCGTGATCTTTCGCTTATGGGCAACTATGCCTATACCTACGGACGCTCGAAGACCGGCGGCGAATGGATTGCCCTGGAGCGCACCTACAAGAACAGTCTCACAGCGGCTGCCAACTATAACCACACATGGAAGATGTATACGCTCAATGTGAACCTCAACGGACGTTTCCAGAGCCGTACCTTCTATCCTGGTTATGAGGATGCCCCTGGCTATGGAGTGCTCAACCTCAACACCACGCACACCTTCAACGTGAACCGCATGTTCGATATCATTCCAAGTGTGGGCGTGGACAACATTCTCGACAAGACCGACCATCGCATCGACACCACCACACGTAAGTATGCCCTCTACTCTCCGGGCCGCATGTTTGTGGTCGGCCTGAAAGTGAACTTCAAGAAATAGTGCATGGCAAGAAGACTTCTCTATCGGATACATCTGTGGTTGTCCGTCCCGTTAGGCATCTTCATCACACTGATTTGCCTGTCGGGAGCAACCCTGGTGTTCAAGCATGAAATACGCGAGGCGCTCGGCATGCCCCGTGTGGTGGCGCCTCACGGCACACACCATGCGTCTACGGAATCGGCAAAAGAATTTGGCACCAAGCATCTGCACGGCAAGCACCGTGCGGATGCTTCCGCGGCTTCGCCCGTTCATGGACAGCCGGCAAGGGGAATGCTCAGCGACAAGAATGCAGGTCATGGTCACGGAACGACTACCCGCCGTGATTTTTTCAGTTACGTGACTCGCTTTCACACGTCACTGATGCTCGGCACTTGTGGGAAAGTCTTGGTGACATATACCACTATATTGTTTCTTTTTATTCTCGTCAGCGGGCTTTGGATATGTTGGCCCAAAGGCTTGCAGCAGTGGCGCAAACGCTTCCGTGTGGAGTGGGGCAGAGGTGTCAGGCGCCTGTTCTTCGACCTTCATGTGAGCCTGGGCTTTTGGGCGGTGTTGTGGCTTGTACTGTTGGCCGTGACCGGAGCAGCGTTCGGATTGCACTTGCTTCCCCACGGTACAGCCATCATCAAAGTTTTCCATGCACTCCATGTGGGCGCATGGGGCGGCATGGTGACCAAGATTATAACGTTTGCAGTGAGTCTGATCGGTGCCTCGCTTCCCCTCACCGGCTATTGGCTCTATTTCAAGAAACGGCAGCGGAAGGGGAAAAAGTAAACGGACGGGCATACTTGTTTTTCGTTAGTGTGCCATTGGCGAATTGCTAATGGCACACTAATGCATCGTTAACGCCACACTAACGCATTTTTCACTGTAGTGAAACGAATAGCTGCGGACATAACAAAGACAAAGAACAAAGGAGTAAATCCGTGAGCTTCTGCGTGAAGCAATGCGGATTAACCCCTTTTTGAAAAATATGAATAGTGGGCTTATTCTTCCTTGAGCAAGTCGGAGAGAAAGGAATCAAGCTCCTTGTCAAGTCCCGGCATGATATCACCGCCGATGATGACCGTATCGTCGTCAGAGACGAAAAGCTCTGCTATGGTCTCCTTGTCGTCGTTTTCAAGCACAAAACTGAACGGCTTGAGCAAACTCATCAGGGCGATGGTTTTACGTTGGCTCTCGAGTACGGAGCGCAGGATGGAAGTGACTTGGTCATAGAAGTTGTCCTCCTTGTTGTCAATCCACTGGTCCACCACGCAACGTGTAATCTCGTTCTCGTCATCATCGAAAGCCAGCAGTTCACCGCTTTCCTGCGATACGAGCAGGTGGATGTCAGTCATAATGGTCGGTTCCTCGTTGGCGGGGAACTTCTGTGCTATCTTCTTGATGGCACGTTCGATTTTCAGTGTTGTTTGTTCGGTAACTTCCATCTTCGTGTAGTATGGTTGGTTATTTGGCTACAAAAGTACGGTAAATATTCCATACATCCTAATTTTTGCCTGTTTTTCTTTACACTAAAGTGCAAACGTTTACGGATAAGATATGTTAAGACAAATGAAAAATCTATAGCTATTATTTTGTAGGGATGGATTTTTTGCACTATCTTTGCAATTGCTAACTCTATGTGGCAATTTGCGAAAATCATGAACAACAATATAGAGCATTTGGGAACCATTGAAAGCATAGCCGATAACTGCCTGAAAGTCAAGATACAGCAGATGTCGGCATGTGCCTCGTGCAAAGTGGCAAAGCATTGTTCGGCTTCCGAACAGAAAACCAAATACATCGACGTATACGACCCTCAAGCTGCCTGCGAGATGCAGGTGGGCGAAGAAGTGCGTGTGATGACGAGTCTCCGTCTGGGCTACCAGGCCGTGTGGCTCGGCTTTGTCGTGCCCTTGCTGCTTATGCTGGCTGTCATTTGGACTGTGGCAAGTCTACAGGCAGACGAGGCTGTGGCAGCCCTGAGCGGCATTGTAGCCCTTATACCTTATTATATATTGCTCTATATCCTGCGCGACAAACTGAAGCGCAAGTTCACTTTCCGGGTGGAAAAAATTAATCACTAAACAAATACAAAAAGATTATGAATTCAATTTTGTCTGCAGTAATCGTGCTTGGAGTCATTGCGCTTATAGCCGCAGTGATACTTTACGCATGCTCCAAGAAGTTTGCTGTCAAGGAAGACCCACGCATCGGTCAGGTTTCTGCCCTGCTGCCTCAGGCCAACTGTGGCGGTTGCGGCTTCCCCGGTTGCGGTGGAATGGCTTCCGCTCTCGTCAAGGGGGCGGATGCAGGCTCATTGGAGGGACTGTTCTGCCCCGTAGGCGGACAGGAGGTAATGTCGCAGGTGGCCGACTTGCTCGGCATGGCTGTGGCCAATACCGACCCGATGGTGGCTGTAGTAAGATGCAACGGCACGTGCGAGCACCGTCCCCGCATTGCTGAGTATGATGGACTCCACACCTGTGCAGCCATGAACTCCACAGGTGCCGGCGAGACAGGCTGCGGCTTTGGCTGCCTCGGATGTGGCGACTGTGTGAAGGCTTGCCAGTTTGACGCCATCCACATGAATCCCGAAACAGGACTGCCTGAAGTCGACGAAGAGAAGTGTATTGCCTGTGGTGCGTGCACCAAGGCATGTCCGCGCCACATCATCGAACTTCGCAAGAAGGGCCCCAAGGGACGCCGTGTTTACGTGCAGTGCGTGAACAAGGACAAGGGTGCCGTGGCCAAGAAGAGCTGCTCAGTGGCTTGCATCGGCTGTGGCAAGTGTCAGAAGGCCTGCAAGTTTGATGCCATTACCATCGAGAACAACTTGAGCTACATCGACTTCAACAAGTGCCGCATGTGCACCAAGTGTGTCGACGAGTGTCCTACGGGCGCCATTGTGAAAGTGAATTTCCCTGTGAAGAAGGCCAAGCCGGCCACAGAGGCTCCCGTTGCAGCCCCAAAGGCAGAGGCTCCCAAGGCTGCTGAAGCTCCGGTAGCCGAGGCTCCTAAGGCCGACCTTACACAAACCGCTAAAGAGGAGGAAAAAGCATGAAACTGCATACATTTAGAATAGGTGGTGTACACCCCGATGAAAACAAGATAACAGCCGAGATGCCAACCCAGGTGGCAGCCCTGCCTAAGCAGGCCATCTTCCCCTTGGGTCAGCACATTGGTGCTCCTGCCAAACCTGTTGTAGCCAAAGGCGACAAGGTGAAGGTAGGTACGCTGCTTGCCGAGGCAGGCGGCTTTGTGAGTGCCCCCATTTACAGTTCCGTATCGGGAACCGTGTTCAAGATTGACACTTCCATTGATGCCACGGGCTATCGCAAGCCTGTCATTATCGTGAACGTGGAAGGCGACGAGTGGGAAGAGAGCATTGACCGTTCCGACAAGTTGGAGACAGTGGCTGCCCATCCGGAACTCACTCCCGAGGAAATCGTGAACCGCATCAAGGCTGCTGGTGTCACAGGTATGGGTGGTGCCGGATTCCCCACCTTTATCAAGCTTTGTCCTCCTCCTGGAGCCAAGGCTGAATGTGTGATTATCAATGGTGTGGAGTGCGAACCCTACATCACAGCCGACTATCGTCTGATGATGGAACATGCCGACGAAATCCTTGTAGGTCTTGACCTCTTGATGAAGGCAGCCAAGGTGGAAAAAGGCTACATTGGCATTGAGGACAACAAGCCTGCCGCCATCAAACTCTTCGAAGAGAAGACCGCCAACGATCCACGTGTGGAGATAGTTCCGCTCGCCAAGAAATATCCTCAAGGCGGCGAGAAGCAACTCGTTGACGCAGTGATTCACCGTCAGGTGCCAGCACCTCCTGCCATCCCTGTCAACGTTGGCGCTATTGTTCAGAATGTGGGTACTGCATTTGCTGTTTACCAGGCAGTTATGAAGCATAAGCCGCTCTTTGAACGCTACACCACGGTGACCGGTAAAGAGATAAAGAACCCCGGCAACTTCCTGGTTCGCATGGGTACACCTTTCTCGCAGATGATTGAAGCCTGTGGCGGACTGCCGGAAGGTGACAACAAGGTGCTTGCCGGTGGACCGATGATGGGTAAAGCCGTGCTCAGTCTTGACGTGCCTGTGACCAAAGGCACCAACTCTATCACAGTGCTCACCGACGCCGATGCTCACCGTAAGGCCGTTCAGCCATGTATCCGCTGCGCCAAGTGCGTGGAGGCATGCCCGATGGGTCTGGAACCCTATCTGCTCGCCACACTCTCTGTCAAGAAAGACTTCGAGCGCTTGGAGCGCGAGGAAGTGGTATCATGCATTTCTTGCGGTTCCTGCCAGTTCACTTGTCCTTCACACCGTCCTATCCTCGACAATATCCTTGCAGGAAAGGCAGCCGTGATGGGAATCATCAAATCAAGAAACAAAAAGTAAACAATGGGAAAGTTAATCGTATCATTATCGCCACACGCCCACGGCAACGAGACAGTGGAGAAGAACATGTACGGCGTGGTTATCGCCCTTGTTCCCGCCATTCTCGCCTCGCTTTATTTCTTCGGCCTGGGTTCGGCAGTTGTGCTGCTCACCTCTGTGGCATCGTGCCTCTTCTTTGAATGGGCCATCACAAAATATATTATGAAGGCTCAACCTTCCATTCTTGATGGTAGTGCCATCATCACAGGTTTGCTTCTCGGCATGAACTTGCCCAGCAACCTGCCCCTCTGGATTATCATCATCGGTGCCCTGTTCGCCATTGGCGTGGGCAAGATGTCGTTCGGAGGCTTGGGCAACAATCCTTTTAACCCCGCATTGGTTGGCCGTTGCTTCCTGCTGGTCAGCTTCCCGGCGCAGATGACGTCATGGCCTGTTGAAGGACAACTGATGAGCTATGCCGACGCTACCACTGGAGCCACTCCGCTGGCACTCATGAAGGAAGCCATCAAAACCGGCGACGCCAGCGTGCTCGACAAGTTGCCAAGTGCTCTTGATATGCTTTTCGGCAATGTGGGCAACACATTCGGTGCCGGTACAACCGGTGAGGTGTGCGCCTTGGCATTGTTGCTTGGCTTGGTTTACATGCTTTGGAAGAAAGTCATCACATGGCACATTCCTGTGAGCATTCTTGCCACAGCATTCATCTTCAGTGGCTTGATGCATGTGTGCAACCCCGTTTATGCTAATCCTGTTGCTGAAATACTCAGCGGTGGTATGATGCTTGGTGCCATCTTCATGGCCACCGACTACGTGACATCGCCTATGACTCACAAGGGACAGATTATCTACGGAGTGTGCATTGGTCTGCTCACCATCATCATCCGTAATTGGGGTAGCTATCCTGAGGGTATGTCGTTCGCCATTCTGATTATGAATGCCTTCACGCCCCTCATCAATTCATACGTTAAACCCAAGCGCTTCGGTGAGAAGCCTGCCAAGAAATAAAGGAGGATTGCAATGGAAAAATTGAAATCATCATTGACCAACATGGTGTTGGTGCTCGTCGGTTTCGCCCTCGTGGTAGGTGCGGTACTCGCGGCAGTGAACAATCTCACGGAAGGTCCTATCAAGGAGAAGGCTGCCGCCTCGTTGGCTGCCGGCATCAAGAACGTGATGGGTACTGAAGACTTGCAGGTGGCAGACCCTGTGAACGTGAGTGAAACGATTGATGGCAAGGCAGTGGAATTCGTCATTCATAATTGTGCCGACAAGCAGGGCAAGACGCTGGGTGCTGCCGTGGAAAGCACGACAAGCGGTTTCGGCGGCGACCTTCAAGTGCTCGTCGGTTTCGACCCAGACGGCAAGATTCTGGGCTATACCATCCTGAAACATTCCGAAACTCCGGGATTGGGTGCCAAGGCAGGTACTTGGTTCCAGAAAGACGGTAAGGGAAGCGTCATCGGCAAGACGCCGAAAGACGGTGACCTGCATGTGAGCAAGGATGACAAGACTGGCAATGCCGTGGATGCCATCACTGCAAGTACAATCACTTCGCGTGCATTCCTCAAGGCCATTAATCAGGCCTACGCTGTTTACATCAAGAAAACTGTAGACGCGAAGAGTGGCGCTACTAAACAAAAGAAAGGATAATTCCTATGAGTAATATGAAAATATTGATGAACGGCATCATCAAGGAGAACCCTACATTTGTGCTTCTTCTCGGTATGTGTCCTACGCTGGCCACGACAACCAGCGCCATCAACGGTCTTTCTATGGGTCTTGCCACTATGGCAGTGCTCATCTGTACCAACTTCGTTATCTCCTGTATCAAGAAGATTACCCCCGACATGGTGCGTATTCCAGTGTTTATTGTTGTCATTGCAGCCTTTGTGACCATCCTTCAGATGTTCATGAGTGCCTACGCTCCCGACAGCATCAACCAGGCACTGGGAATCTATATTCCGCTGATTGTGGTAAACTGTATCATCCTCGGCCGTGCCGAGAGCTTTGCAGCCAAGAACACACCTGTAGCCAGCCTATTCGACGGTATCGGCATCGGCCTGGGCTTCACCTTGGCACTTACCCTGCTGGGCTGTGTGCGTGAGATTCTTGGTGCCGGCAGCATCTTCGGCATTGGCATCCTTCCAGAGACCACGAACATTCTCATGTTCATCCTGCCTCCAGGAGCCTTCCTTACGCTGGGTTTCCTCATCGCTATTGTCAACAAACTAAAGAAAGCATAAGTCATGGAATACATACTGATTTTTATTTCGGCAATCTTTGTCAATAACATTGTGTTGTCGCAGTTCCTCGGCATCTGTCCGTTCCTCGGCGTGTCGAAGAAAGTGGACACAGCCATGGGTATGGGTGCTGCAGTAGCCTTCGTGCTCACGCTCGCCACTATCGTGACCTTCCTTGTGCAGAAGTTTGTGCTCGATCCATTCTCGTTGGGCTACTTGCAGACGCTGGCTTTCATCCTCGTCATTGCTGCCCTGGTACAGATGGTGGAGATTATCCTCAAGAAGGTGTCGCCGGCCCTCTATCAGGCCCTTGGCGTTTTCCTTCCTTTGATTACCACTAACTGTGCCGTGCTCGGTGTGGCCATCAACGTGATTCAGAAGGACTATTCACTCCTTGAGAGCATCGTCTACGCATTCTCCACAGCCATTGGCTTTGCCTTGGCTCTCGTGGTGTTTGCCGGTATCCGTGAACAGTTGGAACTGGTCAACATTCCCAAGGGCATGCGCGGTATGGCCATCGTGCTTGTTACTGCAGGAATCCTCGCACTTGCTTTTATGGGCTTTAGCGGACTCGAGGGCGGTTTGAGTGCAGTGTTCGGCCTCAACTAAACTGCATTATTCGCAAAATCATTAAGATAGGGCAGCCTGGTCTCAACCATCAGGCTGCCTTTTTATTTTCACCTTAAAATTTGCATAGTCCAAGTTTTTGTCGTACTTTTGTGGTACAAGTGTATGTGAAGTGTCGCTTCGAGCTATTAACCCGTGCGCAATATTCAGATACATAAATAGTTACGGATGTGTGTTGTGACAATGCGCATGCCGGAAAATGAAAGCACATATCAATTATTCAAAACTTATTATTGTCATGAAACAGACCATTTTGGTAACTGGCGGTACCGGCTTTATCGGTTCGCACACCACAGTAGAACTGCAACAGGCAGGCTATCAGGTGGTAATTGTTGACAACCTTTCCAATTCCAAGGCTGAAGTAGTCGATGGAATAGAAAAGATTACGGGCGTTCGTCCAGCTTTTGAGAAGGTGGACATCTGCGACCGTGCTGCCATTGAAGGGGTGTTCAAGAAATACCCAGACATCAAGGGTATCATTCATTTTGCAGCGAGCAAGGCTGTGGGTGAGAGCGTGGAAAAACCATTGCTCTATTACCGCAACAACATCACTTCGCTTATCAATCTGCTTGAACTTATGCCAAAATACGATGTCAAGGGCATTATCTTTTCATCCAGCTGCACGGTCTACGGACAGCCGTCAAAGGAGCACTTGCCAGTTACGGAAGACGCTCCCATACAGAAGGCGCTCAGTCCTTACGGCAATACAAAGCAAATTAATGAGGAAATCATTCAGGACTTCATTCATAGCGGTGGGCCCATCAAGAGCATAATTCTCCGCTATTTCAACCCTATTGGTGCACATCCCACGGCGCTTATCGGAGAATTGCCCAATGGTGTGCCCATGAATCTCATTCCTTATGTCACACAGACCGCTATGGGTATTCGCAAGCAACTCAAGATTTTCGGCAACGATTACAACACGCCCGACGGTACTTGCATACGTGACTACATATATGTTGTTGACCTTGCGAAGGCACATGTGAAGGCTATGGAGCGTGTGCTTGATGAAGATACTGATTCTGTGGAGATTTTTAACATAGGCACAGGAAAAGGCGTGAGCACGCTTGAAGTGGTTGAAGGTTTTGAGAAAGCCACTGGTGTAATGGTCAACTGGACTTATGCTCCGCGCCGTGAAGGCGACATAGAAAAGGTATGGGCTGATCCTAAAAAGGCCAATGAGGTGTTGGGTTGGAAGGCTGAAACTCCATTGGAAGACATATTGGCTTCTGCCTGGAAGTGGCAGCAGAAGTTGCGTGAAGACGGCATCATGTAGATGTAGCCGCCGGATAAAGATTGAAAGTATATCGTCGTTTAACCAAATGAATACGACGGTCGGATATAGAGATAATGGGTTGTTCCGTCAGTGCTGTTCATAAGAACTGTGGAACCCCCATTGTTATGGTTTGGTTAATGTCCCCCAAGACATCCAGACCGATTTTGTGTTTGTGTTGTTATTATCCTCCGATGCGAATCGGGGGATAATTTTTTTAGGCACCTTCGGAGTTGGGAGTGATGGATAATTGTGTCATTTCCTATGCTCTTGAAATCACTTGGCATTGTGTCATTGCTCCTTGTTTGATGATTGTTTCGCGTTCGCGCACGCGCACGTAAAGTTTTTCGTTTTTGGTAAGAATCCATCACTTTTCTTGATTCCAGACATTATTCTGCTGAATGTAAACGGGTTTCGTGGAGTGATAGATGCGTGATGGATGGCTAAATATCTATCACATCTATCACCAGTTCTTCGTCTTCTACTTTTAAGTGGAAAGTCCGAAAACGATCCGTCTGTTTGGGCACTCGTTGCCATCGCCGTGGGCAATGGGTGCCCAGGCCTTGGAATCAAGTGCAGGTCTGCCATTAATGGTCCGTAAGTCTGCCACTAACATCTCGTAAGTCTGCCACTAACGTCTCATAAGTCTGCCATTAACGAAATGCAAATGGTTTGTTTTGTTTGTTGTGCCTGCTTCTGAAGAGACTTGCTTTCGTTCAGATTCCATGTCACTCTGTGGCATTTGATCATTCGGATACGCCGTAATTCTTCCTGCTGACATATTGGTAGGTCTTGACTTTTCCACTCCTTACAATTATGGCAGAAAATACTATCAATTTGTCATAATCGTACATGGAAAAGGCAAATAACTTGCTGAAAGTTTGTGGATTAGTTTTTATTTGTATAACTTTGCAGCAAATATTCTGAATTATTTATTGATTTTTAGAGAGAGAATGCGAAAATTCTTAGTAATGTTAGCATTTCTTGTTATGTGTGTTTCTACATCTCTTAGTGCACAAGACAAGAAATTATCGATTATGTTCGATAACGAAACTTTAACCGAAGTGTTCAAAAAACTCGAGAACGTATCTGACTATCATTTCGTGGTAAACGGAGACGTGAGCAAGTTTAAGGTGAACGGTAACTTGAAGAACGAATCGTTCTTTGCCATCTTAGGGTATGCCCTTACTGGCACACCTTACGATTACCAGGTGAGCGGAAAACAAATTAACATTGTCGACCGTGCCGCCCAGTATCAGGGTAACAAGATTACCGGTACCGTGTTTGATGAGGACGGCAAGGAACCTCTTATCGGTGCACAGGTGAAACTTGACGGAACGAAACTCGCCACTGTGACTGATATCAATGGTGCCTTCGCCTTCAACGTGGCTCCCCACAAGGGGCAGCACGTCACCGTGACCTACATCGGTATGAAGGCGCAAAGCCTTCAAGCATCCGCCGAAATGAAGGTGGTGATGAAGTCTGACTCGAAACAGCTGGGCGATGTGGTGGTCAACGGTTTCTTCACCCGCAAGAAGCAGACCTACACTGGTGCGGCCAAGACCGTGACCAGTGAGCAGATTCTGGAGATAGCCCCAAACAATATCATGCAGACATTGGCAACTCTCGACCCGAGTTTGAACATTGCGCAGAACAATGCCGCAGGAAGCAACCCTAATGTCGTGCCCGATCTCGTGATACGCAGCACCACCTCGCTTGCCACAGGCAATGAGGTGGGCCTCAATGCTCCTCTTATTGTCATCGACGGAGTGGAGCAGGACTTGACGGCCCTCTACGACCTTGATATCCACGACATTGAGCGAGTGGATATTCTCAAGGACGCTTCTGCCACAGCTCTTTATGGAGAGAATGCTGCCAATGGCGTGATTGTCATTGAGCGCAAGCGCGTGAGCCAGGCGCCTGTGCGCATCCGCTACACGCTTACTCCACAGTTCAGTTTTGCCGACCTGAGCAGTTACGACGTGTGCAACGCCGCCCAGAAACTTGAATTGGAGCGTATGGCAAAGCTCTATGACACTACTGACGGCACACTCGACCAAAGTTATTACGACAAGTTGGCTCTCGTTTCAAGCGGTATTGACACCGACTGGAAGTCGAAACCCATCCGCAACAGTTTCTCTCACGACCATTCCCTTTCCATCTCGGGCCGCGGTTCTGGACTGGACTATAACATCAATGCCAACTATTCGAGCACGAACGGCGTGATGAAGGACGACGGCCGCGACAAGTACGGCATGAGCATCTACCTTTCCTATACAGCCATAGACAAGTTGGTTCTCACGCTCCGTGCGTCACACCAGCAGGTGAACGTGAACAATTCCAAGTATGGTTCGTTCTCCGACTACCTTCAGGCAAATCCTTACGATTCGCCTTATGACGAGCGTGGCAACCTGCGCAGCAAGCTTTCGTACAACCATGACAATCCGCTATACGAAGCTTCGCTCAATTCTTTCAGCAAGGAAGAGACCCGCACACAGCAGATTTCGCTCGATGCACGCTATAACATCAAGCCCAATTTCTATATCACCGCACAGGGTGCCTACAACACCAGTACCGGACGTTCCGACGAGTTCATCTCGCCAGAGTCCAACAAGTATGCCTCTACCACGGTGCTGAGCGCCAAGGGCTATTATGGATTGAGCAACACCAAGGATGATTCTTGGAGTGCCAAGCTCATCGGTAACTACATCCAGAACTTCGACGACGAGGGTACCATGCTGACTCTCAACCTCGGTGGAGAGCTCAAGCATGAGAACGCTTCAAGCAGTTTGCTCGAAGGAACAGGCTTCTTGAGCGACGACCTTGCCGACATCGCCTATGCCACAAGCTATCCTACCAACAGCCGTCCTCAGGGCTCGCAAAGTCTTTCCTCGAGTGTGGGCGCATTCCTTGCAGCCAACTTCATGTGGAAGAATCGCTATGTGGTAGACGGAAGCTACCGTCTTTCAGGCTCGTCAAAGTTCGGCAGCAACCACCGTTATGCGCCCTTCTGGTCAGTGGGCTTGGGCTACAACCTCCACAACGAGAGCTTCATCAAGAAACTTGGCTGGGTGAACACCTTCCGTCTTCGCGGCAGTTACGGCTACACAGGTAGCGTGAAGTTCAGTGCCTACCAGGCAATGACCACCTACAACTACGACGCCTCGCTGAGCGGTTATACCGGTGTGGGCGCCATTCCCTTGGCCATGGCCAATCCCGACTTGAAGTGGCAGACCACCAAGAAGTTCAATGTGGGTCTTACCTCATCGTTCCTCGGCGACCGGCTGAACGTGAACTTCGACGTGTATAACGAGAAGACGTGCGACATGCTGATAGACATGAGTCTTCCTCCATCGTCGGGTGCCAGCACCGTGAAAGCCAATCTCGGTTCGCAGACCAGCAACGGTTTTGAGTTCTCCCTCTGGGGCAAGATCATCAAGACCCGCGATTGGGAGTGGAACCTCTCGCTCAACGGCTTGCACTCCAAGACCACCATCAACAACATCTCAGACGCCCTGAAGCGTCGCAACGAGAGCAATGCCAAGAACAACGTGTCGGCTTCACCCTTGGTGCAGTATCGTGAAGGCGAATCGCCCACAGCCATCTATGCCGTGCGTTCGGCAGGCATAGACCCAGCCACGGGTAAAGAAATCTACATCAAGAAAGACGGCAGCTACACCTACACCTATGATGCCGGCGACCAAGTGGCGTGCGGCGACACCAACCCCAAGCTGCAAGGTAGTTTCTCATCGCTCCTGAAGTACAAGAGTTTCTCGCTGAGTGCCAGCTTCTCTTACCGTTTCGGCGGCAAGATGTATAACTCCACACGAGCCGGCAAGGTGGAGAACATTGACCCCTACTATAATGCCGACGTGCGCGCCTTTACCGAGCGTTGGCACAAGGCAGGCGACATTGTTCCCTATCTCGACATCAGCAAGACCGGCGGCACATCTTATTATTATACCGACCGCTTTGTGGAACGCGACAACGAGCTTTGGCTCTCGAGCGTGTATCTGCAGTATGACGTGCCGATGAGTTTCCTCCAGAAACTCCACATCCAGAAACTCTATGTGGGCCTGGGCACGGAAGACCTCTTCCGCCTCACCTCAGCCAAGTATGAGCGCGGTACGAGCTATCCCTACAGCCGTAGCGTGAACATGTCGTTAAGTGTAACATTCTAATCAGCAAATCAATGAAAATAAAGTATTTATATACCGCACTGGCACTGGCTGGAACCATTGGCTTCACCTCGTGCAACGATTTCCTCGACGTGCGTCCCGACTCGGAGAAACTTGAAAGCGACCTCTTCTCCAAGCCGGCAGGTTATGAGAGCGCCATCTATGGCGTGTATGGTTCCATGCACAGCACCCGACTTTATGGTCAGGACATGGCGTGGGGACTCACGGATGTCATGGCACAGGACTATGACCGCAACTCCACCACTTATCGTGATCTTGCCAACTTCAAATACAATAACTCCAACGTGCAGACCAAGTTCTCCGACCTTTGGTCAACAGCCTACACCTGCATCGGTTATGCCAACAACGTGCTGAAGAACCTCGAAGGCAAGTCGGAGAAAGATCTTCCGCTCTACAACCTCTACAAGGGCGAGATGCTCGCCGTGCGTGCACTCATCCATTTCGACCTGCTCCGCCTTTTCTGCTCCACAGACGAACAGGCTTCCGGCATACCCTATAGCACCACTTACTCACAGAAAGTCAATGACTTCCGCAAGGTGGGCGAGGTGTATACCCTCATTCTTGCCGACCTTGATGAAGCTGAGAAACTGCTGGAAAGCGAGAAGGACAACATCAAGTATCCTCACGACAATGCGCAGTACTACAAGTTCCAGAACTATCGCGAGACACACATGAACTACTATGCTGTGCTCGCCCTCAAGGCTCGCGTGTACTGGATGCGTGGTGACATGGAGAATGCCGGCAAGTATGCAGCCATGGTCATAGACAGTAAGAAGTTCCCGTTGGCAGACCCAACGGAGGTGAAAGACCTTTTCGCCGGCAAACTCTCTGACAAGGAGACGCTCTTCGGCTTATATTCTACCACAGCCAACGAGACAGCAGAGACTTATCTCTACAATTACGACTCCTATTCCACGTATAATCCCTTCACTAACGCTTCGGGAAAGACTTACAAGCAGCCATACGACGCCATCTACAAACTCGATGTCGACGCCACGGCACAGGATTACCGCACGGGTTGGTTTAAGCAAGCCACCGGCTATGCACGCTGCCTGAAGGTGGTGGACTACCACAGCATTGAAAACACCAACACGACCGCTTGGGACGAGCGCATCTCAGGCATCAATGTGATGCACGTGTCGGAGATGTATCTCATAGCAGCCGAGGCATATCTCGAAACTGACTACACTCGTGCCTTGGGCTATTTCAATGCCGAGACTTCATCCCGTGGACTTGCACCAGTGAAGAGTGGTGTGACCTTGACCAAGGATATGATATTCAATGAGTATCACAAGGAAATGTACGGCGAAGGCCAGGTGTGGTTCAACATGAAGCGCCTCAACAAGGACGTGGTGTCGAACGTCAACAACCGCACCATTCCTGCCAGTGAGAATGTCTACGTGGTGCCTATACCGCAGACAGAGTACGATTACAGAAACTAAACATCTATGAAAGCAATGAAAACCGTTAGATATACCTTCCTCGCTCTGGCAGCCCTGCTTGTGGCATCGTGTGCAGAGGACGACTACAAGCTCTACGACAAGAACCAGAAGGACTCCGTGTTCTTCAATTACCTCAACAGCAGCGAGGTGAACGACTCCGCCGTCTATTACAACTTCGGTTTCGAGATGGCGCATGAGCACGAGATAGATATTCCCGTTTCGCTTATGGGTATTCCGTCAGATCATGACCGTGTGATCGACGTGCAGCCCGTGGCAGACTCTACCACCATGGTCCAGGGCGTACACTACGAGATTGTGCGCAACGTGCTTAAAGCCAATGCCGTGAGCGATACCGTGAAAGTTAAACTCTTGCGCGACAACGACCCTAATCTGCTCACCGACACACTCAAGCTGCGCCTTGTCATTTCTCCCGACGGCGAACTGCGTCCCACAGGACAGAGCACCTTCACCATCACCTATAGCGATGCGCGTGCCACCCAGATGCCCAAGTGGTGGGCTGACTACAAGAACACGGCGAATATGCCTGCCTACACTTTTGAGAACGGACAGCTCTTCTTCAAGTATTTCTATGAGTACGGACCCAAAGCCAACAAGGAGGTATTCGACCAGATTATAGATGCCTACGGTGACTACTTCGTGAAGTGGAAGGGTCCCTATAACGGACCCATCACTGCCTATGGCGCCTTCTTTGCCAAGTTCATCCTTACTCCGATGTACAACGATACCAAGGATGAGATTGAGTGGCCCTATGGCGGTCCGCAGATACAGTAACAATATAAACAATGTAGACAATGAAGACAAGAAATATTTTCACTGCATATATGGTAGCTGGCCTGATGTCGTGCACGCTTGTGTCGTGTATTGACGACGATAGCTCGCTCGGCAACAAACAATTGCCCACACTCTCGGTGAAGGGCGAAGCCGATACAGACATGCCCACAGTCAATGTAGACTTGGGCAATGACTGCAACATCAACCCTGAGATTTCCTATTCGGGCGACGAGAGCAATCTGAAGTACGAATGGAAAATCGGCACCTATGTCAATGGATCCAAGGGAGAACTCAAGACCGTGAGCACAGACCGTAACCTCGACTACAAGTTCCTTACCGGCGGAACCTACTATGCCCACCTTACCGTTACCGACGGCTCTGTGGGCAAGGCCATGGACTACCGCATTAACGTGAACCGCCTCTTCGAGGAGGGACTGATGATTTGCTCTACCGATGCCGACGGCCACGGCAATCTTGCCTTTATCAAGACGCTCACGCCGGAAGACATAGAGCAGGGCAAGGACGTTGTCATCACCGAGCACAGTTTTGCACGCATGAACGAGGGACTTTCGGAAGACGGACTCGTGGGAGCCAACCTGGTGACCGTTACCTATCCCACGACACTCACCCGTCTTTCCATCTCCACCCGCGACCACTGCTACTTCCTTGACGCCAACAACCTCACCCTCCTCACGGACATGAGCTATGCCGATGTGGTGCCCGGTTTCAAGGCTGGTGCCTACTATGCCGATGCCAACAACGGCAATCCCTATGCCTATGATTTCGAGAAGAAGCAGTATGTGTTCGTAGACCTCAACTACATGTTCCCCTATGTGTACGACCGCTATGCCGACTTCCATCCGACCAACATCACCCTGTGTAAGTATCAGGGCTGGCAGGGACTCAACTATCAGACGTTCTATCCCGACTATGAGAAGAACAGTGTTACCGTGTATGACGCTTACCAGACATACTATGGCAACGACCCGTTTGTCAGCACCGGCGACAAGTTGGCAGACTACAAACTGCTGACGGTATATTCCGCCCTTGCACCCGACGACGCCACGTATCAGACCTACATGTATATCATGGCTCGGCAGAAGTCTACCGGCGACCTTTGCCTGTGGCAACTCACCACATCCTCAGTAGGGACTACCGACTTCAGTTCTCCCACCAAGCGCATCACGCCATCTGCCGATGCTGCCATACCCACCCAGGGCACGCTGTTTGCCGGTTCGGTGACCTACGAGCGCATGTTCTACGTGCTCGACAACCGCATCTACGTCTATCTGCCCAACGCCACCTCGCTCACACTGCCCACCAAGGAGCAGTATGCGCTGAAGTATAGCGACACTGAGGAGATTACATGCATTGAGAGTGATTTTGACCGCGACGAACTTTACGTCGCCACATTTGATTCTTCCACACGTCGTGCCAACATCTATGTGTACGACTGCAAGGACGTGCGCACTGACAATGCCGCCAGCATACAGCCCAAGAAAGTGTACAAGAGCTGTTGTGGCAAGGTTTCGAGCATGTTCTATAAGACAAGTATCCAGTAATGAAAAGAATCGCAACTATATGTTCTCTGCTGCTTGCCCTTGTGCTTCGTGCCGAAGCACAAGGGCTGGCGGTGGAAGCCACTCTCAAGGGGAAAGCCCCTGAGGGATTGCAGCTCTATCTGATGTCTGTGGCAGAGGTGGGGCAGAACCGCATTGATACGTTCCGCGTAGAGGGCAACAAGGCACGCGTCACCACTGCCGTGTCGCCATACGCCGTATATAAACTTGTGGGCGTGGCAGGTCAGACGCAGCTGATTCGCCCCTTGAGTTTCCCCGCAGCCAAGGGCAAGGCCAAGATGACGGTGACGTTCAAGGACAAGCAGATGAATGTGGAGGGCGTGAATGACGACTCCAAGGCGCTCATGGCTTTCGACGACCACTATACAGCCGCAGCCAAGAAACTGTGGATGGACGGAAGGAGCATGGTTGCTGATTCCGTGCGTACGATAATTGGCAGTTATCTTCAGGTTGCCGACGACCTCATCAAGCGGATGAAACCCTCGGCACCCATTGCCGACTATCTCCGTGTGTGGGCGGCAGCTTCTTCGTTCGAAAACCTGGAGAGCATCCGCTTCATAACCGGCAAGGATGCCAAGACTCTGGGACTGGATGTGAACGGACAGGCGTCAAAGTTGTGCGGATGCCTGCAGAGTGCGTGTGCCCAGAGCTTTGATGCTTCGCCACGCATGGTGCTCGCCACCATACCTGAAGGTTCGCTCACCGAGCGTATAGAGCAAGTTGAGAAATCCTCTTGCTGCTGCACCAATGCCTCACTCAAGCGTGCAGTAGAAAGTACGTTGGTGGCAAGGTTCATCTCCACGTACAATTACTCCAGCCATTACGACGAGGGCTTGCAGGAACTCTCCGCCCTTACAGCCAAATACGGTCTTGACAAGAAGTTCGTGGAAGAGTTCAAGGCTCGCCGCGCCACCGTGTCGGGCAAACCGTTTCCCGTGGGTGTTGAACTCTATGACCTCGAGGGAAACCGTGTTGACTTCTCCCGTTTCCGCGGCAAGTATGTCTATGTAGACCTTTGGGCATCCTGGTGCATACCTTGCGTGAGGGAGATACCTTCTCTCAAGAAACTGGAGAAAGAACTCGACAACGACGAGGTGGTGTTCCTCTCGCTTTCGGTAGACAACAGCGTGGACGCCTGGAAGAAGAAGGTGAAGGCGCTGGGACTGGAAGGAAATCTGCTTATCAACAAGGACAACAAACTCTGCGAGTCGCTCAACGTGAAGGGCATACCCTTCTTTCTCATCTATGACAAGCAAGGCAACCTGCACACCTACAATGCGCCACGTCCCAGTGACACACGCCTCAAACAGTTGCTTGAGAAACTCAAATAGGTATTCAGCTTATAAGGCGTATTCAGAATAATAACAACTCAGAGAGAGATAACATTCATTTATTTAACAAGTTAAAAAAGAAAAGCTTATGAAAAAGTTTACTTTGGTAGCGTCGTTGCTTCTCACGGCAATGACTTCTTTCGCCGACTCCAAGTTTGGCAACTGGACGCTTAGCGGCACTGAAAAAGTGATGGCCAACGGCGTTTATTCTGTGGCAGCTGGCAGTGACATTGCAGCCTATCAAGAGAGCATGAGCAGTCAGGTGGCTCTTACTTCCGACGGTGCGCAGGTTGTGGCAAGCTATGGTGCCGGTTCCTCGACATTGGCAAAGTACGGAACATCTTCCTGGACCAAGACCATTGCCGGAACCGTGGCTTCTGTCATCGCAGACAATGAAGGCGGTGTTTATGTGGCCGGTAGCTTTGCCAAGTCGCTCACTCTTGGCGACAAGACACTTACCGGATACGACAATGAGGAAAACGGCAAGTGTTCCACCTTCTTTGCCCATTTCGACAAGGATGGAAACGTGACCGCACTCAACTCTGTAGTTCCCTCCGTTGACCAGGAACTGAAAGAGTTGGATACATACGGAAACTATACAGCAGTGCAGTGCAATCCGGAGCAAATCATGAATGTCGACGGAACCCTTTATGCCGCCCTTAACTTCACCAGCATCATCACCAATGCCGACAAGTCGGAATCGGTGACAGCAGGTAGCTATACTGGCTATGGTTGTGTTTCCACACAGACTCTCGCCATCGTTACCTTGAATGCCGACCTTGGTGTTGACAAGTTCCTTTATGTACTCTCAGGTCCTAAGCGTGCTTCTTTGGGTGCTCATTTGCAGTCTTCCAAGTTCACGGTGGCAGACGGGAAGCTCTATGTGGTTTCTCAGGCTATGGGCTATGATTGCCAGAATTTCTACGGCCAGGTTGAGAAGCAGGATGCCAAGACATTCAACTTGGGAACAGAAGTTAATTTCGGTACTGCCAAGGGATATGTTTTGTCGGTAGTCAATCTTTCCGACAAGACTCTCAACATCGTTCCTTTTGCCGGCCAGTATGATTGGAATACAGATTGCAGTGAGCAACGTAATATCAAGGCCGTTTATTCTGTTGGTGACCAGTTGGCTGTTGTAGGCGATTTCACTGGCAAGAACAGTTTCGACTTGACAAAGTCTTCCGTAGGCGGTTCCGACGTGTTCGTGGCTTTGCTTGGCAAATCTGATTTCAAGGTGAAGGCACTTATTCAGGACGGTGTGGACGAAGGCAAAAAGACGGATTCCGATCCTTGGGTAAATAATTGCACGGCTTCAGTTTTGGCTGACGGCAAGTTGTATTTGGCTGCTAACACAGGCGTAAACTCTGTTTATTCGGCAGCCCGCTATATCAACGACAAGTCTTTGTATGTCGTTGACCTTGAGAAGGCTAAGATTGAAAGTGTTAAGGCAGGCGAGTTCGTTACCGGTCTTGCTGCAGGCAGCCAGGCTGGTGAATTCTATGTAGCTTCGTTTGAAGGTGGCAAAACCGATCTTAACTTCGGCCTCTATTCTACTATTCCTACTGGTATTTCTTCAGTGAAGGCCGACAAGGCAGGTGAGGTGAAGATCTATAACCTTCAGGGACAGCGTCTGTCTGCTCCTCAGAAGGGTCAGATTTGCATCGTTAACGGCAAGAAGGTGAAGTTCTAAACGGAACTTTCCCGTATAGCACAATACGACAAAAACATCAAGGGGTGTGGCGCCTAATCATGGCAGTCCACACCCCTTGTTGCGTGTAGTGGCAACGCCTTACTATCCTTCTTTCCACAAAGATCCTTGCCTTATGCCGTGTTTACGCATATAGCCCACCAGCCGGTCTGCAAACTCATGGTTCTTCAGTCCCCAGCGCGGAGCCACGAGCAAATGGGCTGGCGACTGGCTGACGAAACGTTCGAGTACCAGGTCGGGCCGCAGACGCTCCACATAGTCGCACACGGTGCGTATGTATTCGTCTACTGTGAACACGGGGAACGGTTTTTCCTCATATTCCCTTGCCAGGCGAGTGCCACGGATAATCTGCAGCTGGTGGAGCTTGAGCACGGTGAGGGGAAGGGATGACACAAGGCGGGCCTGGCGAATGATCTCGTCGTGGTCTTCGCCCGGAAGTCCCACAATCACGTGTCCGCCTGTGAGTATGCCCCGTTCGGCAGTCTGTTCCACCGCACGTCGCGAGCAGTCAAAGTCGTGTCCGCGGTTGATGCGCTTGAGTGTCAGGTCGTTGGCACTCTCAATGCCATATTCCACCATGACGAACGTCTGCCGTGCCAACCCTTCCAGGTAGTCGAGCAATTGGGTAGAGATACAGTCTGGACGGGTGCCAATGACGATGCCCACCACGTCAGTTTGGGTGAGGGCTTCCTCATACATGCGTTGCAAGTCGGCGAGGGGAGCATACGTGTTGGTGAACGCCTGGAAATAAGCCAGGTATTTCATGTCGGGATATTTGTGCGCAAAGAAAGCCTTGCCCTCATCCAGTTGCTGGCCGATGGGGTGGTGGCGGTGACAATAAGACGGATTGAAAGTCTCGTTGTCGCAAAACGAGCATCCGCCAGTGCTGATGCTGCCGTCACGGTTAGGGCAGGAGAACCCTGCGTCAATGGAAATCTTCTGTACCCGGAAGGGGAACTGTCGGCGTATCCACGAGCCGAAATCGTTGTAGGGCAGGGCGTTCTTTTCCATGTTTTTCTGCATGCACATTATGTTTTTCGTTTCTTGCGGCAAAGTTACGCCCTTTTCCGTCAACAGCCAAACAAGCGTCCGCCTTTTCGCATGAGTGCGTCTTTTATTTCTTCAGTGTGCCATTAACGTTGTGTTAGTGTGCCGTTAATGAAGTGTTAGTGTGCCGTTAGCGAAGTGTTAGTGTGCCGATAATGACACGCGAGAGGCGCACTGCAAGTTTTTGATGTAGTGAAATGGTGGCATAGAGCGGTGTGGGCAGACAAAACAAATTGTTTCTCGCTAATAAAATCGAAACAAGTTCTCATTTATTTTGTATTGTCTTCGATTTGCACTATCTTTAGATAAGATAGGCTGCATCTCAACAATAAAAATAAAATCGAAACAAGTTCTCATTTATTTTGTATTGTCTTCGATTTGCACTATCTTTGCATAACTAAAAAAGAATCAGCAATGAAAAGAATATTCATCATGTGTGCAGCCATTTTGCTGGCAACCGCCGAGTTGCTCGCTTCCACTCCTCTCACTCTCAAGGATATAACTTCTGGCCGTTACCGCGCCGAAACGCTAAGTGCCGTAACTCCTATGGCCGACGGAACATACGCCCAGATTAGTGCCGACGGAAAGAAGATTGTGAAATACTCCTATACCACCGGCAAGGAAGTGGGCGTGCTTTTCGACGTGGACAACACCCAAGGCAAGAAAATCAATTCGTTCGACAGCTATGTGATGAGTCCCGACGGCACGAAGATGCTCATCAGCACCCAGACCAAAGCCATCTATCGCCGTTCTGCCACTGCCGTGTGGTACATCTACTACATAGGGTCGCGTAAACTTACGCCCCTGTCGGACTATGGACCACAGCAGGTGCCCACGTGGAGCCCGGACGGAAACCTTGTGGCCTTCGTACGCCAAAACAACATATATCTTGTGAAACTACTCTACGACAATGCAGAGAGCCAGGTGACCAAGGACGGAGCGTTCAACAAGATTATCAATGGTGTGCCCGACTGGGTCAACGAGGAAGAATTCGGATTCAACCGCGCACTGGCTTTCAACGCCGACGGCACAATGCTCTGCTGGATAAAATACGACGAAAGCAAGGTAAAGACCTATTCTTTGCAGATGTTCAAGGGATTGGCTCCCGAACACACCGACTATGCCACTTATCCGGGAGAGTATTCCTATAAATATCCCAAGGCAGGCGAGCAGAATTCACGCGTTAGTGTGTGGAGCTTCGACATCAAGAGTCGTCAGACCAGACAACTCCAGGTGCCGGTGGAGGCAGACGGCTATGTGCCACGTATCAAGGCCACCGATGATCCCGACAAGATGATTGTGCTCGCGATGAACCGCCATCAGGATGCCCTCTCCGTGTTCAGTGTGAGTCCGCGCACCACGCTCAGCCACCTGCTTGTCAAGGAGAGCGTGCCCAAGTATGTGAAGGAAGAGGCTGTGGACGCCCTCGAGATTGTGGGCAACGAGATAGTGTTGCCCAGCGACCGCGACGGTTTCATGCACCTTTATGTATACAACCTCAACGGACAGCTTGTGCGCAAGGTCGCGCCCGGACAGTATGACATTACCGACCTCTATGGCATGGATGCCAAGACCGGCGACCTCTACTTTCAGGCGGCAGCACTCAATCCCACCGACCGGCAGGTGATGGTGGCAAGGAAAAACGGCAAGGTAGAGCGCCTCTCCAAGCAGGAAGGCTGGAACACTGCCATCTTTGCCCGCGACTTCAAGAACTACATCAACGTGTGGAGCGACCGCCACACTCCGCAGGTCACCACTCTTTGCAATAACCGGGGCACCGTGCAGACCACGATGCTCGACAACAAGGATCTGAAAGAAACGCTCAAATCCGTAGACCTCGGCACGAACGAGCAGTTCTCATTCACCACCTCAGAGGGCGTGAAACTGAACGGATGGATGGTGAAACCCGCCAACTTCGATGCTTCGAAGAAATATCCTGTCATCATGTTCCAGTACAGCGGTCCGGGCAACCAGCAGGTGGTCAACTCTTGGAACTGCGGTTCCATGGGACAAGGCTGCATGTTCGACCAGTATCTTGCCCAGCAGGGCTTCATCGTGGTGTGCGTGGACGGACGCGGCACAGGCGGCAGAGGAGCCGACTTCGAGAAATGTACCTATCTCAAGATAGGCGACCTCGAGTCGCGCGACCAGGTGGAGACAGCCCTTTGGCTCGGCCAGCAGAACTATGTGGACAAAGACCGCATAGGCATCTGGGGATGGAGCTTCGGCGGCTTCAACACCCTGATGAGCATGAGCGAAGGCAGAGGCGTGTTCCGTGCCGGCGTGGCTGTGGCACCGCCCACGTCATGGCGCTTCTACGACACCATCTATACCGAACGCTACATGCGCACTCCCGGCGAGAATCCTACTGGCTACGACGACAACCCTATCAGTCGTGCACAGCAGCTCCACGGCTCCTTGCTCATCTGCCATGGACTGGCCGACGACAACGTGCATCCACAGAACACCTTCGAATATACCGAGGCGCTCGTGCAGGCAGACAAGGATTTCAAGATGAACATCTATACCAACCGCAACCACAGTATCTTCGGAGGCAACACCCGCAACCACTTGCTCCGCCAGATTACTGAGTTCTTCAAGGAGAAAATGCAATGACCCGCCAACAGCGCTACGAGGCAGTGCTCGACTATTTCCGCAGGGAAATGCCCGAAGTAGACACCGAATTGCACTACGGCAGCATCTTCCAACTGCTGGTTGCGGTGATGCTCAGTGCCCAGTGCACCGACCGCCGCATCAACCAGGTCACGCCAGCCCTCTTTGCCCAGTGGCCAGACGCCAAGTCGCTTGCCGAGGCCGAAGAGTGGGAAGTCTATGAGTACATCCGCAGCGTGAGCTATCCCAATGCCAAGGCACATCACCTTGTGGAGATGGCACGCATGCTCGTCAGCGATTATGGCGGCGAGGTGCCCACCCGTTTCGACGACCTCGTAAAACTTCCTGGCGTAGGGCGCAAGACCGCCAACGTTATCGAGGCTGTGGCTTACGGACGGGCAGCCATGCCCGTGGACACCCACGTGTATCGTGTGAGCCATCGCATGGCACTTGTGGCGAAGACGGACAACACACCCTACAAGGTGGAACAAAAACTCAAGGCTCATATTCCTGCCGACGAGTTGGCACGTGCCCACCATTGGCTACTGCTCCACGGACGCTACGTCTGCATGAGCCGCAAGCCCAAATGCGAGCAGTGTCCCTTCACGGGCTTTTGTCCCAAACGGCTTGAAGACTCCAAGGTGAGGAACTGAAGGCTTCCCCGTTACAGGAGTCGGCAACAACCTTTCTCCCAACGTAAAAAAGAATCATACATGAACAGTTCACTCATATTGGGCTTCCTGCGCCGCGTCATGGCCAATAACAACCGCCAGTGGTTTCAGGAACACAAAGACGAATATGCCGAGGCCAAAGCCTCGTTTGAACAAGGCGTCACCCAGGCGCTTGGTCGCATAGCCGCCTTTGACCCCTCTGTGGCGCACATCACGCTTAAAGACGCCACCTATCGCTTCTACCGCGACACCCGTTTCTCGCCGGACAAGTCGCCCTACAAGAATCACCTTGGAGCCTATATAGCAGCCCACGGCAAGAAAGCCCTCCATGGAGGCTATTACCTCCACATGGAGCCCGACCACTGCCTGCTGGCTGTCGGCAACTATTATTTGCCCACCAACATACTCACCTCGTGCCGCAATGAGATAATGGCCAACATTGACCGCTGGCAGGATGCTGTGGAGAACCCGCAGTTCGTGGAACTCTTCGGCAGGCCCGGCGAAGGCACGTGGGATGATGCCAAAGGCTTCGGCATGAACATGCTCAAGAAGTGTCCCAAGGACTTCCCCAAGGATTATCCCCACATGGAATATCTCCGCATGAAGGATTATTGTTGCTGGCACCGTGTGTCCGACGACTTTTTCGGGTCCGACGGATGGCTCGACGAGATGGAGCGCGTATTCCTTGCCGCCAAGCCGATGATGGATATGATGAACAGTGTCATCGACGATTACGAGTGATATCACCCGGTGAGTGTGTATTCTCTTGCCACGATGCACGTGCATCGTGGCTTCTCTACCACTAATTAAACAAATACAGAAAATGGAAATAACAAGATCAGAATTTACGATAAGCAGTCCTACCGTGACCAAGTGCCCTGACGACACCAAGGCGGAATATGCCTTCATAGGCCGGTCGAATGTGGGCAAGTCGAGCCTCATCAATATGCTCTGCAACCACAAGAACCTGGCCAAGACGTCGGCCACACCCGGCAAGACGCTGCTCATCAACCACTTTATCATCAACAACGAGTGGTATCTCGTGGACCTGCCCGGTTACGGATTTGCCAAGCGCAGCAAGACCGTGCAGCAGAAACTCGAACAGATGATATCGCAATACATTCTTCAGCGCAAGCAGCTGGTCAACGTTTTCGTGCTTATCGACGTGCGCCACGAGCAGCAGAAGATAGACCGCGAGTTCATCGACTGGCTTGGTGCCAGCCAGGTGCCCTTTGCCGTCATCTTCACCAAGGCCGACAAACTCGGCATGCCCAAGGCACGCAAGAACGCCGAGGCTTGGATGGATGCACTCCGTGACACCTGGGAAGACCTTCCTCCTTATTTCATTACCAGTTCGGAGAAGAAATTCGGACGTGAAGAGGTGCTTGCCTACATTGATGAAATCAACAAGTCACTTGGCGAGTAAACCTTAAAAACCACTACACAACAATGGCAGTTATTCCATATCTCGACGTGCAGAACGTGTCGAAGGCCTTTGGTGCGCACGTACTCTTCCGCAATCTTAGTTTCAGCGTGAGCGAAGGACAGAAGGTGGGCCTCGTTGCCCAAAACGGCACAGGCAAGTCAACGCTCCTCTCTGTGCTGACCGGTAAGGAAGGCAAGGATGCGGGTGAAATCATCTACCGCAAGGACCTTAGAGTGGGCATGCTCGAGCAGCAGCCCCACTTTGACCCGCAGGAAAGTGTGCTCGATGCCTGTTTTAATCATCATGGCAACGATGAACTGGTACTCAAGGCCAAGCAGATACTCACCCAACTCAAGATAAGTGACCTGCAGCAGCCGATGGGCCAACTCAGCGGTGGACAGCAGAAACGGGTGGCCCTGGCCAATGTGCTCATCACGGAACCCGACCTGCTCATCCTCGATGAGCCAACCAACCACCTCGACCTCGAGATGATAGAGTGGCTTGAAGGATTCCTTAACCGCGGCAACCGCACGCTCCTCATGGTTACCCACGACCGTTTTTTCCTCGACCGGGTGTGCAATGTCATCCTCGAACTCGACGACAAGACCATCTATACCTATCGGGGCAACTACAGTTACTATCTGGAAAAACGGCAGGAACGCATTGACCAGCAACGGGCAGAAATCCAGCGCGCCAACAATCTCTATCGCCGCGAACTGGAGTGGATGCGCCGGCAACCGCAGGCGCGCGGCCATAAGGCACGCTACCGAGAAGAGGCTTTCTACGGACTGGAACAGCGTGCCAAGCAGCGCATCGAGGAGAGACAGGTGAAACTCAAGTCGAGAGGCGTGTACATAGGCAACAAGATTTTTGTGTGTCAGTATGTGTCAAAGGCTTTCGGCGACAAGGTTATCCTCAAGGACTTCTATTACAACTTTGCCCGTTTTGAAAAGATGGGCATTGTGGGAAACAACGGCACGGGCAAGTCTACCTTCGTCAAGATGCTTCTCGGAAGGGTGGCGCCCGACAAGGGACAGTTCGACATCGGCGAGACGGTCAAGTTCGGCTACTTCTCTCAAGACGGTCTGAAGTTTCGTGAAGACCAAAAGGTCATCGATGTAGTGACTGACATAGCGGAGTATGTTGACCTCGGAGGAGGCCGGCATCTCACTGCCTCGCAGTTGCTCCAGCATTTCCTGTTCACCCCTGAGGAGCAGCATAACTATGTGGCGAAACTCAGCGGCGGCGAACGCCGCAAGCTATACCTCTGCACAGTGCTCATGCAGAACCCCAACTTCCTGGTGCTCGATGAGCCTACCAACGATCTTGACATCCAGACCCTTCAGATACTGGAGGAGTATTTGGAGGATTTCCCCGGATGCGTCATCGTGGTGAGCCACGACCGTTATTTCATGGACAAGGTGGTAGATCATCTCTTGGTGTTCCGTGGTGACGGTGACGTGAAGGACTTCCCGGGCAACTATACCCAATACAGGGAGTGGAGCAAGCTGGAGAGCAAGGCTGAAGCCGAGGCAAAGAACAAGCAGACGCCGGTGCAGAAAGAGAAGAAAAACTATCACAACGACACCCGTCGCCGGTTGTCGTATAAGGAGAAAATGGAGCTGCAGCAGCTTGAGCGCGACATAGAAGCGCTCACTCAAGAACAGCAAGCCTTGGAAGAAGCGCTCTGTTCAGGCAAGCTCAGTGTGGACGAACTAACAGAAAAAAGCCGCAGACTGCCCCAACTCAAGGACGAACTCGACGAGAAGGAGATGAGGTGGCTTGAACTCAGCGACTTGGGTTAACCCTTCAAGAATAGAAACTAAAACATGCCAAGAAAAAGAATACTTTGGGGAATTATCGGTTGTGGTGAAGTGACCGAACGCAAGAGTGGACCGGCCTTTGACGAGGTGGAAGGTTCCCATGTGGTGGCTGTGATGAGCCGCAACGAGCATAATGCCCGTTCTTATGCCGAACGCAACCACATAGCCAAATGGTATACAGATGCCCAGGAACTCATTGACGACCCCGACATCAATGCCGTCTATGTGGCTTCTCCGCCATCCACGCACGCCACCTATGCCATCATGGCCATGAAGGCGGGCAAGCCTGTCTATGTGGAAAAACCGCTTGCAGCCTCCTATGACGACTGCATCCGCATCAACCGGGTGAGCGAGCAGACCGGAGTGCCGTGCTTTGTGGCTTACTACCGGCGCTATCTGCCATACTTCCAGAAGGTGAAGGAAATTGTGGATTCGGGACAGATTGGCAAGGTGATGAACGTGCAGCTGCGGTTTTCTTGCCCGCCACGTGACCTCGACAGCAAGGCTCATTCGGACATGCCGTGGCGACTGCAGGCCGAAGGCGACGGCGAGGGCTATTTCTTCGACCTCGCTCCTCACCAGCTTGACCTCATACAGTATATCTTTGGCGTCATTGTTGAGGCCAATGGCATCTGCGCTAACCGTGAAGGTGTGTACAAGACGGAAGACAATGTGAGCGCTTGTTTCCGTTTTGAAAACGGACTACCCGGTTCCGCATCGTGGTGTTTTGTGGGTCACCAGTCTTCGCGTGATGACCGCATAGAAGTGGTAGGCGACCAGGGAATGGTCAACTTCTCTGTCTATACCTATAACCCCATACACCTTTATACCAGTGAGGGGTCCCGCTATATAGAAGTGCCCAACCCGTCGTACGTGCAGCTGCCCATCATCCGTACTGTCATTGAGCATTTGCAGGGAATTGGCACGTGCGACTGCACGGCTGTTTCCGCCACACCTGTCAACTGGGTGATGGACCGTATATTGGGCAAGTTCTAACGACTGCCTTACCGCTTCATACATTTATCTGTCAATATGAGAATCCGATTTGTCATTCCTATTTTATTGTGTGTTCTTGTCTTGGTTAAGACAAGTGCACAGGTTCGTTCTTTGGGAGAATCGGATACACGCGTGCGAAGTTGCATCTATACTTCTGCATCTGTCCGGAAAGACACTGTTATTCAGCAGAATACATCATTGGTTGATAGTGCAGGGTTTGAACGTCTTGGCGTAGAAAAGAAAAGTCGGAAAGGTGGGTTCTGGCATGGAATAGGCAAGGGGCTATATGCCATTGTCAAGGCTTTCAATGCCATGGACACGACCTATATAGAGCCGCAGCTTTACAACTATACGCTCATGCTCCAGCAAACCACCACTTACGAGATGTATTCGCTGCGCAGCAAGAATGGACAGGAAATTATCTTTGCCCCGGATTTCGGTGTCAAACTCGGACCTTATTTCGGCTGGAGATGGCTCTTTCTCGGTTATACGGTAGACCTTCGTGCTCTTCACCATAAGGAAAACCAAACGGCCAAGAAAGAGTTCGACCTAAGTCTATACAGTTCCACCATAGGCATCGACCTCTTCTGGCGCGAGACGGGTAACAACTATCGCATCAAGAGCATCACACTCAATGATGACGACTCGTGGCATACGCTCCACAGTCTGCCCTTTTCCGGACTCAGTGCCAGCATCAAGGGGTTCAACCTCTACTACATATTCAACCACAAACGCTTCTCTTATCCAGCCGCTTTCAGCCAAAGCACTTGTCAGCGGAAGAGTTGCGGCTCGGCTCTTCTCGGCATTGGCTACACACACCAGTCGCTCAAACTCGACTATGAGAACCTTGAGGATGTGCTGGCGGGAAAGCTAGGAGAGCAAGATTTCGAACTGGACGACGGCTTGAAGTTCAACCGCGTGAAATACGTAGACTATTCCATATCAGGAGGTTATGCCTACAACTGGGTCTTTGCCCATAACTGGCTCCTTGCCGCTTCGCTATCGGCTGCCTTGGGATACAAGAGTTCTTCAGGTGACGTGGGGCGGACTGGCCAATTCTCACTTCGCGACTTTAACTTCAAGAACTTCAATCTTGATGGAGTGGGGCGTTTCGGTGTGGTGTGGAACAACACCCGGTGGTATGCAGGCGCAAGTGCCATCGTGCATGCTTACAACTATCACAAGTCACAGTTTTCGGCCACTAACATGTTTGGTTCTCTTAATATCTACTTTGGCTGGAACTTCGCCCGACGTGACCATGGGAAAAGATAATAATCACTACAAACGTATATGAAAAGATTAGCACATTTCGGATTGTTGGTTTCCCTGCCTCTTGTTTTGGCTTGCGCCAAAGGGAACAAGGGCGCAGACAAGGCACAGGCTGTTGCCGATTCTGCACGTGTGGACACCACTACTTGGGCAGACCGGCAAGTGAACAGGACTGCTTCTTCCTTGCCTTCCACTACTCAAGGAGACAATGTCTGCTCTCGTCTGCTGGAGGAGGCACGCTATGAAAAGAAAGACAGTGACTGCATCGTGCGGTTACTGGTCGAGGCACGACAAATGCCTGCGTCTACTAACTGGATGGTACACTTTGGCAGGAAGTTCTTGCATGTGCCTTACGTGGCAAAGACGCTCGACCGTGAGCTCGACGAACACATGGTGGTCAACACGCGTGAACTCGACTGTACCACGTTTGTGGAAACCGTGCTCGCTCTCGACCAGTGCATGAGGCATAAGGCCTACGGCTTCACTGACTTCCTTGCCGAGTTGCGCCGCATACGCTATCTGGATGGCAAAATGGCGTATGCCAACCGCCAGCATTATTTCACGGTGTGGATCAACAATAATCAGAAGATGGGCATTGTTGAAGATATCCAGTCGCCCAACCCACCATTCACTGCCGTGCAGCATCTGAAGGTCAACTGGATGACCACGCACACGAAGGACTATCCTCAGTTGGCGGCGCATCCTGAATGGGTGGCAGGTATCCGCCGGATGGAGCAGTCTATCTCGGGGAAGAGCTATCGCTATATTCCCAAGGCAACGATAGCCAACACCCGTCTGTTTCGCCAGACCATTCATGATGGTGACATCCTTGTTATTCTCACTTCAAAACAGGGACTTGACACGTCGCACATAGGCATTGCCGTATGGCATCAAGACGGATTGCACCTACTCAATGCTTCCTATCTGCGCCATAAGGTGGTGGAAGAGTCAATGACACTGCACAGATATATGCAAGGACAACGCTCGCAGACGGGTATCAGAGTGTGCAGGGCAAAATGAATTGGCGGCTCTGATTAATTGGAGAAAAAGCAAAAAAGCGGATTGACGATAAATTGTTGTCAATCCGCTTTTTATGTACTATGTTGTGCTTTGTCACTTCACGCTTACGATGACAGGGGTGTCAATTTCCTTGCGCCACTCCTTCATGGCGTCAAACCACTCCTTGGCGCTGTGGTAGCCAAAGTCTTCCTTGTCGCTGCAGAAGGTGATGTGGTAGCGAAGATGATTGCCTGTGGTGCCGATAACGAAAGGCAGTTCGTCGTCGGTAGTGGGAATCTCCTCGAGAACGTAAGGCTTTGGAATATATAGGCCCAAGCCGACTGTCTCGCGCTGATGACCTGCCGAGTCCTTGGCAGCCACAGCCCAATCGCTTCCCCAGCAACCGCGCAGTCCCTTGTGGTCGTTGAATTCTGTGGAGCCTTTCACGCGGATGGTACCCGTGGAGAACTTATATCCGTCTACATTCTGGCGGAAGAATGCATCCACGTCCACATCGCGGTGACCTGCCCAGATAGTGTAGCGCAGTTTCACGTCAATAGGTTCCTTTGTAGGATCAGCTTCCCATTGGTCATCGAGCACTTCAACCACCGAGCGTACCGGACCGTTGGAGATGATGCGTTGCGTACGGTGTTCCACCTTTTCGAGTGGCTGCTGCTGTTTGCCGTCCCATCCCCGGAAGGCACCAAGGGCAAAGGTGTTGCCTGCCCACAGCACGTCGTCGCCATAGCCCTGTGCGAGCTGTTCCTTGCTGGGATAAAACTGTGTTTCCTTCAGTTCCAGACGCTTGTGTCGCTTGCCGTAGAGATCGATACTCTGTCGGGCATCGAAATAGATGCGGAAGCAGGTGAGCTCACTCTCAAATGCCACGCCATGGTGGTGCTGTACGCTGTAGGAAGGACCTCCATGGTCGTAGGTAAGACAAGAGATGTAGATGTCCTGTTTGTTTTTCTCCTTCACCTTCTTGTTGGGCAACAGCATTTCGTTGAATACGCGTGGCGCATAAACGCGCGGCTTACCGGTGGGGAAGAGGGTGACGGTGAATGTCTTTTCTGCTTTTTTGCCGATGGGCGTAACAAAGCATAGCTCGTCGTTGGTGCCGTCCTTGTCGAGGTCATCGAGTTGGCAAGGAACCTCTGTGTCTCCTTCCTTGACCAGGGCCGACTTTACTGCGAATCCGCAGTCCTTGAGCTGCACTACTACTGGTGCCGACTCTTTGGCGGCTGAAGGATTCTTTACGCTCACGGTGAGTGTCTTCTGTGCCATGGCCGAGACCGAAAGCAAGGCCAGCACGGTTAGGGATAAGAATTTCTTCATGGTTAAATGTTTTAATGGTTGGTTATCAGAGAACTGGCGAGTGCTTGGCTTTATTGTGCTTGTATGTATTTCAGCAAATAGACGGGCAAACAGAACGCAGGCAAGAGGCTTGCCGTTTAGCGTCCGTTTACCCGTCCACTCGTCTTCTCGATGATGTGTTTTTATTTGTTTTCGTTCTTGATTTTCTCCACGTAGGCGTCAATGACAGCCACGGCAGTGATGTTCACCACATCGCTCACGGAACTCTCGAAATCAGTGAAGTGGATGGCTTTATTCAGACCCATCTGGATGGGGCCGATGATTTCTGCATCCGAATCAAGAGCCTGCAGGAGCTTGTAGCTGCCGTTGGCGCTGCTCATGTTGGGGAATACGAGCGTGTTGACGTCGAGGCCCTTGAGGCGTGTGAAGGGGAACTTGTCGTCGCGCAGTTCCTTGTTGAGCGCGAAGTTCACCTGCATCTCGCCGTCGATGGCCAGGTCGGGATAGCGCTTCTGCATCTCTGCTACGGCGTTGTGGACAGCCACGGGACTTCCCTTCTCGTCGGTGCCGAAGTTGGAGTAGCTAATCATGGAGATGACCGGCTTCTCGTTGAAGAACTCCACGGTCTGTGCCGAGAGGCGGGCTATGTCGACAAGTACGTTCTCGTCTGGGTGACGGTTGATGAGCGTGTCGGCAATATAGAAGGTGCCCTTCTTGGTGTTGAGGATGTGCATGGTGGCAAAGTGGTTGAATCCGGGTTGTATGCCAATCACCTCCTTAGCCACCTTGATGGTGTTGGAGTATTTGGTGTAGAGGCCGGTGATGAATGCGTCGGCGTCGCCAAACTCCACCATCATCATACCGAAGTAGTTGCGTTCGTACATCTTGTCGTAGGCCTCCTCGAAGGTGTAGCCCATGCGGGCACGCTTCTTGGCGAGGTGCTTGGCGTAGGTGGCGCGTCGGCCCTGCTCCTGATCGGCCCTCATGTCCACTATCTCAATGCCGTCGAGGTTAAGTTTCAAACGCTGTGCAAGGCGGTTCAACCGGTCGGGGTTGCCCAAAAGGATAGGAGAGCAGATGCCTTCTGTCTTGGCTTGCACGGCGGCCTTCATCATGGTTGGGTGTCCGCCTTCGGCAAACACCACGCGCTGTGGGTGCAGGCGGGCTGTGTCGTGGAGCTTGCGGGTGAGTTTAGTTTCCTGTCCGAGCATCTGGCGCAGGTTCTTCTTGTAAGCTTCCCAGTCGGTAATTTCCCGGCGGGCCACGCCACTCTCGATGGCTGCCTTGGCCACGGCTGCCGATACCTCAGTGATGAGGCGTGGGTCTACAGGCTTGGGGATGAAGTATTTGGGGCCGAATGAGAGGTCGCTCACGTGGTACACGTCGTTCACCACATCGGGCACTGGTTGCTTGGCCAGGTCGGCAATGGCGCGTACGGCAGCCATCTTCATTTCCTCATTGATGGCGCGAGCATGCACGTCGAGCGCGCCGCGGAATATGTAGGGGAAACCGATGACGTTGTTGATTTGGTTGGGGTAGTCGCTGCGTCCGGTAGACATGAGCACGTCTGGACGGCTCGCCATGGCATCTTCGTACGAAATCTCAGGCACAGGGTTGGCCAGGGCAAACACGATAGGACTGTCAGCCATGGAGCGAATCATGTCCTGGGTGAGCACGTTGCCCTTGGACAGACCCACGAATACGTCGGCACCCTTGATGGCCTCCTCGAGCGTGTGCACATCGCGACGGTCTGTGGCGAAGAGCTTTTTCTGCGGAGTGAGGTTGGTGCGGTCTGAGGTGATGACACCCTTCGAGTCGAGCATTACGATGTTCTCAACCTTGGCTCCTAAAGCCACGTAGAGTTTGGTGCAGCTGATGGCGGCGGCGCCGGCACCGTTGACAACAATCTTCACGTCTTCGATGTTCTTGCCTGCCACTTCGAGCGCATTCTTGAGTCCGGCAGCCGAGATGATGGCAGTGCCGTGCTGGTCGTCGTGCATCACGGGGATGTCAAGTGTCTTTTTCAGTCGTTCTTCAATATAGAAACATTCAGGGGCCTTGATGTCTTCCAGGTTGATGCCGCCGAAGGTGGGAGCTATCTTCTCCACGGCTTCGCAGAACTTCTCCGGGTCTTTTTCGGCCACTTCAATGTCGAACACATCGATGCCTCCGTATATCTTGAAGAGCAGTCCTTTGCCTTCCATAACAGGCTTGCCGCTCATGGCGCCAATGTCTCCCAGCCCGAGTACGGCTGTGCCGTTGCTGATCACGGCTACAAGGTTGCCTTTGTCTGTATATTTGTATACACTGTCTGGATCGTTCTGTATTTCCAGGCAGGGATAAGCTACACCTGGCGAATAGGCCAGGCTAAGGTCGGTTTGTGTGCGGTAAGGTTTTGTCGGCTTGACTTCAATCTTGCCGGGGCGTATGTTCTCGTGGTATTCGAGTGCTGCCTCTTTGGTGATTTTTACCATAATGCTTGATTGTTTGAATGATTACTTCTTATGCTTTCTGTGGGCAAAGTTACAAAAAACTGCAGAACAGGGATAGGTTTTTCAGATAAAAAATCGTAATTTTGCAGCAAAATATAACAATCATGCAGAAAAACGTGGAAATTACGGCATATCGTAAGGAACTGCGCCGCCGAATTATGGACCTGGCGATGGATATGTTCCGCCGTCGTGGCATACGGCAGGTGAAGATGGACGACATAGCTACTGCGCTCTCCGTGTCTAAACGCACCCTCTATGAAATATATGAAAATAAGGAGGTGCTACTCTATGAAGGCATTGTTCGCGAACACGAAGCCTACAAGCAGGAACTGGCAACCTACGTGGAGCAGCATCATCCTACGGTGATGGATGTGCTCCTTTTGTTCTATCGCAACCATGTGGAGGAATTTGGCAAGGCCTGTCCAGACTTCTTTGCTGACTTGAAGCGGTATCCCATGGTGCAGGAATTCTTTGTGAAAGAGGAGGCTAACAACAAGGAAAATGCCCGACGGTTCTTCCTTCGCGGCATTGAGGATGGGTACTTCCGTGACGATGTGAACTATGATATTGTGACGCGTGTAAGCGAAATAGGTATTAAGGGTGCCATGGAATCGAACATGTTCTCGGAGTATTCGCTTTCCGAAATATTCAGTAACATGATCATGACCTTCTTTCGCGGCATATGCACCCCTAAGGGTCTTGAGATTCTCGAGTCTTATTCGCTGGCAAACACAGGCAAGCCCTCATTCCGCTAACAGGATGTCCATTACTGTTTTTTTACTACGGCGGTCAATTGATACCGCTCCAGTGAAAATGCGTTAATGGCAGACTTACGGTGCGTTAGTGGCATACTTACAGGTGCTAAGTGTACGACTTACGACCTCTAAGTGGCAGACTTACGATGTGCTAATGGCAGACTTACGATGTGCTAATGGCAGACTTACGATGTGCTAATGGCAGACTTACGGTGTGTTAGTGGCATACTAATGATGTATTAGTGGCATTGTAATGGTCTTCAGGTAAGTGAGATCTTAGCAGGAAGTCTTCCTTCTATTCAATTTCGCTCACTCACACCCGAGCTTTGAAGGCGTTGGCGATTATGAGACTTCGTGTATTTAAATAATGTTAAGAATTTTGGCACCCTACACTCTGTTTCCGTATAAATTATGTATATTTGCAACGTACAATCAATTTACGCGTAGAATGATAAAAACTTTACTCTCCATAACCCTCATCTCATCAGCCCTGCTTTTGGGCTGCCCCCAAGCAGCAGAGGCATCTGCATCCATCGAACTGATTGATGTAAACCTAAGCAACATTACCATTGTTTCGGGGCGCAACAGCGTGCGCGTGTCGGGCGCAGCCGGCAAGGTGCTCTACATCTATGACCTTTCTGGCAAATGTGTCAAGGTCATGCGTGTGGACAGCGCTGACTTCCATTGCGACTTGAGTTTCCTCAGCAAGGGCATCTACCTTGTTAAAATAGGCGATGTGACCCGTAAACTCTCTATCAATTAACCGGAGGGCGTGTTGCACCCTACATTCAGAAAATTCTTCATTCTGTTGCTTGCATGCCTGGCAGTTGCCTCCTGCAAGGAACATGTGGACAACCCCAACAAGAACTTGTCGCTCGATGACTACAGCCTGTTGAGGGAGAAGACTTTTGTGCTTCATTCTTCTCGACTGGAAGAGCAGATAGGCAAGCTCATCCATGCCGACCGCGACTCCTCGCTTGCCGACTATCGCACCCGTAGCTATTATCTCAACCAGGGCACACCGCTCTGGATAGACCGCCATGGCGTGAATCCCAACGCAGCCCTGCTTTGGCATCATTTGCAAAGGGTAGACTCCATAGGATTCAGCCGTAGAGCCTTCCGCCTGCAGCAGATAGAGGCTGACATGGAAAGGGCACGCGCTTTTGCGTTCGACTCCATCAACACAATAAACCGCGTCTATGCCCGTCTGGAGTATAACCTCACCAAGGCATACCTTCGTTTTGTGGTAGGCGAGAGGTTCGGCTATGTCAACCCCAAATACCTGCTTAACCGTCTTGACGTGCGCGAAGCCGAAGACACCCTGTCGCCTGTCACCTATCGCACCCTGTTCGACGTGAAGATAGACCGTCCGGGCAAGACGTTCTTTGCCAAGGCCTTCCATTTGGTCCGCACCGACAGCTTGGCTCTTTTCCTCGACCAAGTGCAACCGCAAGGCAAACTTTACAAGGCACTCCTGGCACAACTCAACAGTGGTTCGCACACGGTGGCAGAGAAGAAACTCATCGTTTGCAACCTGGAAAAAGCCCGATGGCGCATGGCCGACAGTCCCGACCGTCACTCTAAATACGTGCTCGTCAACATACCAGCCCAGCATCTCTTTCTCTATGACGGCGACCGGGTGGAGAGCATGAAGATAGGATGCGGATCGCAGAAGACCAAGACACCGATGCTCAACAGCTTTTTCAAACGCATGGACGTCAATCCCCAGTGGGTCATTCCGCAGAGCATCATCCGTAAGGACGTGGCGCGTCATGCCGGCGATGCAGCGTGGTTTCAGAGTCGGCGCTATTTTGTGCGCGAGCGTTCCACGGGCAAAACCATTGACCCCGCACTTTGCACGGCGGAGCTGTTCCGCAGTGGTGCTCTCAGCGTGACACAGGAAGGTGGCGAGGGCAATGCCTTGGGACGTATCATCTTCCGCTTCGACAACAACTTCGCCGTATTCCTTCACGACACCTCTTCACGGGGCGTGTTCGACCAGCGTTCCCGTGACGTGTCACACGGCTGCGTACGTGTGGAGCGTCCGCTCGACCTGGCACGTTTTCTCTTGGGCGACGACAAGGAAGGTATGTATGAGAAGATTGCCTATTCCGTCTCGGCCGATGTCAGTCAGTTGGGGCGAGGCAGGCACCGCAAGTCAGAAGGTGAGGCAGACGAAACGGAAGTCACCGGCGAAAAGCTTGACCGCACCAAACTTGTCAAGAGCATTGCCGTCAGTCCGCAGATACCTCTTTATATAAGCTATTTTACATACTATCCCGTTACGTCCGGACAGTGGGCACAATATTCAGACCTCTATGGTTATGACAGGGTCATCCTGCAAGACCTCAAACAATTCATGAAGTGATGGTTCCAGACAGCACACGCACTCTCTCGCAGCGACTTGCCGACCCCGCCACGCAGCGCGAGGCCTTTGGTGAGATGGTGGCCCAGTATAGCGAAAGGCTATATTGGGTGGTGCGCCGCATTGTCCTCACTCACGACAATGCCAATGACGCTTTGCAGAATACATTTCTCAAGGCATGGGACCGCCTGGACGACTTCCGCGGACAGGCGCAACCCTACAGTTGGCTCTACCGCATAGCTGTCAATGAAGCTATCGACAGCCTGCGACGTGAACGCAACTCACTCATGGTGTCGGCAGACGAAGGTGAAGGCGTGGCGGCAACGCTTCTTGCCGATGAATATTTCGATGGCGACCGAATGCAGGCACTCCTGCAGCAAGCCGTGGCCAGTCTGCCGGAAGTCCAGCGAGCCGTGTTCACCATGCGCTATTACGACGAGATGAAATATGCAGACATGAGTCAAGTGCTTTCCACTTCCGAGGGCGCTCTCAAAGCCTCCTACCATATAGCCGTGAAGAAAATAACGGAATATATGAAGCGAAAGGGCGCCACGTTTTAAACCTTTCTTCCGCTCGCTCGTCATAGGAATGAAACAATGAGAAAAAGCAAACCAACAACAATGATGGACAACGATATAGAACTGATACAGTCATTCGGTAAAGCCAATCCGTTCCGTGTGCCGGAAGGCTACTTCAAGGCTTTCAATGAGCGGATGATGAATGTGCTGCCCGAACGCGAACAGGGTTCCACCTTGCTCGGATGGCACCGCTACAGACTATTGCTCTGTGCGGTGGCCAGTGTGTGTGGCCTGATATTCGGCGTGAACGCATTTCTCCACCATTACGACCAGGCACCCGACGTGCACGTGGCCTCATCGCACGACGTCAAGGTGCACGACAAGCAGATGGAAGAGATGGCAGACTACATGATGCTCGACGACGACGACATCGTGAGGTATCTTGCCAGTAACGACTAACCCCTGATAAACATAAACGCGATGAAGAGATTATTCCTATTCCTGGTAGTGGCTTTGTGCACGCTCGCGGCAAGTGCTGACCCGGACACCAATTTCGATCCCAAACAATACAAGAGCGCTCTCAGGCAATACATCACGGCCCGGGCCGGACTAACCCAGACGGAGGCCAACAAGTTTTTCGTGCTTTTCGATGAACTGAAGGAAAAGCAGCGCGTATATTTCCGCAAGGCAGGACATGCCATGCACTCGCGTCCCATGACGGAGAAAGATTGTCTTAAAGCCATCAAGGAACGCGACCGCAGTGAACTGGAAATCAAGCGACTCCAGCAAGAGTACGATGCCAAGTTCCTCAAGGTAGTGTCGGCATGCAAACTATACGAAATCATTAAGGCCGAAGAAGACTTCAACCGTTCGGCTTTCAGGAAAATGCAAAGAAAGAAATGAAGAACCTGAGAATAACCTTACTGCTCCTTGCCATCTTCCTGATGGCGGGTATGAATAGCTTTGCACAATCTTCCAAACGTGAATTCCGCGGTGCGTGGATACAGTGTGTCAACGGGCAGTTCATGGGCATGTCTACACAACAGATGCAGCGCACACTGACCAGCCAGCTTGATGAACTGCAACGAGACGGCGTGAACGCCATCATCTTTCAGGTGAGGGCAGAGTGTGATGCTCTCTACTCCAGCCGTTATGAACCCTGGAGCCGCTTACTTACAGGCGAACAGGGAAAGGCACCCTCGCCTTACTGGGATCCGCTCAAGTGGATGATAGACGAGTGCCACAAACGAGGCATGGAACTGCATGCCTGGCTCAACCCTTATCGGGCCAAGACCAAGAACACGGTGAACTTGGCGTCCAACCACATCGCCATCACTCACCCAGAACGTGTGTTCTCCTATGACGGCCTGTTTATCCTCAATCCAGGCATTGCCGCAAACCGCAACTATATATGTAAGGTGGTGGACGACATCGTGCGCCGGTATGACGTGGATGGCATACATATGGATGACTACTTTTATCCTTATCCGGTGCCGGGACTTGCCATTCCAGACGACCGTGAATACCAGACTGCCAGTAATGGCATTGCCGACCGTGGCGACTGGCGCCGCTACAATGTGAACCTGTTCATCAAGCAGGTGAGCGACTCCATTCATGCCATCAAGCCTTGGGTAAAGTTCGGCATATCCCCCTTCGGCATCTACCGCAACAAGACGCAGGCCGCACCTATTGGCAGTGATACGCGAGGCACTCAAAACTATGACGACCTCTATGCTGATGTACTCTTGTGGGTGAACAACGGCTGGATAGATTATTGTGTGCCGCAACTTTACTGGCAGATAGGTCACAAGGCTGCCGACTACAAGACACTTATTGAATGGTGGAACCGCTATGCGGGCAAGCGTCCTCTCTATATAGGCGAGGATGTGGAGCGCACTGTGAAGTTTGCCGACTTGGCCAATCAGAACATAAATCAGATGCCTGCCAAGTTCCGCCTCCATCAACAGATGCCTAACGTGCAGGGCACCGTGCTCTGGTATGCCAAGGCTGTGACCGATAATGTCGGCAACTATGGCACCGTGCTCCGTACCAACTATTGGCGCTATCCAGCTCTGCAGCCTCTCATGCCGTTCATTGATCATAAGCAACCCAAGAAGCCCAAGTCTGTGAAGGCCGTGTGGACTTCGGATGGATATATGCTCTTTTGGGGCAAACCCAAGGGGGACAAGTGGAACGACGAGGCAGTGAAGTATGTGGTTTACCGCTTTGCCAAAGGTGAAAAGACAGACTTGGAGGATGCGTCCAAGATAGTGAAGATTACTTCCGACACATTCCTTAAACTTCCATACGACAAGGGAGCTAACCGCTATACCTATGTGGTGACTTCACTTGACCGTATGAGCAACGAAAGCAAACCAGCCAAGCGGAGCGTGAAGTTATGAAATAGTAATTTGTTTTTAATTGTTAGTAATAAATCCCCGAATCCAAGACGGTTTCTGTCAATGGATTCGGGGATTGGCATTTATGGACGTATACAGAGCTGGCGAGACTTTAACTTTTATATTTTTCCTGGCGTGTTAGCCATATTTCATTTTATTCATTGCTCCTTCCAACTCCTGTCATTTCTTGCTTAATGGTGTTCGGGAACGATGGCAAGGTAGACAAGGTCCTCGGTGCCATCATTATACATGGCGTGACTGTGGTTGATGGGGCAGTAGTGTGTGTCGCCGGCCTTTACACGCTCGGTGTTGCCGTCGTAGTTGAAGTAGCCCTGTCCGCTGATGATGTAGACAATCTCGCAGTTGCCCTCGTGCTTGTGGTAGCCGCTGTTGGCACCCGGCTTGAGGTGGCTCAACATAATCTTGCATTTGTCGTCCACGTAGTTGCGTGTGTCCAGTTCACCGTTGCCACCCTTGAAGTTCTGCAACGCCTGTTCCTTGATGTCGTTGAAATTGATAATCATGTTTCTGTTGTTTGTTATGTAAGTAAAAGAAAAGGAGTTGAAGGAAGAGCCCTTGGGCAACCTTCAACTCCTTATTGTCTTGATCGGATATCTGTTAGAATGTCACGCGGAGACCGAGCTGTGCATGCCAACGGCTTGACACGTCGCTCTTGTCAACCTTGTTGCCTGAGAAGAGGTAGCGGGCATACATGTTGCCCTCGCTGTCCTTCTTGGTGTCAACCACAGTAAGAATGTCTGTGTTGTAGGCACTTGAATAGGTGGTACCCCACTTCTTGTTGATCATGTTGGCCACGTTGATAATGTCGAATGTCAACTCAATCTTGCTGCCCTTCTCACGGAGATAGTAGAAGTCTTGAGCCAAGTGCAGGTCGAAATGGTTCTCCCAGTTGGCTAGGTTAGAGTTGCGGTCGGCATACTGTCCACGGTGATTCTTGGCATAGCTGTCGCCCTCAATCCAAGCCTTGAACTGGGCAGCCTGTTCGCCGGTCTGGTCGATGTTCTTGCCGTCGGAAGTCATGAATGTCATCTTGGCAAGTTCCTGGTCTGTAGGAATATACAGGAGGTTGTTGCCCTTGGCATATTCGCCGTTGAACGAAGCGGAAGACTTGTCGGCCATGGTAAGGCTGTAGCGCTGTCCACTGAATCCGTTGTAGGTCAAGCCCACGTGAGTCTGCCAACGGCGGTTGCCGTAGCGCTTGGAGTTGTATGAAGCCATGGCAACGATGCGGTGAGGCTTGTCAAACAGAGAGTTCGAGAGATACTGCTTGTTGGGGTCAACGCTGTAGTTGTAGCTCCAGTTGGAGTTGGCCACTGATGAAGTACCATCGGTTACAGAGTAAGAGTGTCCGAAGGTATAGCTTGCCATGAGGTCGAGACCCCAGTTGAAACTCTTCTCCAATTTCACGCTGGCAGAGTAGCTATAGCCCTTGTTTGTATTGCGGATATTGATAATCTTGCTGAAAGGCTTGTTGTCGGAGCTATAGTAGGTTGTTCCCGAGTTGGGGAATTCTGAACTTACGGCATACACAGTGCCCTTCTCATGGAGTGCGAGGTTCTCGAACCATACGTTGTTGATGTTCTTGGAATAGAGTCCCTCAACGGTCATCTTGATGTCGCCTGGCAGAATCTGCTCAAGGGCGAGGTTGGCACGAAGTACCTGTGGCAACTTGAAGCGGCGGTCTATTGTGTTGATGGTTGGGTTGGCACCCTTTCCGCCTGCAGCGTGGTCTGCGAGTAGCTGGTCTATGTTGTTGCCGTACTTGCTGAATGAGATGATGTTCTGGTTTGTGTTGTAGATGGTTACACCCTTCTGCTCAACACCTGTGTTGTTCCATGCATTCTGAATCCAAACGAACGGAGCGCGTCCGTTGAAGATGCCTACGCCGCCACGCAGTGTGGTGCGGTGGTCAGGAGTGACATACCAGCGGAAGCCCATGCGGGGTGAGAACATCACGTTGGAGTAGGGGGCGTTGCCAACGATAGGACCTCCAGGATAAGAGTACTGGCTGTTGTTGAATGTCTCGTTGGTTGTAGGATGGTTGAAGTATACGGGGACGTCGAAACGGGCACCATAGGTGAGCTGGAAGCGTGTGGATGCATCCCACTTGTCCTGCACGTATACTCCGAACTGACCTGCCTTGAAAGTAGGCGCCCAACGGGTGCTTCCTGTCAGTTCCTTGTCAGTGTAGTTGTACACAAACGAGCCTGCATTGTCGTTGAGGAAGTCGTCGATGGAAGAGTAAACATACTCACCGTAGGCTGCCTGGAGGAAGAGATTCTTCATCTTGTAGATTTCGTTGTGTGTACCCACAGTGATGGTGTGGTTGCCGGCATAGATGGAGAGGTTGTCTTCCAATGTCCAGATGTCTTGGTCGAGTGAGTTGGCGCCTGAAGAGTATTCAGTGCCGAGGTTCACTTTCTTTGAAGTGTTGATATAGATGTTGGGGCCTGCGTATGGCACTTCGCGGTTGTCACGCACAAAGGTTACACCGGCACGAAGCTCGTTGTAGAGGTTGTTGTTGATGTGTGAGTTCAACTCTGCCACGAACGAGTTGGTCTTGTTGTTCATTCTATACGTACTGTTGTTGAAGTAGTAGGTATAGTTTCCTGAACCGTAAACGTCTTTGTAGGAATCGTTGAGCTGGTAGCGGAACGAGAGTTTGTTGTTGTTGTTGATGTTCCAGTCCAAACGTCCGAGCACAGAAATACCCTGTGTGTTGATGTTGCGTTGTGTGAAAGCTTCCTTGTGGCCGGTCACGCTCTCGTAGCGGTCTGCAATCTGCTGTGCCACTTCAGGAGAGAGGAAGTAGGTGCCTGAGGGGAAGTAAGAAGAAGGGTAGCTGTTCTTCTTGTATTCAAACGAGGTGAAGAAGAAAAGCTTGTCCTTGATGATTGGACCACCGAATGTGAAGCCGGCAGTCTTTGTCGTTTCCTCTGTGAGTTTCTGCTTCACGTCCTTGGCCTGGTTCCAACGTCCGTACATGTTCTCATCGGTGTAGTAACCGAAGGCAGAACCCTTGAACTCATTGGTACCCGACTTGGTGATGGCGTTGATGGCTCCACCGGTGAATCCGCTCTGGCGCACGTCGAAAGGCGATGCTACCACTTGGATTTCCTGTATGGCATCCATGGAGATAGGGTTCGTACCGGTCTGTCCGCCGTTGGTTCCAGAACCTGCGAGTCCAAACACGTCGTTGCTCACCATACCGTCAATTTGGAATGAATTGTAGCGGTTGTTGGTGCCGGCGATGGTGATGCCGCCGAACTTGTTGTTTGTAACCAATGGCGACATGGTAGCCACATCATAGATGTTACGGGTCACGGTAGGAGTGTTCTCGATTTGGTTGCGAGAGAAGTTCTGTGCTGCACCCATGCCGTTGGCCTTTGCCTTGCCGGTCACGGTCACCTCGCCCAACTGTTGTGAGTCTTCTTTCAAGTCCACATTGAACACGCTCGGTTCGCCCAAAGAGATGTAGATGTTCTTGATTACCTCATCTTTGTATCCGATGTAGGAAATCTTCACTTCGTAGGGTCCGCCTACGCGCATGCCTTGGATGGCATAGCGGCCCTTGTCGTTGGTGACGGCGTTGTAGCGTGTGCCGGAAGGTTGGTGTACGGCTACAACAGTGGCTCCGATGATTTCTTCGCTGGCAGCCGTGACTTTACCATTGATGCTTGATGTGGTCACCTGCGCCAGGATGCTTGTCGAAATGGCAACAAGCATGGCGAAGAAAAGAAACAATCTTTTGCTCATAGCTTTTTAATGTTTGTAAAAGAATTTTGGGAAGCGAACACTTCCCTTTTAATATTATGCTGCAAAATTAAGCAAAAATTTTTAGATATTTATTACATCATTGTTAAATTTTGGAGTTTATTTGATTCTTCTATCAACTATTTCTTGTTCGTGGCTCATTTGCTATTGATTTATCCTCTGTTTGTCGCTATTTATTGTCATTTGGGATTTGGAGTGATAGGTGTGGTTTCAAAGTTTAGGCTGATGCCAATAATTGATTAAAAAACTGCGATTAATTGGTTTTGTCCTCTTGCCGCTTTGTTTGCTGGTTGCTCCTTACGCGCGCGCACGCGCAGGAAAAAGTTTTTGTTTTTTCACCACTATCTATCACTTTTCTCGATTTCTGACATTAATCAGCTGTCTGTAAGCAAGATAGATGGAGTGATAGATGCGTGATAGATAGTATATCATCTATCACATCTATCACTCTATCTATCTTTTGCCATATTTAAGTGGAGTGCCCACAATCAATTCCGCTGTTTGGGCATTGATTGCCCATGGTCGTGGCAATTAGTGCCCAGGCTCTTGGACCAAGTGCAAGTCAGTTACTAATGCCTGTTAAGTAGCCGAGTTCTGCCTGCTAAGTGGCAGAGTTACACATGTTAAGTGACAGACTGACTTGTGTTGTGGAATATGGAGTGGTAATTTGGAGTACCGCTTTTCTATATAATAATATTGATGGTAACTTTAGATTTCACCTGAAATTCAGGTTGTCCTACTTTTTCTTCCAATAGGATAGTTAGTGACCGGCAACTTCCTTTATGTTGTCTTTGTTTCATGAAAAAAGAAATTTATTTCACCAAAAGAAACTGTTTTTCTTTTGTGTTCTCACCGTTTAGCATTACCTTTGCTTTATTCTGAATATCATTATCGTCTTTACCACCTTATTAATATATATAATTATGAGAGTGCCCGACAAGTTTAAGGAATACATTTGGTTGGTTAATACTATCAGGAAGTCGCGCCGCATCACCTTTGGAGAGATTCAGCGAAAGTGGCTTGAAACCGACATGAGCGGTGGTGTGGAGCTTGCCCGTTCCACTTTTCATCGCCATAAGGATGCCATTGAAGACATCTTCGGCATTTACATCGACTGTGACCGTTCGGCGGGTTTCAAGTACTTCATTGGAAACGATGAAGTGCTCAGGGAGGATTCTGTGCAGAATTGGATGTTGTCAACTCTTTCGGTGAGTAACCAGTTGAGCGAGAGCTTGTCGCTTCAGAGTCGTATCTTGTTGGAGCCGATTGCCTGTCACGATTATCTAAAGACGGTTACTACGGCTATGAAGCGTAAGGTGCGCATTGCTGTCACCTATCGTCGCTATGGCACTGACCGGGTGAGCCACTGCGACTTTGAGCCTTATTGCATCAAACTTTTCAGTCGTCGTTGGTATGTGCTTGGCCATTTCCATCGTGATGCCTCGGCAGGTAATCCATTGCGCGATTATTTTGGCATATTTTCTTTCGACCGTATGCTCAGTGTGCAACTCACTGACGTTAAGTTTGAAATGGATGCCGACTTTGACGCCAAGGCATACTTTGGTGATTGGTGGGGCGTGATGCTCGATGAGGAGCAGCCTGTTGAGCGCATTGTTGTGCGCGCCTATGGCATGGAAAGGTTCTACCTGACTGACTTGCCTCTTCACCACTCGCAGCGTTCTGTGGGAAGTGGAGCGGATTATGAAGACTTCGAACTTCACCTTCGTCCCACCGATGATTTCTGTCGCCATTTGTTGAGCCATGGTGACTGTATGCAGGTTTTGTCGCCTCCTTCGCTTGTAGAGCATGTTCGAAAGATGCTTCACGATGGCTTGAAACGCTATGAGTGACAGGGTGGCGGAAGATATTAGAAGTTTTTTTGTGTATGTCCCATAAAATGAGACATACTGACTGTATCTTTGCAGCAGACTAAAGAAACTTACTGTTATGAAGACAAGAAAACTTTACTATATGGACTGCCATTTGGCTGGTCGTAAGTATCACGATGCTGATGAGGTATGGGACGAGTTGCACGTAGGCACCCGGTTGCTTCTTGTACGCGATCTTGACAACCGCTACGATGCCAATGCTGTAGCAGTAGTCTACCGCAAAACATTTGGTGACGACGAGTCGGATGATTTCATGCTCGGGTATATCCCTCAAGACGAGAACGAAAGGATTGCGGGATTCCTGGAAATGGGATGGTCAGATATCTTTGAGTGTCGCATCTCTAAGCTTGACCCTGAAGCGCATCCTGAGCAACAGGTGATGTTGACCATTAAGATTGTGAGAAGTAAATAAACTTTTTACTACTTTACTATAGATATAAAAAGGAAGTGGAACCAAACCTTGCCGGTGCGATTCCGCTTCCTTTCTTTTCATCAAGTCGCTCGTTCTCTTGTCTTATTCGTGTGTCGGCTGCCTGGCATTTATCTTGACAGACATATCTGCTGTTGCCGGGCAGGCGGGCGAACTACAGTTCCCTGTTATACCAAATCTTGATAACCTTTCTTCTGATAGCCACCTGGTTGATAATGGTCACCAGCACAAATAGACACAGACCCACGACAACGGCAGGAAGGAATGAACCCTCGTCTATCTGCGGGAAGAGTGTCTCGATGACATTCATATAGTAGTCGCGCACGAACCACAGGATGAGCCAGGCAATGATCAGCACCGCCACGTTGAGCACGAGCGTGAGCAACTGGTAGGGGCGCGCGACATGAGATGGACTATAGCCGATGAGTAACAGGTTTTCAAGTTTGGAACTGTTCTTCTGAACCAGCAGGTAGATGCTCAACATGAGAATGTAGAAACTCAATATGGAAATGACCAGTCCGATGACCATCACCAGACTCACCACCATCTTGAGGAAGTAGGTGGTTTTCTCGGCATCGAGTTTGTCGCTTTCCACCTCATATCCCTTGCTGTCCAAATACTTGGTTATGTTTTCGTCGGCAGGGTTCACCACCTCCACGATGAGTCGGGTGGGGTCGCTCTGCTTGTCGGGTTCGTAATAGCCGTTGCTCCAGTCCATGAACGATTGTGGCACAAGGATGGTGTTCAGCCGGTTGGAGAAGCCGATGACCTTGCCCTTGTATTCCTTTTCTTCATGTCCATTTCCATGGATGAAGATGCGGAAATCTATCATGCCCATCAGTCCTTCGCTAATTTTGGGGAGCGAATGGCTTTGAGCAAAGCCGAAGTTGTACATGTTGATATAAGTGCGCGGCAGAATGATGGGCACCACGTTGCTCTTGATCGTGTATTTCCAGTCTTGCAGTGGCACGTCCACAAATCCGTCGGGCACACTCTCGAAGAAAAGTTCAGAGTTGAGCACCTGTTGTCCGTTGACGCCCATAGAGGCGTCTACCTTGTATTCGGTGGATGTGAACTTGCCCACCTTCTTCACAAACTTTTGGCTTGCAAGGTCGTCTATCTCACTGTTGGTAAAAGAGTTGGTGCGACCGCTGATGGTGCTGGCTGTACCTATGCGCTTGCTCACGATGAGGTAGTCGGCTTTCATGAAACTGTCGCCGGCTGTGAACACCGGAAGCACGTCTTTGTAGAACTGGAAGCCGAGTAGCACGATGAGCATACCGAAGAGGTTGGCGAAGAAGAAACCCACAAACTGTGGTATGCTGATATGCTGACGCAGTAATTTCCAAACCAAATTCATAGTCTTAAAGTCCTTTCATAGTTTAAATCCATGTGTTTTCCTATGCTGGTCACTATCACGCCAGCTCCTTGCCTTTTTGCCTCTTCCATCATAATATCTGCCATGATGCGTGAGTTGTTGTCGTCGAGATGGCTGATGGGTTCGTCAGCGAGGATGAAGTCGAATGGTTGCACCAGTGCACGTATCATTGCTACGCGCTGTTGCTGTCCGAAACTCATTCGCCCGATGAGCGCATCTTTCTTGTCGCCTATGCCGAGCATGTCGAACCACTCGTCTATTTGCTGGCTACTCTTGAAGCGGGTAAGCTTGTTTTTGATTTCCACGTTTTCCATCGCAGTGAGCTCTGGAAAGAGGCGCAGTTCCTGAAAGAGGTGGCTGATGTGCAGCTTGCGCATTTCTGTCCAGTCTTTCACCTTGAGTGTCTTGGTGTCTATGTCGTCGAACATCACCTGTCCGGTGTAGTCGTTGCGGTAGCCCACCACATAGCTACAGAAAGTCGACTTGCCTTTGCCGCTGTCGGCCTCTACCAAATAGAGATGGTCTTTTTCCAGCGTCACTTCTTGCTTCCATATTTCAGAGTGCAGGTCGTCACGATGGGCGAACACGGCAGGTAGTACGGAATGAAATACAATCTTTTCCATTGTCTATTTTATGCTGTATACAATTGATCTGATGTTGCCGAACAGTGGGGTCAGCAGTGAAGTGACCGCAGTCACTTCCTCTTTGCCCCCAGTGAGTCCGGCCAGGTTGAATATCATCACCATTTTCTTGCCTTCTATCAGCTTTCTTACCTGCTGTGGCAGAGGTTGCGTTGCGTTCTGGATAGAGGCGAGTGCCCGTTCCTGGCTGTTGCCGCTGTAGAACTGGTTGTCGGCAGTCACACCGAAACAAAATGAAGTCTTGCCATCAGAATAGGTCCAGGCATCCTTCTGCCAGTCGCTGATTTTCCCGCCTTTGGGACACGACTGTTTCCAGTAGTCAACGTCTTCCGTCCATGCCTTGTTTGCCAACTGGGCAGCCATGGAGAGTTGGAGGTCGGCGTCGGAGTAGGATGGTATGACGATGCTCATGTCACCGTTCACACTTCGGATAATGTTGTCCATGTCTACAGCAGCGTTGACGCCTGCGAGGAGTGCCTGCATTCCCTTGTTGCTCTGTAGGAGCTTGATGTATTGTTGTCCGTCCACGTTGACAAACATGCCCATCAGTGCGTTGGCAGGCATGCTTGCCGTGTAGCGACCCTGAATGGGGCGATACACCTTGGCTGCTTCTGAAAGTACTTGGTTGATTTGCTTGTTGAACGAGAATGTTTGTCCCTCAATGTTAAGGCATCCGTCCCTCACAGCCATCTCTGCGGCTATGAGTACCTGTGATGCGTCAGCGTCTTTAGGTGCTCCTATTGTGAAGGGAGCCATCATCTTTTCGGGCAAAGCCTGAACCTGTGCGACCATGGCCATGCCGCTCTCCATGGAGTCTATTTTTTCATATATTGGAGCTCCTTTGATTCCGTGATCCTCATCGGCATCAAGATACTTGGCCATCTGCAGTTGCATCTGTGCCTGTGCCGCACCCACTACGGGTCCCATAACGAGCAATGCCTTGGAAGAGAAGCCTACTACCCAACTGCCATTCAGAGTGGTGAAGGTGAACCCTTTGCGGTCAGTAGTCTTCTGTGCTACTGACTTTTGTGCAAGTTTGTCCAACCAACTCTTCATGTCACTTTCGCTGTTCACTTTTGCACAAAGTCCGAGATTGCCTTCTGCTGATTCAAAAAGATAAATCTTGCTGGTCAGGTCTATACCACAGTCTTCAACGTTATCTGTTTGAAGCAGACTCTTGAGAATGTTTCCCCCGTTCGGGTTGTCGGCAGCCATCTTCTTCATGTCTATGCTGATAAGGGCTGTGCTTCCGTCGGGAATAGCGTTGACGTAGTCGCTGCCCGAACAGGAACAAAGGGCCAGACACACTGTCAACAGGAAAAAGTAAAAAAAGTATTTCATTGTATTTAATGAATTATAGTCTTCGTGCCAATTGGCTCATCATTACCGCCGAGAGCCCGGCTGTCTCTGTGCGCAGACGAGCCTGTCCGAGTGATGCCGATTCATAGCCGTTGTCCAGTGCCAGTTGCACCTCGTCGATGGAGAAGTCACCTTCAGGTCCCACTAGCACGGTTATGTCGTCCTCATGTTCTCCTTCGGGGTAGGTCTGTATTTCAGTGAAGAAGTCTTTCTTCTCTATCTCTTCGTAGCAGTGGCATATGAACTTTCGGCCGGGAAGGGGTTGTTTGATAAAGTCCTTGAACGTGGTCAATCCGTTTATAACTGGCTTCCAAGGCTTCCGACTTTGCTTCACGGCTCCTGTCACGATTTTGTCCAGTCTCACCGTGCGTAGGGTCTTGCGTTCGGAGAACTTGCAGTTGAGGAAAGTTACCTCGTCGAATCCCACTTCGGTGGCCTTTTCGAGCATCCACTCTATGCGGTCCATCATTTTGGTAGGGGCTATGGCAAGGTGTATTTGTCCGTGCCAGGCTTTGTGTTGCGGCAGACATTCCTTCACTTCATACATACAGCGTTTGGTGGCGGCAAGTGTTACCTCGGCTCGGTAGAAGTTGCCTTTCCCATCCATAAGGAACATCTCGTCGCCGCTTTTCAGTCGGAGCACACGCAGGGCATGCATGGCCTCGTCTGTGGGCAGCTCGGTTTCGTTGGCTGCGTCTGGCACGTAAAAGTATCGGGCTTCTTTCATGTTGCTTGAGATTCTATTCTTGTTTTTGTTTCCTTCGTTTCAGTTCCTGGTTCAGGTGCTCTGCCATCTCGTAGTCCTCGCGCTCGATAGCTGTCTTGAGCGCATCCTGAAGCATTTCTTCCGATATGGCGTTGATGGGCAGGCTGAGTCCGGTGGCCTTGGGCTTGAAGGGCACGCTCTGCTTGGTGAAGAGCAGTTCGTCAATATAGATGGGCAGGTCTGCCACATGGGCAAAGAGTAGTCCGTCGCCGGCTCTCACTGCTGTTCGCTCCTGAGTTTTCTCGTTTACGAGCATCGTCTTGTAGACTCCGTTTTCCAGGCTGGTGATGGTCAGGTTATACGAGCTTTCCGAGTCGCGTTTGAGCGTTTGGGCGAGTACTTCGGGCAGCAGCCTGTGGCAGTGAGTGTCCTTCTGCATGCGCAGTCTGAATTGGAAGATGATATGTTCGTCGCACACCACCACAATCTGTCTTGTCTGCCCTTCATCGGTGAGCACGATGAGTCCTATCTGTTCAGCTCCGCGAATTTCGCTCAGTCCTCTATAATATAACCGCATCATGCCTTACGCCTCCTTGTGTGATTCGCTGTGTCGGGTTTTGAACATGAGGGCAAACAGTACGCCCACCACGAGCGCGTAACCTGCGAAGATGAGCCAGCATGCCTGCCAGTTGCCCAGCAGATATCCGTCGTTGCTCCAACTACAGTAGTGGTTGATTACTTCTCCTGCAAGCAATGTGCCGATTGTGGCACCCAGTCCGTTGGTCATGAGCATGAACAATCCTTGTGCTGATGCCCTCACCTTGACGTCGCACTTCTGGTCGACGAACAGTCCGCCCGACACGTTGAAAAAGTCGAAGGCCACGCCGTAGACAATGCACGACAGTACGAAGAGTACGACACCTGGGAAGGCGGGATTGCCCACGCCGAAGAACCCGAAGCGGAGCACCCAGGCAAACATGGCGATGAGCATCACAATCTTGATGCCATAGCGTTTGAGGAAGAAGGGTATGAGCAGGATGCACAATGCCTCTGAAACCTGTGATATGGACACAAGCAGTGTGGCATTGTTGGCGGCAAAGGTGTTGACCATGGTGGGGTCGCCCTTGAAACTGGTGATGAAGGGCGTGGCATAGCCGTTGGTTACTTGCAGCGACATACCGAGCAAACACGAGAAGATGAAGAACATGGCCATCTCGCGAGTCTTGAAGAGCTTGAAGGCATCGAGTCCCCAAAGCTCAGCCATGGTTTGGTTTTCTTTTTTGATAATGGGGCAGTGGGGCAGTGAGAAACAGTATAGGAAGAGCACCATGCTCATCAGTCCCGACATGAGGAACTGGAAGTGAGTGTACTGGAACTTGTAGGCGTTCTCGCAGAACATGAAGGAAAACGCACTTCCGTCCCAAGTGGCGCAGTTGACGAACCACATCATCACAATGAAACCTACTGTACCGAACACGCGGATAGGCGGAAAGTCTTTCACCGTATCCAGTCCGTGGTCTTTCAGAATGGTGAATGCCGTGGTGTTTGACAGGGCGAGCGTGGGCATATAGAATGCCACACTGAAGGTGTAGAGCCCTATGAACAGGGTCTCGTCCGGTGTGGCAGAGGCCTGGCCCATGGCAAAGAGCCCCACCATAGACAAGCCGGCAATAAGGTGGCAGACGCCCAACAGACGCTGGGGCTGTATCCACTTGTCGGCCACGATGCCCATCAGTGTGGGCATGAATATGGAGACGATGCCCTGGATGGCATAGAACCAGGAAATTTCGGCTCCCATCCCGGCCTTGCCCAGATAATTTCCCATAGACGTGAGATAAGCTCCCCAAACAGCAAATTCGAGGAAGTTCATCACTGCTAACCTAACTTTCAAATTCATAAATTCTCAAGATTGTCTGTTTAACAAATGCTGCCCTCGCTCTCGTTTTAGGGGTGTCGCTTTGGCTCATGGCAGGTCGTTTTATATGCAAAGATAACTTTATTTGCTTGTTAAGCCAAATAAATTAGCTTTATTTAAGGTTCACGTAACTCGTTTCGTGGGACTTGTTTGGGGGAGCCGAAGCTCATTTCTTGCTTAGATAACATTTAGCAAAAGCCGGTTAAGTTCGGTGAGGTACCACTATGGTGGAGGTGACTCGAAGGAGATTTATATAACTCTCTTTTTTATTTTCATCGTTTTACTTTTATATTCAAACGGTTTAAGGGCACACTAATAATATAGTAATGGCACGCTGATGGGTTGCTAACGGCACACTAATTGGTCGCTAATGACACACTAATGAATTTCTCATCGCGGTGGATACACGCACCATGGTAGCGGAAGGGGCAAAGAAACATCTCGCAGGTCGGTGCCAGGTGACATGTTAAGAAGAAAATATAAGGTGTTACAAATGCACGAAACGTTCTTCAGAATCATTTGAATCACCCGATGTAATGATGATGAATGGCAGGAATGACATTTAAGACAAAAACAAAAAAAAAGATTGATTATCTCACGACAATCAATCTTCTAATTAACCTTAATAATCTAATACCATGAAAAACACGTTGCAAATTTACTTCTTTTTCTTACATTTGCAAAAATTTATGATATGATTATAGTATATTATAACCTTATTTAAATGTAACGCCGTTCCATTTAAGATTTCTTTGCGTTATAGTTTGTCTGATAGCTTCTTTTTTATCCTTGTCTACCAGGGGCGTTGACAAACTAACGCTCAGACTGTTGTCGCGTGGCGACAGGAGCGCGTAAGGCATTGTCAGGTTTACTTGTCGCATCAGTTCCTCAAACTTTTCTCGACTGAGTGTGTCGGGCTTCTGCATCATGCCTTTGGCAATGGCATGAAGATCTACTTGTCCCATCAGTTTCCAATGCTCGTCGTAGATGTTCGCCACACTCTCACGCGCTGGCGCAGCCACGGTGCACAGGACGCAAACAGCATGTTTACCGCTGGCTGTAGGCAGCAACTTGAGTTGCAAAGTGGTGGCATGGTTAAGCCTCACCTGCATGAAGTCAGTGGTGAGCGTGTCGAGTCTTGACTCTTCACTCAACAGATTCTTCACGGCAGTGTTACCGTTGCCGGCATCCACCAAATCGCGCTTCATAGAAGCGTCCAGATAGGGAATCATGTCTTGTGGCATACTTGTCCATGCCGTTTTCACGTCCTGTGCGGAGGCGCGTAAGGCGACAAAGGCAAGCGCAAAAGCCAAAGTAAGTCTGATGCTATGGTTCGCTGTCATGGTTTATTCGTCATATTCGTCAGCCACATCTTCCGCTTCAAGTCCCAGGTTTTCCGGGTCGTCGTCGAAGGTGGTGCGGTAGCTTTCCTCGGTGAGCTTGTCGTCGTCGAAGTCGTCCTCGTCCTCATCGTCGTTGTAGTTGTCGTCAACCTCGGGCAGATCCTCGTCTTCGTCGTCCTCGCTACGCATCTTGTTCTCGTCGTCAAGTTCTTCGTCGTAATTGCTTTGGGGCTTTACCTCTTCAGGCTTTTCCTTGGCAAAGATGGCTTCTACCCATGTGCCTTTGGGAATCTCGAGAACCTCGAATCCGTCGGCAACCTTTTTCTCGTACATGCCGCCCTTTTTCTTCAACCGGTCGGCAGGCAGTGTAGTGGTGCTGATGTCGAATCCGCTCTGTATGATGTCCTGTATGCTCTGTGATAGACTGTCCCATCCGCCACCGAAGTTACGGTCGATGACCTCCAACAGTTTGGCTGCTGAGATGTGGCGTATGTTTTCGTAGGTAAGGTCGGTAACGCGTGAGATGGGCTTCTTCTTGATGGCCCACTTCTCATCGTCGTTGTTCATTCGCAGATTGCTCACCTTGTAACCGCGGGCCTCGTATTTCTTGATTACTTCAGGTTTGTCTATTTTTACCTCTTCCATGTCGAAAGCCGAGCGTATCACGTCTATATAGTGACGCATGTTGTCCTTCATGTCGGCATCCTTGAGGGCTTCCTCCCAAAGACGGAACACGTCGTTCTCCATGATTTCCCAGACGTTGCTTTTCGTCAATGTTTTGAGGCTAAGTGCTTTCTTGTCTTGTTTCATATACTAATAATGTGTTTTTGTTTCTTTATTGAATTGTTTTCATGATGTTCTTGATGGGTGCAAAAGTAAGTACTTTATCTCTTATTCACAAGTTTTTCATATAGAAATTTTGTCTATCTCCCATATAATTCCTACTTTTGCATAGTGTTAATGACAGACCATTAAACGATAACAGATATTTATGAGCGAACCATTGGCAGAGCGGATGCGGCCTCGCACGCTCGACGATTACATAGGGCAGAGACAACTTGTCGGTGAGGGCGCCGTGCTCCGGAAGATGATTGAGGCCAGGCGCGTCTCCTCGTTTATCTTGTGGGGGCCGCCGGGAGTGGGCAAGACTACGCTTGCGCAGATTGTGGCACAGGTGATGGAAGTGCCTTTCTATACGCTCAGTGCCGTGACCAGTGGCGTGAAAGACGTGCGCGAAGTTATTGACAAAGCCAAGAACAGCCGCTTCTTCAATCAGGGCAACCCCATTCTTTTTATCGACGAGATTCATCGTTTCAGTAAGAGCCAGCAGGACTCACTGCTCGGTGCCGTTGAGAAGGGTATTGTCACCCTTATCGGTGCCACGACGGAGAACCCATCGTTTGAGGTAATTCGCCCGTTGCTCTCGCGCTGCCAACTTTTTGTGCTCAAGCCGCTCGAGAAGGACGACTTGCTCGAACTGCTCCATCGGGCAGTGGAGAAAGACACGATGCTTTCGCAGATGAACATCACCTTGAAGGAGACCGACGCCATGATACGCTACAGTGGAGGCGACGCACGCAAATTGCTCAATATCCTGGAACTGGTGGTGGAGTCGGCCAACAGCAACGACGTGGTCGTCACCGACGAACTGGTGGTGAGCCGACTGCAGCAGAATCCGCTGGCTTACGACAAGGGTGGCGACATGCACTATGACATCATCTCCGCCTTTATCAAGAGCATACGTGGCAGTGATCCCGATGCGGCACTTTATTGGCTGGCGCGAATGATCGAAGGCGGAGAAGACCCGCAGTTCATAGCCCGAAGGCTCGTGATCAGTGCCTCAGAAGATGTGGGCCTGGCCAATCCCAATGCGCTGCTTCTTGCCAATGCTGCCTTCGACGCCGTGATGAAGATAGGATGGCCCGAGGGTCGTATTCCACTGGCAGAGGCAACGGTATATCTTGCTTCCAGTCCGAAGAGCAATTCTGCCTATCTTGCTGTGGACAAGGCTCTCGCTCTGGTGAAGCAGACCGGCAACCAACCAGTACCGCTCCATTTGCGCAATGCGCCTACCAAGCTCATGGCTGACCTGGGATATCATGATGGCTACAAGTATTCGCACGACTACCCGGGGCACTTCGTCGTGCAGCAATATTTACCCGACACATTGAAAGACAACAGAATATGGACTCCACAACATACTCCTTCTGAAGAGAAACTCTATCAGCAGATGGTGAAATGTTGGGGAGATAGATACAAATAAAAGTAAGAAGAAACACATGAAGATTGTTATTTTAGACAGCTATGCCGCCAATCCCGGCGACTTGTCCTGGGAACCTCTCAAGCAGTTTGGCTCACTCACTGTCTATCCTCGTTCTTCCGCCAGTGAGGTGGAGGAACGTGCCAAGGATGCCGACATTATACTGACTAACAAAGTGGCTTTCACCGAAAAGGTGTTCGCACGTTTGCCGCATCTGAAATATCTCGGCATTCTCGCCACGGGGTATAACATTGCTGATCTCGAGGCAGCAAAGCGGCATGGGGTGGTGGTGACCAACATTCCTGCCTACAGCACTGACAGCGTGGTGCAGATGACCTTTGCCCAGATTCTCAACATTACCAACCGCATTGCCCATTATGCACAACTCAACCGTGAGGGACGGTGGAGCAGGAATCCCGACTTCTGCTATTGGGACACACCGCTCGTGGAGCTCGCCGGCAAGACACTTGGCATTGTAGGATTGGGGCACATCGGAATGAAGGTGGCGCAGATGGCACGTGTTTTCGGCATGGATGTGTTCGCTATGACAAGCAAGAATTCTGCAGAACTGCCCTACGGCATACAGAAGACCACCTTTGAGGGGCTGCTTGGCGTGAGCGACATTCTCAGCCTGCATTGTCCGCTTACTGCCCAGACTAACGAACTTATCAATAAGCAGTCGATAGCCAAGATGAAGCCCGGCGCCATACTCATCAACACAGGGCGTGGTCCGCTCGTCAATGAGGCCGACGTGGCAGAGGCTTTGACTGACGGCAGATTGGGTGCCTACGGAGCTGACGTGATGTGCCAGGAACCGCCTGCTGCCGACAATCCCCTGTTCAAGGCTCCCAATGCCTATATCACTCCCCATATCGCTTGGGCAAGCCGTGAGGCACGTCAGCGTTTGCTCGGTGTGGCTTTCGATAATGTGCGTGCTTTCCTTGCGGGCACTCCTCAGAATGTAGTCAATCCTTGATTCTCCATGCACTATACAGATCCTGTCTTTGCCGCCACACTTCAGAAACTTCTGGAGTTTCTCGGTACTTTCGCTTTCGCCATATCGGGTATCAGGCATGCAGCTGCCAAGCACTTTGACTGGTTTGGCGGATTTGTGTGTGGAGTGGCTGTAGCCATAGGTGGCGGAACCATCCGCGACGTGATGCTCGGCACTACGCCTTTTTGGATGACCTCTCCCTTCTATCTCGTCTGCACGGCACTGGCACAGGTGGTAGTCATAGTCTTTGCCAAGAGCTTGAAGCGGCTTGACAATGCCTGGTTCGTGTTCGACACGTTGGGGCTTGCACTCTTCACCGTGGCAGGTTTGCAGAAGACGCTTACCTTCGGCTTCCCCTTCTGGGTGGCCATCATCATGGGATGCATCACGGGTGCGGCAGGCGGTGTGATACGCGACGTGCTGCTCAACAACGAACCGGTCATCTTCCGGAAGGAAATCTATGCCATGGCATGTGTGGCTGGGGGAGTGGTCTATTGGCTGCTTATCGTGTTGGGCTTTGGCATGAGTGTCTGTGCCTTCGTGTCGTTTTTCGTGGTCTGTTTCATTCGCCTGCTGGCAGTTCGCTACCACATTTCACTGCCCATATTGCGGGCTGAAGAGTGACGGAGAATAATATAGACATACAACAAAGAAAAAGAGCTATTGCCATAATGGATGGGCGATAGCTCTTTTTCTTTGTGAACTTGTAATTCTTTTATGTTTTGTGATGTCCGGTACAGCAGCATCGGTCTGTTTATCCATTTAGGACAGATGTTGTGATGTTTGTTACTACCAATACCGGAAGTCACCTCTTTATTCGTTGCTAATCTTGGTGAAGTCGGCTGAAGATATGAGGCCTTCGGGCGACACCTTGAATACTGAACGGTAGGTGCTAACCTTCTCGGGCGTTTCGTCGGAGTGTTTCACTTCCTGAACGGCGTTGAAGTTGACGGTGTATTCATACTGTTCGTCGCCCACCTCGCGTTTACTGACCTTGAAACCGGAGCAACGCCAAACGATGGACGCTACGTTCTCCTTATACTGCTTGTTCATGAAGTCTACAGCATCTTGTGAGGTGGCATTGCTTCTTCCGAGGAACGAGGTGAGTGTGGCGTTGAGCGTGTTGAGCAGACTGCTCTCGCTGTGGGCATTGATGCTCTGGAAGAACTGGCGGATTACAGCCTGTGCCTGCATCTGCTCCTCGGGAGTTACGGTCTTTGTCTTGAGCTGCTTGATGGCTGCCTGTGCCTCGTCCACATGGTCACCATTGGCATGGTCAGAGAGATATGCCTGCAAGGCATCGAGTGTGTTTTCGCCAGAAGCCTGTGCCCAATCTATGGAGTCTATCTTGTGCATAATCTCGCTCTTGTGGGGCGTGTCGGGATGACTGTCAAGATAGGCTTGAAGTGCAGACTTGGAGTTGCTCATCAGGGCATTAGTCCACTCTGTGTCACCCTGTCGCAACTGCATGAGGTGTTCGGTGATGGCGGTGATGTGGTCTTCTGGAGCATCGGGATATTTGTCGAGGTAATCCTTGAGCACGGTAGAGTCGGCACTGTTGAGGGCAAACTCATAGGCATCGTTCTCCTTGTCCGTCTGTGCATCTTTGTAGGCATAGAGGAACACACCGCACAATAGCAGGGCAATGCAAAGCGAAACGATAAGCATGGTCTTGCTCTTCTTGGGCTGTGGCTTGTCGTCACCGGGCTTTTCTGTAGTGTTGCCGGGTGCTGTGACAGGAGGCACGGGTGGCGTAGTTGTGTGCTGGGGCGTAGTTGGTCGTTGAGCTGTGACTGGTCGCTGTGGTGCTGCTGTACTTTGCGGTGTGGTTGGTCGCTGCGGTGCAGACTGCACTGGGGCGGAAGCGGCCTGTTGAATGGGCTCATGCATTTGCGGCTCGTTCACGGGTGCCTTGGGTTGCAGGTTCTGTTGGGGAGCATAGTGGCAGTTGGGGCATGCCGGCTGATCCTTGAAATACACATCGCCACAGTTTGGGCATTTGATGATGTGGCCCGCTATCTGCACGCCACAGCTTGGGCACACAGGTGCCTTGTCACTGATTTGGTGTCCACATTCTGGACATTTTATGATTGCCATGTTGTTGAATGATTAATGTTTACTTGTTGATACTTGTTTGTCGTTTTTCTGTCAATGATGTCTGAAGCGTATCTCACGCAGTGAATGTTTGCCCATGAAGCGGCTCTTGTCTATATAACCGTTCACGCCATTGATGTGCCCTTTGCCTGTGTATTGCCACATGGTGATGTCGCGGTCGTCGGCAAGTTCGGGCTCGCGCTTGGTGTATTGGGCAATCATGAGCTTGTAGCCGTTTATCTTGCCTTTGAGGTAGTTGTTGTAGAAGTTGGTGAAAGTGTAAAGCAGGGGTTTTTGCTTGTAGGCTTTTTCCACAAGCACGAGGAACTTCTGCAGCGAGTCGCAGAACTCTTCTGTTGACAGGCCGCTCTTGGTCTCGATGTCTATCATGGGCAGCAGGTCCTGGTCGCCTGGACGGCACTGTGACATGAAGTTCTGTAACTGCACGCTCTGTTCTATCTTTGGACGGTAGAAATGGTAGGAGCCGACCTTGAGTCCGTATTTGTGTGCCAGGTCAATGTTTTGGGCGTATTTTGAGTCGATGTTGTTGCCGCCTTCCGTGGCTTTGAGGTAGACATATTCCATCTTGGAGTTGTCGCCAATGGTTTCCCAGAAAACGTTTCCTTGGTAGTGACTCAGGTCGATGCCGTGGATGTGGGTGCAGGTGTCTTCACATTCTATATAGCTATTGCTTTGTGCATTGGCCGAATGGAAATTCAGGACAGCCAATGCCGTGATGATGATTGTCTTTATTTTCATAATTGCAAAGTTACGGACTTTATGCGATAATTCAAAATAAGAATAGTGCTTTTTAAGTCTTTTACACCTTTTGCTCTTCTCATCCGGAACTTGGCGTGGTACCTGATGTCGCTGCATTTGGATGGATGCGAATCTCTTACGGGCAGTATGTGCTCTGTAAAGTTGGCCGTTTGCCGTTTCTTAATGACTGACTTTCACTTCTTCCCACCGCCTGGGCATTCATTGCCACGGCCGTGGGCAATGAGTGCCCAAACCATGTGACAGATTTTGGGCATTTTGCTTGAACCTGGCAAACGCCAAATCGGTGATAGATGTGATAGATGTTTAGCCATCTATCACGTATCTATCACTCTGTTTATCTAATTGACAATCAGTAAAATAATGTAAGATATCAGAAAAAGTGATAGATAGTGGTGAAAAAATGAAAAACTTTTCCTGCGCTCGTGCGCGCGTGAGGAGAACTTTATCAGACAAAGCAGTATAAGAACAAAAAACTTGAAAATACAGGGCTTTCAGTCTGTTTTTGTATACTTCTATCATTGAAGTCACACGTGTCTCTCCCAATGCCGGTTTGGCCCATTTATTCTTCTATTTCTGAGAGTGAGTGGCTGAACTTGCTTAGGAAATTGCCGATGGTTTCTATCGGAGCATAGTTGATGTAGCAGATGCTTCGGCGCAGATTGCGGCGTAAAACGGCATTGTTGTTGTGTATCATGCCTGTGGCACTCTGGCGGAAGTGCCATTCTCCCGACACGTCGTGCTGGCTATGGTCGAGTGACCGGAGGGCAACCATACGGGCTGATGGTTCCATGCGGTTGAGGAAGGGAATCTCGTCGGGCTCGAAGCCGAAGAGGCTGACGAGAATACTCCCTTGCAGTTGGGCCATGCGGCGGAGCATGAGCCTGTTCAGCCACCGGTCGAGTTTATTGAAATCTGTCTTGTCACCTACGGAGCGCAGATACCTTCCCAGGTGTATCACGCCATGCATCACCCTGCCACTGTTAAGCATGTCGTTGAGCGTGTCCACGATGATGGCAAGCATGGTCATTGTTTCTACAGAAGTGTCAATGGCGTGAATTTCGCCCTCGATGATATTATGCAGGCGCTTGTCGAGAATGGGCACGTCGAGGTGAAGGTCGGAAGCCAGTTTGCGGAAGTTGGGCAGCTCATACCTGTCTTCGGCTTGGCAGACTGTAAGAAGTGAGGGCGGAATGTTACAGTTGGGTTGCGATGCGCACAGCCGTGCACCCTCGTTGAAGAAGTAGGTGAGCTGTTGCGCATGGACTACTCGACAGAGCTTCCGCCATTTAAAGGCCGACATCGGCTCAATGTCTTCTATGTCGGAATGGAAACCTCCCGCCTTGACAAGGCGGAAAAGATTGCGCAGAATAATGTTCTCCATCTGTAATACTTGGGGATATGGTTTAACTGTATCTTCGCGGCAGTCTGAACACGATGCACATGATGGCTACTGCAAAGAGAACGAAGGGGTAATAGAGGAAGGGAATAATCTCGATGGGATTAAGCTTTGCAAGGCCCGCAGCCATAAGCATTTGCGCCCCATAGGGGATGATGCCCTGCATGCAGCACGAGAAGGTGTCGAGCAGTGAGGCACACTTGCGGTTGTCCACCCCGAAGCGGTCTCCGATTTGCTTGGCTATCTTGCCCACGGTGATGATGGCCACGGTGTTGTTGGCTGTGCACACGTCTACCAGTGCCACAAGTGCGCCGATGGACGCTTCGGCTCCACGTTTGCCGTGGATGTGTTGTGTGAGTACACGGATGATGCAGTCTATGCCGCCATTCATGCGTACAATCTCGAGTAGTCCGCCAGCCATCATGGTGATGATGATGAGCTCGCTCATTCCGAGTATGCCGCTTCCCATAGCGCCGAACCAAGAGTTGAGGTCGTAACTGCCGTCGAGCATGCCGATGATGCCTGTGAGTAGCAGTCCCAGGGTGAGCACTGCCATAACGTTTAGCCCCAGTATGGCGATGACCAGCACCACGATGTAGGGAATCACCTTTACCACTTCCACATTGGGTATATGTGTGGGTGCCTGCACGTCGGTAGCTGTCAGAATGTAAATGACGAGCACGATGAGCGCTGCTGGCACTGCTATGAAACTGTTGACTCGGAACTTGTCGCTCATCTTGCATCCTTGGGTAGAGGTGGCCACAACTGTTGTGTCTGAGATGAACGAGAGATTGTCGCCGAAGAAAGAACCGCCCACAACTACGGCTGTCATCATAGGTACGTCGGCACCCGTGGAGTGGGCTATGCCAGTGGCTATGGGGGTTAGCGCCACGATGGTGCCTACGCTGGTGCCGATGCTCAGCGAGATGAAACATGCCGCCAGAAAAAGTCCCGGCAGGAGCATGCTTGAGGGCAGGACGTGGAGCGTCAGGTTGACGGTGGCAACGATGCTGCCCATCTGTTTGGCAGACGAGGCAAAGGCTCCTGCGAGGATGAATATCCAGAGCATGAGCATCATGTCGCCTGTGCCGGCACCACGACTGTAGGCTTCGATGCGTTGCTTGAGCGGCTGCTTGCCTGTCACGGCTATGCCGAAGATGCTCGACAGCAAAAAAGCTACCGTGATGGGCACCTTGTAGAAGTCTCCAGCCACAATAGAGGTGATCAGATAAAGAATGATGAACAGGAGCAGTGGACTGAGTGCTTTAAATCCTTTCATGGGCTTGTATTGATTAAAAACATTGGCGGACTCAGAGTCTATGAGCCCGCCAATGAATATGAATGGTTTGAGGCTTTCGCCTTAGAGTGTCACGCCGTTCTTGAAGATGGCAATCTCACGGTAGTCATTCTCTTCGTTGCGGGTGTGTTCACCGTTGGCCACGGCAATGATCTTGTCCACAAACTTGGGCAAGAGGTCTTTCATGTCAGTGCCCTCAACAAGTTCTCCGGCATTGAAGTCAATCCAGTTGTGCTTGTTGTTGTAGAGGTTGCTGTTGGTGGAAATCTTCATGGTGGGGACAAAGGTGCCGAATGGCGTGCCACGTCCTGTCGTGAAGAGCACAATCTGGCAACCGGCAGATGCAAGAGCCGTGGATGCCACGAGGTCGTTTCCGGGAGCAGAGAGCAGGTTCAAGCCTTCTGTCTGCAGACGGTCTCCGTATTCAAGCACACCGCTCACGGGAGCGCGTCCGCATTTCTGTGTGCAGCCGAGAGCCTTGTCCTCGAGTGTGGAAATACCACCGGCCTTGTTGCCTGGAGATGGATTCTCACCTACAGGCTCGCCATGACTGAGGAAGTATTCCTTGAAATTGTTGATGAGCGAAACGGTCTGGTTGAACAGTTCCGTTGTCTTGCATCTGTTCATGAGAATGGTCTCTGCACCGAACATCTCGGGAACCTCGGTCAGTACACTTGTACCGCCCTGAGCCACGATATAGTCAGACAGTTCACCTACGAGTGGATTGGCTGTGATTCCACTGAATCCGTCGGAGCCTCCACACTTCAGTCCCACGCGAAGTTTGCTCAGCGGGCAAGCCGTGCGCTTGTCTTCCTTAGCCTTGTTGTAGAGGTCAGTCAGGATGCGCATGCCTTCTTCCATCTCGTCACCGGCCACTCTTTGTGCCACCATGAACTTAATGCGGTCCTTGTCGTAGTCTCCGAGCAACTCCTCGAACTTCTCGGGCTGGTTGTTTTCGCAACCCAAGCCGAGAACGAGCACTGCACCTGCGTTGGGGTGAAGCACAATGTCGCGGAGCACCTTGCGGGTATTTTCGTGGTCGCCGCTCAGCTGTGAGCATCCGTAGTTGTGATGCCAGGCATAGATAGAGTCAATGCCCTCGCAGCCGGTTTCCTTGCGCAGTCTGTTGGCCAGGCGCTCGGCAATGCCGTTTACACATCCCACGGTAGGCACAATCCACACTTCGTTGCGGATACCTACCTCACCGTTTTTGCGTACGTATCCGTTGAAGGTGCGGTTGTCGTTCTTGATGTTAAGTTCTTCTTTTACAGGATTATATGTATAAGTGAGTGTTCCGGCGAGATTCGTTTTGAGGTTGTTCTCGTTCACCCACTCGCCACGCTTGAGATCTTTCTTGGCGTGACCTATAGGATAGCCGTACTTGATGATGTCCTTGCCTTCGGGTGCATCGTCGATGAGCACTTTGTGTCCGGCAGGCGTGTCTTGCAGCAAGGTGATCTGCTTGCCGTCTACCTCGATGAATTCTCCCTTTTTGAAGGGACGCAGACATACAACCACTGAATCGGCAGGGTTGATTTTAATGAATGATGATTTGTTCATATTGTAGCTTGGTTTAAATTTGTGTTCTGCGATAGAAAGCCAAGTTCTCCTTGGTGAGGAGTTCTATAGGCATATAATTAATAGGTGTAACCTTCTTGCGGAGCACGATGGCACGGAAGAGAGCTTCTATGCAATAGTATCCCTGCATGTAGGCGTGTTGGGCTATGAGGAAAGACACGCTGCCCTCGCGCAGACATTCGGCGTTTTTCTCCATCACGTCGTAGCCCATTATCTGCACGTTGCGGCGGTTGGTGCGCAGCAGAAAATCGCCCACGATGTGAGCCTTGGAGTTAAGTGTCACACAATGGTGAATCTGAGGATTGTGAGAGAAATAGTCCTCCATGATGCGGTCATATTCCTTCTTGGTGCCCTCAAGTGGCAGATCCAACTCTGTGATTTTCACTTCCGGGAAGTGGTCATGCATATAGTGTCGGAACCCCACTTCACGGTTATCTTGCTGCTTGCTGGCCACCTTGCCGTTTTTCATCTGTTTCATGAGCATGATTTCTTTCTCCTTGAAGGCTACGAGCATGAGCATCTTGGCTGCAAAATAGCCGCTGCAGAAGGAATCCTGTCCGTAGAATGCCAACGGGTGCAAGTCGGGCATATAGGAGTCGAGCATGACGAAAGGAATGTCGCGCTCGTGCATGATGTCGGTAAACTTGCGGGTGGCTTCGATGTCACTCGGAACGATGACAACACCATCCGGATTCATCTCTATGCATTTGGTGTACTGCTCTTCAAAAGTATCATTGTGGAAGCGCTTGTAGTACATCATCTTCACGTCAATGTGGAAGTCGCGGCGCATCTCGCATGCCTTCATGGCCCCTTCCTCCACTTCGTCCCAATAGGCTTCCGACTCGTGTTTCGGAATGATGCAGTAGAAAGTGAACGATTTGTTGTAGGCCAATGCGCTGGCATAGACATTGGGCTGATAGTTGATTTCCTGAAGCACCTTCTCAACCTTTTCCCTTGCCGCCTGCGACACATTGGGACGCTGGTGCAGAATTCTGTCGACGGTGCCCACAGACACGCCCGCTTTCTCTGCAATGTCTTTGATTCGTATTTTCTGTGGCATACTTAATTGAGTACGTTTGTTCTATATTTTGGTGCAAAAATACGCAAAAAGGTTGAATTGTGCGAACACACAGCGTAATATTTTGGGACAAAAGCTAATTTTTCCCTGTTTTGTTTCGGTATTAAAGAAATTTGTACTATTTTTGTGCTCGCAAACAAGTAATAGATTAATCTATAAGAAACAAAATTTATCAAGAATGGCTAAAGTTGTTACAATGGGCGAGATTATGCTCCGCCTTTCTTCTCCAGGTCAGAAGAGATTTGTTCAGAGTGAAGTTTTCGATGTATGTTATGGTGGTGGTGAGGCTAACGTGGCAGTGAGCTGCGCTAACTATGGCCATGACGCATACTTCGTTTCTAAAGTGCCTACACACGAAATCGGCCAGTGCGCAGTAAACGCACTCCGCAAGTTCGGCGTTCATACAGACTTCATTGCTCGTGGCGGTGACCGTTTGGGTATCTACTTCCTCGAGTCTGGCGCTTCTATGCGTCCGTCCAAGGTCGTTTATGACCGTGCCAACAGCGCTATTGCTGAGGCTGACGCTTCTGACTTCGACTTTGATGCTATCATGGAAGGTGCACAGTGGTTCCACTGGAGCGGCATCACTCCTGCTATCAGCGACAAGGCTGCTGAACTGACAAAGCTCGCTTGTGAGGCCGCCAAGCGTCACGGCGTGATTGTGAGCTGCGACCTCAACTTCCGCAAGAAACTGTGGACTTCTGAGAAGGCTCAGAGTATCATGAAACCCCTCATGAAGTATGTTGACGTTTGCATCGGCAACGAAGAAGACGCTCAGCTCTGTCTCGGCTTCAAGCCCGACGCTGACGTGACTGGCGGCAAGACTGACGCTGAAGGTTACTATGGCATCTTCCAGGGTATGATGAAGGAGTTCGGTTTCAAGTATGTGGTTTCCACACTTCGTGAGTCTCTCAGTGCTTCACACAACGGTTGGAAGGCTCTTATCTATGACGGCAAGGAGTTCTATCAGAGCAAGCACTATGATATCCTGCCTATCATCGACCGTGTAGGTGGTGGTGACTCTTTCGCAGGTGGTCTTATCCACGGTTTGCTCACATGGCCTGACAACCAGGGCAAGGCTCTTGAGTTCGCTGTTGCAGCTTCTGCACTGAAGCATACAATCCCTGGCGACTTCAACATGATGAACGCTGCCGAGGTAGAGACATTGGCCGGTGGCGACGCTTCTGGTCGTGTTCAGAGATAATTTCAGGATTATATATATAATAAGGAAATGGCAAAATTTGACAAGATTGCTGTTCTGAACAAGATTGGTCAGACAGGAATGGTACCTGTATTCTATCACAAGGATGCAGAAGTAGCAAAGCAGGTCGTAAAGGCTTGTTATGATGGCGGTGTTCGCGCTTTCGAGTTCACTAACCGTGGCGATTTCGCTCACGAGGTGTTCGAGGAAGTAGTTAAGTTCGCTGCTGTAGAGTGCCCTGAGTTGGCTCTTGGTGTAGGTTCTGTAGTAGACCCTGCCACAGCTGCTCTCTATCTTCAGCTCGGTGCCTGCTTCGTAGTAGGTCCTTTGTTCAACCCCGAGATTGCCAAGATCTGCAACCGTCGTCTTGTGGCTTATACACCGGGCTGCGGAAGCGTGTCTGAGGTGGGCTTCGCACAGGAAAGTGGTTGCGACCTTTGCAAGATATTCCCTGGCGACGTGCTCGGTCCTAAGCTCGTTAAGGGCTTGATGGCTCCTATGCCATGGTCAAAGCTCATGGTTACTGGCGGTGTTTCTCCCGACGAGGAGAACCTCACTTCGTGGATCAAGGCTGGTGTTTACTGCGTAGGTATGGGCTCTAAGCTCTTCCCCAAGGACGTGGTCGCTGCCAAGAACTGGAAGGCTATCACAGACAAGTGCGTAGAGGCTCTCGGCTACATTGCCAAGGCAAGAGGATAAATCCTCAATTATAAATACGGGTTGGGTATGCATGTTAGGCGCGTCTTCCGATGCGTGCATTTGCATACTCAACCTTTTTTCTTTCTTTTTAGTATGAAGAACCGTAAACGACTATGTTTCACGAGAATAGCAACACTTGCCTGTCTTGTTGCTGTGGCTATTCTTATGTCGTGTTCTTCAGGCAACAAGCCAAGTGTGGATAGGTTTAATGACCTTTCTTATGCCTCGCATTACCGCAATCTCGACTCTACAGAATTCTTTGCCCGACAGGCTCTTCGACTCTCTGCGGGGTATGACGACGGAGAGGCTGAAGCTTACAACAATCTGGCGTTTGCGAGTATGGCCCGCATGGACTATGCCCTTGCTGCACGGCAACTTGATAGCGTGAACGCTACCGACAACCAAATAGAATTGCTGGTGGCAGATATTCAGATGATGAAACTTTGTCAACGGCAGTCGAAAAACAAAGACTTTTATACTTATAACGAGCGTGCCACACGCAGACTGAAGCGTATCAACGAAGACAATGCTTCTCTTACGCCTCGTGAACAGAGGCGCATGACGTATGCCCGTTCGGAATATGCCATCAATTCTTCCGTCTATTATTATTATGTAGGGCTCGAACGGCAGTCTGTTTCGGCTATAGAGGCAATTGATGAAGATGGTGAACTGCAACAGGATACGGCACAGTTTCTCAACTATCTCTATAACGTAGGTGCTGGCGGAGTGATAACGGTAGGTGCTCAGGATTCTATTCTACAGGCGGAGATGGGCTACCTGGTACAGTGCTATTTTATCGCTCAATATGCTCGCTACCCTTATTGGCAAGCCAATGCATTGCAAGCTATCAGTGAGCACCTCACCGATGAACGTTACGGCAGCCAGTTGTTACACTCCAACTACCTTGCCATGAATGCCATAAATCAAGATGGAATGCCCGACTCTCTGTTGGCGGGTAACTTTGCCCAACATTCCCTTGACATGTTCAATCGCTATGGTGACGTCTATCAGACTGCAGGTGCTTATCGTACGCTCGCACAATGTTTTGAACGTATTGGTGACTATCGTTCATCCCTTATCTGTCTGAATGATGCCCTGAAGGTTCCCGGTATAGACCAGGCACCGGAAATGGTAGCGAGTATCCGTGAGCAGTTGAGTGTGGTTTATTCATCTGTCAACGACAAACCACAGAGCGACTACAACCGTAATATCTATCTTGACTTGCAGGAACAGACCCGGCAAGACAGATATTTCGAGTCGCGGGCTGACCAGCTGTCTTCTTCCATAATCCAACTCAACTTGATGATTGGAGCTGTCATTGTGCTTATCATCATCATTGCAGTCTTGCTGTTTCTCCTCAATCGATATAGTGTGAAAAGGGAAAAGAGAGGATACACCAATACCACAGACCATGCTCTTGAACTCTGGAAAGAGCAAAGGAAGGTGGTGAAAAATGCTGTTGACGATTCTATTACCGATGCAGAAGACCGGCTTGCTATGTCTCAGCGTGAGAGTGAAGGCAACCATCTGCGATACATCGAACAGCGGGCTAAGATTGGCGTCGCTCTCAGTGTCATGCCGCTTATAGACCGTTTGCTCCATGAGATGGGACGCATGAAAACGGAGGAGAACACTGATGGTCGGCGAGCCGAACGCATTCAGTATGTGAGGGAACTTACTGACTGCATTGGAGAATATAACACCATGCTTACCCAATGGATTCAACTGCGTCAGGGCGAAGTGCGTCTGAATATAACTACTTTTCCGGTGATGTGGCTCTTTGAGTTGCTTTCGGGCAATCGTTCTTCGTTTGCCCGAAAGGGCATAAAATTGGTGGTCAACCCTACGACCTGTCTTGTTAAGGCAGACCGTGTGCTCACACTATTCATGCTCAATACCATTGCCGACAATGCAAGAAAATTTACTCCATCTGGAGGTCAAGTTGTAGTCAGTGCTCACCCCGTAGACGATAGTGTCGAAATTTCCGTGCAAGACACCGGATGCGGCATGACTGAGGCCCAGTGCAAGTCTCTTTTCGACCACAAGTCTATTGCAGACCAAAGTGATGCCACCGCGGAAGTGCGTCCACACGGTTTCGGACTGATGAACTGCAAGGGCATCATTGAGAAATACAAGAAGACCAGCAGTTTTTTCAAGTCTTGTTCCATCAGTGTGGAAAGCCGAGTGGGAGAGGGCACCCGCATATTCTTCCGTCTGCCCAAGGGGGTGGCACGTATGGTTGTCGCGTTTGTCTTGCTTGTTTCCTCCAACTGTTTGTCGTTGGGCCAGAATATCTTCGCTGACGAACCGCTGGATACGGATATGTTCCTTCCTCCGGTAGAAGAGCGAATACCTGTGCATCTTGACGCCAGGCAACAAAGGCTTTTCCAATCCATGTTACATATGGCGAGCAACTATTCCGACAGTGCTTATCATGCCAATCTTACAGCCCATTATGCTGATTGTGTGACGTTTGCCGACAGTTGCCGCAAGTATCTCAATGCTGCCTATCATGTTATCTTGCCCCAAGGAAAAGACGATATGCTCCGGATTGCGGGACTTTCACACTTGCCGGCAGAGATTGTATGGCTGCATCAGGGATTGCCTATAGACTTCGGCACCATTCTCGAGATACGTAACGAGACGGCCGTAGCAGCGCTTGCCCTTCACGACATGCCGCTCTATGAGTACAACAACAAGGCATACACCCAACTTTTCAAAGAGAAGTCAGCCGACCGTTCTTTGGGCGAATATTGCTACAAGATGAAACGCTCTGAAACCAATAAGGGCGTGGCGGTCGTCTTGCTTGTCATCCTTCTCATCCTGCTTTTTCCTGCATACTATCTACTTTACTTCCGCCACAGGCTCTACTATCGGTTCTACGTGGAGCGGATGAAGGGCGTAAACGACATTCTCGCCAGTTCACAGCCAGACAAGGACAAACTTGCCGCTCTTGAACACATTGATTTCTCCCGTTATCCCCAATCGCTCCATTCGACAGTTGATGAAGTGCAGGCTGCACTTACACATGCCGCTGCCGACGACCTTGCCAACGCTGAGCAACTCCGGAGAATAGAGGAGGAAACAAAGAAGGCCATTTTTGAGAGTCAGCGGTTCTACACGGCCAACAATGTGCTTGACAACTGCCTGAGCTCTCTCAAGCACGAAACCATGTATTATCCTGCCACCATCCGCCAGCAAATCGACAATCCCTCAGCCGACTATGCTGTCATCAATCAGTTGGGGCACTACTACAAACGTCTTTATTCCCTGTTCCTCAGTCAGGCCATTAGTTTGCTTCAAGCGCCCATGGCCTGTGAATCAGTCCGTCTGTCGGATTTGTTGCCAAGGTCTTCCGTGTGCACGAAGGGTGCAGATTTGACGCTGATAGGCGATGGCGTGGCAATGAGAGAACTGTTCTCCTTGTTGAAACTGCAGAATGCCGGCAATGCGTTGACCGTGGAAGCAGAACAGAAAGACAACTATGTGGCTGTGAAAGTAACCCTCGACAGGTTGACTATCGACACCACCCAATGCCAGAACCTTTTCAGTCCGCTACGCGACAATATACCCTATTTCATTTGCAGGCAAATAGTGCGCGACAATGGTGAACAGACCAACCGCCGTTCTTGCGGCATCACGGCAAGTCCGTCTCCCGATGGAGGAACTTGCTTTATGGTTATGCTCGCAGCAGCCGGCACAGCCCATAAACAGAACACAATAGAACAAGACCAATAAATAATTATGGATAAATTCAATATTCTTATCGTGGAAGACGTTCCCTTGGAGCTAAAGGGCACCGAGGGCATAGTGAAGACCGACATACCCGAAGCACAAATCATCGGCACGGCCGACAGTGAACCCGCCTATTGGCGACTGATCAAGCAGCAGTTGCCCGATTTGGTGCTGCTCGACCTCGGGTTGGGAGGTTCCACAACCGTAGGGGTAGAGATATGTCGTCAGACCAAGCAGCTACATCCCAAGCTCAAGGTGCTCATTTTCACGGGCGAGATTCTCAATGAGAAACTATGGGTCGACGTGCTCGATGCAGGCGCCGACGGCATCATTCTCAAGAGCGGTGAGATGCTCACTCGAGGTGATGTGGAAAGTGTGATGAGCGGCAAGCGTCTGGTGTTCAACCAGCCTATTCTTGAGAAAATCGTGGAGCGATTTAAACGGAGCGTGGGCAAGGAACTCATGCACCAGGATGCACTCATCGACTATGAGATAGACGAATACGACGAGCGGTTGCTCCGTCATCTTGCCTTGGGCTACACCAAGGAGCAGATAGCAGCCCTCAAGGGGATGCCTTTTGGTGTGAAGAGTCTGGAGAAACGGCAGAACGAATTGGTGCAGAAACTCTTTCCCGCTGGAAATGGCGGTGCATCCGTCAATGCCACCCGACTGGTGACCAGGGCATTGGAACTTCGCATCATCGACCTCGACAATCTGGTGGCGGATGAAGACTAACAGGTTTTTGGGCCGGTTAGCTCTTGCCATTGTGGCAGCACAGCTGTTGCTGATGCTCGTCACTTGGGTGGTCACGGCTGCATTGCCGCAGTTGCCGGTGCGCTCGTTGCTTTCGGCAGAGGCGTTGCGATGGCTTTTTGGACAGTTCACATCCAACCTTTTGTCACCCATTCTCGTTTGGTTGTTGCTTGCCTTCATGGCAGCGGGGACTGTCCGCACCAGCGGTTTCGGCAGTGCGGTTGTCACGTTGTGTTCACGCCGGACTCTGCTCTTTAGACAAACTTTGGGGCTGTGGTTGGTGGCTTTTGAGTTGCTGGTTTTCGTGGTTGTTACGCTGCTTCTCACTTGTGTGCCCCATGCTATTCTGTTGAGCGTCACAGGACATCTGTTGCCGAGCAGTTTCAGTCGCGGGCTTCTTCCTATGCTTGCAGCTATGCTCATCGTCATGTCATTGTCCTATGGTGTGGCGAGCGGTTCATTGAGCACATTGGGTCGTGTGCATGCTGCTTGCACACAAGGGCTTCGTAGAATGGCTGTCTATATGCCAGTCTACATCCTTCTTGTTCAGTTCTACTATTCCTTGGCTTTCGTCTTCTTTTGGGAGTGAGATGAAAGTCCCCGTTACATCTCGTCTTCTCCGAGGTGTAAAGTCTGTTTGTGTGCCGTTGGTATTGTGTTAGTCTGGCGTCAGCGATGTGTCACAATGTCTTTAGCGATGCGTTAGTGTGCCATTAACGAAATGCTACCATGCCGTTAAAGATGAGTTCCCTTTCCTTTATGGCTCTTGAGGTGAGAGAACATAGCTGTTACAATGTCGATAAAAGAAACATCCGGAAAGTCTTCCTTACGTGAAAGTCTTTCCGGATGAATGTGTTTAAAAAGGTACAGCTATGTTTACTTGTCTTCGTATGTCACGGTTATCTTGGTTGGATACATGCCTGCATCCGCTGCAGTTTGGGTCATGTCAATGGTCAGAACGTTATTCGTGAAAGTGGTGTTCATGTTCACGTCTACCCACACGTCTTCACCCTTTTCGTTCACGGTGTATGCCTTGGCGGTGGATGGGAACATTTTTGAGCCCATTACGGTCTGGTTGAGCAGCATGCCGATAAGCACGTCTTCGCCTCGAAGCATGTAACTAAACAAGTTGACAAAGTAGCAGGGATCTATTGAATAAGGAACTGCGCTGATTTTGCTGAAAGCAAAGCCCATCTCGCCACCCATGTCGAATGACTCTAGATTGCCGTCGGCATTGTAGGTGTTGCTTGTGAGCTGTATGCCCTGGAATAGTTTGCTGTTTGAGTTCAGCACCGATACAAGCTTGTCGCCGTTGTAAGTCCACGTGTTGGTCTTTTCCGTATCGTCGTAAGGAGCGCAGGGTGTAGAGGTCTTAATCTTGCCATTCTCCATAGTGAATGTCATCATGGCATCGCAAATAGGGCTTTGTGTGACAATCTCGTATGTGTTTTCACCTGTCACGTTGTAAGTGAAATTCCAGTTGGTTCCGGCATCAGAAGTGATGGCTTTCAATTTTCCATCCATACCGTCGTACTCGAAGTTCAGCGTTAATTTCTCTACACCGAGCATGGCAACCATAGGATTTTCATATACGATAGACTTGATGCGACGAGCCTTGACAACGGTAACGGTTCCGAGAAGCCATTTGTTTTCACCACGCCAGATATATGCTTCATATTGTCCTTCTGTCATATCACCCTTAGGTACTTCAAACTGCAATCCGTCGGAAGTAATGGTGCCAAGACCTGCAGAGATACCCCAAGTTGGGTCGTCTACGGGAGTGAAATCCACATAGTCACCTTCTTCGAAGCCGGAACCTTCCAGAATGTAGGTTTGGCCCATGCAGAGCACTTCAGGCATTTGGGGTGAGATGATGGGGTTGGCAGGATCTGTCAGCGTTATGGTGCCGATGGTCCACTGCTTGTCTCCCTGTTTGAGGATGACGCTTGTCTGTCCGGCCCGCACGGTGTAGGGAATTGTGAATGTGGCGCCGTTAGCCGTCATCTTGGCATCCACATCATAATAGTTGTCGTATTGGCAGAGCTGCAGGGTCATGCCCGATGCAAAGCCGGAACCTTGGATTGTTTGTTCAGTGCCTACGGCAGCGGTGGCCGGAACCACAAGGTTGCTGACGGGCGACTGTGACTCACCGTCATCGTCAGACGAGCATGCTGTGAATGTGACCATAGCACAAAGCAACAGCATCATTGAAATCAACTTCTTCATAATGTTTCGTTTTTAGTTGTTGATGAATAAATTTGTGATTAACTCTCTCTGTTATATCTTACAGTCCTTTCAGACTGTTCAATATCTTTTCCGTGTCCTCGCTCGACGGGCGTGTCATGCTGGCATTGACGATGCGACCGTTGGGGTCGAGCAGGATGAAGTGGGGGATACCTCCAATCTTGTAGTCCTTTTGAAACTGTGTGCCGGTGCCGATGTGTAGCTGTGTGCCGCAAAGGGAACCGCTCTTTACGCGCTGTTCCCACTTGGCTTTGTCCTTATCTATGGAAAGGCCGAGGAAGGTGATATTCTTGCCGCGGTATTTCTCGGCGAGTTTCTTCAAATGGGGCAATTCCTTCTGGCAGGGGCCGCACCAGGTTGCCCACATGTCAATGTATACATATTTGCCGCGGAAGTCACGCACACGATACTGTTTGCCGCTGATGTCTGTGCCCTGGAAGTCGGGTGAAGGTCTTCCCACGGCAGCCTTGTCCCACTTGGCGCAGGCTTCCTTGAACTGCTTGTTGAGCACGGACGAGGTGACATAGGCATAGTATAGGTTTTCCAAATCCGTGATGTTGTCCGTACCGTTACCCTCTACGTAGGTGAAGGCAAGGAAGTGGATGAGCGACTCGCGCACCTTCTCACTCTTGAAATTGTCGCCTATGTAGCTCATTTCGGCCAGTGTCTTGGGATACATTTGGCGAACGCCCCGGTTGGCAGAGTCGAATATGTGCGAGGTCTCAATCATGAAGTTGCGGTATTCGTCGAGGTCAGCCAGATCGTCGTCCTCGTGCACATATTTCCTGACGGCGTCGTAATAGAACTGGTCTGTCACTTTCGTGGTGTCACCGGTCATATACATGTGGCTCACGGGATACATGAGCAGGGCATTGGCATAGAAGTAGGTGATTCTCCCTTCCTCCATCTTCTCGAACTTGTCGTCCTTGTCGAACTTGCGCACCTTGAGCAGGCGTATCATGGACGCTGTCTTCTTTTCCACGCTTGTCTTGAAATCCTTGAACGATTGCTTGTATGTCTCGTCGGGTAGCCCCATGAGCTGCATGCGGCCCAGATAGGTGTTCGCCTTCTCGTTACCGCCTTTCACGGTAAAACTGTTCTCGAAGTCGTTGGCGTCAAAGGCTATGTTTACCACGTCGCCTTTTTGCAGATACACGGTGCGGAATTTCTCGCCGTAGTACACCTTGGCGTACACGGCATCCAGTCCCTCAATTTCTGCCGTGGCTTTGCCGTCGGCAGTGAGGGGGTGTTCGTTCACGCTCATGTGGTACACCATGGCCACATTGGCAGCCACAGGATTCTGCACGTTGAAGTTCACTTTGATGTTCTCCTCTGCCTGTATAAAGGCTGTGAATAGAAGCAACAGGAAGAGGGATATGATAGTTCTTTTCATCGTCTGTCTTGTCCTTTTTTAGTTTGTACGTTCGCGATAGGTAGCATCCACTATTTTGGCGAAGCCGGTGTAGAGGGTAGGCGCCACGCCACTGAAGTCGCCTTCCTTGGTCATGCCGTTGTAGATGCGGAGTATGCCGTTGCCCTGTTTCTCGCTTCCTACCACAAGGTCGTAGTTGGCTGTTGTTGACGTGCTGCGGTAGATGTTGAACTTCATGCACGTGATGGTTTCGCCGAGGAGTGAAATCTGACGCTCTGCCCGAAGGGGCTTTTCAGAAAGGTCCACGCGATAGATGTTTCCGTCTACGGCATAGTACATGTAGTTGCGCAGTGAACTGAAGGCAAAGCACTGTGCCCGGTTGATGTCGGTGCATTGGCTTAGGTCGCCATAGTAGGCTTTGCCTATGCCGAAGGTGCAGTCGCTGTAAGTGATGAGATCGCCCAGCTGTATGCCGTAGAGATAATACTTTGAGCCGTTGCGCAACACAGTATAGGTGATGCCCATCTTGGCGTTGCCCGGGTCGTAGTTGGTGTTCTCCATATAGACAAAGTCCATGCCCTCTGGATAGTCGGTGAAGGCGGAACCGGTCACCATGTCGCTACCCTTGCTTCCTATGCATATTTGCTCCATGTCCGGCATGGTCTGTAAGGTGGAAGCATTGAAGCCAGCACTCTGAATGAGAGGGCAATAGGCCATGAAGCGCTTGTTGGTAGTGTCGTAGAGCAGGTATATGGACACATAGCTCTGTGCACCGATGTTCACGCCAACAGCCGGTGCCACGTTGAAGTCTTTATTGGCAGCAGAACCGAAGAGTCCCTGTATGCCCATGTTTTGTGCATAATGCACCTTGCCGTCGCTCACGAACACGCGGCTAATGCCGTTCTGTTCGCACACCAAGCTGCGTGGCGCCACGTCAGGAGACTGTGCCACTTCATACTTGAAGAGATAGTCACGTTGCCAGGCAAAGTTGTTCTTCGACAAGCGGGTAGCGCCATCCTCGGTAAAGAGGTAGAAAGGTGAATCCGTGTATCCACTGTTGGGCTCATACTGTATGGCGTAGGGGCCGTTAAGTTCGGGCATGCCGTTGGCGGAGAGCACGTCACGATATGTTTTGCCAGTCACTTTTGATATGATGTCAAGACGTGTCTTGCCGTCAGCGTCGCAGAGCACCATCCATCCTTCCGATGAAGGGTCGCTAACGGTGAGGGCATAGTTCTTGCGCCAAAAGAGTCCTGTGCTTCGTTCCGTGGCGGTGAAATAGAGCATGTATTCGCCAGCGTTTAGGCTTACCTCTTGTGAGAGCTTCTTGTAGTGTCCGAGCACGGTCACCTCGTTGTCTCCACTGCGATTGATAGCCTTCCATTCATAGTCGTAGGCCGTAGTGTCTGTGATATTGTCGCCCATTGACGGGTCGAGAGTGAACTGGTCGTGGATGAGCACCGACATGCTGTCTGCCACACCCGTGATAACGGGGGCATTGAGTTCATGATAGTCATAGTTGCCCTCGTCCTGGGCACAACCGGCACAAAGCACAGCAGCCATGGTAGTGAGCACTCCACATATATATTTTCTCATAGTTATTGTATTCTGTTTTGTTTTCCTTTATTCCACAAACGATAGTGCATTGCCCTGGGCGTCGAACGCGTCCTTATCGTAACTTTCTCCGTTGTCGCGTTTGGACTTCTGTTCAGTCACGTAGTTGGTCATCTCCACACAAACGAACGACTGCATGGCAAGGGTCATCTTCGTGTCGTCGTTGAAGTCGGCGGGGTCTACGTTGAGCACCCGGCAGATAAGTTCAAACTTCTGTTGGGTGAAGGTTCCCAATAAGTCTTCTTCCCATGCTTTGGGCTTGGTGGTGAACTGGTCGGTGAAGATGATTCCGTAGCTAATGGTGGTCACTGTGTCGCCGGATGAAGTCACCTCATGATCTACGGGCAACGTAAATTCGGCGTTGGACTGCAGGGTAAGAGTGAGATGTTTCTTCACTGATTTCAAGGCTGTGGTGCGCTTGAGGGTGACCATGTAGTTGAGTGCGGTGGCTCCAGCAGGGAGTGTGGCTGCCTCGGGCAGCGTATAGTCAGTTCCTTGTGTGGCGTCTGCTGATGTGACATTGATGGATATGTTGCGGTCGTGGTCAGCAGGGCGGCCTAACAACTGGATGACCACAGGCACCTGCATCTCATTTCCCTTTTCGTACACAAAGGTGACGGAGGTAGTGTCTTGCAGAATGTTGGTGTTGCTTCTGTTGTTGAAATACACACCGTTTATGTTTTGGAACTCGTCGGGCGTCTGCTCACTGCAAGCCGTGAAGGCGAGTGTAGAGAGCGTGACGATAACGATGTTTCTGATGATAGCTGTTTTCATTGTCTTTATCATTTATGTGCAGTAGGGCTTATCTGTTTTCGGTTTCCGAGTCTGGCATCGGCACCACGAATATCTTGTCGCTCGCCTTGGGATTCTTGCTTGTCGAGGCTGACGTGATTACGTCGGTGTTGAGACGTTTATAAAGGTAAAAAAGTTGCCCCTCGCCATAGAGTTCCCGGATGTATTCGTTCTCAAGCAAGTCTTTGGTGAGCGTCTGCAGTGAAGCCACTCCTCGATTGCGGCGCAGAGTGTTGACAAAACTTACACCGGCTTTGAGGTCGTTGCTTTGGGCTTCAGCGGCAATGAGATACATTTCACCCAGGCGAAGCATGGGCATCATTGTGTTCTGTATACTGCCCGAGGCTGTCATGTCGCGATACTTGTAGAGGTAGCGGTTGCTGCCCGTTGCCACCCAGTTCATGCGGTAACGGTAGTCGTCCTGATAGCCACCGGTAGCGGCTGCTCCGCCATAGATGCGCTTGTCCATAAGCTCGTTGTCCATGCGGAACACGTAGTTGGGCAGGCGTGAAGGGTCGAAAAAGCTGGTGAAGAGTTTGCCACGGCTCGTGTTGGTAAGTGCAAAGATAACTTCCGACGAGAATATACGGTCGGGGTCGGCAGGCGAACCAGTCACGAGGCTCTTGTCTACGAAGGGGAACACGTCATTGTCGGAGGAACGTATCACGTCTATGGCATACTTGTAGGCATCCGTCTTGTTGCCGATGTACAGGTTGACGCGTGCCAGAAGGGCTTCAACGGCATAGTAGTTGAGGCGCAAAGCCCGGTAGCGCAGAAAGTTGCTGCTGCCGTCTGTGCTGGAATTCATGCGTGTGCCTTCAGTGCGCACAGGGTCGTTGGCGAGCAGCGTACGTGCTTCTTCAAGGTCTGCCACCACATGCTCAGCCACTTGTTTGGCTGTGAGGATATCCTCGGGTGTGTTGGTCTGCTTGTCATAGTAAGGAATGGCTTTCTTGTCGCTATCCTTGGAATAGACGGGACCGAATAGCCGGAGCATGTCGAAGTGGAGCATGGCACGAAGTGCCAGAGCTTCGCCTTTGATGATATAGTAGTTGCTGCCGGTGAAGATGTTCTGCCGGTTGTCAATGCTGCCGAGCAGCGTGTTACAGTTGAGGATGAGGGCATAGGCCTTGTTCCATGTCTGGTCCAGTCGGTCGCGCCAATATTCTGTGCCGTACTCGTAGCTGGCAAGGTCTTTGTAGTTGCCCCACACGCTGTTGTCGGTGCCTATGGCATAGGCACCTCCCATCACTTCGATCATCTCCACGGAAAGTGTCTTTCCGTAGAGCGCATCTGTGTTGAGGTCGATGTAGATACCGTTGAGCATCTTCTGATATCCTTCTTCAGACTGTTGCAGTTCTCCTTCCGAGATCTGGTCGTAAGGCTTCACTTCCAACCAGTTGTCGCACGAGGAGAGGAGCGTGCAACATGCTATAGCGATGATAAATAATTTCTTTTTCATTGTCTTCATTTGGGGGTTAGAATGTTGCGCCTATGGAGAATGACACGGTGCGGGCAAATGGATAATCAATGCCTCGTTCAGCCTTGACGGTCGACCAACGGAATATGTCGTTCATATTGGCTTGTACCGAGAGAGCCTGCATGCCAAGTTTCTTTGCGATGGTGAGCGGAAACTCGTAGCCTATGTTCAGACTCTCGAGGGTGAGGGTATTGTCGTCCATCACGAAGCGTGACGACTTGTCGGTCTTTTGTACCATCGAGATTCCCTTGAACTGTGCGTTGCGGTTGTTGATGCTCCATCGGTTATAGAGAGCACGTCGGTCTTGGTTGTTGTATACGTCTGCCGTGCCGATATTCTCTACCTTGTCAAACAGTGAACTATTAAATTGCTGTCCGCCCATTTGATAGCGGAAATAGCAACTGAAAGTGAAGCCCTTGTAGTAGAAGTTGGTGCCGAGCAGTCCTTCTACGTCTGGCTCTGTGTCACCGCATACCACCTCGTCGGCTGTGTCGTAAGTAAACGAGTAAGTACCGTCGCGCTTGATGAAGAGTTCTTTGCCTGTGGCAGGGTCAATGCCTGCCGAGCGTACAGCCCAAATGGCTGTGGGAGAGCCTCCGTCGTAGTAGCGAGTGGTGCTGTGGAGCGAGTTCTTGCCGCTTTCATTGAGTGCGCTGAAAGCATTGCCTATATTTGCATACTCTGACTTGGAGTGGGTGGCGGAGAGTGATATGTTCCAATTGACGCGGTGTTCTGGCATATAAATAGGTGAGAATTTCACCGTGGCCTCCCAACCTCGAGTCTTCTGCTTGCCTGCATTGAGAGCTTCGCTCGTCACACCCATAGATCCTGGTGTGGTGATGACGGCGAGCAATGGGTCAGTGTTCTTGATGTAGTAATCAAGGGTGAGGTTCAGACGGTTGCCGAGTGTGGTGATGTCGGCACCAAAGTTGTAGTTGATGGTTTCCTGCCAAGCAAGGTCTTTGTTGCCCAAGGCATTGATAACTACACCTGTGCCGAACACATTGCTCATCAGACTGTTGAACATATAGGTGGTATATGCTTGATAGGCAGAGAAATTCTGATTACCGGGGTTACCCACAGAAGCGCGGAGCTTGAGCATTTGGAAAATGCCGTTCTTCTGCATCCATTCCTCCTTGTGTATGTTCCATCCCAAGCCTACTGACCATGTGGTGCGGAAGCGGTTGTCTGTACCAAACATGGAGGCGCCATCGCTACGCAGGTTGAAGTCGAGCAAGTAGCGGTTGTCGTAGGCATAGCCGCCGTTGAGGTAGAAACTGGCGGCGTGCTTCACGCTTTCGCTGTATTTCGATTTGCCTCCGTCAGGATAGCTGTTGGCGAATGAGGGAGCGGAGAACTGGTCGTCGGTGAAGCCTGTGGCCGAGTATCCGTAGGTTTTATTGTTTGTATTGCTGAAGTTGAAACCCACTACGGCGTTGACCTGATGCTTTCCGGCAAAGAGGCGACCATAGGTGGCACTCACGTCGCCCTCATAGTAGAGGTATTTCAGTAGCGAGTGGGTGTAAAGTCCCTTTTGGGTAGCCTCCTGGTCGTCGAACTGTGTGTGCTCGGGAGAGAGCCGGGTGTCCTGCGTGTCGTCATATTTTGTGATGCCGAACTTGGCGCGTAAGCGCAGGTCGGTGGTGGCAAACCACTCGGCAATGAAGTTGTTGGTGAATCCGAATTTCTGTCCGCGGTCGTAGTTGTTGAGGTGGGCATTCCACAGCGGATTGCTCACGGGATTGTCGTTGAGACCATCTTCCGGATAGTATAGATATTTGTTGATTTTACCATCGGTGCCATATTTGCGGTAATAGGGGTTGGCATTGGCGTATTCTTCAAACGACACGGCAGGGTCGTTGGTCTCCAGATAATCAATGGTGAGCTTGTTGCTGAACTGGAATTTGCCCGTGCGGTAGATAAGGTCGAGGTTGCCGCCTATGGTCTGTCGGTCGCTGCCTTTCATCACGCCGTTCACGTTGCCGTAGTTCAGTCCGATGCCATAGCGTATGTTCTGTTCTCCGCCTTCGGCATAAATGTTGTGCTTGTGTGTGAATCCTGTACGTAAGGGCACACTCAGCCAATAAGTGTCAACACCCTGCTCAATGTCGTGCAGACGTGAGTTCTTGAGGTTGTCGAGCTTGATTTGGTTGAAAGGATCGTTGGTGGTATCTTTATATACGCCAGCCAACTCCTCAAACTGGAGTTTCTCGCGGGCGTTCATCAGATTATAGTCGGAGAGGTCGGCAAAGTCGAGGCTGAAGTCGCCCTTGTATGAAATTTGCAGTTTTCCGTTGGTAGGAGCCTTGGTCTCGATAACTACCACACCGTTGGCAGCCTTTGAACCATAGATGGCTGTTGAGGCGGCATCCTTGAGAAGGGTCACGGATGCCACGCGGTTCATGTTGAGGTTCATCACCGTTTCGAGGGTGGTCTCAAAGCCGTCGAGGATGAAAAGCGGCTGGTTAGGGTCTGTGCCGTATTCTTCCTTAAGGCCTGCCACTGATGACTTTCCGCGTATTTCCACGTCGGGTGTCTTGTTGGGGTTGGAACCGGTGAGGTTGTTATCCATAATCTTGAACGAAGGGTCCAGTGTTTTCAGACTCTGGAGCACGTTTTGCGCGCCTACACTCTTGAGTTCTTCGCCTTTGAAAGAAGATGAAGAACCGGTGAAACTGTCCTTGCGACGGCGGTAGATGCCGGTTACCACTACGTCCTTAATGTCGAGAGCGTCCGACTTCATTACCACGCGCTGGAAAGCATGGAGGTTTTTGCCGTCATATTTCATCACGGCTTTCTTGTATCCGATAAAGGAGAACACGATATTACACTTGCCTTGAACGGCAAGAGTGAAATGGCCGTCGACGTCGGTCGTCACGCCATTGGTGGTGCCTTCCACCATCACGGTCACGCCCACCATAGGCTGGTTGTCGGTCCCGTCGATTACTTTACCCTGAATCACATTCTTGTTGGCCGTAGCTTGAATTGTGGCTTGAATGGTGTCGTTGACCACAGTGGCTTGTGCCACACTGCAAGCGCACACCAAGCATCCTGCCAATGCCCAACGCCGCACGCGTGGGTGTAGTTTGTCAATATGCATAAGTTTGTTGCTAAAATATATAAAGTTTCTTGTTTGGACGATAATTTTTGCAAAGTTACACATTATTTATAATAAAACGCAAATTTAAGTGTTAATTGTGAATATTTATCCGTTTTTTCCATGCTTTCCCTGTTCCTTTCAAGATGTTTTCAACAAGTCTCTTTGTCGACCATTTGTACTGGCTTGTCTTTCTGCAGGTAGTTGATGTGTACAACCTGTGAATGTAGGTGAGAAATAAGGCAAACATCTTAATGTTTTGAAGAATTCTTTGTACATTTGTAGCGTGTTTTTAAATCTGTCAAAAAGTATAGTCGTATGAAGAAATTGATGAATGTGGTTATACCCAACCGGTATGTGGTTTGTTCCTTGGCCGAGTGTCCTATGGCTAAAACGTGTCTGCGCCAATTGGCTTATTCCTTGTTGCTTGACGATGAGGAAGAACGTTGTCTTTCTGTGTTGAAACCTCGGTTCTGCAGTAGCAACGAAAATTGCGAGTACTATCGTGACAGTAGCCCTGTGAAGTTTGCTCGAGGTTTTACCAACTTTCAGCGGAGAATGTATCCGCAGCAATATCAGGCTTTCATGAAGCGCCTCATTGCTCTGTTCGGCAGAAATCCTTATTTTGTGCGCAGAAGAGGTGAGTGTCTGATTCCACCAGAGGAACAACGCTTGATTCTTGAAACGCTCAGACAGGTGGGAGTGACAGAGAACTTGGCGTTCGATGCCTATGAAGAACTGCTTTACTGGTAGGTTTCATTTGAGTATATCGGCTGTATACTGCAGTACTATGGCCTAAGTACTCCAGTACTTAGGTAGAGATACTATCGCGTACAGCCCGGCTTTTCATCCTGTAGTCTTGTGCGGGGATTAAGTTAAAGTAGGCTATCAAGTCAGAGAGTGTGGTGGACAGATCTTTTGATGAATCGTAATGTCCTCTTAAAAGGCTCTTTTGAGCCATCATAGTCCTGCCGTTGAAGGGTGTTCTTTGACCGATGAAGAAGTGTTTCCGTGATGGGCATGGATGCTGGCATGGTCTTCTCTTCAAGGTTATTTCACTTCCGTGAGTTCGCCCGTCACAGAGTCGATGATGTAGCCGTGGAGGTTAATGCCTTGTGGCACGAGGGGATGGCGGCGAATGGTCTGCACGGTTTTGCGCACGGAGTCCTCGGTGTCGTGGAACCCTTCGAGCCAGTGGTCGAGATTGATGCCGCAGAGTTCAATGGTGTCGAGCACGTCTTGACGGATGCCGCGCTCGAGCATGAGGGCTTTCATCTCGCTCCCGTTCATGTGGCAGGCGCCACAGTTGGAATGGGCGATGACCATGATTTCTTCCACACCCAACTCGTAGATGGCTACAAGCAGGCTGCGCATGGCAGAGTCGAACGGGTTGATGACAAGTCCGCCGGCATTCTTGATAATCTTGGCGTCGCCGTTTTTCAGTCCCAGTGCTGCAGGCAGTAGCTCCGTGAGACGGGTGTCCATGCATGAGAGAATGGCGAGCCGTTTGTCGGGATACTTGCTGGTGAGATATTTTTCGTATTCCTTGTTGGCGACAAAACTCTTGTTGTGACGGATGATTTCTTCTATAATCATATTGCTTGTTTTTATGGTAAATTGTTTGCAAACTTCCCTGCAACAGGCTGAAGTTTAAAATTTCTTGACCCTGATGTGGCAGTAGGGCTCACCGCCTGTATGGTCATAGTAGTGTTGATGGTATGCCTCGCCGATATAGAATTCTTTGGCTGGGAGAATCAAGGTGTTCACTTCGTAGCCTTTGTCGCGTAGCAATTGCACTACTTTCTCCGCTGTCAGTCGCTGAGACTCGTTGCGATAGAAAATGCAGCTGCGGTATTGTGGACCTAAGTCGGGACCCACACCGTCTGTCTGTGCAGGATCATGAATCTCGAAGAACAGTTTGCACAGGTCTTCGTAGGTTACTTCTTCGGCATGAAATTCCACCACGACGGCTTCCACATGATGTGTCTTGTGGCTGCGCACGTCTTCGTATGAAGGGCAAGGCTCCGGGCCTCCTGTGTAGCCTGCCATTGCGCGTACCACTCCTTGCCGTCGGGCAAACTGATGTTGGGTGCCCCAGAAGCACCCGCAGGCAAAGACGGCAACCTCGAGTGATGGGTCGTCGGGCGTTTTGTAAAGGATTGTCTGCGATCGTTCCTTGATGGCTTTTTCAATCATGCCGAGAGCCTTGCCGTGCTTGGCCTGCAAGTCGGGATAAGCCTTGCCTCGCTCGTAGTTGTGCTTCAGGTCGTTGTATTTCACTTGTAGGGCAATGGGATTGTAGGAGTCGATGATGGCTTGCACGTAGTCAAAGTAGTCTGTGCCTTTAGGGTGGGTCAGCAGGCGCAAGGCATTTACCACTCCGGTTGGAATGTTTTCCCTTAGGAGGTCGTCGAATGTGTAGTTGCTGTCTTCCACCACATCGTGCAGAAATCCGGCTATCTTTTCCTCATCGGTATGCCCCATTAGTCCTACGGTGAGTGGATGGAGTATGACGGGATGCCCGTCGCGGTCAAGTTGTCCGGCATGTGCCGAGACGGCAATGCGCAGTGCTGTGTCTATTGCGTTCATCTTGTTGTCTGTTAATTGGGTATTTGTATGTTCGCCTTGCAAAGATAGTGTTTATGAACGAATAAGCATGGTCTTCGCCCGTTTTATTTTTGTTCATTTGTTTGTGTTGGCTAAGAAAACAGGCGTTTGTCATACTTTTACAGGGAGAAAAAGTGTGACAGAGTGATTGGGTTTGCCGGAAAAGTATTACATTTGCATCGCGATATAAAAGAGAACAACAAGAACATGAAGAAAAGCATCTTGATAGAAGACACTACTGTCGAGGAAAGAATAGAGATAGTGAAGGCTTCGCTCAATTTTGGCGATGGCGAGTGCGAAGGCGTTGACATGGAAGGCATGTATGACGACTACATCTTCGGGCGGCGCGAACTGATGGACATCAATCGGGATTTCAGCCAAAAGCATGCCGGTGAGGTTAAATCGGGTGACCGTGAACGCTCTTCGTTTTGTATGAAGTGAGGACAATGGCAGGTTTAGTCGGGCTGCTATGCAACTGATGGCTGAAGGTGATGGGTGCCAAGAGGCTGCTTGCCTTCCGCTTGGCGTAGTGACGGCCAATTTGTTCGTATATTGTTCTTGACCGCCAATTTCTCCATCACTATAGTTGCACAGCCTGCGCGTTCTTTGTATCTATAATCAAAGGAACTACTGGTCTGAAGTTTATCGAATCTACACCATCATAAACCATTGGGCTTTCTTGGATATACGAATTGACCATGCTTTAGGGTGTGTTTGCCATATTGTATGGCAAACTGTGGGCAGTTGTGCAGGCATTTCAAACATAGCGTGCATTTCTTTTTTATCCAGACCGGATATCCGTTGCTAGTCTCTATTGCCTGTTCCGGACATTGGCGAGCGCATTTGCTGCAGCCAATACACCGGTCTTTCATCACATGGAAGTGTTTCGTCTTGCGCTGGTTCTCGTAGGTAAGATAATACCAGTGAGCCAGCCAATGGTGGAGTCGCAGATAATCGAAATTACCAGCCTGTCGGGACAAAACCCTCTCTGTGACTTTTGCTGTGGCCTTTTCTGCTCTTTCTGTTATCCGCAGGCACTTCTTGTAATCGGACACGTCAAACAACGGAGTCCATACATCTACCATTCTCACGTTATACTTTGCGTCAAGCCACAAGCCTTTGCTTTTCAGTAATTCTTGCATCATATAATGAGCTTGTCCTGTGGTGGTTCCGAACGTAAGCACATGGTAGATGAAATTCTTGTGCAAGTAAGTAAAACTCAACTGACCGACAAATCTCACGACAGTGTTGGGGAGCCCCCAGAAATAGACAGGCGTGACGAAGCCGATACGCTCTTCTGCACACAAGTTAAATGAAAATTTGCTCTTCTTCATGCAGTCTGTTATCGAAATGCAACTTTCGCCTGTAGCTTGCGACAGGCGTTGGGCCACATGCTTGCTGTTTCCTGTACCTGAGAAATAAAATATCATTTTTGTCCTCAATACTCTGTTAATTCTAACGTAATCGTTTGAAAATGAGGGAGTTAATTAACGTAATATAACTAATAAAATTTGG